>JANPHB010000081.1:0-23541 GCA_031424235.1 Pirellula sp.
CATGGGGGGTGCGACTAATCCGGTGGAATGCGATCGGGCGACTTTAATCTACAACACCAACGCTGCGGAGGGTGGGGCAAGCCCCAGCCGTCCTGAAATGCTTCACAGCTTTAGCTTTTTGGGGAGTGGGGCTGGGGGTGAGGGGTTTTGCACTGTGTTTTGATTGGACTTTTGGTTTCGGTCGCAATGTCATGCCTTGCTCAAAAGGTCTGAACATGTCACTGAACCGGAGACTTGTTCTCGACAATTCGACCCCTCACCCCCCCCCCGGCCCCCTCTCCCCGAAACGGGGCGAGGGGGAGAAAATCGCATCGTTTTCGTTTAATTTCAAAGGAACTCGATTTCTAGATTGAAACGAGATGTGAGTAATGACTTACGCAGTACGGTTCATTGTCAATTTCACTTCAAGACTTGTTCCCAGATGCTTACCATTGAATTGTGTTAGCTAACTTGAGACATGCGAGCAATGCACTTGCCGCTTCCTCACCTTTGTTACCGACGTTTCCACCGCTTCTTTGAATCGCTTGCTCCAAAGAATTGACCGTCAACAACCCCAAGGCCACCGGCTTGTTGTGTTCCAGAGACAGCTGCATCAGCCCCATGCTAACGGCTCGATTGAGATGCTGATCGTGCGTCGTTTCGCCCTTGATTACGGCCCCCAAAGTGATCACTCCTCTGCAGGACGGCTTCTTGATCACCAACTGAGTTGCGAAGGTTAACTCCCACGCGCCCGGCACCTTGACGACGTGAATATCCTCGTCCTTGATACCGCCATCCAACAATGTTTGCACAGCCGCCTTGCAGAGTTTGCCAGTAATGTTGTCGTTGTATTCCGAGACGACAATAGCGATCACGGATGGAGCGCCGGGGTTAGGAGCGGCGGAAGGGCTAGGCTGTACTTCTATTGGCATAATTTCCCTATGGGATGTTGGAATCGTTATCGGGTCGCGCTAATGGCAACTGGGTTCTAAGGCGAGCGGCAGGTTCCAATATACCTAGCACGACGCGCAAGCTAGTGAATTTACTGTCCAATTCACTAGCTTGCGCGTTGTGCTAGGCAGGAATTCACTTACGCGTGGCGAATTCCAAGTAGGAACTCGGTATTCGATTTCGTTTTGGTTAACTTCTGTACCAGCATTTCCATCGCATCGGGAGGATTGACTTCTGCCAGCGTTTTTCGCAAAGTCGAAATTCGTTGGTACTCACCTGGATCGAGAAGTGCCTCTTCGCGACGTGTCCCGGATTGATTGATGTTGATGGCAGGCCAAATTCGCCGATCTACCATCGAGCGATCCAAGACGATCTCAAGGTTGCCAGTTCCTTTGAACTCTTCGAAAATGACGTCGTCCATCTTGCTTCCAGTGCCTACCAAAGCTGTTGCAATGATGGTCAGCGAGCCACCTTCTTCCATCTTCCTGGCAGCCCCAAAGAAAGACTTGGGCTTCTGCATTGCATTGGAGTCGAGTCCACCCGTTAGCAACTTCCCGGACTGCACGCATTCCCCATTCCAAGCGCGGGCTAATCTCGTGATCGAGTCCAAGAAGATGACCACGTCGATGCCGTCTTCGACCAAACGCTTGGCTTTTTCGAGAACCATCTGGCTGACTTGAATATGCCTTGACGCCGGTTCATCAAACGTACTGCTGATGACTTCACACTTTGGTCCTCGCACCTCCCGCATCATGTCGGTGACTTCCTCAGGTCGCTCGTCGATCAACAGCATAATGACGTAAGCTGCGGGATAGTTCTTGAGAACAGCCTTGGCCATCTTCTGCAACAAAATGGTCTTGCCCGATCTCGGAGGTGAAACAATCAGTCCGCGTTGCCCAAACCCGAGTGGAGCAATGAGATCGATGACCCTAGTTTCGACGATGTCAGGCGTCGTTTCCAAAACGATGCGAACCTTTGGATGGAGCGGAGTCAACGAATCGAATGGCTTGCGTGAACGCACCACATTCGGATTGCGATGATTGATGGCTTCGACTCGCAGCAGCGCAAAGTAGCGTTCGTTTTCCTTCGGTGGTCGCACTTGCCCGGAAATCGTCATGCCGGTGGTTAGACTAAAACGACGAATCTGTGATGGCGAAATGTAGATGTCGTCAGGACACGAAACATAGTGATGACTGGATGACCTGAGGAACCCGAAACCGTCCGAGAGGATTTCCAAAGTCCCCTCACCGTACAAAATACCAGAGGAGAGCATTCGGGCCTTGAGAACTTGAAAGACGAGTTCTTGTCGGTCTAGATGCTCAGCGTCAACAATCTTTTCCACAGCCGCTACTGCCACGAGCTCCTCGTGGGGCATTTGCTGAAGCGTGGCGAAATCGAGCGACTCGCGTTTTTCGGTGGGTAGTGGTGTCGCGCCAGAATTACGCTGTTCTTTGAACAGCTCTTCCGAGATGGATAAATTCTCCTCTCGTTTGAAGTGAGGTCTAGCGCGCGTCTCGCCGCTTGGGCGAGCTGCATCATCATTTTGACCGGTCATAATGGTAGGGCGATGAAAAGGATCGCCTAAGTCGTTTTCCCATTCGCACGAGCGCGAAGTTTCCAACGAGAAAAGGCAAATGAGGAGGGGGGAGTGCAAGGAAGAGTTAGGGTTCCAGTGCCGCAAATTTTACCGCACTGACAATCAAGTATAGCTTCGTGCGAGGGTAAACCGCAACTGGAAGAATGGTGAAGTTTGTGCAAGAGATCCCTAGATTTTTAGGGCTTGGTTCTGTCACCCTCTCGGAAGAAGGGGTGATTCGAAATCCCGGAAGTCATTCACAGAAAGAGCGTCTCAGAACGAAAGCGGAGCGATTCCCCCTTTTCGATGCAACAGAGTGTTATTGGACTCCGTTAAGCTGATCGGCGAGTTCCAGAGCATCTTCGCGTGTTCGCAATCGTCGCGGAGCGACGAGCGACAATGTCGCCCTTCTCTCTGCGAAGGTAGCGTGTTACGCATTCAACTGATCACTCAACGAGCGAATCGCAGCTGGCAAGGCCAGACACTCTAGCTCAAAAACTCGCTTTTGAAGCGATTCCGCCGAGTCGGATTCGAGCACATCACAAGTTCGCTGCAAGATAATGGGTCCGTGATCGTACTCATTGTCTACGAAATGCACCGTACATCCAGAAACTTTGACCCCAAAATCAATGGCCGCCTGATGCACTCTCAAGCCGTACATTCCTTTTCCCGAAAAGGAGGGTATGAGCGACGGATGGATATTGATGACTCGGTTCTCGAAGTCAGCCGGGATCAAGACGTGTTGCAGGTACCCTCCCATGACAACAAGCTTCGCACCGGACTGACGAATCGGGCCGAAGATACTTTCTGAATGCTCCTCGGCAGTTTGCGTTTTTCGTTTTGGAGCAATCAAGCAAGGAATCGATGCGGCCTCCGCAAACGCGAGCCCACCAGCGTCCTTCTTTGAACTCACGACCAATCGGAAGTCCACCGCAAGCTCACCTCGGTCTCGAAGCTCGATCAGATTTTTGAGAGTGGTGCCGCCACCCGAAATCAATACCGCGATGGGAATCGGCGTTTGCGTGAGCGACATTACTTTTTCGCTTTTTTGGCTTCAGCTTGAAGCTCCGTCAGAAACTCCTTAAACGATCCTTGGTCACTACCATCCGAGAATTGGACGGCCTGTTTTTGGGCAGCGATCGCAGGCTCCAACTCGCCAGCTGCAAAGTGCATGCGGCCGATTGTGTCAAAAAGATTCGCTTTATTCATTCCCTCTACTTTCGACGATGCCTTCTCCACGGCAGCAATCGACATGTTGAGGATAGGCTTGCTCTTGATCTTTTCTTCGACAAAGTATTCGTAGGCTGACCAAGCCACATCTTGAACAAAAAGCGGTTCGTCTGCGCAACTGGCAAACAACTCCTCATAGGACTTCATTAAGTCTTTTTCGCTGGCCCCTGTTCGTACGAGCACATCGATCTTGGACTTGTAGAGCCCGAACTTTAGCCGTGGGTCGGCGACTTTCGCGATATAACCATCGATCGCGACCAACGCTTGTGGATACTTCTTTTGTCGCGTAAGTCCTCCGACAACCCGTTGGATCTCTTCGATCAGTTTTTGTTCCGCAATGTATTTTTCCCGATCCCATTTGCCTTCGAGGACCTCTTCAAGTATCTCTTCCATCCCCATCGGATGACCGATCCATTCGATCTTTGCGTCCTTCCCAACAATAAACGCGCATGGAATGCCATCCTGCTCTGCGGCTAACATGTAGTCCTTGTCGCTCGAACCATCGGGGTCGGTGGTCAAGCAATAGGCGCTGGTTACTTCACTGACTTTTTTTCGCTCTCCAGCTTCGTCAGCAATCTCTCTCTTTAGGAAATCCTTGACAACAGTCAATGGCTCACTGCTGATACTAACAATCTGAAGCCCTTTGTCCGCATACTTGGTCTGTATCTCGGCGAGGTGTGGCATACTCTGAACGCAGGGGCCGCAAGTTGTCGCCCAAAACTCGACTACGTAAACCTTTCCTGGTTCAAAGCTTGTTACCTTCGGGAATTTTCCTTTTCCATCCTGCACCCAATGTTCAATGTTGAGTTTGGGAGCGACCGCCCCAACCTCAAGCTTCTCAGTTGCCAAGGCAAGACTGTCATGGCCCGTGAAGGAGCAGCCTAGACAGCATAATAATGCAAGAGGCGTCGACTTGAGAAGGATTGCGTTTAGGAAGGACATTGTGGACTCCAAAGGGGATGGATTGGTTGGCATAGGTCACACCCGGCAGGTGTGACCCGCGGTGGGTCACTCTTGCCGAGAGTGACCTTGGACGTGTGGGCAAGCACCGAGTAGTTCAAAAACTATTCGACTTTGCCGGAAAACACGTGTCCAGCAATCGGCATATCGACGGAGTAAAGTCCCGTCCTGGATGTTGCAAACAATGTCTTCATCTCTTTGCCGCCAAAGGAACAGTTGGCCGGTTGCTCTGGAATAGAAACGATGCCAAGTAGTTTCCCTTGAGGCGAAACGATTTGAATTCCCAAGTCGGTCGTCAAATAGAGATTCCCTTGCACATCGATTGATAGTCCGTCTCCGCCCGAGTTTTCCTTCATGGCAGGCTGCTTGATTTCGTAGAGAACACGTTTGCCCTCGATGACGCCAGGCGACTTGACCGTGTACGCAAACACTTGCTTCTGCATGCTCGGTACGACATAAAGTGTCGATTCGTCGGGCGATAGGATAATCCCGTTTGGGGCCGCGATATCGTCTCCCAAACGAGTCACTTCGCCTTTGTTCGAGCGGTAGTAAAACGCTTCTTTGCCTTGAGGCCAAGGTTCAGGGGCACTGTATCGAGGATCGGAGAAGTAGATGCCTCCGATCTTATCGACTACCAAATCGTTGCAGGCATTGAAACGGACATCCTTGTATTTCGACGACAGTGACTTTACTTGCTTGGAATCGGTATCGATTGAGATAAGTTCGCCATCCATTCGGCAACCGATGAGTTTGCCGTTGCCATCGAACATCAAGCCATTGCAATGGCCACAGGCCTCCATAAAAATCTCGAGGTTGCCCTTGAGATCCGTTCGCATGATCCGATCGTTTGGGATATCGGTGAAATAGAGGTGCTTGCCGTTGGTTGCAGGCCCCTCAGTAAACTTGAAACCACCATGAACCTTCGTAACCTTGCCCGCACCCGGGAAGTCCTGGGAGACCACCGTTCCGATCAGTAACCCAAATCCAAGAATGAGTGAGAGGGAGGCACAGCGCCAGACTTGAAATCTACGCATGAGTCGAAGTTCCTTTTGTGGGAGAGGATTACGAACTTTGGCTAGTTTTTCTCAGCCAATTTGTTGCTTGGGAGGGCGAGGCTCCTGCCGAGCCATTGATCTAAGGGCTTTTTTATTTAGCTATTGCGCAAATGCATTTCGTTTAACAGTCAGCCGGAGGCGTACGTAACTATCTTTGACAGTACGCCTACGGCTGACTGTTAAACGACTAAATCAACAAGCCCCTAGGTCGGTTGGAGCCTCGCCCTCCCATAAGTTTTCAAACGAATTGACAGGGCAAACTCTTTAACTACTTAATCTTACTTGCGTTGCCAGCTTGGCCGAACGAAATCATTCGGTCCATGCAGACTTGCTTCATCGCGGTTCGGGCTGGTTTCAAGTAATCGCGTGGATCAAACTTGTCTGGGTTTTCCCACAAGACCTTGCGGACGGCACCGGTGATGGCCATGCGGCAATCGGTATCGACGTTGATCTTTCGCACGCCGCTCTTGATACCGCGTTGGATTTCTTCGACAGGCACACCCCAAGTTTGTTTCATCTTGCCACCGAACTTGTTGATGATGTCTTGCAGTTCTTGCGGGACGCTGCTGCTGCCGTGCATGACCAAGTGCGTATTTGGGATCAATTTGTGAATGGCTTCGATTCTCGACATCGCCAAGACTTCGCCGTCCGGCTTGCGTGTGAACTTGTAAGCACCGTGGCTTGTACCGATCGCGACCGCGAGCGCGTCCACTTTGGTTTCCGCGACGAAGCGTGCTGCCTCTTCTGGGTCGGTAAGCAACTGATCGTGGCTCAGAACGCCTTCGGCACCGTGGCCGTCCTCTGCTTCGCCACCGCCGGTTTCGAGCGAGCCCAAGCAGCCCAATTCACCTTCGACGGAAACATTGCGAGCGTGCGCGAGCTTCACGACTTCTTTGGTAACAGCAACGTTGTATTCGTAAGGAGCCGGCGTTTTGCCATCTTCTTTGAGCGATCCGTCCATCATCACGGAAGTGAATCCGTTTTCGATTGCAGAGAGGCAAGTTGCAGGGGAGTTGCCGTGGTCCTGGTGCATGACGATCGGAATATTGGGATACAGTTCTACAGCAGCCAACATCAAATGGCGAAGATATGCGTCCTGTGAATAAGTTCGCGCACCACGGGAGGCCTGGATAATAACGGGGGAGTTGGTTTCCTGAGCCGCTTCCATGATGGACTGGATCTGCTCCATATTATTGACGTTAAAAGCAGCAACCCCGTATCCGTTTTCTGCGGCGTGATCGAGGACTTTGCGAAGCGGAACCAGGGCCATTTGAACACTCTCCAGAAGGAATTTCGAACTGTACTTGTGAATTTAGATTGTCCATCACTGTTTTCTAAAACAGGAATGCGTAGGATTATGCGACTATTTGTCACCGCCGACAATCCGTAATCATCCGCCTGTGGCACCGAAATGGACATGGATCAAGACTTCACAAAGCCAATTCGCAGCGTTGCAAAGCTGCAGCCATTGGACAATTACCTGACTGGTAGCTGGGATGCACTCGGTGCGGGCGCGCCTGTCTTAGTAGCACTTTCGCAGCTTTGCAGCAACGCCATGGTGAACCTAAGCACCACAAAGCCCGTCGAAACGGAAGAGCTGTCCTCCGAGTCCAAGGCGATTCTTGTGGCAGCTCGCGATCGTGGAGTGATCGAACTCAAAGCGGTGAATGCGGCCTTTGAGGCACCCTCGCGAATGTTGGCGGTTTATATTGAATTGGACGAATCCCAGACGATTGCCTTTCGCGATCCGCAAAATCCTGAGGTGACGGTCCTGTTCCTCGAGGGGTTCCGGGTTCTTTGCGAAAAAGGACTCGTGATGCATCACATTCATCGAGACTTTTCGCTAACTAGCCGAGGTTTTCAATTGGCCAGAACCATTTCCAAGCAAGAGGTGCAACCGTGGCTCGACAAGGGCACCGAGTTTGGGCTACACGATTAGTCCCGCTGACGATCCTGTTGGCTATCGTGTCTATTTCGGCGTATTTGGTTTGGCGAAGTGTTTCACTTGCCCCATCAGAAACCCTGGTCAAGGCGCCCGAGGTGCTGAAAGCTCCTGTGGAAAGCGAGACGGCCGCGGCGCCTCATGAGCTCGATCCGCTATTGGATTTTGCGCGAAAAGCCTTGAAAAATCATCTTGAAAAGCATCAGGACTATACGGCTGTGTTGGTCAAGCGTGAAAACGTGGGGGGGAAGCTTACGCCAGAATGCAAGATGGCATTGAAGCTCAGGTATGGGGTAGCGACCCAAGAGACGGGGCCGGCGCGCCCCGTCTCAGCCTATCTGAAATCTTTGGAGCCAAAATCTCAAGCAGGCCGGGAAGTGATTTGGGTGCAGGGCAGAAACGATAACAAAATGACGGCCCACGAAGCAGGGCTGTTAGGAATGGTCTCTGTCGACTTAATGCCAGAGAGCCGATTAGCCATGATCGGCAATCGATACCCCATTAGCGAAATCGGCATCGAGAAACTGCTGCGAAAGCTTATCGAACGAGGGGAACGGGATCGACAAATGGGACCTGCAACGGTTCGAACTATCGAAAATGCGGAAATTGATGGTCGGAAATGTCGATTAATGGAAATCGTGCATGATTCTCCGAAAGCCGTTATCGAAGGCAAAACCGTTGAGTTCGAGTTCAATTTGGCCCAAATTTACATCGACGAGGAGCAGTTGATTCCGCTGAAGTACGCCAGTTTTGGCTGGCCGAAGAAGCCGAACGGCCCCCCTGAATTGCTGGAGGAATACTCCTATCTCGATCTGAAGTTCAATGTAGGGCTAACCGAAAAAGACTTCGACTCCAAGAATCCGGCGTATCGATTCTGAGATTTCTCACCCTCCCTCGGGCAGGGGCGATCTTGAGATTGGTCACCCTCCCTCTGGGAGGGTCGAGCAAAGCGAGGGGAGGGTGAAGTGCCAAGAGCGATTGAGCAAGTCGGTCCACCCTCCCCGGCCTCTGGCGGACCCGCCCAGAGGGAGGGTTGCTTTGATTTGGAAACCCGAAGCGTAAGCGAGGAACCCGGCGGTAATTCCTCGCTTACGCTTCGGGTTTCCAAAAACAGCCTGCGTCTCAATTGCACTAGCAAAAAGCTCTAAGATGCTGACAATTCGGGACTTAAAGCGAGTAACCCGATGCCCGAAAACGAAACGTTGAAAACGATCAAAGTTTCGAATCGCATTCCAACTATTTTTAACGAGCGACTTGTTAGTGGACAGAAAACTATTTACATGGCTGCTTATTTGTATTTCCATGTTCCTGCTGTTCAACAGCATGCAGCGACAACGGGAAATCGCCAAACTGGAGCAGGAAAAACAACAGGAACTCGCGAAGGCCGCGAAAGATAAGAAGAAAGCCGAATCGCAGGAAGCTGCTAAGCGATTGGCAGCAGAAGAACCTGGGTTCGTTCTACCCGAACAAGCTCCTCGCGAGAGAATCGCACTAGGTAGTTACGATCCAAAGGACAACTATCAACTCCTCGTCGTATTCGATAACCAAGGAGCGGCAATCGAGCGTATCGAATTGGTCGCTCAAAAGACACCTGGGAAGTTCGAATACCGATCGCTTCACGCCAAGGAACCTGAAGGCTACCTCGGATACTTGGCGTTAGCCGAATCTCCATCGTCGCTGGATATCAATCTTGTTCCCAAAGGCTCACCGGCCGCCATCGCTAAGTGCGTCCAGAATCCAAACTTGGTCGGCCTCCAGCCAGGAGATCAAATCGTCGGCTGGGATTCCCTCAGCGGATTTCCCTCCATCTACAAATGGGACAAACGACTTAGCAAACAAGCCGGAAAGAGCATCGAACTAAAGATATTGCGACCTGCAACCGCTGACGTCAAGTCGACTGAAACCGTACCTGCGGCAGAGAAACCAGCTAGCGAAGAGACCGTCGCGGACGGCAAACCAAAACAAAATGATGCGCCGGTGATGGGTGTCGCTCCTGCGGGAACCGAATTGACGTTTACTTGCACGTTAATGGAAAAGCCATTGGACGAATTGCGTGCTGAAGATGACTTTAAAGACGAACAAGTTAAAGGGAACGATCCCGTTGCATCCTGTGCCACCACAATCGCTGCAATCGACCAAATCTCAATCGAAGAGGGGGAACACTCGATCCTCGGTCTTGAGAATACCCTCAAAGGTCGATGGAACCACAAGCAACTCGACATGGACGAAGGGATGGGAATCGAATTCTCGATGCCGCTTCGATCCTATTTGAAACTGGCTGGAAGCAAAGCAAATCTGGAACTGGTCAAGCAGTATCGATTGTTGCCTGCCAAACTGGTTCAAGGGCGAAACGATCCAAGCACGCGAGCGCATCACTTGGAGCTCACTGTTATCGTTCGCAACCTCGACGACGAGATGCACACCGTAGCGATTCGCCAGGAGGGCCTAAATGGCATTTCGCTGGAAGGCTGGTGGTACCCAACCAAGATATCCCCGTTCTTTTTCAGCGCTGCAGGCGCCCGCGACGTGATCATCAGCGACGGAATAGAAAGCCACGCTTTGAAAACCACGCGAACGATTGTCTCCAATGCAACTAGTTTCCCTGCCGATCCTGAGATGCTCTTGTTTGGGCCAGCTCACGGAGCCGCCATGCGAAACATCAATTACATCGGCTTGGACACGCAAACGTTTACCGCAGCAATGTTGGCCAGCCCGAATGAACCGACATCGATGCAAAATCTAAAACGGGCCAAAGCGGTCGTACTTAACTCGGACTATGCCGATGCCAATAAACTGCCATCGTCCAAGCAACAAGCGGCTAATGTCGGCTTCTGGTTTGAATCCGATTCGGCCAAGATTGCGCCCAAGGGAGAATGGAAACAAGCTTATCAGATATTCGCTGGCCCCAAGGAGCCAGAACTTCTCTTGGCTTACAAGCTTGAAAAATCGCTTTACTACGGCTGGGATATCTTTACCTTCTTCGCCAAACTCCTTCGGTACATTCTTCATTTTTTCTTTTGGCTAACCAGTAACTTTGGTGTTGCGATCATCATGTTGACTGTGCTGGTTCGTTCCTGCATGTTCCCGGTAAGCCGCATGATGGCGCTCAATGCTCAAAAGATGCAATCCGTGCAACCTCAAATTGCCAAGCTCAAAGAAGCGCTAAAAGACGATCCTCGCAAGATGATGGCCGCTCAGCAAATGCTGCTGAAGAAAGCGGGTATTAACCAGTTTGCTGGCTGCTTACCAGCATTGATTCAATTGCCAATCGTAATTG
This sequence comes from Pirellula sp., assembly GCA_031424235.1. Lineage (GTDB taxonomy): Bacteria > Planctomycetota > Planctomycetia > Pirellulales > Pirellulaceae > JBKCUI01. The sequence goes on from JANPHB010000081.1 coordinate 10,971, forward strand.
GCTTGTATCGATGCGTTTCGGTTGACGTTGGGCTTCGACAGCAATCGTTGTTTGCTGGTTCGGATTGGTGTTCGAATCTAGCTGGTCCTGACATGTTTTTGGACTGGCATTCGTGGATGCCGGAATTGATCGCTGGCCGAGGCTCCGGCTGGTTTGGTCCGTACCTCAATGTTTTGCCCATCCTGACGATTACGTTGTTCATCATCCAGCAAAAGGTGCTGATGCCCAAGGCTACGGACGAGCAAACTCGTGTGGCACAACAAATGATGATGGTCATGACGATCATGATGGGGGTGCTATTCTTTAAAGTTCCTGCCGGACTATGTATCTACTTTATTACGTCATCCACTTGGTCTCTGATCGAAAGGTTCTTAATCAAGAAATTTACGCCGAAGTCGAACGGTGGTGCAGGCACTGGCGTCGGTGGTGGTGGCGGCGGGAATCTGCCAGACAATGTAGTAAATGAAATTCTCTCGACCTTGGCCAAGTCGGGAACACCACAACAACCGCAGCGTGCAGCATCGTCGTCATCCAATGGCGATAGGCCCAAAATGAAGGCGACCAAGCCACCCGAAACGCTTGCCGACTTGTTCCCGAATTGGTTCGGGAAGAAGGCCGAAACGAATCCATCGGACGGCGACAAACCCAAGCGACCATCGTCTCCGCCACCTGAACGCGGTAACAAGAAGAAGAAACGTTGATGCGAGTTCTACGCCCGAGTTGAAACAAAATGCCGCCACAGTTCCGGAATGTGATCCGATCTAGCCGCGAACCTTAGGCTCCGACGAGACGAGCTCGTCGGGGGCCCGTGAAAATAAAACTGAGAAAGCGAGACGGCGTGCTGACAAAGAAGCCAAGTACGCCTTCGGCTGACTGTTAAACGACTATATCGGGAAACGACTCTTGGCCGAGAAAACGGCACTGGTCCGTGGCGCCGTTACTTAGGCCCGACGCGCGTAATCGTCGCCTCAACGGCGCTAAGCAAGGCTTTTGCCTTGTTGACCGTTTCTTGGTACTCGCTCGCGGAATCGCTATCCGCTACCAAGCCCGCACCTGCTTGGATGTAGATCTTGCCATTGCATATCACCATGGTGCGAAGGGTAATGCAAGTGTCCATGTTGCCGCGGTAGTCGAAATAGCCCACGGCTCCAGCATAAGGGCCACGTCGAGTTGGCTCCAATTCGTCGATGATTTCCATCGCACGAACTTTTGGTGCTCCACTAACTGTCCCGGCGGGCAAGCAGGCTTTGAATGCGTCCATCGCATCCATGTCGTCACGCAGGACTCCGGTTACGTTCGACGAAATATGCATCACGTGCGAATAATGTTCGACCACCATTAAATCGCTCAATCGCACGGACCCGAACTTGGCCACTCGACCGATATCGTTGCGTCCTAAGTCGACGAGCATTACGTGCTCGGCTCGCTCCTTTGGGTCGGCCAGCAATTCGCGTGCAAGCCGATCGTCTTCTTCTGCGGTTTTCCCTCGCGGACGTGTGCCTGCCAACGGACGAACCGTCGCCACGCGATCGACCACCCGCGACATGACTTCGGGACTACTCCCCACCAACGTGCAATGGGGAGTTCGGACCAAAAACATGAAGGGGCTCGGATTGATAACCCTTAAGGAACGGTAGACTTCCAAAGGCTCGCAGTCGCACTCGATTTCAAAGCGTTGGCTGAGCACGACCTGAAAGATGTCGCCTGCTTGAATGTACTCTCGGCACTTCAAAACGGCGGATTCGAACTCGGTTTGCGTGAAATTGGATTTCGGGCGAATGGTCGGTGTTCGGCCAAGCACAATATCCGAGGCCGCCAGGGCTGGAATGGGCCGATTCATCTGATCGGTGACTTCGTTGATCCGACGGACTGCGTTGTCGTAAGCGGTACGGTCATCACCGGCCGACGAACTTGGGACCAAGCTTAAGACCATGACGGTTTTGTTGACATTGTCAAAAACGACCATCAAATCGTAAAAACCGAAATCGAGATCAGGCAGATTTCGATCGTCGTCAGGTGAATTCGGAAGCTTTTCTACGTAGCGAACGACATCATAAGCTGCATAGCCGATGGCGCCTCCAACAAAAGGAGGTAGATCGGGCAAAGTGGCAACCGACAAATTCCCCAGCTTTTCTCGCAGGAAAGCCAAGGGGTCGGAAACCGATTGCCGAACGACCTGTCCGTTATGGTGCCATTCCACTTCATTTCGAAAGGCGACCACCCGCGAACGGGGGCCAATTGCTATAAAACTATAGCGGCCAATTTTCTCGCCCCCGATCACGCTTTCGAACAAGCAGGCAGGACTGTGCCCGTCATCAAGCAGCCGGAATGCGGAAACCGGGGTTAAATGGTCGCTCAAAAGGCGTCGATAGACTGGAACCAAGTCGAATTCGCGAGAGAGCGACTGGTATGTTTCAAAACTTGGAAATGCACTCATCCGAAGGAGTTAGCTTTCAATCACACGAGAATCGTTGCCGCCACCGCATCGCCGGATCGGCTTATCATGCATATACTACCAGTGATCCAGTTTACCGCGAACCAGCACGCGAGAGAATTCCAAGATGAAGTGTCAACATTGCGAAAAACCAGCGACGTTCCATATCACGGAACTGACCGAACCGAACGGACCAAGCGTTCTCCACCTTTGCGAGGAGCATGCCAGGACGTTTTTGTCCAATGAGGGGTCTGCTACGCCGGCTTCGGCTCTCTCCAGTATGTTGGCAAAGCAACTGAAAATCAAAAATGCGGCCGAGGAACTGGCTACCGCAGACAAAAAAACGTGTCCAATCTGCGGAATTACTTTCGCCGATTTCCGTAAATTTGGTCGGCTTGGCTGCGCCTACGATTACATCGCCTTTGAGGATGATTTGCAGCCACTGCTTGTCAATATTCACGGTTCTCTGCAACATGTGGGCAAAGAACCGTCCAACCAATCCGGCTCGCCAGAACGACAGCATCGCATAATGCAGCTCAAGGTGGAGATGAAAGAAGCCGTTGAAAAAGAAGACTACGAAACGGCTAGTCGGTTGCGCGATAAGATATCCGAGGTAGAATCCGGAAATGAATCTTCCTGGAGCAAAGACGCTCTGGAAGATTTGGGCGATGATTTTCAATCGGACACACCGATTGTTTGACTTTTTGCCCGACGATTTGATTTCTTGTTTGATCGAGTTTGAAACTCGCACCGCACTCCAACGAAAACACCGATCGTGAAACTTGAGGAACTAGCCAACCAAAGCAGCGAGTGGATGCGCGGCCAAGGCCCTGAATCGGACATTGTGATGAGCAGCCGAATTCGACTGGCTCGGAATCTGTCCGAGTTTCCGTTCATTCGCAAATGCACTCCAAAGGACCGCGTCGCAATCGCCACGTCCGTTCACCGAGCTTTGGACTCGCTGCCGCTTTCCGCCGATACCGAATACGTGGACGTCGCTAAACTCGGAGACCTGGATCGCCAATTCCTGATGGAGCGTCAGCTGATCAGCCACGAGCTCAGCGAAAGCCAGGGGGCGCGAGCGGTTATCCTCGATCCTCATGAACGCTTCAGCATCATGGTAAACGAAGAAGACCACCTTCGGCTGCAAGTCATGCAGAGCGGGCTCGACCTCGAAGCCGCGTGGCAACGCATGGACCAGTTGGACAACCAGCTCGAAAGCAAGTTGACTTACTCGTTTAACAAACGCCTAGGTTACTTGACCGCATGCCCAACCAACGTTGGAACAGGATTACGAGTCAGCGTGATGTTGCATTTGCCTGCGTTGGTAGCGACCAAGCAGATTGACAAAGTTTTTCGCGCACTCAACAAAATCAACGTCGCAGTCCGCGGGCTCTTCGGTGAAGGCTCCCAGTTTATGGGGGACTTTTATCAAATCAGCAATCAAACAACCCTCGGCAAAAACGAGTTGGCTCTCGTTGCGAAAGTCCGCGAAGTCGTTCCTCGCCTCATCGACTACGAAAGAAAGGCACGGGAATTCCTCGTAAACGAAAGCCGACAAGATCTCCACGACAACGTCAGTCGAGCATTAGGAATCCTTTGCACCGCCAAAAAAATCAGCAGCGAAGAAACCATGCACTACTTGAGCAAGGTCCGGATGGGTGTCAACCTAGGGCTGATCAGTGACGTCAAGATACCGACGGTGAACAAGTTGTTTATCCATACCCAACCAGCTCACCTGCAAAAACTTTGCGGCCACAAGCTTAGCGTAACCGATCGCAACATCGAGCGAGCCAACTATCTGCAGTTGCATCTAGCCAAACGCCCTGAAAGCGAAATCAACTAAACGTCGCAAACGTGGTGACTAACTGCATGTTTAGCTAGTAGTAGGCGCCAGTCGAAGACGGACCAAGAGATCATTCAGTGAGTCGCGAGCTGTTGGAGCCATCGGAAGTGTTGAGTCCGCGTAAGCTTGTTCAAGCTCCGTAGTCAGTCTCACGTACTCGTTGTGATGGAATTCGAGATCGGTGGAACTGAGCGTGCCTTTTTCTGGCCCTTCCAATTTTTGTTGGATCAGGTCGTGTATGTAAGGCAGCTTGGTATCCTCATTTAAGTGAACCAAATTTGCTTCGATCCGGCTGATGAATCATGGCCATGAAACCTCTATCTTCGTTCTTTTGCTGTGAATATTGACCGCAACCAATCGTAAACGGCGCATCAAACACTGTCTATCGGTCTCAAACTGCCGTTCATTTCGCTGACCACGGAAAGGCTTGCATTTGCTTTTTGAATCTGCATTGAATCTCTTTCCGAAAGTTGCTAGAAGGGCAGTGAATCTGTTTTCGTAAGCCTAACGCGTGAGCGGTGGGCTTACCTCAATCCGTCGCTCAGGCGTCAGATTGTGAATCCATCGCAAGGACGCCCTCTATCCAACGAGATTACGCGTGGAACGAATATCACTAATTGCCTGCGTATTTGCGATAACTTTCTTTGCTTTGATTGGATGCAAGTCGAGTTGGCCCAAACCAAACTTTGCTTTTGCCAAGAAAAACGAAGCGGAAGTTCCGAAAGCCCCCTCCAAATCGGAGCCTGACTACATTACCGTTCAGCATTGCCTCATCGGTTTTAATGGTTCCATTCCTGGCAAGTCCATTAGCCGCTCGAAGGAAGAAGCGCGGGCCCTCGCAACGCAATTGCTCGCGGAAGCGAAGGCTGGCGCCGACTTTGATGAAGTGATACGCAAGAACACGAACGACTCACCGCCAGGCATCTACAAAATGGCGAACTATGGCAAGATGGCAATGGGGAAAGGGACGTTTGAACGGGATGGAATGGTGCCAGCGTTTGGGAACACAGGCTTTCCATTGCAAGTTGGTGAATTTGGCTTAGCGGAGTACCATACAAGAGAGAGTCCATTCGGCTGGCACATCATCAAGAGAATTGAGTAGTCATCCAAAGCTAAAACGAAACCAGTCAATAAGAGGAATAACTGTGGCAGAAGTTCAATCTGGCCTCGATCTGTTGGTAGCTCAAAAATTCGCACCGCTTCGGGGAAAACGGGTTGGTCTGGTAACGCACCCTGCGGCCGTTGATGCGCAACTACGCACGGCTGTCGATCTTTTCGCTGCCGCCAACGGTGTAAAGCTCGTTACGATATTCGGGCCAGAGCATGGACTGCATGGTCAAGCACAGGACCTCATAAGTGTTGCAGGCAACGAGGCCAAAGCAGTTCCCGCCGCGGTCTACAGTTTGTATGGAACGTCTGCGGCAAGTCTCCGACCTACCGTGGAGCAGCTAAAGGGAATTGATGTTCTCGTTGTAGATCTGCAAGATGTTGGCAGCAGATACTACACTTTTCAGGCGACCATGCGATATTGCCTCGAGGTTGCGCTGCCGCTTGGCATGCTGGTAATGGTGCTGGACCGCCCGAATCCACTGGGTGGAAACATGATTGAGGGACCTGCATTGCGAGCTGGCTTTGAGAGTTTTGTCGGTACGCATGATATTTCGATCCGACACGGCTTAACGGTCGGAGAATTGGCCATGCTTTATCAACAGGAGCTCAAATTGGGGCCGGGCGAAGTTCGTGTGGTACCTTGCGAGGGCTGGAAGCGTCGGAACTACTTTGATGCGACTGGGCTCCCATGGGTACTCCCATCGCCCAACATGCCGACCTTGGATACCGCGATCGTTTATCCTGGGCAGTGCTTGATCGAAGGAACGAATTTGAGCGAAGGGCGAGGCACTACGCGTCCCTTCGAAATCTGCGGAGCCCCTTGGTTGGACGCGGGGAAGCTTGCGAGCAAGATGAATGCGGAAAAGCTTGCAGGCGTCACGTTTCGGCCGGCTTGGTTTCGACCGACGTTTCAAAAACATGCGGGGCAGGACTGCGGTGGCGTCCAACTGCACGTGACCGACCGATCTGTGTTTCAACCGGTAAGAACCAGCCTCGCTCTGTTAGCGACTATGAGAGAAATGTCCGGTGACTTGTTCGCTTGGCGTACAGAAGTCTACGAGTTTGTGAGCAAGCCGATTGCAATCGATTTGCTGTTTGGCTCCGACCGCGAACGAAACAAAATCGAAGCAGGGCGACCATGGCGAGAAATCGCAGCTGCTTGGGAGCCTGAGGAACAATCCTTCGATCACCGTAGGCATGCCGCTTGGATGTATGAATAAACCGCCAATCGCCTTTGCCACTCGCTATCGCAGTTTGATGTTATGCACTTCGGCATGAGTCTTCGAGTGAATCAAACCATTAGCCGTTGGGCGATAGCCAAATGGCGTCCCTTGTCTTTACCGCATCTTTATGACTGTGCTCCCCTCTCCCCTTTTTAGGGGAGAGGGGCTGGGGGTGAGGGGTTTTGCACTGTGCTTTGATTGGGATTTTGGTTTTGGTTCAATGTCATGCCCTGCTTAAAAGGTATAAACAGGTCATTGAACCGGAGATTTGTTACTAACAATTCTACCCCTCACCCCCGGCCCCCCCCCGAAACGGGGCGAGGGGGAGAAAATCGCATCACGCTTTGGACCGAGCTACCGATCCTTGACTGCTTTGAGCACTTCAGGATGGTTCATCAAGAACTTTCGGCGTTGGTCAGCAAATTGCTTCAAACTAAGTTCCCGTCCGGAATTCGATGACGTTGACGATGTTCCCGCTTCGTAGGCCTCATTGGAAGACAGTTTCCGAGAATCGATCTCGACCAGATCGTGGCCGCGTTCTCGATGCCCTTCCACAACAGGCCCCAGTTTCTGCCAGTCCAGCCCTTTGTCTGCGACTTCGTACACATATCGCAGATACTTGGTACGCAGCGAAGGCACTTTCAGCAGCTTGCTTCGCAACGGCTTGCTCGGATCATCCAAAGCGACCAGCGGATCCAAATCAACAGCCGTGGAACCGCCCGGTCCACCCGGTCCAGGTCCACCAGGTCCAGGTCCACCGGGGCCAGGTCCACCGGGGCCAGGTCCATTGGGGCCAGGTCCACCGGGGCCGTTCTGCCCTGGTCCACCAGGCCCGCGGCGTTCTTCTCCAGGCCGGCCGCCACCGAACCCGCGTCCGCCGCCACCAAACATTCCGCCACCACCTGGGCCCATCGATGCGCCAGAGAAGGACTCGTTCATGTCATGCGGTACCAATTTGAAGATACCTTTGTCATCCAGGAAAATGTTGTAGTCGCTTGCTCGAACCCAATAACCATCGTTATTGATCAAAGCCACATCGACGGCCAAAAATCGGAGCACGTTATCGATGTCGAGTATGCCGCTCAGTTCTTGCTCCAACAACTCCACGGGAGTCTCATTGAGGATTTTGCACAGCAAGATCAGCTTCTGCCAAGCGGCCTCTTTGTCTTCGGACTTGATCGAGTAAAGACGTCGATAGTCCTCCGTTCGATCGCCCGCAAAGGCCAGGCCTCCGCCACCGCGAGGGCTGCCAGGTACTTTCCATCGACTACCACCTTTGCTCTTGAGCGAATCTTTGACAAACGTCTTATCGAACTGCTGTGCGTTTTGATAAATCCCCCAATCCTCACCATTGATGACGACTCGAACAAGATTAACCATCGGCGTCGGAAGAAACTGATTGGCAACGTGCGAATAAAGTACGGAGCGCATGAGCGTTCCGTCACCGTTTGAATTGAGTAGGTTCAAGGATTTGTATCCAAGCAGCCTCTGATCCGGTTCTACGAGGTCCATCGATATGCTTAGCGATCGCTTGGAGCCCACCCCTACCATAAAGAATGAAGACGCGCCGCGAAAACCCACGCCAACATTTTCGTAAGTCTTGCCATCGACAATCATGGTTGCTGGCACCTCGACATCGGTCGGTTTGAAGTCCGCCATTTCCGCTTCCCAATCGTCGGAATCGAATTGAAGAAAAATCGTCCGAATCACGCTTGGATCGTAAAGGCTTTCCGATTCGAATTTCTTTGCGTCCACGACAGCGACCTTCTCGCCGGGTTTAGGAGTAGGACGTGCTCCACCAGGGCCTCCCGGACCTCGCATTCCACCGGGACCTCCAGGACCACCTGGCCCTCGGCCACCGGGGCCACCAAAGCCGCCACTTGATTTCGCTTCTGTGCGTGCTTCAGCACGCTCTGCTTTATCAAGCCAGCCATTCTTGTCGTGATCAAACTTTGCAACGAGCTTTCGTTCCTGCCCTCCAGGGCCTCCCGGACCAGGTCCACCGGGTCCGCCGAAACCAAACCCAAATCCTCCGAAGATCCCGCCAGGACCTTCTGGTGGTTGGGCAAGCAGCAGAAAAGCTGGCGTGCCGATGATGGCTATCGCGCACGCTACCGCCAAAGCAATTCTCTTTTTTCTGGATTTTAACATGGTGATTTAGTTGGCAAAGGGGCCATAGGAAGGAAGTCTATTTTAAGGAGTCTCGCATCTTGATTTCAACGTTTTGGATACCGTCCGTTTTGCAGCATCGTTCAATCAAGTCTGCTGGCGTAATATCCTTGTTGAATTGAACGGCATACCGCCACTCCAGCATCGAACCTCCGCGGGCTGTTTCAGCCGAAAGCAATCGATAGGAAGTGAGGTTCGATTCAAGCAACGGTTTGATTTGCTGTTCGCAGTTGGTTCCCACTGTCGTTCGAAGCGTAAGCTCGGCGTCTGGTGTCGCCCCAATGGCGAGTTGGGATTTTGATTGGCCAAACACTGGCAATCGCGCAACACATAGCGTCCCTATCATCACAACAGATCCGATAGCGGCAACACCGATGGCTCCTGTGCCTGATGCCATCCCAGCAACCACGGCGAAAATGACGAACGCAATATCCTGAGTGTCGTCCAAAACCGTTCGAAAGCGAACGATGGAAAGCGCCCCGACGAGACTAAAGGCTCTTGCCACTCGATCGTCGATGACTTGCATGACCATCGCAATCAGAATCGACAGCAAAACGAGCGTCAACGGAAAAGTCGCAGGCACTGGCGTCGGGTAACGATGAAGCCGATAGGACGCAGCTACCAAAAATCCAAACAGACATGCTGCGATGAGTCGGACCAACATCACCGTTACAGAATTTGGCCCCGCAACAGTCGGGCTATCCACAAACCACTCTAGCATGCTTCGGTTCCTTCCGAATCGGTACGATCTCGAGGCCATGCCAAGCCGGTTGCAAGCATCCCGTGACGGAACTTAGAAACCGGTTGGACCTTGAGCTGAAATTCCTCGATAAACTGACGAAAGGTGTTGGGCAATGCCTCGCGGTACTTAAGCTCGACGATGCACTTACCATCCAAAATTCTTTGGTAACTCGAACTTTCGGGAAAGCCCAATTGAGTTAATCTGCAGCAACCGACACTTCGGTCGATTGTCAACCGAATGGGGCCGAGTTGGTCCATCTGCAAAAAAGCCACTCTATCGTAAGCGATACAAAGTGTTGGACGAAGCAACCGTCTTTCCAATCGGCGAATAAACCAGTCCAATTCGGTTTGGCCGGAAGCCCCTGAATTTGGCGTAGTTGCCGATTCCGTTGTTGGTAACGCCTGAAGCATTTCGGGGATTTGATTGGCGTCTAGTTGGATTCGCCTCTTCGTAACAAATCCTTTTCGCTTGGACTTGCGTTCGAGGAAAAGAGCCGCGCCCTCCGAGTAACGTCGAATGCGGAACTTCTTCCGGGAATAGCCAGGAGTTTTGTTGAAAACACTTAGTTCAAGCGTCTCGTAGTAAATTCCCTCGACGGAGTAACCGCCTGTTTTAGGATCCGCAAAGGCGTCTAGTTTCATTTTGGTTTGGACAACTGGAATGAGCTTTTCCACGAGAGACTCATCCACCAAAAACTTGATCTCATAAGCACCTGGTTTAGCTTCACCTGCCCGCGATTGGCTTTGGGACGCAGTGGGATTCCAAAGGGATGGAGAAGCCAACGGCTGATTCAAAATGAAGACCCTTAAGGGTTTTGATTGACGACAAAAGGGAGACGAGACCACAGATAGTGTACCACTACCAACGTTAAGAGTAGATTAACACAAAATCCACGGTCTTGTTTCGGCGAAACTTTGTCCACTTAGTCGAGCGGCGGGGGCCATTTTAACCAGCACGACGCGCAAGCTAGTGAATTTACTTTCCAATTCACTAGCTTGCGCGTCGTGCTAACGGTTTGGAGGCCTCGTGCTATCGGTTTGGAGGCATTTTACATCCTTTGGGAGAGCGAGGCTCCTGCCGAGCTTGCGGCTCGTTGATTTGATACTTGTCCAAATGCATTTCGTTTAACAGTCAGCCGTAGGCGTACTTTCGACGTAACTAAGTACGCCTACGGCTGACTGTTAAACGACTAAATCAACGATTCCCTTGCGCCGCCGTGGTTCGGCAGGAGCCTCACCGCCTCACCCTCCCAATAAATTAATCGCTTGGGTGAATTCTGGCAAAAACCCAGCCAAACGAACCGGTTCTGCACCTCAGCTAGCTTATAATGACGGGAACAATCCCACCTTACCTCCTCTCCACTACGCGCCGAGTCCCGCCTATGCTTACCATTCTTGGTAATCCACGTCGATCCTGTCAGGGGTGGACGCGACGACAAGTTCTTGAGGCAGGTGGTGCCGGTCTCTTTGGCTTAACGCTCACGGACATACTTCGTGCCGAAACCCAAACCACAGGTCCCAAAAATGTCCCTGCAAAAGCCAAGTCGATCATCTTCTTGATGCTGTTTGGAGGACCGAGCCAGCTCGAAACGTTTGACATGAAGCCCGACGCACCTGAGTTGATACGTGGACCATTCAAACCGATTGGTTGCCGAACTCCAGGGCTCTTGATCTCGGAGCATTTGCCCAAGACTGCCGCCGTCTCGGATAAATTCTGCGTGATCCGAACCATGTCTCACGACTTCAACGATCACAGTGGCGGTGCACACTATCTGCAAACGGGCAAGCGATGGCATGTTCCTATCGGAGCCGGATTTTCGCCAACGCCCCGCGATTGGCCCTCCATGGGTTCGATCATTGAATACACCGACCAGCAACGACTTGGCACCGAGCAACCGCTACCATCGTATATGGTTTTGCCTAACACACTGGGGAGACTGCAAGAGGCTGGACAGTATCCTCGCCCAGGCGAACACGCGGGCTGGTTGGGCAATCGATACAATCCGTTGACAACCCAAATCGACAAACAATCTCTAACGGACAACCCATATTGGCGTGACTGCACGGATCAGGAATTGAATTTCCAGATTGCTGGAATGCAATCGCACGAAGGACTCACGCTCGATCGATTGCAAACGCGACAATCGCTACTGACACAACTGAATCAAAAGCGCCGAGAACTGGATGAACGCCAAGCTGTAGAAGGCTACGATGCATTCCGTCAACGGGCCTTTTCCATCGTCACTTCGGAAGCGGCGAGGCGTGCGCTGGACATTCGCAGCGAACGCGCCGACATTCGCGATCGCTATGGACGACATTTGTTCGGCCAATCCGTACTCATGGCGAGACGACTGGTTGAAGCTGGAGTTCGATTCGTGACAGTCCATTATGATTGCGTGGATGGATACAGCTGGGACTCACATCGCAACAGTGACGACGTAAAAAAGAGCTTGCTGCCGACCTTTGATCAAGCTTACTCCGCATTGCTAACCGATCTGGACGAACGCGGCATGATGGACGAGACCATCGTCATCGCCACGGGAGAAATGGGACGAACCCCAAAGGCCAACGCACAATGGGGACGCGACCACTGGAGCACTCTATTTTCAACAACCATTTCGGGCGGCGGAATTCCTGGCGGAAAATGGCTGGGGCGATCCGACAAGGAAGCGGCCTACGCAGTGGATCGCACCGTCTCGCCCGAGGATCTCGCTGCCACTGTTTACCACGCGATGGGAATTGACCACGAAATGCGACTACTCAATTCGGAAAACAGGCCCGCTTCGATCGTCGAGAACGGTTCGCCAGTCATGGAATTCTGGAGTTAGTCGAATTATCCTTAGGGCGGAAACGATTGAGGACAATCGTTTTACACTGCTGGCTTCGTTCGCCGCGAAGCGAGGGTAGAGCGATTGTCCTCAATGAATCCTGTAAAGCCGTCATTACCTTGCATTGAGTAGAGCTTGAGTTGCGACGTGTCTTGAGCCGTTGAACTTGCGTTTTGGCCTGGGTTTTGTTGGCCCACGAACATGCTTTCGATATCGTTTG
>JANPHB010000082.1:0-6408 GCA_031424235.1 Pirellula sp.
CTGAGTAATAGTTGCACGATCCGCACACGTGCCGGATGTGCGATTGCCCATGTCAGCTTGGCTAGTTGCTCAGCGGATGCGTCTTGAGGCAGCGCTAAAGTGACTTCTTCGCCGCAGCATTTTGTTTTGCTTTTTGAAAATCGTTTGTCCATGGGTAGGAAATCAGCGCTGACTTGAACACGAATTGAAGAACCATCTAATTCTTATCGTCGATCAACGATATGCTGCGTCCCGAGTTACGTCAAGTAGACAATCGTCGCAATTGAATCTAAGTCAGCAAAGCAACCGCGACGTCCGAGGCCAACGGGCGATTCTTGTCTCTGTTGACGGTGAAACCGCAACGCTTGAATTTCCCAATGGCGCAACGCTTGCCAATGTACCGAACAGCAAGCCAAGGCGCAAATTGTGGAACTATTTGTAGAAGATGGATTGTTGGTGGCTTGCTAGCGTCTTTTTTGCAATTAGCTACTTTGGTCCAATTCTGAGTAGGCTCGAATCCCGCACTATGGAGCTGGGTGGTTTGTTACGAAACGAATCGAGATGGGGAAGAAACAACAGATAAGCGGAATTGACCAAGAAACAAGGTAGAGTAAGAAGACGGCTGCTGTTGCGACTCGAGATAGGGGCTCCGTAACCAGCGTTTCATGAAGTGCCTTCGCGGTTTCTAAAAGATGCTCATTCATTTCGTTCGGTTCGCGAGTGTAGAATTGGTATTCGCGACTTATGATATCGTTTGCAGCTTTTAGCAAGACGGCTCCATCTGGAGTATTTCCGTCGGGAAAAAATGCTTGACTTCTTTTCAAGCTTGCTGTATTATCACGCCCACACACCGACACGGTGATCTTTCCCGTGTTGCGTGATGGCTGAAATCCATTTACCAAGCCTAAAAAGGGGCGGAGGCAATGCAGCTTTCTATCGAGCCGAACAACGGCATTCCAATCTACGAGCAGCTTGTGCGGCAGATCAAATATGCTGTCGCAGAGGGAATTCTCGTACCTGGGCAAGTTATCCCAAGCGTCCGCGATATGGCCAGGCAGTTGACCGTAAACCCTAACACGGTGCAGCGAGCCTATTTTCAACTTCAAAATGAAGAGGTGCTTCAATCGCTTCGAGGACGCGGCGTGGCCGTTTGCGAGGGAGCAAAAAAACAATGTGTCGTGGATCGCCAGCAGCTTTTGGCTGAGCGGTTGGCGGCAGTACTCGACGAGGCGATCCGCGGTGGACTAGACGAAGACCGCTTGCGAACCATGTTTGAAAAGGCACTCAAAAACGCAATCCGAACGGGAGACAAACAATCATGAGCGAAGTCATCAGCGTCAACAATGTCAGCAAACGCTTCGGAAAAAAGACGGTGCTCGACAAAGTGTCCCTGAACGTACCTTCTGGAGTTGTCTTCGCTTTGCTCGGAGAGAACGGAGCGGGCAAATCCACGCTGATCCGAAGCATGCTCGGTTACGTCAAACTCAACAGTGGAAGCATCTCGGTCTGCGGTATGGATCCAATGAAGCAACCGCTCGAACTGCGAAGACGAGTCGGTTACGTCTCCGATGCACCGGGACTTTACGAATGGATGACCGTGGCTCAAGCGGGTTGGTACGTTTCGGGTTTCTATCCCGAGGGCTTCTTAAAGTCCTACGGGGAGCGAATCAACGAGTTCCAATTGCCGCACGATACCAAGATCCGCGATTTGTCCAAAGGCATGCGGGCAAAGGTAGCATTGTCGCTTGCGATGTCGTTTGATCCAGAGCTGTTGATTCTCGACGAACCTACGTCTGGTCTTGATCCGCTCGTTCGTCGTTCGTTTTTAGAAAGCATGATCGATCGAGCAGCGACAGGCCAGACCGTGTTTCTCAGCTCGCACCAAATCCACGAAGTGGAGAGGGTTGCCGACTGGGTTGCTATTTTGCACCAGGGGCAACTGCAAATCGTCGCACCGTTGGAGGAGCTGAAAAACAGCGTTACGATGCTGGATCTATCGCTCCGGGATCCGCTGCTCGCATTGCCTAATGAGATGGACCAAGTGCAAGTCCTGCACCAAACACAAACGGGCCGAACGCTGCACATGATGGTGCAAGGCTTCACACCGACGACTGAAAACGCCCTATCGAATCATTCCAATTGTTTCGAGATCAAGGCCATGCGTCCGAACTTGGAGGAACTGTATCTCGGGTTCACCCAACCGTTCGAATCGGGACATGCTATTGAGTCAAAGGGGCCATCTTCCAAGAAGTCGAACCAATCGGAGGTGGCATGATGGATCTAGCACAACAATTCCGACAATCAAGGCCCTCACTATGGTTGGCTCTGCTTTGGAAGGATTTTCAGCAGGTCAAATCCACATTTATTTCGGTAATGGCTGGTGTTTTTGCGGTGCAGGTGCTGCTTCTGTTTTCGGCTGGCTTCGCGCCGACCGACGAAGCCAGAGCGGCTTTTCTCGGAGGCACTGTCACGTTTACTTGCATCGCACCGATTTTGCTGGCACTTGGTTGCGGCGGGATGCTGATTGGTCAGGAACGACAATCGGGTACGTGGGCTTGGTCCAGCAGTTTGCCAGCGTCGTGGCGGTTAGTACTTAGCAGTAAGCTTGTGGTGACCACGATTGGTTCGCTTTGTGCTTCGGCTCCGCTTGCGATCATTCCGATGGGGCTTTGGATGACTCGACAGTTTCCACCTGCAGCTGGTTCCTTGGCTGCCATTTACATTTCCTCCCTTACAGTTGTGATATTTATTGAGGTCGTCGTCTTTTGTTTTTTGGCAACCCTTTTGATGCGAGAGACCCTGACTGCCTTGGTCGTTGCGGGAATCGGATTAGCGACGGTTCAGATTCTATTGGGAGCGTGGTTTACGGACTACATAACACCTGCTCTCATTCGCTGGGGGGCCCTTCCAGAACACGCAGGTCTGATCGCAATTGCGATTTTTATTGGTTGTGCCTTGTCGATTGGTTGCGTGTTGATGGTGTTTGCTTTTCGATGGCGATGGGGGATTGGCCAGCAAGCAACGTTTGCCTTTTGGCGGAATACGAGTTCTGTCCGAATGCCGAGTCGTGTCCGATATCAGTATGCAGAGGGCATCGCGCCAAGCGAATGGCGAATGATGTTGCGGCATTCGTGGGAAAATTCTTTTTGGCTGAGATTGGTAGTGGTCATCGGTACGTTTTTTCTCATCGCGAACACGACTGCGGTTCCAAATTTCGTTCCTGTGATTGTTATGCTTTCTATGGGCATTCTCGGCGTCACTGCTTTCGAAGGAGATCAAACCCTTTCAAGATTCCGTTTTCTTGCGGATCGAGGAGTGGTTCCATGGAAGCTAGTTGTCAGCAGGCTAGGTGTTGTCGCTGTCTTGTCGCTGATCGTAGCCATCGCGTCGTTTGTCCGACTTGGGGGGCGAAGTGATGGACTTGCGTTCGAGTTGAGCCTCGGCCCAATGGCGATTCTCATTGGTGCCTTTTCCTCGATGTGCTTTCGCAAATCGGTAATTGCGATGACCTCTGCCCTGGTAATCAGCATGCTAGCGATCTTCATCTCGGAGTCGATCATTCAATCGGTGCATGCCGATGCAGAATGGTTGGGCCATCAAGCAGTAACGCAATTTGAGTGGATTGTTTTATACTGCTCGGCAGTTGCTGTTATTGCACTTGTGGTGGCGATATTTGGGTTGTCGAAACGATGGCTTGTATTGGACGATCCAAAGCTAGCACATCACTTTGTTTGGATTTCGCTGACGGCACTTCTCTCGCCACTTTTCGTTGCATGCACTTTTGGTTTCTTGTTGGTCCCAAACGTGGCATGGCAAGGAGTGGCAGTAGACAAACTCGATTCCAAGAGAATAAGTGTTCCTCGCGCGGTGTCGTTGGATCAACCCGTTTTCACGGATGCGTTGCCGCGACTCTATATTCTTTCCCGTTCAAGAGGCAGGGGAATGGAGGGTGTTGCAGAGTCCGCAAGAGAGGCAATTAGTGTTGTTCTTAGTGACTTAGAAACGCAACGCAGCACGCCGGAGCAGAGCTTGTTGGCGGTTGTCGAGCCTATGCTGCCGCAACTGGAGGATCAGATACGTAGGCAACTTAAGCAAGTTGGCGACACAACGGAATTCAGCCTGCAGTTAGGAAACTTGATCGCACGTACCGCCGCTCTCGCCTCGGTTGCCTTGAGCGAAAACGACTCGAAAGTAGCATTGCGACTTTGGCGGCTCAACCGAGAACTTCAAAAGATCGCCCACCAATCCGACCCGTTGGGTACACATGCATCCCGCAACGTTGCAATGCACTTGCTCACGCAAATTAGCGATCGTGATGTCGAGGCCATGGGAGGGGCGGATGTTTTCAGGAGCTTGATCCCACCGGTGCCGGACGAACGGACAGCGACCATAGATGAAGCTCGTGAAAATGCGACGGTAAGTCGGGAACTTGTGCGAGGCAACACAGCTTCGTTGCCCAAATCATTTTCAGGGATGCAAAGCTATGTCACCCCGTATTATCCACCATTGAGATGGCTTTTCGAGCGTCAAATTGCGTGCAACCTTGGACGCCATTTAAGCATTCTTCAGCAGTTGCCTGAAAACTACCTAACCGCATCGACCCGTGATTCACTATTGCAGCGTTAAGCACAATAAAGTTGCATGGAGCCGGTCGAGGCCCTCGACCGGCGGCGGCAGAAAAAACGAAAAAAACCGACACTTCTCGCTGATCGCCGGTTTTTTTTGAACTGGTATAGACACGAAAAAGCCTGATTGCCTCTATTTGGGTTTTCTGACGACTCGAAACAAAGGAACCAGGCATGGATGCTAAAAAACACCCGCTAAAACTGTACCCGAAACCTGCCATCCGAAAAAGGCTCCTTGCCCTAAATGTGGCAAGCTTGGGCGACGCGAACGAATTCGAACTCGGCTGGTTCGATCGATAGCATTTAAGCAGGAGCTATGGAGAGAAGTTCACTACGGCGAGTACGCTGCCAAATGCGAGTGCTGCAAGTCATTTCGAACACACCCTGAGGATATCGAGCCCAAGGCAAAGTACGACAACCAAGTGCGTCAGGCCGTCTTGGATCGTATACTGGTCGACAAACTTAACTCTATTACCGTTCAACAAGCCATGGAGCGTGACTTCTTACTGAAGTTGTCAACAGGCTTCATCTATGACTGCTTGGGATATGCCATTCGGAAGTTTGATGGTGCTGACTTCCGAGCCAAAGTGCTCAGCACGTTCTCCGGCACACTCTGTGTCGATGAGATTCATCTAGGACATCGCGTTGTTCTGCTGGCCAGCGATCCGATTGCCGATAACCCGATCGCCTGCGCCCTGGTCTCATCGAACGATGCGGCACATATGAAGAGGTTCTTGCAAAACCTGAAAAACCATGGGTTTTCGCCCAAAACGGTGATCACCGACCGTTCGCCGTTGTACCCCAAGACGATCGCCGAAATCTGGCCCGAAGCGAAGCATCAGCTTTGCGTTTTTCATGTGATGGCGGAAATCAATGACCACGTGCTGGATGCTGTTCGCGAAGTTCGGCGAGCGATTAAACCAGAGCGAATCAAGAAAGGAAGAGGTCGGCCAAGCAAACGCCATCGTGCTCGCGTCAAGAAGCTCAAAGAGCAGCGCGAGCAAGCTGATCGACTATTCCGCCGCCGACATCTGATTGTGACCAAGCAGTCGAACATTAAGAGTGAAGACCGCTCGACACTGGAAGAACTCGTAAGTCTTTCGCCAACGCTTGGGACGCTTCGTTCTTTCGTCGACGACCTGCATGAACTCTTTGCACTTCGCCGCTCCAAGAAGCAGGCCTGGAAAATTTGGAGACGCATGAGACGCAATCAAGCGTACTTAACAAACGAGCATCTACGCAAAGCCCTTGAGGTTCTCAGCAAAGACAACATGACAAAGCTGCTGACATATTTGGACGATGCTCCATCGGTGCGTAGCAAGGTTCGCACGAACAATCACGTCGAGCGTTGCAATCGAGTGCTTCGATACCTAGAGAAAGTCCGCTACAAATGGAGGCGTCGACGAACGATCGTCCGCCACATCCTACTACAGTTCGCCAACTGGATGAAACGCAAGGAAAATCAAGCTGCAATGGCTGCCTAGGCCCCAAAGACTACTGGCGATCAGCGAGAAGTGTCAAAAAAACAGTGGCCGTTGGCGCAACGTTGAGCCCAACCGACGATTGGATCTACGACTCGTCGGATTACCGTGGCAATACCGTGGCGCAGTTCAGCATTGCTGGATTGACACAATTCTATTACGAAACCGGAAACAACGTAGCCAATGCAATCGGCCGTATTCTCAACACTGAAAACTTCGTAAAGATCGACTCCACGGCCACCTCCGTTCCAGGCGGCCCGGACCAACAATTAGGTACTCGTTACGAGTACGAGAAGGACGGCAGAATCAAGTCGACTCGCATT
>JANPHB010000083.1:0-11990 GCA_031424235.1 Pirellula sp.
AAGTTCTTTCCAGTGACTTGGTCATGTCCCAGCAAAAAGCAGCGTCTATTTGTGCGGGCCATGACGTGGACCGCTGCGATTTCCGAGGGATCGAAGATTTCCGCTCTAGACAATCTTGCCATGATTCACTCCGTCGAAAAATCCGAAGAAAGTAATAGTCATTCAAAATAGAAAATCTAAAACCGATTTTCAAGCACCCACCCAAAAAATGCTGTGTCCCCCCTCCTGCCTGGTGTCCCCCCTCCTGCCTGCTGTGTCCCCCCTCCTGCCCTCCTGCGCTCCTGCGGTAGGTGACGGCCTCGTTGCCCCGAATCATTTGTTTGGCATCGTCAAGCGTAACGTCGATTACGTAGTCGACTTCTTGTTGCCAGTATTCAGGTCCTGGCGCGCCCGATGCGATCCGAGCGTTATTGGCGGTCGGGAGAATCTCGTCCAACTGGCGGAATTTGTCTGTTGGCGTAGGATTGCGAATCGCAACCGACTGGCCAAAGCTTGCACAAGTCAGCATCGTGAGCAAAGCGATTGAAATAAGAGCTGAAATTGACTTCATGAATCGAAACCCGGTAAAACGAAGTAGGAACTGCCTCGAGTTCCCATTGTAATTCGCCATGGGTAAACTGCGAATTGACGTTCATCGCAGCTAAGACAACCAATCAGTTCGAGAGTCGCGAGCTTTAACCACGAAACACCCGAATAACACGAAAATGAACAGTGTAAAACGATTGTCCTCAATCGTTTCGGCGCTGCCAAACCATCATCGAACACCCCATAAACGAAACCATTCCAAACCAAAATTCGATTCAAAGCCGCTTGGCAAACATGAGCCTAAAGTGCCCGCCAAGCGATTGAGACAATCGCTTTACTCTTTTGGCTCAGACCCGGGTGATTAGCCAAGCGGTCAACGCCGAGGTGTGGCTCAGCGATGACAATTAGATAACCAAAAACTGTGTTTTTCATTTTTCTGCGTTCGATTTTTCTGCCTAGCCTATGAGGGAAGAATAGCTTTCCCATTTCGCGAAGTTTCTTTGGGCGAATGGCGGAGTTAGAACTCCTGAAGCTGGATTCGTACGAATTCAGCTACGAATCATGGTCAACGAATTGGACTTTTTGGGCGCCAACAGAATTGCGATCGCGCCGAGGGCATAGACGCAGGCGCCGATGGCACCGACTTTGGAATACGAACCGTCCAGCGCCAGGAATAACCAGCCAGCCACAAAAACCCCGATGGCTGTTGCAAATCGCCCCGCGTTAAACGCAATACCACTACCGGTAGCACGGACATGAGTTGGAAACAACTCGGGCAGAAATAGAGGAAGCCAGCCAAAGTACAACGTCGAAACAAATGCTTGAGCGAACACGATCGGCAGAAACGAGGAGGTGAGCGGCTTGGTACCAAGAAACATGATCACGGTGAGCGCGCTTGCTCCAATACTGATCATTGCGTACGCTCGACGACGACCAAGCCACGCAGCGATCTGAGCTCCGAAATAACTTCCCAGTACAGCACCTAACGCCCACCAGCCTTGCACGGTGGCTTTGTAGCCTGGATGTGTCAGCTTACTAACGGAGTCCGCCCATGGGATCATCCACTTGCTCGCCGCCCAAGCCCCAACCAACGGGATCGAACCTAGAATGACACCCACGAGTGTTAGTCTTAAAAGTGGCGGAACGAACAGTTCGACAAAGATCGAACGTTTAGCAACAGGCGCCGCTTCTTCCGTTCGCAGCTGAGAATTCTTTACTGCAAGCCAAGCTGGTGATTCTGGCAAGAGCCACAAAACAATCAGGCCCAAAACTGCTGGAGCGGACGCCAAAAAAAATATCCAACGCCATGAATCCACCGTAATCGGCCATATCCTGGCTACTTGTGACAACATCAAGATGCCAACGTTGACGGCAGCTCCCAACAAGCCCGCGACCTTGGGCCGCGACTTATCTGGCCAACACTCGGATGCAAGTGCGACGGCATTTGGCCAGACGCCGCCGACACCCAAACCGACGACGAATCGCAGCGCTAACATCTGCTCTTGGGTTTCTACCCAAGCTCCGACTCCAGCGAACAGCGAATAGAACAAAATACTAATGCCAAGCGCCTTCGCCCGACCAATCCAATCACCCAACCTACCTAAAGCTATTCCACCAATTGCGGCGCCGAACATCAACGCGGCGGTAAAACTGGCGAACCAGCTACCTCCCAGTTCCTTAGTGTAGGCTTCACCCAATAACGATTCGCTGACCGCCAGCGACGCAACAGGCATCAACCCAAGTTCAAAGCCATCGAATAGCAAACCGGCAAACGCCGCGGCCAACACAATTCGACGAGCCGTCGGTGAAAGTGGCGTCATGCTTCACACTCATCCGTTGGCTTCGATGCAGAATAGGCTTCGATAATTGCACTGTTGTCAGCCTCGCCAAAACCAAGCTGCGATGCGTGATGGAGAAGTTCTAAATGAGTCTTGCTAAGCGGCAATTGTAAATTGCTCTCCCGCGCGCTAGCCAACATTAGCTTGACATCTTTTGCATGCTGATCGAGTTTCGCTTGCGGCGCAAAATCCCTCGCAATCATCTTGTTCCCTTTGGTATCCATAATTCGAGAGTACGCCATGCTCAACTTCAAAACAGTGAGCGATTTTTCCAGGGACAATCCAAGCGACTGCGCGAATACGAGTCCCTCGGCCAAGGCTGCTCGGTTCAGACCTAAGACCAAATTCGTCACCAGCTTCATTTGTGCTCCGCTACCTGACGGCCCAACATGCAAGACTTCGGAGTTGAAGACTTTAAGGATGGAATGGCAATCGACAAATGCCGTTTCCGTCGCACCGACAAGTGTTACCGCCGTACCATTGCGAACTTGAACGCTGCTTCCGGAAATAGTCGCGTCGAGATATTGAATTCCTCGCTTTTGTAACGACTCCGCTAACGCCACAGCAGTTTTCGGATCGCCTGTCGAGGTATCAATAATACGATGACCAGATCGCAATTGTGATGAATGCTCATCGAGCAGATTGCGAACAACTAGGTCATTAGGAAGACTTAGAACCAGAAAATCACACTCGGTAAAAACCTGCTGAAGATCATCCGCGACCTTTCCGCCAAGTTGGGCTAGTTCAGTCCGTTGCTCAACTCTCAAATCCCAGCCGATCAACGCAAATCCATGCTTGATCAAACGTTCGGCAATGGCCGAGCCCATGAGCCCTACTCCGATCAATCCAATCGGTCGATTCATGTTTACTCCTCGACGACGAATTGTTCATAAGCAGCTTGCGCATTAAATCCAGACTCTTGGGCCGATTCGTGGACGACAACTGCGTAAACAACTCGAAGCGATTCGCCCATTTTCACGATCACATCGTTCTTAGCAGCTTTCGTAAACGCGTTCAATCCAAAGGGATTCATGGCGACAAAACCATAGTCGCGCGCGTGACTCCAGCACGGTCTAAAATTTTTGGGTGATGTAAGTATTGTCATACCAACCCAATTGCCTTCCAGCGGTCCCGAATAGTCGCACCACTTCGCGGTCTTGCCCCAAACATTTGCCCCATCGATTCGCTTTTCGCTGTCTAAGATTCGTCCCCCAAGTTTCCTTTCAACCGCCAGCGGCGTGGCGACTCGAACACCAAGCCCCATTTCCTCCTGGTCGCCGAATCGCAATTCGCCCTCCGTCGCCTTGAACTCGCTGGTCAACGTGATCCGATAGCCACCATCCACATTTCGCACGTGAACCTCACACTCTTCTGAACAAACAACTGCATCGGAGTCTGTCGCAAGATAGTGATTCAGAACTTTGAATTTTCCGGAAGCGGCGACAACCAACGGCGGTTCGAGAAAGCGGACATGTTTTGTTTTCGCTTTCAAACGCCAATAGTCATGACCGTTTATGTCACCGAACGAGAGCCAGATACCGGGATGCAAATTGGCGTGATCCATCTTGTCAACACCTTCGCGAGGAGGGTGGTTTCTCGACACTTGCTTTCCCGAAAGTGTTTTCACGTGAGCAAAGTAAGGGCGTGCGATATTGCTATCCGCAAAAACGTAATCAGCGACTTCTTGGTCGCCGATATAGATTCTTACTTGTCGCTCTTCCATCGCAAACCGAATGGTAGGATCAGCGGCCACATTGGAGCCCGCTAAGATGCCAATCATCAAAAGCAGCGTCAAGACTTGGAGCAGTGACTTCACGAAACCACCTTCACTTTGCTTTCCGCGGGTCGACTCCAGTGATCGCGATAGGTACGTTCGAGCAACCGATTCGCTTCCTCGTCGCCAATAATCTCTTCCCGGATTGGATCGAAACGAAAGCTGCGACCAACTCGGCAGGCCAAGTTGGCGAGGTGCGGGATGCTCGAGGACAAGTGGCCAGTGAGTGCATTCGCGTTTAGCTCCGCCCCACTACGAATTGAGTCGATAAAGTTCAATTGGTGCGGTCGAATGCCAGCTGTCTTTATTTCCGGCAATTCAACTTTCAGCGGTTCACCTTTTTCGTTGAAGACCTCCACCTTTCCCCGCTTCGTCAGCAGCATACGGCCTTTGGTCCCCAGGAATTCGTTACCGTTGTCCATGCCGTTGGGATTATAGCGACTCCACAACCGCATTTCAAAAATCAGTTGTCGCGGGCCAAATGCGCCACTTACGGGATACTCAAAGGCGGCGGTCATCGTATCGGCAAACTGTTGGTCATCATTATGAACATACTTGCCGCCGATGGCTGCGACTTGTGAGGGGTGTGTTTCAACGCCAAGGCCCCAGCGGGCAATATCGATTTCGTGGACGCCATCGTTGCCCGCGTCACCAGTGCCGAAATTGTGCCACCAATGCCAATTGTAGTGGTGTCGATTCTTTTGAAAGGGTAACTTCGGTGCTGCACCTAGCCACGTTTCGTAGTCGAATCCGCTCGGAGGATCGCTCGGCATTTCTTTGCCGATGGGTGGTCGAAACTGGACATCCCAAGCTCTCGCGATTTTCACCTCCCCGATCACACCGTCCCTGAGCAGCTTCATGGCAGCTTGAATGAATGGCGTCGAACGGCTCTGAGTGCCATGCTGAACTTTTTTGCCGGTTCGTGCCGCTGCATCGACTAGCCACCTTCCTTCACGTAAATTGTGGGAGCATGGTTTTTCGACATAAACATGTTTGCCTGAGGACAATGCAAGTAGCGATGCGGGGGTGTGCCAGTGATCAGGCGTTGCGATCGCGACCGCATCAACTGATTTGTCATCCAAAATGGTTCGCATATCACTAACCGCTTTGGCCTTTGTCGCAATTTTTGCAGACTCTGCTAAGCGCTGCTCATCCACATCGCAAACGTAAGCAATTTCGACGTTGGGTATGCCAAGAAAGGAGTTCACATGCGCACGCCCCTGGCCGCCCAGCCCTATGATGCCGATCACAACCTTGTCATTTGCCGCAAAAAGCGGTCTGCCAGTAAACGCCAAAGCTGTCGTTGCTGCTGTCGCTACAAAACCACGCCGCATCATGTTTTGCATCGGAAATTCCTACTAGATCAATTGTGAAGTCGATTGAAACGTTTGTTGTCGTAACTCACCAATTGTACAGCAAGACCTGAAGTCCTGTTTGCTCTAAGCATCATCGATTTCGCGGAAATCAAACAGATCGACTGCCAAGCCAAGGCACCCCTCGCCATCCGATTCAACGGAGTTAGAATATGCGATAAAAGCTCCCAACCGTCTTGCCCTCACTTCCAAGTGAACTGCAACAACACTTGTCAGGAGTCATCGAAGCCATTCGTAAACGCTGAGAGCTTTCGTAAATATTTGCAGTGGCAGCTCCAGTGTAAAACGATTGTCCTCAATCGTTTCTGCATTTCCAAACCACCGTCGAACAACCCAATCGATACGAATTCCAAACTGCATTTCGGTTCAAGGCGGTTTGGCTAAAGTGCCCACCAAGCGATTGAGACAATCGCTTTATTCTTTTCGGTGCGTTAGACCAAAAGCGGTCAGGTCTCTTTTGTCAACCACTGCTGCAAAAGAGACCTGACCACCTGACCCCTTTTTGACGCTTCCAAAAAAGACCTGCCCCCTTTTTGATGCTTCGAAAATGAATAAGGTCAGATGCAGTGGCTCGGCAGGAGCCTCCCACCACTGGGCTAAGTCAACCACATTTGCGAGCACTCCGCCACTGGATGCAATGACCTTTGGCCGAAAGGGTTCACCATGCTCAAGATGACCATTGCGAAGTACGTAACCACTTGCGCGTTGGCTGATAATTCGTTGCTGATCATGAAAACATATCGATGGGAAATTCAATTGGTGGAGGATTCGTTCGGTAACGAACTGTTCATATCCTTTCTCACTGGCGTGCGCGATAATTATTCCGATCAATGGTAAGTTTGTATTTGAATATTTCCAGTCATGGCTTGGCTGAAACTCAAGTGGAAAGTCGCGCACTAGGTCGATGAACTCTTCCGGGGTATATTGTCGCCGATAGGAGAACTCCTTCACCTCGGTCCAATCTTTTAGCCCCGTTGTATGCCTGAGCAAGTCACCTATTCGGATCGCGTTCCACGTCTGCGGGGCATTGGATGGAAGGTAACTTGTGATCGGATCGTCAAGTTTCAGCTTGCCTTCTTCGACTAGAAGCATGATGGCTTCGGCCGCGAACTGCGTCGAAATTGAACCTATCTCGTAAACGGTATCCTTTGTAGCAGGAACTCGATGTTCGACATTTGCCAGACCATACCCCGCAGTTCTGATGACTTTTCCATCGCGAATTACTGCCAGGGAGAGTCCTGGAACTCGACGTTCCATGATTTGGGCAGCGATCATGTCATCAACTGCGTCGGCCTGCAATGACGGAACAAGCACAATCGTGAAGAGGACGGCAAGTGAAAGGCAGTGATACGGGCTCATAGAATAGGTCGCAAGAATTTCGAAGCGCGTTTACGACGGTTTTCAGACTGTTCTAACTCATACTCGTCCAAATCACAAATTTAGGAATGAAATATTTTCGTTTTCATTGAATAGCCCCATCGAACCTTAAGCAAAAATATCAGCCACCGCTTGGCCTTTTCCGTCCTCCGTTACGTAAAACGGACGATTCTCTACTAGGTACTGCGTCTTAGGACTAATTCCCATCGCGGTCATAATAGTTGCGTGCATATCCATGACGCTGACCGGATTCTTGATGGCAAGCAATGGACGCTCTTCTGCCGTTTCTCCGTACAGAAATCCTTTCTTCGTGCCGCCGCCAAACATGAGAACGCTTGTGCCTCCGGTGAAATGCCGGTGCAGTCCGTAGTGCTTCATCTCAGAAACCGTATCGACCTTAAACGTCGCTTGGTCGCTCGCGGTCGAGCCCGGTCGTCCCTCCACGATTGCGTCTCGGCTGAACTCGCTCGCCAAGACGATCAACGTTCTATCCAACAGTCCTCGCTCCTCCAAATCGCGAACCAGAGTCGCAATCGGACTATCCATTTCCTTGTGCAGTCCCGCGAGCGTCTCATGTCCGTTAGCATGCGTATCCCAATACAAAAAGGGAACATACTCCGTCGTGACTTCAACAAATCGTGCCCCCGCCTCGATAAGCCGTCGAGCCAAAAGGCAACCGCGACCAAACCGTCCCGTGTCGTACTTTGCCAAAACTTCCTTAGGCTCCAACGAAATGTCAAATGCTTCCCGTTCCTTTGAACTCAGCAATCGATAAGCATTGTCGAAACTGCGAAGCATCGACGCTTGCTGGTAGTCACTCATCAATTCCCGATTCGGGTTCTTGTCCAATAGCCTCCGAAACATCTTGTCTCGGTTCGCGAAGCGCTCTGCATCCATTCCTTTCGGTGGCCGAACGGACTGCGCTGCCTCCTCAGGAAACGGCAAATTCATCGGCCCAAATTCGCTTCCGAAGAATCCTGCGGTCGTAAACGCCTTAAGCTCCTCAACTTCACCAACACCTTCCAACCGTTGGCCGATGTTGATAAATGCCGGAATAACCGGATTGCGAGGACCAAGCACCTTGGCAATCCAAGCTCCGATATGCGGACAAGCGACCGTTTGAGGTGGCACGTAGCCGGTGTGCCAATGGTACTGATGCCGCGAATGCAAAATGCTCCCCAAGTCGGGCTGGACAGCGCTTCGAATCAACGTAGCGCGATCCATCACAGAAGCGATGTTCTCGAGCCCCTCACATATCTTGATGTTGTCGACCGCCGTGTTGATCGCTGGGAATGTACTCAGCATGGAGCTGATTTCAAGTCCGTTTTTGTACGGCGAATAGCGTTTTGGATCAAACGTGTCTGGAGCGGCCATGCCACCAGCCATCCATAGCAAAATGCACGCATCGGCCTTGGCTGGTGGATTTCCTGCCGAATCATCCTTGGCCTGAACGAACTGCGGCTGCCCCGTCATCAGCGCAGCCGATCCTGCAGCCGCAAGTTTCTTCAAAAAGTCTCGCCGAATCTCGTGCTTGTTCTCGACGTTGTTCTCGTATTCCATGATTAAACTACCTCACCATTTGAAATTCTGGTTGCATGACAACAACCCATAGCAAATCTTCGATACCGCGAGCGGAAAGGCTATCGCCCAACAACTCGCGTGCAACTAATTGTTCGTCTTTTGTCGGCAAACGACAGAACGCTTGGCGATACAGCCACTGCGTGAACGCTTCTTGGTTTGGCCAGGATCGCTTCAACAAATTCTCTGCACCGACCGTTAGCGTGTTAGCGAGAATACTGCCGTTCTCCAATTCCATGGCCTCCAAAGTCGTTAGATCGTTCGGACGCATGCTGACAATTTGATCGCGATTTGGACGCCCAAGAGCACGCATCATCGGATCGCTTTTGAGCAACGAGGCACGCACCATTTTCATACTGATGTTCGTAGATCGATTTAGTTCAGCAAGTAATTTTGGAGTAACGCCAGCCCAGACTCCTTGCGCTGCAACGAGTACCGCAGGCTGCCAATCATCAGGAGCCTTCTTGAACTTGCCGCTATCGTTGGGCAATTTATCCGTCCATTCCCAGGTGGCGTCCGTGGCCAAAGTCAACAATGGCTTATCCCCGGTTGACGGACTGTCCTTACCCAAAATCTTCGCTTCCAGAATCAAGCCCGCAGGATTGGGTGCGCTGCCAAGATTCTCCGCTACCACGACCAATTCATTTTGCCCAACAACCAGCCCATCCAAACGAACGGCAACTGGGTTCTCCCAGTTTTCACTGCTCGCAATTTTCTTTCCATTGAGATAGAGCTTGAAACCGTTGTCGCAAGTCACCACGGCACCCGCTTGGCCGAAACCCTTTGGCAGGTCGAACCGTTTACGAAACGAACGCTTTTCACCGGCCGCGTGCGGAGTCGTTTGCCCATCGCTCGACCAAATCCACTTTGCGGTCAACTCTGTTGAAGTTGATTTTTGCGGAATTGCTTTGCCCCGAACAAACGTTGCGTCCATTTTTGTAGGTGCAGCTTCCGTTAACTGCCACACCGCATCGACAAACTGTTCTGCGGTCAAACGCTTGGCCCGTGGACCTTCATAGCGGTAAGCCCGCGTTTCGGCATCGGGGGTAAACACCTCCGATTGGCTTTGATACGCAGCCGAGTTTGCGATAAATCGCAGCGTGTGCTTGAGATCGTAGCCGTGCTCCACAAAATCGCTCGCAAGCATATCGAGCAGATCGGAGCTCCATGGCTCGGTTTGCATCGAATCGGTTGGATGAACGATGCCATGCCCCATCATGCGATGCCAAAGTCGGTTGACGATCGTTCGAGTGAAGCGGCCATTTTCGGGATGGGTCATCAGACCTGCAAGCTGCCGTAGTCGGTCTTCCTGCTTTGCTGACGGGTCGATATCGCCAAGTTCAGGAAATAGCCATTTTGCAGTCGCTTTTCGCCCAATCGGCTTGTCGCAACGGTGGATTTCCAATTCATTGGAAGCATAGATGGCCGCCAGTCCGTACGCTTCGTCTAGCTTCCAGCGGTCGATAAAACTATCGTGGCACGAGGCGCACTTCATGTTGATACCGAGCAACGCTTGTGAGATGCTTTGGGCAAATTGAATCTCATTGGTCTGGCCTGCGCTCACCTCGCCTCGCCATTTGATCCCTTCGATGAAACCTCGGCTCTCATCTGTCGTCGGCGCTATGAGCTCGCGTACAAACTGATCGTAAGGCTTGTTGGTGATGAGCGAGTTGTATAACCATCCGCTGATCTGTTTGCGTCCTCCGGTGATGAATCCGGTGCCACCGTAATCGTTGCGAAGTAAATCGTTCCAGAACGTCAACCAATGCTCCGCGTAGGCCTCATCGTCCGCCAACAATTGGTCGATGAACGAAGCTCGGCGGTTCGGTGCTTTGTCCAAAATGAATGTGTCCAAGCGGCTTGATTCCGGCAACATACCGACTAGGTCGAGCGATGCCCGCCGAACAAACGTTTCGTCTGAAATGGTGGCAGGTCTGACGCTTGATGACGATTCTAAATGCTGGTCGATGATCCTATCGATTGGGTGCGTTCTACCGTTGATTGCCGGTGGTAGTTCGGGGCGTCGCGGTTTGAGTGGTGGTTCGTATGCTGGTGCCTTGAACACGAAGCCTTGTTCCCAGTTCAAACCGCCATCGACCCATCGCTTCAAAAGTTCAACTTCCTTTTTCTCCAAGCGGGCCCCTTCTGGAGGCATCCGTTCTCCCTCGACATTCGAAATCAACAGCTCGATGAAACGGCTCGACTCCGATTTGCCAGGTTCGAGAACAGAACCATTTTCGCTTCCCTTGAGCAAGTCGGTTCTCGAGTTGATCGAGAAACTTCCTTTGCGGTTGTCTCCCGAATGGCATTCGGCGCAATGCTTTCTAAGAATCGGAACGATTTCGTGCGAGAAATCGACTGGAGCTTGCGCGTGAAGCTGCGATTGCCCCATGCAGAGCACGAGAAAACTGGCTACGATGGGTCTTCGTACGATGCGTTTAAGGCAGGTCATCATGGATGCAACGTAAGGCGGGAGGGAATTCGGAAGACCTCTAGTATAACCTCGAAATCGTGTCGGACGTAACTCCATGCCGAGCTTAAAATTCTGCCTCCCTATTTGCCTGAGTGTGTGCATATTCGCTACAGCCTCTGCAGATGACGACACAGCTGTTACCGGAGCGAATGCGTACAATCCAAAGGAGAATCCTTACTCGAAAACATTTTTGATGTCGGCCGACGGCAAGTACGCGTTTGCTGTTCAGGCATCCCAAACCGATTTAGGGCGACAGCTTGCGAATTTCTTGTTGGAACCTTCTCGTCAGCTGGAACTCGCCAGTTTCCGTCGCGAGACGTTTGAGACGCGAAAATTGTCACCGCAAAAACATGTTCTGCAATTGCTGACGGATAGTCAGAATCAGAACAAAGGTCCTGTCGCAAAAGAACTAGAAACCATTCTTCACATGCTCAATGCAGAGCAGCCTATCGACGCAGTAGTTCCTCTGGATGAGCTTCAGCTATTGCAAGAAGACAGGGATAAATTGCGAGACGGATTGTTTGCGAAAAACCTTGTGCTGCGATCGGACGGACACACAAATATTTTACGTTGGTCAAATGTTTCGATGAAGCGAGAA
Organism: Pirellula sp.; assembly: GCA_031424235.1. GTDB lineage: Bacteria > Planctomycetota > Planctomycetia > Pirellulales > Pirellulaceae > JBKCUI01. Next base: position 11,537 of record JANPHB010000083.1, read on the forward strand.
CTTTTCCAATTCGAAGGCACAGGCCAGCGATTGCGTCCGATTGAAGGTACCAATTTATGGAATGAAGTATGGCCAAGCTGCTTGCGAGGTTTCCTTGGGGATCGGCATCGATTGACCATGGGCAAGCTTGAGAAGGGGATATTGTGTGACTCGATTTCATCGACTTATGCTGTGTCATTTCGATGCGCCAGCCTGCAGCCATTCCAACATCACTTTTCACTTTTTTGGATTGTAGATGGCAATCTCCATTCGGTCATGCAAGCAGATCGCGAAGAAAAAGTGGAGCCCTGGAAGGTAATTATGGTTCGATGATGAGAGTAGAGCGATTGTCCTCAATGAATCCTGTAAAGCCGTCATTCCATCGGTGCGTATGATGAAAAGGGTAACCTTTCCATCGCACGAGGAGACTGGCAATGATAGCAAAAATCGTAGGGCAGTTCGCAAAACAAGCGCC
>JANPHB010000084.1:0-5751 GCA_031424235.1 Pirellula sp.
GAGCCGTGGACGCAACGGCTCGGCAGGAGCCTCGCCCTCCCATTGCTTTCCAGCGACGTGGGACCAAATGTTAACAATCAAGGCTACTGCAGGCAGTTCCTGCTATTCGGTGTATTCCCAGGCGGGAGCCTGGGGACAAGAAACACCCGTTACAGGAATATGCTTCGAAGCCTCTTCGCGCTTTTCCTCGTTTGCCTAATTCCGGCCGCAGCGTTCGCTCAAGAAACCTACTTGCGAAAGAACACAAAATGGTACGTAGGTTGCGAGCTATTTCAGATGCTTTTGGAAGAGCGAGGCATGTCTCAAATGCAATCGCTCGAAGCGTCGCTCGAGACACCCAAGACTTCCGTCATCGTTTTAGCGGGTGATTTGCGGCCTTTGAGAGTTGATGTCTGGACGCGAATCGCTCAGTTCGTAAAACGTGGCGGCAACGTTTTGATTGCTTCCGACCAAGGTCGTGTCATGAGCGGCATAGGGGAAATTAGACCAGGCCCCGTCGTCTCACTCGATCAGGAAGATCGGTATCTGGATTTTAAGGACTGCATCCGCATTCAGGATATTGATTCATCGCATCCAACAATGCTTGGAGTCAATGAGATTGTCTCCAACCGAACGGCCTGGCTCGCTTTGCCAACGAATACGACTTCATCGAATTTGTTTCGATGGAAAACGATCGCATCGCTTCCAGAGAAATGCAATCCGTCAGCAAGTAGTGGCCAACCGGTTATCGCGATCGGTTCAACCAACGTCGAGAACTCTGGCGTGATATCGCTCGTGGCAGACACAAGTATCCTGTCCAATGGAATGCTCTGGCACGGCGACAACGCAACTTTTGCGATCCGAGTTTCTGAGTTGTTGGCGGAGGGGCAACGGTCAAGTTTATCGTTCATTGTAGATGGCCGTGTCATGGGTAGCTACAAAGAGCGACTGCAGCCAAGCACCGCGTCAAACAATCCTGAGAATCGCAACATCCCATCGATTCAGCAAGCACCGGAAACGGACCTTGAAACCAAGCTTCGCATGGCAAACCACGTGTTGAAAAGCGTCGCGGATTCGAACATTTTGAACGAAGCGTTGGCCAACCAACCACGGCCGATGAACGCTCGCCTTTACACGTTTGTCGTCTTAGGCATTTTGGCCTCGCTTGGCGCGCTGTGGTGTTTGGTCTATTTATTGCGTCGGGTACCGTCCTTTCTTGCGCGGCAGCCGGTTGTTCCGCACGTGTCCGCTTTTCAAATGGATGCCGGCGCGATGAATCGAAGTTCCCAGTTCGGACCTGCTGCCTTTATTTTGGCTCGCGAGTTTTGCAAGGAATGCTCGGGCAGCAGTGGCGAGCGGGATTGGAAGGACAAAGCTACCGGTTTCCAGTTCTCAAACGCGGTCCCCAACGACAAAGCCTTCAGGGAAAAGCTAGAATACGTTCGCTCGTTCGAGATCAGTAACCTGGTTCCGCGAGTGTCCGAGAAGGAATTTCTGAAGCTAGGCAAGACAATTCAAGAACTCCGTGAGGCATTGCGTCCTCCCAAGAGCGACGGGGCACGGTAGAATGTATTTCGTTTAACAGTCAACCGTAGGCGTACTGTCAAGGAACCGAGTACGCCTACGGCTAACTGTTAAACGACTAAATCAATAGGCCCGGGTAAACTCCTGGCGATGTGCTTACCCAATTGATCACCCACCCTTCAAGAACCAGAAAACTGATTCGTGCCCACAGCTAACTCAATCGCCGCAAGAGTCAATCAACTACGAAGTCGAACACAAGAGTTAATGAAGCAGATCGTTGTTGGTCTCGACGACGTAACCGACCAGTTGTTAGTGGCTTTGTTTGCTGGCGGACACGTGCTGCTCGAGGGAGTTCCTGGAACTGCCAAAACCACTCTCTGCCGAACGTTTGCGAGTATTCTAGGTATCCGGTTTGAACGCATTCAATTTACGCCTGATCTCCTCCCGTCCGACGTCACCGGCATCCAAATCCTAGATCGGAACACGAGCAATTTTGTCCTAAGGAAAGGGCCTGTCTTCTGCCAACTTTTGCTCGCCGATGAATTGAATCGAGCTCCAGCCCGAACACAATCATCTCTTCTCGAAGCGATGCAAGAAGGCCAAGTTACGATAGATGGCAACACGCTCCCCTTACCCGAGCCTTTTATGGTGCTTGCGACTCAGAACCCTATTGAGCAAGAAGGAGTTTATCGGCTTCCCGAAGCCCAACTTGACCGTTTTCTATTCCGAATCAAAGTCGGGTACCCTCAGCGAGATGCTGAAGTTGCAATGTTGGAGCTCCATAGCCGTCCCACTCCCAAGTTGGCTGCGATATGCACAGCAGAAGAGATCATGTCGATCCAGAGTCAGCTTGACACTGTTTTTTGTTCGGAAGAGCTCAAGCGATACATTATCGACATTGTCAGAGAGAGTCGAAGCCATTCGGACCTGCTGCTTGGTGCGAGCCCTCGTGCCGCTATTAATTTGATGAAAGCTTCTCGTGCTTTCGCGTTGCTCAAAGGACGGGAGTTCGTAACACACGACGATGTTCAATCGATCTGTCGCCCCGTATTGGGACACCGCCTCATCATGCGGCCGGAAGCAGAGATGGACGGACGAACTGTGGACGCGGTCATCCAGCAAGTGATCCAGCGAGTCCCTGTGATTCTGGAACAAAAGACATGACGTTCAAAGCGCAGTTGTTTGCGATTGCAGGAATGATGGGTTTGTTCCTGGGGCTAGTTCGCGGCCAACCGGTTCTTAGTCTCCTTTCGCTATCGTCGTTGCTTTGGCTGTTGTCGGAATGGATACTATTCAGTTGGCATGTGCGTTTCCAATTCCCCAAAGCCAAGTTGCATCGTTTGGTCAATGGCGAACTCGACGCCAATCGATCGTTGTGGGCCGAGCGAGTGATCGAGGTGCGAGTTCAGCTGGCGAATGAGTTACTGCTGCATGGATGTACGTTGGATGTGGAAGACGTGATTCCTGAGAACCTGGAGCTAATCGCCTTCTCACCGAACACCCCAACGCCCGATGTCTTGATCGGTACTAATGTTGAAACTCAGAAAAGCAAAGGCCGAGGGCCTGAGTCAAGTTCCTGGCTGGTTCGTGGCGTCCAGAGATTCATGAACTACCGAGATGATTGTCCCGCGAATGAAGTTCGATTGGGGCTCGGTAGCCAGCCCACAGAATGGGGATACACGGCGCGGGTTAGGGCAGCGGGGAATGTTGTTTTTCCTGGCTTCCGCGTAATGATTCAGAGCACGCACCAACTTTTCCGAATGGAGCGATTTGTCAAAGTAGAACAGTCCTTTCGAGCGTTGCCGACCTTTGTCGACGCGGGAGAATACCGATCGCTCACCAAGAAGTCGAACGTGATACCCAGACACGGCATCCATCGACTCCTGCGTTCTGGCATGGGCTCTGAGCTTTTGGAATTGAAGGAGTACGCGGTCGGCGATCCGTTCAAATCTATTGCCTGGAAAGTTTCGGCAAAACGCGACCAGTGGATGACGAGACAGTACGAGTCCGAGGTTCCTGCTCGGGTGCAGCTGATAGTTGATGGGTCGAGCACGAGTCGCGTCGGTGGATTTGGTTTTCGGCTGCTGGACCAGATGACCTTTGTTGCGGCGAGTGTGGCGAGGATGGCCACCAATGCGGGCGACCCAGTCGGCGGTGTGTTGATGGACGAACGGGGAATTCGGCGAATTCCACCGATGTCAGGCGAGAAGGGCTTTCAATTGTTGCTTCGTTCTCTCGGCGACTTCTCCGTGAATCCGTGTCCGCCACCAAGTCCGTATCAACCTCGCATGTTGGACGCGGCCTGGGCTCTGCTGAATCAGCGTTACCCTGAATTATTGGACCTCAAAGTAAATCATTTCCCTTTTTCGATTTTCCCGCTGACTCCAGGGGCTAGAACGCGTCGTCGACAGCGATTTCTGGTGGCCGGTGCCTTGGCCGAAATCGATGCGTTATCGGTTCGCGAGCATGCGGCTCTGATTCATGACGAGACTGCTTTCGCAAGACGGCTCCAGGATCTACTCAACAACTCTGGCATACCTTGGATTGCTCCTATCATTTTGCTTTCCGATCGTCGCGACCGCGAGCCGATTGAGAGAATGGCAAATCTTGGCAAATGCATCTTGTCGGCTGTCGGACACGCACGAGACAACGAAGTGATCGTCGTCATGTCGGACCTGCTCAATTGTGTAGGCATTTTGGAATTCGTGTTACCTGCCGTCAAACTGGCTATCGCAAAACACCACCGAGTTTCATTCGTATGTCCGACATCGACGTTTCTCCGGCCATCGAGGGGCATTGCTGTCGATTTCTCAAGAGAGAATTCAGCAGAAGAACTATTGTTGATCGCGGAGCAAGCGCGGCTTCGAATTCAAGCGGAGCAATTGCAGCGGGAGCTTCATTGGTGCGGTGCATCTCTGTCGCTCTCGGGGGAAAAGAACGCAATTCACCTGATCATGTCCGAACTTGACGCTGTCAAGTCAGGGCAAGGAAGATTGCAGGGGAATCTCCGATGAGCGATCGATCCGGCGAGACGAGTCGTAGCCCATTGACCGGCTCCCTCAATTCGAATGCATCGCAGCGACGGACGATACGTTCGGTCGGCGCGGGATTGCAACTACTTGCGATTGCACTTTGCATGGAGATGCTACTTGGAATCTCCACTGGTCTGGGGTTGCCGCTTCGGTTATTCCTCTTGTCGCTTATCGCGTTTTGCATTGTCATGCGGCTTGGATGGCTTGCGCTGGTTGCTCTGCAAGTTTGTTTGATTGCGATTGAGCCTCGTCAAGTGGAGCTTTCGCCCTATCCCGTGGGTTTTTTCTATGTGCTCGTGGCGTCCGCAGTGATCGTGGCGGCAATGAAAGCTCCGGAAACGCACCGGTTCGTGACAGATTACGTAGTGAGTTTATTCTCTTCAGATGCTAAAGAATTAGAACCGAACCGGAAATTCCGATTTGCAGTCATGAGACTCTCGTACTACGCGCTACAACTGATGCTGACTATTGTTGTTGCCGGCTTTCTGCTGAATCGATTGCCGATTGGCTTGCAAGCGGAGAGTTGGCTCGAGTGGTCACGACAGAATGGGCAAGCGGTCTGGCCAGGTGCGCTCTTGATTGTTTTGTTGATCGCAGTCTTGGTGTTGGTTCGGGAGAATGCGTGGCGACAAATACTTCCTTCGCAAGCGAGTCTCTATTTGCGTTCGGTCCAACTCATCGCTAATTATCGCGATTTGTTTGGGTTCGAGAGGCATCGATTGAGGCGGCTCAAAAAAGCCCAATTCCTGGGAGTCGCGAAAACGCCACCCCCAGTGCAGCGACCCAAGCTGCGAAGAAGTAGTCGCAATGACGATACGATTAAGAAAGGTTTGAAATGATTTTCTTCTGGTTGCGTGAGATCGCAGGTTGGGTACTGATTCTTGTATCGCTCTACATGCTGCGAATCGGGCTTGTGTATCTAAATGACTTAGAACGCCCAGCACTTGTCGAGTCTGGCATCGTGATGCTTGCCGGGTTAGGAGTCATGCGATGCGGTGTTTTGTTGGTGCGAGTCTCAACCGCCGCCCGGCTCTGCCAAAACGAAGTGAAAACGGCGGAGTCCAGGCTTTAGCCGTAGAGTAGAGCGATTGTCCTCAATGAATCCTGTAAAGCCGTCATTCCATCGGTGCGTATGATGAAAAGGGTAACCTTTCCATCGCACGAGGAGACTGGCAATGATAGCAAAAATCGTAGGGCAGTTCGCAAAACAAGCGCC
>JANPHB010000085.1:0-21657 GCA_031424235.1 Pirellula sp.
CTTGGCGTTAAACATTCTGCAAAAGGACACTACGATTAAAGATGCAATTCGAGGCAAGCGTAAGCGATGTGGCTGGGATAACTCTGCGATTGAGAAGCTACTCGCAGGTTATTCATGCTGCTAACGTGCGATTGCCCTGGACGCGCAAGCTAGTGAATCTTATATAGCCAGTTCACTAGCTTGCGCGTCGTGCTAGGTAATTTGAGTCGTGTAGGTATCTTGGAACCCGCGGCTCGCCCAGGAGCGAAACTCGTCAAGAGTTTCGGCCGCACCGAAAGAGTCTTTTTACTTTCCAGGTGTTTGTAAGGTGGATCGCAGTTTTGCTTCGAAGCGTTGCAGCGCTTTTACGAGATCGGGGTGGTGTGGTTTGAGCTCGACTGCTTTGCGTTGTTGCTGAACAGCATCTTGGTAGCGATCCATCGCTGCATAGCAATAGGCTAGTGTATCCAAGTATTCTGCGTGTTCAGGTGAAAGGTTACAAGCCTTTCGACCTAAGAAGATCGCTTCTTCTTTACTTCCCTCTGTATTAACGATGACCCAAGCGAGTGTGTTGTACTTGTCGGAGAGCCATGCGACTCGACTTGCCAAATCGCCTGGTTTGGAAAGTTTTAAATCCTCTTCGAATCCACGAATCTTGATCCGAAAATCTTGAACAATTTTATTTAGTGCGAGACGACGTTTTTCTTCGTCGCGCGTCGAAAGCGTTGTTTTGTAAAGACCAATAATGGCGTCAACGTTGATGGACGCTACGTCGTCTGAAGTTAGGTCGAGGGATTTCCAGTAATTCTTCGCTGCTTTGTCAAAGTCCGCCTCGATGCGAGCCTCATCTGCTAGGTATAAATGGTAGTAGGAGACCAATTGTGGGCCAATAGAGTAGGTTTCGAGCACTTGACGCCTGAACAGGGGTTCGCTGGTGTAGCGTTCGACGAAGGGCTGTAAGACTTTCGCGGCATCCCTGTGCTTGCTTTGGGACTGAAGCATTTCGGCGAGTTGGAGCATGATGACCTGAGTCGCCCGTTCGGTCAGATCGTCGTTGATGCCCAATCGAAACTCCGCTTCAGCCCAATCGAAACGACCGCGCTCTTGTAGTTTCCGGCCGATGTTCGAACGACGCTCTTGGTCCGAGTTGCTTCTTCTGACAGAAAAGTCGATTGGCGCTTTTCCTGGGCGCTCCTCTTCAAGCGGTTTTTTGGTTTCCCCCAATTCACTGCAGGCGTGCTGGTTCAAAGACTGTTCGGCAACTTTGCTGGCGAGTTCATCATTGTCTTGCATCAAAAAGCTCTCGGCAAGCAGATAGCCGAACATCATTTCGTTGGCGACGATACCGTATGGAAGTTTGGCATGCTGTTCTTGGACAAGCTCGGGCAGTTTGTATTTCAGGGCCCATTGGGCGAATTCGTTGGCGCGTGTCGATCGGTTTCCAGCCATCGATTCAAGCGTAGGAACCGTTTTGGCGAGGCCGAGTATGGTTCGTCCAAGTTCGAGTGCTTTATCATGCATGTCTGACTGATCGAAGATTTGTTCCACTACCCAACGATGAAGGTCAGAAACGATTTCCAAGTTGGTTTCCATGGAGCCTGACTTCAATGTTTCCAATTCATCGGCAAGTGTCTTTACCCACCAAGCGAGATCGAAGCCGGAATCGGCGTTCGTATATTGGGCAATCCAAAGACTAGCCGTACTTTGACCGCCATTTACGTAGTTTCGCAGAGACACTTTGCGGCTCGCGAGCGACTGTCCTACCGTAGGCTTGCTGCGCATGAGCAAAAGCGCCGCACGTTTGGCGAGTCCACTTCGGGTTTCGTAACGGGCTAATCGGCAAAGAGCACCGAAGCCTTCGTCATGTTCGAGTCGGTTCAATTGATCGATGTAGATCGATTTATCCGATTCCGTACTGTAGTTGGCGAGTATTTGACGAACTCGAACCGGATCGGTTTCCCAGGACCAAGTGAACTGTTGGCTTTGAACGATAAACCGAGCGGTCGAGGCAATCTGGGGATCGGGATGAAAACTAGCGGTATGCAGTTGATCTAATGCCAAGACTCCAACCCTCTGCAATTCCCCTTGCGCGCGAATTCGGCTTGAATAGTTCGTGTCGCCTAATTTTTCGATCTGCAGTGCGATGTGTTCACGAAGTTCGTTCGGCGCAGGTTTTGAGACCGCAACGGATTGAGCTTGAGCAAGTGAAACGAAAACAGGAATGTTGGAAAGTCCAAGGGCTACTAGTCCGAGGGTAATCGAAAAGTGACGCGGTGACGGCCGTCTGGGGTTAGACGGTCTTTGTTGCGAGACTCCATTCAGTTCGTTTTGTGTCATAGTGTTTTGCACCGCTGTCCAATCAGTCCATAAAAATTGGGATCGTGGATTGATTCGATCATATCCGAATTCCTACACACCATCTTGGCGTCTCGACCGGTTTCGTGCCAAGTGGAGATCCTCGTTCCGTCCAGAAAAAAGACTAGCAAAATGGATTTTGCGGTTTGGGAGCCCCGTTTTGGACCTCGAAGCGCGAGGATTTGGATTATTTTGGCACTGTTGGCAATGAAAATTTGACAGAGGGTAGTGCGAGGCGATACGATAACGTTTGAGCGAGTTCCTGTAACGAACCACGACCGTTGCGAAATTCGCCATACTCATCACAATTACACTACTGCTTTCTGCTCGTCGGTTTTAGCTCGATTCGTTGGTTCGAGGGACTTGGGACGAGGAGGGGTTCGCACGATGGCGAAGAAAATTCAGCATGTTTGGGGCTTGGAAATTGGTCAAAGCGCCCTCAAAGGGTTGCGATGTCATTTAGAGGGAGACCAAATCGTAACGGATGTGTTCGACTTTGTTGAATATCCAAAGATCCTAAGTCAACCGGAAGCCGAACCTGAACTGCTGATTAAGGATGCGATGCAGCAGTTTCTATCTCGAAATGATCTGCGCGGGGCCAAAGTCGGCGTTAGCGTTCCAGGGCAAAGTGGACTTGCGAAATTTTTCAAGCCACCACCGGTTGAAGTCAAAAAGATCGGTGACATTGTTAAGTATGAAGCTAAGCAGCAGATCCCGTTCGATTTGAACGACGTGATTTGGGACTACCAGCAAATGGAAGGAGCCCAGATCGAGGATGGTTATGCGCTCGAAAGCGAAGTTGGTTTGTTCGCAATGAAACGCGACGCGGTTTTCCGTTCGCTGAAACCATATCGTGAGAGCTCCATGGATCTCGACTTGGTGCAGTTGGCGCCAATGAGCATCTACAACATGATTGCTCACGATCGCTTTGCGGAGCGAATGGCCAGCGAACCTTTCGATCCAGAGAGCCCTCAGAAATCGACGGTTATCCTTTCGATCGGTACCGACGCGAGCGACCTTATCGTAACGAATGGTTTCCGCGTCTGGCAGCGGAGCATTCCGATTGGTGGAAACCACTTTACACGTCAGTTGACGAAGGATTTGAAGCTGACGTTCGCGAAGGCCGAGCATCTCAAGCGTAATGCAATGCAGGCGGATGACCCGAAGTTGGTTTTCCAAGCCATGCGTCCAGTATTCAACGATATGGTTACCGAAATTCAGCGTTCGCTCAACTTCTTTAAGACGCTTAACAAGAAGAGCGAATTGGAAGCGATGCTGTTGTTGGGTAACACGGCAAAGCTACCAGGGCTTCAGCAGTTCTTGAACAAGAATTTGGGAATGGATGTTGATGTGCTCGACAAGTTTCCTAAGTTGGAGGGAACTGAGGTGACTGGCGCGCAAGCATTTAAGGAAAACGCGGCTGCGTTTGGGGTCGTTTACGGAATCTGTTTGCAATTGCTCAAGCGTGGTCCGATGAAGACAAGCTTGCTGCCACGCGAGATTGTGATCGATCGCGTTGTCCGAATGAAAAAACCATGGGTGGTTGGTGCCCTGTCACTTTTGCTTGTCGGGATGGTAACCAATCACGCATTGATGGGACGTGTTTTGAGCGTGGTGGCGGAACCGCGATGGGACGGAGCACAAAAAGCCGTCGCCCGAGTTTCCTCCGAATCGGACAACGAAAAGAAAATTGACTCCGATAAAACCGGCGCAATTGCATTGCTTGCCAAAGTGGGCAATGAAGTTGGAGTGGGAGCCAAGAAGCGAGTTATGGTCCTTGAGCTTCACAAAGCCATTGAGGCATCGCTAAACCGCAACCCTGCACTCGCCAACAAGACGGCGGTTGAGCTGCCGTATCCTGAACGCAAAGACTTCCATATTACGCGTATTGAACAAAAGTATGAGACAGATCTTACGCGATGGTTTTCCCCTCAATTGCTGGAAAGCTACAAGGCAGGAGTTGCTACGCGAAGGCAGCTTCTCAAAGACGCGAATGAAGGCGAAGAAGTGCTAGATCCAAGTCCGCTCGTGGGTGGCGGCTGGGTTGTGGAACTAAAGGGATATCATTATTTTAATGGACGAACAGGGGAAGAGGGTGAAGCTCACGTCCTGAAGTACCTTATCGAGTTTTTGGAAAAAGGTGGTGTTGAGCTGCCGGATGATGAGGGAAACACGCAAGTTATGATGTCGATGACCAGCTTGGGAATTCGATTGCCGGTGGTGATTCAATCTCAAATTGACGGGAACTATCGCGTCTCGAACCCAGCCCATCTAAAACGCATGATCGAGTTAGGGATGGCACAACCGACGGCCAGCGGTTCAGACGCGGGGGGCTCGTCCAGCTCTTCGAGCAGCGGTTCGTCCAAAAAAGGAATGGGAATGGGAATGGGCATGGGAATGAGCGGACCCGGTGCTCCAGGTAGCGGTGAAGGCTTAAGTGGTCCCGGCGGCGGCAGCAGCGGTGCTCCGGCTGGGCAGCCGACCGGAAAGCCGATTACGGATGCTGATGGCAAGACGATACCGCCCAGTTTTCCAGCTCCTCGTTGTGATTTTGTTGTCCAGTTCTCTTGGCAGCCGCGATTTGATCCTGAAGGAGGAGAAAAAGCGGGTGGACTGTTGCCGAAACCGCCGGAGCCAGAACCGACTGAGGCAGGTCAAGAAGCCGCAGCTGCCACTGCCGAACCCGCTGTATAGGCACTTGGTTGCTTGCACAGCGAATAAACGGATCACGTGAACATTAGTTTATTGGAGCGATAAAAATGGATGTCATCAAGAAGAATTGGCTAGTCGTACTCAAATTCCAATTTTGGATACTGTCTGGACTGGTATTGGTCGCTGCGTCTGTGGTCTTTTTCCTCACCAGCTCTAGCCTGAGTGCGTTGATTAGTTCCCGAACCTCTGCGCTCAAGAGTACTTATGACAAAGTAAATACCATCAGCGGTTCGGTGCCATCACATCCGAATTCCTTTTCTCATGTGGAGATGGATAAATCGCTGGTCCTATTGGAAAAGGACATCAAGGAAGCTTGGGATATTCAGTATCGAGGGCAGATTCCGTTGATGGAATGGCCTCGTAAAGCGTTTAAGGAAGATTCAACGCACAAAATTTTCGAGTCGCTACGGCCTGTAGAAAAGTTCATTGAATTTCCGATTCCGGCGACTTTGCCACCGCCTTATAACAAAATTACTCTTAACGATCGAGACGTTTACAAAAAGTATATTGGCCCTGAGTTTGCCAGTGTTTCGAGCATTATTCGAACGGAGTGGAAGGCTCGATTGGGCGGGGGAGTTTCGGAATCGGCAAGTAATGTAGCACCGCTCCCGGACGTTGTTCGTTGGTCGGCAGAATCACAACAAACGATGCTTGGCCAAATCGTTCCGTGGTTTGACAAGGGGACAGCTCCTACGATTCTTGAGATTTATTACACGCAAGAGGACATGTGGCTGCTGAAAGGGATTATGGACATTATTCGGAGGGCAAATGGGGATGCTCGCGAAAATTTTCAAACCGTGGTTCGCGAGATTGAGTGGATTCGGATGGGAAGATTTGCTAGTCGAAATGCGGGAGTTCTCACCAAAAAGGAAACGGTGAACGCGGGCGGAGGTAGTGGAATGTCATCCGGAATGTTGGGCAAAGATGGGGGCGGCATGATGGAGGACATGGCGGGTAGCAGTGGAGGCAGCATGGACGGGGATTCTGGCGGATCCGGCGGCTCCGGAGGATTTGGCGATGCGACAGTTGCCGCTGACCCTGCTGACAACCGATACATTAGTTTTGCGACCGAGTCCCTGTTTCAGCCTCGAAAAGGCGTAGAGCTAAGGGAATCGATCAAGAACGCGCCAACTGCTTCGAATGCTGTCGATGCTGTGGCAAAGCGAGTTGCGATTCGAATGCGACTAAAAGTCGATCCAGCGAATTTGAGCCGATTGATTACCGAATGCGGTAACGCAGGAAATAAAGGGCTATTGCTCGAAGTATATCAGGTTCGTGTTGGAACAGACGCGGCTCCAGCAACCGGAGGTGGCGGCGGTGGTGGGGGCTATAGTGGCGGAATGGGCGGTCCCAAAGGGGCGGTGGGCATGGGGGGAATGAGTGGCGGTGGCGGTGGCTCTTCGATGATGAGCGGCGGTCCTGAGGGCGATGGAGGTTCTTCCTTCGGGGGCAGCGCTGCAGTCTCCGAAGATTCGTCGTCTGAAATTGCCATCGAAATCTTTGGCCTTATCTACCTATATAACCCTGAAAACATTGTAACCATTACCAACGAATTGACCGCGGACAAGTCTGAATCGGTTCCTGCAAATGCTGGCGCAACTCCAGTTGCAGCAGATCCAAAACCTGAAACGCCAGGAGCGGATCCAGCTCCATCGTCGGAGCCAACAGCCGCTGTTGAGCCCGTGGCTGAACCAAACACAGTTCAGCCCAACACCGCTCAACCCAACGCCGCTCAGCCAAACACAGCTCAGCCCAACTCGGGACAACCAACCGAACCAGCGACGCCTGAGCCCGCAGCAGCTGCATCAGACAACCCAAGTGATAATTAAGAGTCGATTCGACAAGTCACAAATCTTTGGCCTTTAGGCAAAACAGTTGAAACAAGGAGTCAGGTTATGTCCAAGAAAAAGAAGAGTTCTGGTTCGAAATCGAATTTCAATCCAAAAGAGTTTCTTATTCTCCATGTTGAGAAACTTGTTTTCGGCTTGATCGCTGTGATTGCGTGCTTGGTAATGTACCTTGGCTTCAGTACGACGCCGTTTCCTAATGACAAAACGCCAGAGAAACTCCAAGCTCAGGCGACGCAGGTATCAAGCAAGCTCAAAGAAAACCACAATGACGTTATCATGAAGGAAGAGGGGCGAAAGGTCGACCCAATTTACGCAAAATCGGCGCTCAATACACGCGTGATTAAGGACCCTGTTGCTCATGCTTCGAACCCGATGGGGGCGAGCAAAACGAGCACAAGCACGAAGCGGGGTGACCCAGCTATTCTTGCCCCAAAACATCTAGAGGCATCTTACTTCTATGGTGCAGTGGCGCGTTTGTCTTCCGTTCCAGACCCATTAGACAAACTTGAGGATGCAAAAAAAATCGAAGAGAAAAAGCCTGAGAACAACACCAATAATGAAAAAGGATTCATGGGCAAAGGGAAAGGGGGGGGCTCGTCTGCGAGTTCTTCTGGTGGCGGGAGTGGCGCCCCACCCACTCTCGGCGGCTTGGATGGCGGCATGGCTGGTAGCGGAATGGGCATGATGGGCAGTAGCGGTGGCGGTGGCGAAGGTGGAGATCCACTCGTGGCAGGACAACGAAGGTTGTCCCCTTTGTACGACCTCGGCTACAAGTTCGGCATGCGAACTTTTCCGGAAACAGCAACAACAACCTTTACTAGCGGCGAAGGAACAAATCCAACAAAGCCAGAGGCTACTGTTAAGAAACCAGTCGCAATTTCACTCGGGCTCGTTTGCGTAACTGCTTTAGCACCTCATGAAGAAATGGAAGACAACTATAAGAAGCAGTTTTACGAAGTCGTTGGCTATACGCCCGGTCGGGACACACCAAATTATGTGGGGTTTGAAGCTCAACGAGCCGAAGTAAGTGCAGCGAATCCAGACAAAGAAATTGCAGAGTCGGATTGGATTGCACTTCCAAAAGCTAGCCCTGCAACCTTCAAAGAAACATTGAAGAACCTTCAGGGCACGGCAAGCGAAGTACACTTGCCAGACATGGTTGACCCCAATATTTCGATGCCAATTCCACCGATTTTATTGACCGATTATCGCAAATACGCATCGAATTCAGTGCTTGCAGAGCTAGAAGAGAAAGAGCATGGCGCGTTAGGAAACGCTTCGTCATCGGGCTTCTCGGGCGGCTCTAGCATGGGTCTTGGTATGGGTATGAGTATGGGCAAGGGAATGGGTTCGGGATCGGGATCGGGAGCCAGCGGCCTGGATGGTGGTGGCGACGCGGGTAGCGTGGGTAGTGCGCCAGGAGCCGGTTCAATGGGCATGCCCGGAAGTAGTTCGATGGGTATGCCAAAAGGTGGCGGCAAGTCATCCAGCGGGGGCGGTAGCGGATACCAAGACGGAGGTATCGCGGCCAATGTGGTTATGGAAATGCCCAAGCAACTACCAAGCACAAAGTATAAGCTCGTTCGGTTTTACGACATCAATCCACCTGTCGGAAAAATATTTAAGTACCGTGTTCGATTGCTGATGTACGATGCCAACCACCCTGAATGGGCTAGTTTCAAACCAGCAGCAAGCACGCTTAGCAACGAAGCTCTAAAACGCGTTCAAACGCTTGAATTCGAAGAAGGGAAAGAGGTTCCGAAGATAGGCGAGGCCGCTTCTGGTCCAGCCAAGAGGATTTGCCAACGGGAGTCAACTTGGTCCGACCCGACAAAGCCGATCTTGATCATGAAGCCTGCATCTGTCTTCATGGCCAAAGATAAAGAGGCCAAACTTGACGGCGTTTTTGAGGCGGTTTTTGTTGATTTCGAAAAGGAACGGGCAATCGATGTGCCAAGAAAGGAAGGCGTCGATGCTGGTCTGGTTTTCGGAACGCCGACAAAGGCCAGGGGGAAGGAGATGCCTCTTGAAATCATCCACCCAATCAAAAAGATAATCAAAGCGTTGAAGGACTTCAAATCTACCAATTTGGTCACGATTGTTAGTTTCGAGAAAGCAGTCGGATTGCAGATGGGAACGGCAAGAGATGTGATGAAGGCAGGTGCAGAAATGGTCTCGTTTGATCCGTTGACAGGGCAAATCGTGGTTAGTCGAGAATTTGATAATTTCACCAGTTTCCACTTTCATGCACAGCCAGATGCCCCACCGGTTGGGCCGTTAGGGGGTGGGCTTGTAGTGGGAGGTTCAGCTGCGTTCGGCGGCGATGCGGGAATGGCCGGCGGCGACGGTTTGAGCGGCCCCGGCGGCATGAGCGGCCCCGGCGGCATGAGCGGTCCAGGCATGGGCGGAAAGAAGGGAATGAGTCCAGGACAATAAGTTGTTTTGGTAACCCGACGCGTTTGCGAGGAGTATCAACCCAACGGACGGAATTTCAACCAATCATGATCGCCAGCGATATTCGCTGGCGATTTCTATTTCCGCAACGCATTTCTCGTTTGACTCACAAGCTTTCTTCTTTTCGATTATGATTGGCGTGCATTCGCGACGACTGATGGTCGCTCCTCTCCATTGCCATTGTTCGTTCTTTTCGGATTTGCCCGAAAGGTTCGTGCATTGACTGTCCTAAGAACGCATTTCACGTTTGCTCTCACCTCAGCTTTCCAATGTCCATACGCGTTGCCATCCATCACGAAACCAATTATCAATACGATCGACTAGTCACGCTTGGCCCGCAGGTGGTCCGGCTTAGGCCTGCACCGCATTGTCGAACCAAAATTGTCAGTTATTCGATGCGGGTTACGCCGATCGATCACTTCTGCAACTGGCAACAAGATCCTCAGGGAAACTATCAAGCTAGGCTTGTTTTTCCGAAACCAGCGAGGCGAATGTCCATCGTCGTTGACATAGTTGCGGATTTGACTGCGATCAATCCTTTCGATTTTTTCCTTGAAAGCTACGCAGATAATTTTCCGTTCGAATACGACCCGCAATTAGCTCGAGAGCTCGCGGCCTATCTTGAGACATTGCCGGCGACACCGCTTGTCGACGCATGGGTCGCGAGTGTTGATCGCACGTCGAAGCCAACGATGGATGCGATAACGAGCTTGAATCAGAGATTGCAGAGCGAGATTCGCTACGAGATTCGATTGGAAGCAGGAGTGCAAAGTCCCGAAGAGACGTTGACTCTCAAGAGCGGCTCGTGCCGAGATTCCGCATGGTTGCTCGTTCAAATTATGCGAAGGCTAGGATTGGCCGCGCGGTTTGCTTCTGGGTACTTGGTTCAATTGACGGCAGATCAAAAATCACTGGATGGTCCAAGCGGTCCAGAAGCAGATTTTACAGACCTGCATGCTTGGGCTGAGGTTTATTTACCTGGTGCTGGTTGGGTTGGGTTGGATCCTACAAGCGGTTTGTTGTGTGGCGAGGGACATTTGCCGGTCGCATGTACTCCCGACCCCTCAAGTGCTGCACCGATCTCAGGGATGGTGGACGAGGCTGAGTGCGAATTTGAATTCTCGATGTCCGTTCAGCGCATGGTCGAGGATCCGAGAACCACGAAGCCTTATTCCGATGAACAATGGAATCGTATCGACGCGTTAGGTAAGAAAGTCGATGCTCAGCTCGAAAAAGATGATGTCCGGCTAACGTTTGGCGGCGAGCCGACCTTTGTATCGATCGATGACATGGAGGGAGCGGAATGGAATTCGGATGCAGTGGGGCCCAAGAAACGGGGACTTTCTGGTCAGTTAATCAAACTGCTGCGACACCGTTTTGCCCCTGGGGCGATGCTGCATTATGGCCAAGGCAAATGGTATCCTGGGGAATCGTTACCTCGTTGGGCGCTAACTTGTTTGTGGCGATTGGATGGCCAACCGATTTGGCAGGATGATAGGCTGATTGCCGATGAGAATCGGAACTATGGATTTAACTTCACTCACGCTCGGCGATTTACCGATGCGCTCGCGAAATACTTGAATGTCGATCCGCGGTGGATGGTCCCGGCTTATGAGGACACATACTATTATCTTTGGCGTGAGCAAAGATTGCCGATCGACATCAACCCGTGGGACCCCAAGCTATCCGATGCAGAAGAGCGAAGTCGATTGGCGCGCGTATTCAATCGCGGTCTCAATAAGCCTACGGGTATTGTGCTACCGTTGCGAAGACAATGGTGGCAGGGCAAGGCCAGATGGCAGACTGGACCTTGGCCTGTTCGACCAGAAAAGTTGTTTTTGTTGCCAGGCGATTCTGCCATTGGGCTTCGACTGCCGTTGGAAACCCTGCCGGCTAGTACTCAATCGCAGGGGCAACCGGTTTATCCGATCGATCCCTTTGCCTCGAGACCGCCATTGCCTCCTGTTTCGCCCGTTGTTCAACGAAAAAGCGATCCCGTACCCCCGGCGAAAGAAGTTGTTCCAGTTTCCGTTCCGATCAACATGGATGATGATCAACGATGGGCAGAGGAGTTAGCTAGGCTGCAGGCCGCAGAGCGTCGCGATCCAAAAGCGATCGTGAGAACTGCTCTTTGCGTCGAGCCTAGAGATGGGCGTCTCTACATCTTCATGCCACCCACCGAGACACTCGAAGACTATTTGGATTTGGTCACGGCAATTGAGCAAACAGCGGCAGACCTGCAATTGCCGATCATTTTGGAAGGTTATTTGCCCCCAAGAGACCATCGAATTCAATTGATCAAGGTCACACCGGATCCCGGAGTGATCGAGGTAAACGTTCATCCCGCTAAGGACTGGGAAGAGCTTGTTTACAATACGACCATGATTTACTCAGATGCCCGTCAATGTCGGCTAGCGACGGAAAAATTCGATTTGGACGGCAAGCATACGGGAACGGGCGGCGGCAATCACGTCGTCATGGGGGGCCCAACTCCATGGGATAGCCCCTTCCTTCGTCGTCCAGATATATTGAGAAGCATGATCGCGTTTTGGATCAATCATCCTTCGCTTTCTTATTTTTTTAGCAATCGGTTTATTGGTCCCACCAGTCAAGCCCCGAGAGCTGACGAAGGGCGGCGTGATGCGGTTTACGAACTGCAAACAGCCTTGGAGTTGATTCCTAAGCGAGGGCAGGATTGTCCGCCATGGTTGGTCGATCGGCTGCTTCGGAACTTGCTTGTCGACCTAACGGGCAATACGCACCGATCGGAGTTTTGTATCGACAAGATGTATTCGCCAGATAGTTCGACAGGGCGGCTTGGGCTGGTCGAGTTGAGGGGATTTGAAATGCCTCCTCATGCACAAATGAGTTTGGCGACGCAATTGTTGGTTCGGTGCATGGTCGCACATTTCTGGCGGAATGAATACACACAGCCGTTGAAGCGATGGGGCACCGACTTGCATGATCGAATGATGTTGCCACATTTTCTATGGCGGGACCTGCAAGATGTGCTGGGATACTTGCAAATGGATGGATGGAATTGGGAGGACAATTGGTTTGCTCCTCACTTCGAGTTCCGATTTCCAGTAATTGGAAGCGTGGAGTACGATGGGGTCTCCATTCAATTGCGAAACGCGATAGAGCCATGGTATGTGTTGGGTGAGGAGCCCGCGGGCGGTGCGACAGCCCGCTATGTTGATTCGAGTGTTGAGCGACTCGAAGTGAAGGTGGTTGGTATGGATGCGGACAAGCACCATTTGCTTTGCAATGGGATCCGGGTCCCACTGCAGTTTGGTGGTGATCCGAGTACGCAAGTTTCGGGGATTCGCTATCGAGCTTGGGCGCCCGTATCCTGTCTTCATCCGACATTGCCCGTAAACACTCCGCTGGTGTTTGATCTATGGGATATTCGAACTGGCCATTCGGTGGGCGGCTGCACTTACCACGTATCGCACCCTGGTGGTCGGAATTATGCGACGTTTCCAGTGAATGCACTGGAAGCAGAAGGGCGACGCAATGTGCGATTTCTTCCGTTTGGCCATACGCCGGGCCAGCTTGTACCGAAAATGCCGCGAGCCAATCCAGAATTCCCATCGACACTGGATTTGCGAAGAGAGTGGATGATGTAAACGCAAACGCAATTTCTCGCGCAAAGACGCTGAGGCGTAAAGTGCATGCCGCCTGTGTTTTCTTTGCGCCTTCGCGCGATCCCATCATTCGCTCGCTATAGTCCATTCACGATGCGTTTGATTCCGTTTTTGATCAACTTTTCTCCAAAATTGACTAGCACCCCAAGTTTCAGGCCAGATAGCTTCAGGTAGGTCAATAATTGTTTCGCATGCACAGGAGCGAATCGTTCGACGGACTTGAGTTCAACGATCACTGAACCGTTAACGATCAAGTCGGCCCGAAACCCTTCATCGAATTTCATGTCTTCCCAGGTGATTGGGATCGGTGATTGTCGTGTGACTTGCAGTCCTCGATTTTGCAGTTCAAGTGTAAGGATTTCCGCCCCAAGGTTGGGCAGAGAGGAGCTTGCAAACCAAATTGCGTGCTAGAACACCAAAGCGGTGTCCGGTCGGGCGAGCCCGAACCGGACAGCACTGGCTGGGGCGGAGCCCGAAAACCTAGGGTAGCAAACAATGACAATGGGAACAAAAGTTGCAAACAAAAAGGACTGCAACCCCAGTTTTTTAACAGCCTAAGATAAACCTGCGGGATTTAATTGCTGCGCAAATTTGCTTGGCAATCAGCGACAGCTATCAGCTGTTAGCTGTCAAGTGCGGTGAACAACGTCGCTTCATTTGGGGGCGACGGTGTCTTAAACGTTTGCACAAGTGCGATTCACCTCTTCATCCCCCCGGCCCTTCTCCTCCTGAGTAGGAGAAGGGGAAAAAAAGACTACACGCGATCTTCAGCGAGAGTGGATAAATAAAAAAAAGAGCCCGCTGTCGCCACCTTGTTTGGGTAGCGAAAGCGGGCCCTTTAGACCGTGAAAGATGGGCCGAACCTAGTGCGAATAGGTCTGTCGGTTTTCGTCCGAGGTTGCTCGGTCATTCGACGCCGCTAAGATCACGGTACCTCCTTGTTTAGGGAGCGCCAGTGCTGAACATACTCCGTCAACACTGTCTCAACTGCAGTTCCACCGCAGTTCTCGAGTTGATCGTCTCTCGATGACTAAACTAAAAGCACTTACCGTGCCAATGAATCGTTTAAGCACCAGAAATATTTCTCGGATGTGTTTTTCCAGGGATTTGCGACGAAATTCATTTCCGTTTGCTGCCATCGCAATTGGTTTTGTAAGATTTTCAAAATGCCAGCAAACGATTTTACAATTTTGCAATCACTTTTTCATGGCGGCGAAGAGAGCTTCGATGTCGTCTAGGGAAGCGTTAGCGGAAAGATCTTCTTGCGGGATTGTAGGGGAATTAGTGGTCGTTTTAGCACCGGCACGCGATGATTCGGCCGAACTCGTCTGTTTGGCAAAGTTGGATGGTGCTACTGGTTTGACGGTAGCGAATAATGCCGCGATGTCGTCGGCCGAGGCTGTCTCGCCCAATTGCTCACCGGCTGGAATAGCTGGAGGCGCGGGTTCCGACGCTTTGGTTGGTGGAATCGGAGCTGGTGCGACAGGTTTGAGTGCGACGGGTTTGATCGATGCCAGAAGAGACGCGATATCATCAGCTGTTGCAACTTGGCTAAGCTCCTCGCCCGTCGGAATTGCGCTGGTTGGCGCTGGGGGTGACGCGGGTACAGGTTTGGATGGCGGCGCTGGTTTCTCTGGTTTTACAGCTGATTTCACGGTTGCGAAGAGGGCGGCGATATCGTCGGCCGTAGCCGGTTCGGCGCGATCAGCCTCAGAGAGTTCTGCTGCTTTCGCGGGAGCGGGGGAGGGCTTTGCCGTCGGTTTGACGGTCGCAAAGAGTGCCGCGATGTCGTCCGCGGATGCCGCTTCGTTTGGATCAATAGCAGCAGCAAGTGGCTTGGCAGCCTCAAAGGTTTCTGTTTTCTGGGCAACGGGAGTCGTGGTAGGTGTCGCTGCTTGAGAGGTTTTGACGGTAGGTTTGACGGTAGGTTTGACGGTCGCGAAAAGTGCAGCGATATCGTCAGCTGTAGCCGCTTCGTTCGGATCCACTTCGACTACGGGTCTAACGGTTTCGATTGGTTGTGGTTTGGTTTCAGCAGAGCTTGTAGTCGAAGCAGTAGTGCTGGCTGCCTTAGTCGTAGGTTTGACACTTTGGAAAAGCGCAGCGATATCGTCCGCCGTTGCGACTTCGGTTTTATCTATTTCCCCTATCGTAGGAGTAGGTGTCGAAGGCGGAGTAGGTGTCGATGGCGGAGTGGGTGTCGCTGGCAGAGTTGCTGGAGTCACCGGGGTTGCTGGAGACTTAACATTGGGCTTAACCGTTGCAAAGAGTGCGGCGATGTCGTCTGCCGTCGCAGCTTCGCTGGAATCTAGCGGAGGAGCACTTACAGACTCTTTCGGTTCTGGTTGCTTTTCGAGATCTGCCGGGGCGCTTGGAACGCTGGCTACCGTGTTTGATTTTTGAGTGTTGATTTGGGCGAATAGTGCTGCGATATCGTCTGGGCTAGCAACGGCGGAGATGTCGTTCGATGCCGATTGTGCGTCCTCTGAGTCAGATGTTGCTGTGTTGGAACTGTGGTTGGGCAGGTCCGTCGCGGGTTCGTCCTGAGCCGTTTCATGTTTGGATGCGCGAGATACTTTTGGATTGGCAACAGAGGAATTTGGTTGCGACTCGAGTTCGTCCAACTGGTCCTGCGCGGAGGTTTTTTTAAGTCCAATCGGCGTTTCGGTCCAGTCGTTTTCTTCACGAGAGACGATTGCTTTGCCGAGTCGTTCCCCCTCGACGACACCTTCCTCAAGCAAATCCAGGGAGGCGTTTACATCTCGGTCAGCTTCAAGCTCCAAGATGCTGATATTGCAAGGAAGATGAAGCGGTTCGCCTGCCGTTTGAAAAAAAGTGTTATCTAGAGTCCTCTCGTGAAAGAGAGACATGGCCCTTTGGCTTGCTGCGGTGGTCGATGCAAAGTGCAAAACGACGAAACGGTCTGGCAAGTATCTTGCAACAAGAGAATCGTTGGAGACATCTGCGGAAAGTTGTTTGCCAATCCGCTGGATAGCTTGTTCCGTAACCATCGCACCATGTGCGCTGGTCAGATCGGAATAGGTACTTAATGTGATCATCGACACGCAGGATGTACCGCGGTGTTGAGTATCGATTGAAAGCCATGCACTGAGAATTGCATCGAAACCTTGTCGATTGAGCAGGTGGGTCAGTCGATCCTGCCAAGGAGCAGGGATTTTCGAATTGTCTTCGTCTTCAATGATGGGAGGATGAAACGGTATTTCTACGGAACTCGCCTGTTGGGCTTGGCGTTGCTTTCGCCACAGGTTCAAGTAGAGGCCACGATGTGTGCAGTTTTGTAAAAAGAAAAACTTGGCGGGCTCCCAACCGATCGATTCGCCTGCTGCCGAGCTAGTATCCTTTTCTGCCCTATTTTGAGGCCACGCGAAAGAGAGCAACAGCAATACAACTGTCACTTCCGCAGCAAGGCTAAGGTTTTCAATCGAAAGCAATTGCATGGATAAACCAGGTCGCTCTTCAAAATCGGACGAAACTCAAAAGGATCATGGAAACGTACCCCCGGGCTTTCGACATGCGATGCAGCAAGGGAAACCCTAACTTAAATTTTGATAGCAATTGCCAGACTTTGACGGTTGTGCAGATTATTCCGAAATGGATCGGTCGGGTACTTGACAGTCCTGCCTAGCACGCAATAAGTTGGGGAGAGTGGGTAATTGAGACTGTAGAACTTCCATTGCGGGCGAAACACGACGTTACATCAGGATGTGCAAATGGCGGTTTAATGACCGAGTTTTCGGAATCGAGGTTTGAGTTTCCGTTCACAAAAGCGGGAACACGACAGGCGACCGATAAGAAACGAAGGAGTGGGTCAATGATTGATTCAGGGTTTCAAGATGTCTTGGGGCAGGCCAAGAAGTTGTTGAACGAAAGTCCTTTTCATGCGCTTCGGATGCTGCATGTCGAGCAGTTGGGCGAAAACGTGATGTTGATCGGACAAGTTGAGAGCTTTTTTTTGAAGCAACTTGCTCAGGAAACGGTACGGTCGGCGACTCGTGGGATTGAGATGATCAATAACGTAGCAGTGCATCAAATTCCGTGAATGCGAATAGTTTGAGTGATCTAAACTCTTCTTTCCAAGTGCATGAATTCAGATGGCCATTCGTTGAATTCATCCGCGGGAAGGTAGGTTCGTTCGATGCATCGAAATGCAACTTCGTTCCATGGCTCTAGGATCGCGTCCCCGGGGATATCCGCGAGAACTGTTGTCACATACAGATTCTTGATACTGGGCATGGTTAATCGATAGATTTCGGCGCCTCCGACAACAAAACCGATCTTGCCCTCGATTATGTTTGCTAAAGCTTCCTTGATTGAGTCGACAATGCAAACACCGGGAAAGCCCCAGTTTTTTTGTCTCGAGAGCACAATCGTTTGACGCCCTGGCAGGGGTTTTCCGATCGATTCGAATGTCTTCCGTCCCATGATGAGTGCATGCCCCATCGTTAGCCGTTTGAATCGCTGCAAATCGCTTCGAAGTCGCCAAGGCAACGTGTTGTTGCGTCCGATGACGCCGTTTTGGGAAACAGCCACGACTGCGCTAAGTTGATTGGTGCTCATTGTCTTAGACTACGCTGATTATGGCCGCTTTACCAGCGGATCAAGCTCCCACTTGATTTGATTTTTGGCTACATTATGAGGCAGTGGACGGCAATTTGCCGGCCAGGAGTCTTTTGAAATTTCCCAGGAGGTGGAGTCTATGTCAAATCGCTTTTGCCGTTTTTGTTTTCCCGTAGTCGCGTTTGCGGTTCTGACCCCTTTAGTTTGGTCTCAGACTACAGCAACCCCTGCCAGCAATTCAAAACCTTTGTCAAAAGGCACAGCGGCGCCGGCGACGCAACCTGTCCAAGGATCGATGACGCAGAACGATATCGAGCACGCAGCTTTTATGCATTTGATCGACTCCATTGAGCCGTACCACAAGCAAAAGGAGCTCAAGGGGGCGGCGGTGCTTTCTGGATCGACGACCATGTTGGCGTTGGGCAGCAAGTGGTCTGAGCGATTCAAAAAATTCCACCCAGAAGTTGTTTTTTCGCGAGGGACCGATGGAACGGATGCTGGTATCAAGGCGTTGGCTGAGGATCCAACTGTGATCGCGGGTTCAAGCCGGCCGTTAACGGAAGCAGACTTGGCCTTTCTTAAAAAAGGAAAATGCAAAGACCCGCTCAGTGTGATGGTGGCCTTGGATCCACTCGCACTCTACGTCCATAAAAGCAACCCGATCCCCGGAGTAACACCCGAGCAATTGGAATCTATATTTCGTGCGCCGGGTGGGAAAGGGAAGCATGTCGCGACTTGGGGTGAATTGGGGGTGACGGGCGAGTTGGCCTCAAAGCCGATCCGAATTCATTCTCGCAGTGAAGTGAGCGGAACTACAACTTTTATCAAGCAAATGGTCCTGCGCGGTGGCGACATGGCCAAAGAAGCCCAATCGCATAAAAGCAATGAAGAGATCTGCACTGCAATTGGTACCGACTTGGGCGGCGTTGGCATTTGTGGTTTTGGGGAAGCGACCGATCAAGTACGGCCCGTCGCTTTGATCATGAATGGTGTTCGAGTGCCTGCAACGGAGCAAAGCTTCCTAGCCGGACAGTATCCATTTGTTAGGCCGTTGCTGCTCATCATCGACAAAGCACAAATGGCATCCGACGGTGGGTTGAGGGAAGCGGTGCTTCGATATGTATTGAGTCGAGATGGCCAATTGGAAGCTGTCCGCGAAGGGTTCTACCCTCTCGATCCTGCTTACATTCGCAAGCAACTGGACCAGATCAGTGGTCCACAAATGCGATAGTGCTTGTGATTCCGAAACTACACCGATTTCAACATAGAAGAACCTAAACATGAAACACCTGATTGTATTTTTATTGACTGCCGTAGCCTCCTCTTTACCAGTACCTTGTTTGGCGCAATCGAGCTGGCTCGACTTTTCGAGCGCCATCCCACGAGTCTTGAACGGTGGCTCGAATTTCAACACACAGGCTCCAGGCTTTCCGTCAACGTCGGGCTTCTCGAACACCACGGGCGCACCTTATACTACTCCTTCCTACGATCCATCGTTGACGGGGGCGTCCTATGGTTCAAGTGGGTTCGGAAATTCCGGCTCGATGTACGCTCCCGCTCGAAAGGACTGGAAGCTTGGCGTTTACGTTCAGAACACAGATGCCGGGGCAGTGATCACGCAAATCGCACCAGGAAGCGCCGGCCAAGCAGCGGGGCTGCAACCCAACGATATTATTGTTGCAGTTGGGGGAGCTCGCATTGGGAACTTCGACAACCGAATCATCGAACTGGCGGACGAGATTCGCAGAAGCACCGATGCTTACGGCCGTGTATCTTTGCTTGTTTTCAATTCACGTCTTCGATCGCTCGCGGCTTTAGCGGTGTCGATGAATTCAACCTCAAGTACCTTAACCGGTGTTGTAGTAACTCGCGATCGTTCTTCCTTGCCATACGGTTCCATTCTCAACGTGGAACTGCAAAATGTGTCTAAGCCCTATTATGTGATCGCTGGTGGAAAATCGGCTACAAGAGCAGAAGGCAACGGTCCTTTTGGCTTCGAGATCCACTTCGACCCACGGTACATTGACCCCAGAGATCAGTATCAGTTAATTGCATCGATCTCAGTGGGCAATCAAATAGCGTATGGTCTGCCACAGCCTATCCTTGTTGACGTGAACAATTTAGGACAGCCATTGAATCTGGTTTTGGAGCAAGCATCCGGTGGGTTCGCTTTTTCGAATCCGAACAATTCGGTGGGAAATCCAGTAAACGTCGTCAATGTCGGTTACCCCGTTTCTTTTGGGCCTGCCCAGTTGAATGAGCTCTTTATGCAAGTGCTGAATCGCGGCCCAAGCACTCGAGAGATTGAAGCATGGCGGGCATACCTTAACCAGGGCAACTCACCCAATGACCTGAAGGTGAAATTGATCTCGAGTTCCCAGTTTCGCGAACGATTTGCGTACAATGATGCAGCCTACATTGACCGTATGATTCAGGCACTCAAGAATCGGCCCTCCAATCAACAAGAAGTTGCCTTTTTTACAGGTCGATTGCAACAGACTGGTTCTGCCGAGCAGGTTGCAAATGAGATTTTACTGAAAAATCCCTAGAGGCGGAACGATCGGGAGAATGCTTGCGGCATGGGTAATCGGTAGCGACTAGGAAGTGTTTTCGAATTGCGTTGGGTACTCCGCTAATGATTTGAGCTTTCGTTTTCGATAACAAAAGTATCATTAGTCGAACTCAACGCAGTCAGGGAATTGTGGCGTCTGTTCGGCACCCACCTTACCAAAATAAATACATCCAAACTGTTGTTTGGTTCGCCGATGGCCACGGAAGGCTGATTCAGCCACGGCGCTGATTCAGTCTTTTCGCATTGGCGGCTGACCAACGAAATCAAAAGGTTTCTACGATGCGTTGCCTACCAATACGTTCCGTTTTCCGCGCCGCTCTCTTGGCCGGACTCATTGGATCTAGTCAATACGCGACCGCTTCCGCGTCGTGGAAGGATTGCATGCCTCCTCGGAATGGCTCCTGTTTCATCCATGATCTGCATTGGGAACGGTTTCAACAACAACCGATCCATGCTGTGTCGGCGGTAAATTCTGCGTTGCAGGCCGAAGAAACAAATGCCAATGTCGTGGCCCCCGAATTGAGAGCCTGCTTAACAGCCGCCAGGCAGTTTGAACTTAAGCAACAGGTCGAAGCAGTTCAAGCTGCAATCGAATCCAACGTCGCGGACATTGCGACGCTGTCGAAACAGCTTTCTGCGTCGTTCGCCCGATCCAAAAAGATGTTCTACACATTTTTTGAGAATCAGAATTTAAAGTTGGTCAAGTCGGCCGTTTCGGCTGAGACCTTGCCCGTAGTTGCAGTGGTGCCACAGGACGAACATGCGTATGACTGCGATTGGAATTGCGGTGACTGGTGTCAAAGTTACTCTCGACCAGTGACCGTCTCCCTCCCCATCCGCGAGGGCGCGAATCTTTTCATCTACACCTTCGACACGTCGGCGACGACCTCAACTGAATCGAGTTGCCCACACGCTATCACGGCACAAACTGGGAAATCCGACATTGTCGACTCCTGTGCAGTCGCTTATTCAGAGTACATCGGCGACAATTTGCTTGTGGAAGCCGAGATCAGCCAATGGAATTCAACTATCGCAGCTGAATTTTCGCATCCATGGCAGTTGGGCGTGGATCCGGTTTGTCCAGAGGTCCAATCGACTGACATTGCTAACCTGTCCTCGTCGAGTCTCGAAATGCACTCCGTTTGCTGCCCGGTTGACACTACCGTGGAAGCCATTGCCACGGTCGCAAATGTAGCTCAGGAAAATGTAGCAAGTATCGATGTCGCAAGTATCGATGTCGCAAGTATCGATGTCGCAAGTATCGATGTCGCAGGTGTCGATGTCGCAGGTGTCGATGTCGCAGGTGTCGATGTTGCAGGTGTCGATGTTGCAGGTGTCGATGTTGCAGGTGTCGATGTCGCTGGTGTCGATGTCGCTGGTGTCGATGTCGCTGGTGTCGATGTTGCTAGTGTCGATGTTTCTAGTGTCGAAGTTTAATGAAAAGAAGTAACATGTAGAGAAGTAGAATGAATAGAACTGGGATGACTAGATGTAGGAGGTGACGATGTCG
>JANPHB010000086.1:0-10482 GCA_031424235.1 Pirellula sp.
GGCGCTTGTTTTGCGAACTGCCCTACGATTTTTGCTATCATTGCCAGTCTCCTCGTGCGATGGAAAGGTTACCCTTTTCATCATACGCACCGATGGAATGACGGCTTTACAGGATTCATTGAGGACAATCGCTCTACTCTAAACGGGAAGTTTTACAACTTCCGCTACGAGGACAGGTCTAATTCTTGTCGTGCGCTCAACCAAACAATTGTTCAAGCGGATCGTACTCGCTTGCACCGAATCCTACGTGTAGATGTTTGTGCCAGCCCTCGGCGGCTTTGCAGTCGAGATTTGCAAGTTTTGCAACTTCCTCGCCAAGCTCCAGCATGGCGTGTAGGTAGGAGTTCATTCCTTGGGTTGCTTGAAGCCATTGTTGCTGTGATTTGTGGCAATCCAGCATGGCTAATTTTTGCTCGAGCACCGAATCGATTGGAATGGCTAATTTTGGTACGACGGTTTCACCAGATGGTGTCCGGTTTCCGTGGGGCTGTGCGTGGTAGATCGCAACATCACCATCGAAACTAGGTTCGGCTGGATTGCTTTTGAAGTTCGGGATGCCTTTGGCAAATGCAGCGGTAACTGCAAGGCGGCAGGTTTCCATATGATCCTCCATATAATCCGAAGCGGCATGTGTCAGAACGACGTTGGGCTTAGCCTGCCTAACGATGGCTGCGACTTTAGCCAAATTCTCGCGATTGTAAAAAATGTCTAGATCATCGCAAAAAGGTGGATAGTAGTGAGCTTCCAAAAGCCTCGCCGAGCGTTCTGACTCGACGCGACGAATCGCTGCTGTTTCGTCACGGTCAGTAACGGTGGAGCCACAACATCCGTTGGCTACATTGCAATAGTGGATATCCCAACCAAGATCCTTGAGCAGGAGGAGCGTTCCTGCAGCAACGAACTCAATATCGTCTGGATGTGCAAAAAGTGCGAGGACGGACGGCATTGAATCGGTCTCTAAATCTCTTAAAAGGATGGAATCGGTGGTTTCGATCAGCTGTCAATTGGATCGCAACATTGTAACGGGTGAAACGAGGCCACATAAATCCAAGAAAGTAGTTGTGTTTTTTTCAAGATCCATCCCACAATGTCTAGGAGTAGCCTTTTGATTTGCGGAATACACATGGAATGTGCCTGCTACCTTAGATCGCAGAGGTGGAAACATGACAAAGTGGTTTTATCGAACAGACGAGAAGAGGGAGATTGGGCCGGTTCCGTCGACCCAATTACTGGAACTGATTCGGAACGGTGAAATCGATGGCGAAACCGAAGTGCGCAAGGATGACTCACCTTGGGTACCGGCTAGGCAAGTCAACGGACTTTGGAAGGCCGCTGGCACGCCTGGCGTTGCGTTCAAATGCCCCTTCTGCAGTTCGGTGATAGAGCGACCGCCGACCAAGTGCGAAGCTTGCAACCGGGTGGTTGCCAAGGCGGTCGGGCAACTTGTGCAACATACTCGTCCCAAGGGAAAAGCGGAAAGCTGGACTAAATCGCAGCCAATTGCACCGCAGCCCAAGGCCCCTCCGCTTCAATAATATCGCCTTATTGCCAAAAGAACGCAGCCGTCAAAGTCGCCCAGGCTTAACTAACTGGCAAACGTCCAAATGGCTGAATTTCAGTTTCAATCTGGCCGATCGATGCTAGAGTTCAGGTTGATTCAGTTCGCCCAATCGCGATTTGCTGGAGTCCATCGAAGTGCCGCGTCTCTCAATCATTGTTCCTCACCTTCACGATGATTCTGGTCTCGAACTCACTCTGCTCTCAATTCTTGAGAACCGAGAGAGCGATTTCGAGGTCCTATTAGCTCACGATGGTCGCTACAACGACCCTTATGGCTTGGATCAAGACGAATTGATTTTGATCGAGTCGGAGCGTGGAGCCAGTTTTTCCCAACAACTCAACTTGGCGGTGGCTTCCGCGGTCTCGCCGATCGTTCAAGTACTGATACCAGGCTCTGTAGTCCAAGCACATTGGTGTGAGGAAGCTCTCCATTTGCTGAAAGACAGGACAGTAGCGGCAGTTTGCCAGCCCATCGGTGACGTAGCCACGAATGATCTCTATCTCGGACTCTCAGGCGAGGCATTGCCGCATCGTCGAGTCACTGACTCCGCAGAAATAGCAGCTGCTCCGTTGCTTTGCGGAGGAGTCTTTCGCAAACGGACGTTGAAGAGCATCGGTGGATGGCTGGAGCCATGCACGCGAGAGGTCGCTGAAGTCGAATTTGCTCTTCTGGCGTCCGCCATGGAATTTGAAATCGAGGCAGCGGAAGAAGTCACGATACAAGCTCCAAAACGAGTGGCCGTCGGTCAAGAAGCGGGATACGAAATTGGCCGTGCCTGCGGGCAACTGGCGTGTGCGTATTCGTCGATTGAAGAGAGTGGAGTCGTTATCGATTCTCTTGCTCGACGGCTAGGGCATCTAGCTGGTGGATTAATGAGTCCCAAGACCGTTGCTGAGCGACTGGGCTGGGTGATGGGCATCCGGGACAGAACGTTCGTTCGCTCTGTTGAAAGCCGCTTGGAGTTGGCGAGTTCGGCAATGGAGACGGAACGAAATACGATTCAGAACAACGAGAAACGCCGGGCCGCATAAAGGCGACAACAATCGGACCTTTGGAACTTAAGGCGAGCGGCAGGCTGAAAACTGCCTGCCAAGGGCACTAATGGGAGGGTGAGGCTCCTGCCGAACCGTGGCGTCCCCAGCTCGGCAGGAGCCTCGCTCTCCCATACGATTCGTAGCTGAATTCTTACGAATGCATTAGCATGACGCGCTAGCTAGTGATTTTCCTGAAATAACCGACTGGCGTCGATCAGTGGACGTGCAATTGCCTAAGGCGAGTCAGGCCATCGAGCAGAGAGCGGCGTTTTCCGCTGGCGGCAACAAGTCCTGCGTTTGGGTAGACGTGGTCTTCTCGATCCGAAAATTGGTTCCAGAAGATGCCGTGAACATTGCTTTTCGCAAGCAGCATCTGCATCACCTCCAATCCGTTTACCGGCATACGTTCTCGGGTCGTTTGCGTCGCATTCACGTTGGCGGGAACCGGTGCGATTGGACTGGCGGATGGGAGTTCGATCGATCCGCTGTCGGACATTTGCGACTGGTCCCACCACGGGTAGTTGGGATACCGCCAATTCGAGATCATCTCGGCCTTGGCAGTTGCCATCGGGTCGATTTGCAGATGGCAGGGTGCTGAGACATGAGCCAAGAGAGGTAGCCCCAGAATGTTCCAATGGTCGATCAAGTCGGAAACATCGACGAGATCGCGCGGCATCGACCCGCCTTGCCAATAGTTGAAATTGAGTTCGAGCCCTAATCCTGAAAGGCCTAGGTCGGCACGGATGAGCGCATCGGCAAAGTGCAAAGGGCTAATGCCATCGGACTTTTGTCCCAAGTATTCAGCCCACGGCGCATCGATAGTCAGGACGACAGGAGTTTTCGGATCGCTTCTACGGACGGCTTGAATAACGCCGACGGCCAAGTGCAAGACCTGTTCGTCCGTGATGCCCAATGTGTTGGGGGCGTTCAGACCTGCTGCAGCGGACCACAGGTGAACTTGGCCGCGGTAGCGTTCGACCATCATCGTCGCATGCTTGCAGGCCGCCTCGTACATCGATTGGAAATCGCTGAGGAGGTAAAGCCACTTGGGCACTGCATGAGACTGAAGATTAAGCAGTGGGCCGCCGAAGATTCGAAGCGAATTGCGTCGCGCCCACTGAAGTTGTGAGTCGATGACGGCGAGTGCCGCGCCTTTGGATTCGGTTTCGAGTTGACCCATTTCCATCGAGATGTTGATGGTGTTGATAGCTGGTAGGATGGCTTCTACATCCTGTTCCCAGGCTTGCGATGGTGCAAGTTTGACACCCAAGAGAGTGCTGAGTTGCTTTTCGGACTGATGCCGAGCGTGCAACGACTGAGACACGAATGCCCGAGAGAGCGGTTTCGATGCGCTTACGGCAAAATCGATGGCCATCTGAGCGAGCATGACGCAGCGATCTAAATCGTCCGCCGCCAGGATCGCTTGAACAAACGCGGAGACAGAGCGATCCATGAGTGAAGCAAAGGCTTCAGGCAATTTAAGCCCGAGTCGTTGCCAATCGATTCCTCGGCCGCGAATGCGATGGATGGTTCCTCGAGCGAGTTCGAGGTGTAGGAGATAGGGAGTCTCTTGGCATCGTAGAGACGCGGTCGAAAGCATGATCGGTCCGTACTCTTCGGTCGGCCAAACAATCGACAATTTGCCGGATTCATTGACAGTCCGCTCGATGATCAAGCAGTCTTTTTCAATTCGGTTTTTGCTCGCCCACGGTATCCCTTCGATGCCAGATACGAACGCGGTGCCCCATATTTGCGCGTCGTAGCTTTGAGCATCTGGCACTCGAAATCGCAGTTGACCCATGCAAAACTCGACAGGGAATTCGGTAAAGGAATGGTTATTTTGGGGTAGTCGTGGGATGGGCAGTGTACTCGATGCCGCGTCGCTCAGCAATTTGGCATGCATTTTGGGCGTTAGATTCAACGGCCTTTCCAGTACCCAAAGGCCGCTGATCTTTTTACACGACGCGCAAGCTAGTGATTTTGGCATCTTATTCACTAGCTTGCGCGTCGTGCTAGGACAAAATTGACTAGCCTGCGCGTCGTGCAGGACAAAAAATGTGCGTCCGATAGCGTGGGCGCGTGGTCGTGCTAGTCTATAATTCGTTGGAGTGAATGCGAATTTCGTAACTTTGGTGAGTCGAACTAATGAAACTAACAAACCTTTTGTCTTTTGCCCTCGTTGTGCCATGCATGATCTCGTCCTCTTCGTTTCTCGCGGCTCAGGGGCCTGCCGAGAGACAAGAAATGGTCAAAAAAGCGGTCGACTATCTACGCAATGTAGGACAAGCCGAGGACGGTTCGTTCAGCAGCAAGACGGGGCCTGGGGTTACGGGTTTGGTGGTTGCGGGGCTCCTTTCGGTGGATCTGCCGCCCGACAATCCCGTTGTGGCGAAATCGCTAAAGTACTTGCAAAGCACAAAGCATGAAGATGGCGGTTTGTACGCGCCCAAGTCGACGCATGCAAATTATGAGACTTGTTTGGCGATTATGGCGTTTTCGAAGGCGAATCAGGATGGCAAATACACCGAACTGATTCGTGGGGCTGAGAAGTTTGTCAAACTACAGCAATGGGACGAGGGAGAAGGCATTAAGTCCGACGATGTGGCATATGGTGGAGCTGGGTACGGCAGCAAATCGCGTCCTGATCTCTCCAACACTGCGTTCTTGATCGATGCTTTGCGTAGTGCAGGCGTGAGCGAGGAAGATGAAGCCATCAAGAAAGCTCTGGCGTTTGTGTCTCGCTGCCAGAACTTGGAGTCAGCCAACAACAGGACCGAGTTCGCATCGAAGATCAATGACGGTGG
This sequence comes from Pirellula sp., assembly GCA_031424235.1. GTDB lineage: Bacteria > Planctomycetota > Planctomycetia > Pirellulales > Pirellulaceae > JBKCUI01. Next base: position 5,400 of record JANPHB010000086.1, read on the forward strand.
GTTTTACTACACACCGGCAGCGGGCGGCGATTCGATGGCCGGCAAAGACGAAAACGGTGGATTGCGGTCCTATGCTTCGATGACTTATGCAGGGATGAAGAGCATGATCTTCGCAGGGGTCAACAAAGAAGATTTTCGCGTCAAAGCGGCTAAGAAATTTCTGTACAACAACTACTCGGTGTCGACCAATCCTGGCATGGGAAGTTCGGGGTTGTACTACTATCAACATACGATGGCCAAAGCCCTGGATGCCTTAGGCGAAAAAGAATTCGGCACCAAGGATGGAAATCACGACTGGAAAGCGGAGCTATTGGTCCAGCTGAAAAACACTCAAAAAGAAAATGGGTCGTGGACCAATCCAGACGCACGCTGGATGGAAGGTGACCCGAACCTTGTAACGGGCTATGTTTTGCTTACACTGGCTTATCTTAAGTAACTGTCCCTTTAGCACGACGCGCAAGCTAGTGAAATAATGGTGGATTCACTAGCTTGCGAGTCGTGCTAGGTATTTTGGAACTCGCCGCTCGACTAAAGGAAGCCACTTTGCCAAACACGTCCTCCAAGCGGCACCCGCAGATTCGTCTGACCAAAGAACTTCTAGTGCTGGCCCTCAATTCCTCGAGCGAAGCCATACTTATCAAGGACTGCGATGGAATCGTTCTCATTGGGAGCCAAAGAGTCGCGGAGTTTCTCAAGTGTTCGGTGGATGATTTGCCAGGCCGTGATTCGTACGAGTTCTTGCCGAGAGCGTTAGCACAATCGATTCGCGAACGTGATCGACATGTCATTTCCACCGGCAAAGCGGAATCGATCGAGGAAACTTGGGATTTGGGATACGAACAAAGGACGCTCTTGGTATCGAGAAGCCCCATTTGTGACTCGGAAGGACGCTGTGTTGGCATTATCACGTGCTATACGAATATCTCGCATATCAAACAAGCATTCCTGCTGTTTGAGCAAAACGAGAAGCGTTTTACTGCACTAGCACAAACGTGCCCAGTCGGAATTTTCGAATGCGACCCGTGTCATCAGCTAAGTTATGTTAACCCGGAATGGGAACGAATCACTGGTTTTGCTTCCAACGAAGTTGTCGGAAAGCACTGGAATGAGCTCGTCGCCAAGGATCAGCAGCATCTGGTAAAGCACCTTCAAGGCAATACGGATTCACAGCCCGGAGGAGACCGAATCGACTGCACAATCGAAGGGAAAAACAAGTGCACGGTGGAGCTATCTCTCAACCGTGTATCGGACACGCATAACAATACCGTTTCGTACATCGGAAGTATTGTTGATCTCACCTATCGCTTGGCAGCTCAGCAAGAGCTGCGTGAAAAAGCTAACTTGATGAGAGACCTAACGCGTTCGGTCCCTGCCATCATTTGGCAGTTAACCATGGATGGACAATGTGTGTTCACGAGCGATTATTTTTGCACAATTACTGGAGAACCAACAGAAGCCGCTCTCGGGGAAAGCTGGGAAAGCTGGATTCACGAAGAGGATTTCCCGAAAACCGTAGCCAGCTTGGGGACCGTACTTTCCGGAGAACAACAAACGGCAAGTCATGAATTTCGCATGAAGGGAAAAGACAACGAATGGCGGTGGATGCTTAGCAATTGTCAGCAAATCCACTCCATCGATGGCAAGCCAATAGGGGTAGCAGGGCATACGATCGACATCACCGATCGTCGAAAAGCCGAAGAGGCATTGCAACACTATAATTTAATGCTGGAGCAACGTGTCAACGAACGGACTCAAGAGTTAGTGAATGTGAATGATTCGCTTATCAACGAAATCGAAAATCGGCAGCATGCCGAAGAGCTGCTCGAGGAAAAACGTGCACAGCTATCCCATTTCTCACGTGTGAGTGTGATGGGACGATTGTCTGGTGAGTTGGCGCATGAGCTCAACCAACCGCTGAACGCGATTCAGAACTACGTCTCAAGCCTGACGCAAATTTTGACGATGTCTCCCGTTTCCGATGCCGCGTCTCATGTTCTGACAAAGCTTTCAGGTGAGATTACGCGGGCAGCAAAGATTATTCGCCGAACGCGTGAGTTCGTCTCGAGAGGTAAACACCAACCGGAACGATTGAATCTTTCCGAATTGGCGTCCGACACCGTCGCAATGATAAAAGGCGAGGCTCGGCTTCGTGGAATGACCATTCGAATTGTGGATGCCGAAAAGAACTCCGTGGTGCTTGGTGACCCTGTCCGTTTGCAACAGGTTTTGGTAAATCTTGTTTTGAACGCTCTTGAGTCAATGGTAGATCAACCCAAATCGCAAAAAATTGCAACGATCGAAATCAAGGCCAGCTCGCAACGGGTCAGGATCTCGGTCCACGACTCGGGGAGTGGTGTCCCTGAGTCGCAACGGTCACGATTGTTTGATGCGTTCTTTACCACGAAAACAAATGGCTTGGGAATGGGACTAGCCATCAGTCGCGGAATTATCGAAGAGCACCAAGGAACTTTATGTTACGCTCCGCAAGAAGGTGGAGGGAGCTCATTTATCATTGATTTGCCCGCGGCGCCGAATGCGAAGTAAGGCGAGTAACAAGAAAAAACATACCGCAATTCGTAGCTGGATTCGTGAGAATTCAGTCGGTTCTCAATTCTCACGAATTCAACTACATACCAAGGACCTAATGGGAGAGCGAGGCTCCTGCCGAGCATTGCACCAATGGCTCGGCAGGAGCCTCGCCCTCCCGAAGTCACCTCACCCTCCCGGTACTAAGGAGTACCTAGCGTCGAATCAATGAACTAGGAGGTGCCCCTGCTGCTTGCTGGTACGCAGGCAATCCCATCAGCCCAGCGTTTGTGGTTGATGCGGCAGGCGGTAGCTGAGGGGCAGATGTCGTGTCCATCACAGGGCTCGACTGATAGGATGCTGGAGCAGCATTGAAGAGACTTTGAACGTTGCTTCCGATTGCACCGGCCTGTTGATAAATGCCTTGAGCTTGTTGAACAGCCTGTTGTCCGCCCTGAGCCATTTGATTGATCTTTTGGGCTCCACCCATGCTCGCCATCAAATCTCGAGCAGGCTTGAGATTGGGGTCAATTTGCAAAGCTGAACCAAGATATTGCTGTGTCGCCGGAACATTCTTGCGACTGAAGTGCAAGTAAGCCATTTGGTAGTTCGCCATGGCTGGACTGTTGACTTGCCCTAGCTCGGCCATGGCTGCGTCCGCGTTTCCAGAATCCAGCATCACGCCTGCCAATGCGGAACGATAGGAAGTGCTCTTTGGTTCAAGGTTTACAGCTTTCTGCAATTCAGCTCGGGCGGCCGGAAAGTTGCCGGTACGAGCGTGGAGGTTGCCAAGGTCCGCAAAAATGGCGGCATTGTTTGGCGCAACGACACCCGCTTTTTGATAGAACTCGACCGCTTTGTCTTTATCGTTTTGACGGTCATACAATCTCGCAGTACTCAAAAGCGCTGTTGGATTTTTCGGTTCCGCCTCCAAAGCTTTGCTATAGCTATCTAGTGCCTTAGCATAGTTGCCTTGCTGCTCATCGAGGTTCCCCTTCAGAATATTCAGTTCGGGATCGATCGACGGCTTGTTGCTAAGAGCTGTCGCGTCCCCCGATCCTGCTCCCGCTTCCGCTGTCCCGCTAAAGGGGGAAGTAATAGCCGTCTTGGCTTTGCCATAGGCAGAGGAAACGGCAGTCCCCATCGACGAGAACTGGCCTTTGACTGCCTGTGTAGTCGTTGCGAATGAGCCCGCCATTCCGGTGGATGCGCCAGACGTTAACGAGCTTGCCGAACCCGCAGTGCGAGTCGGCCAAATAGAGGGACGGCTACCTGGAGTCGTAGTGCAACCTGTCAAAGCAAATGCAATGCTGCCAATAGCTGCAATTGCAAACTTTCGACGCGTTCTGATCACTAGCCTTGACTGATGAAACTTAGTTCGAAGGGCCGTCATGAATTGAATCGCTTATTCTGCATCACCAAAAGTGAACGCCGCGCCGGTTTGATTGCATTCCAGCGTTAGAGAAAATGTTCCTGTCGTTACAGGTTCGGCAATCGGATCGACGATGCTTGAGCAAATCCGGTTTTGTCCAGCCAGTTACCGAAGGCAATTCGCCTTGAGTGGGGTATCGGAGAATCCAAAATTGAGCCATCGGCCCAGTTGATTTCGGAGTTGAACGAAGTCCCTGAAATGCCCGCTCAACCCACTCGACGCCAGCGCATCTGATTTACCGCGATTGAGTCGACTCCAAATCCCGCGGGCTGGGGGGAAATTGGGAGGGCGAGGCTCCTGCCGAGCCATTTACGCATCAAGCTCGTATCAATGGAAAAGTAAAACGTCCCTGGGTCGGCATTGCAATGGATGCGATAGATGAGGAAATAAAACAAGAACTCAAACTTTCTTCTACGGAAGGAGCACTCGTCAAACAAATTTACAGTGATTCCCCGGCTGCTGAAGCGGGACTTGAGTTAATGGATGTTATCACCAAAGTAGGCGATGAGAAAATTAAATCTCCTGAGGATGTAGTCACGATTGTTCGTAAATCGAAAGTCGGAGACAAATTAGCATTTGCCTTAATTCGTAAAGGCAAAGAAGTAAAAGGCGTTGTCAAAATAAAAGAAAGACCACAATAAATTTTAAACCTAAAAAATATGAATTCGGTATAGGAAAACATTCTTACATCGAATTCATCTTATTTAGCCTTCATTGTATTTGGCTGTCCCGTGGACGCGATCACTGATCTCCAAAGCGAACTTCTTTCTGTATGTAAGACTTTTCGTTCAGCAACTGCAAGTGTGATAGGAATATTAGTAAATACATTATTGAACGTTCAACCAACGGAGTAAGTTTTGAAGTAGTAGGTAGCCAAAACAGTATTGGTAACCATACAAATGCTGCTAGTTATACTTGGTTTGATGTAAATCCGGTAAGTGGTACTTATACTTATAGGATAAAATGTGTAAGTACTACCGGAGCATTTACATATAGCGATAATGCAAAGGTTCAAATTGTTAAAAAAGGAACAGGTATGTATGTCTTTCCTAATCCTGTTACTGATAACAATATCGGGTTACAGTTAACTAAAATTGTAAAAGGAACATATACGGTGCTACTTAA
>JANPHB010000087.1:0-5738 GCA_031424235.1 Pirellula sp.
GTGGTTGACCCTTTGGCGCGGGCCTTGCTCTACCCCCGCCGTATGCGCCCCCCCCCGTTGGGGGGGCCCACGAATCCGGAGGCGCCATTTTCTTCTTGCGGCACATTAGAGCACCAAAGCGGTGTCCGGTCGGGCAAGCCCGAGCCGGACAAACGAAGAGAGCGAGGGGAGCAAAGTCAAAAAATTCAGGTAATAACGAACAGAGTTAGCCCCGGTTTTGGCGAAACTCGCAATTGAGACCCCCTGGCACCATCCGGCCTCCACGACGAAAACTCCCGCGAATGTGCTTATACTGATAGACGCCTTAATTCTCTCCGCAACTTCACATGGGAATGAAACGAATGCTCAAGCGTTTAAATGATATTCGGAACTTCTTGACGATTGGGATGATGCTTGCCCTGTCCGCTACTGTCTTTAGCCAAAACGACACTCCACTTGGGCTTACCATCGAAGGCTATCCAGATCGCCAAAGCCTTGTCCCAGGAGAGGAATTGGCGCTGCACACCTCGACGACAGCGACCGAGTACAGCGTCACCATAACTCGATTGGGCGCTGACGGGAAAAAGACGGACTTCGCCAAGACAGCGATTCCGGGTGGTGGTTTCCATCCAATCCCTGAAAACGCCAGCTCGCACGGATGCAACTGGCCCATCACGTTTCGGTTGCCAATTCCGCCCGATTGGCCAACAGGTTATTACAACGTCAATCTTCGGGTGACTGACAACGGTGGCAAGTATGTCGGCAGGAACAAGCGGACCGCTGAAACAGACACGTTTTTTGTTCTTCGCGCTTCAGAACCCGGCAAAGACTCCAAGATTCTCTTGCAGCTCGCCACGAATACTTACAACGCCTACACCAACTGGGGCGGCAGTAGCTTGTACGCCTACAACGGCCGAGCGAATCTTCAAGGCAATCGCGTCTCATTCCAACGCCCTCAATCGAGTCAGTTCTCGAAATGGGAGCAACCCATGGTGCAGTGGGCTGAGAAGCAGAAAATCAAGTTCGACTACGCTACCAACCTCGACATAGAACAGCATCCTGAAATGCTGAGCAAATACAAACTTGTACTAAGTGTTGGGCATGACGAATACTGGTCGATAGGCATGCGAGATCGGCTTGAGGAGTACATTGCCGCAGGTGGAAACGTGGCGTTTTTCAGCGGCAACACTTGCTGCTGGCAAGTGCGACCGGAAGAGAACGGGCAAGCGCTGACTTGCTGGAAGCAAGCGTTCAATTCGGACCCCGTTTTTAAGACAAACCAACTCAGCAAGCTCAGTACACTCTGGAGCCATCATCTCGTTAAGCGACCTGAAAACCAATTGACTGGCGTTGGCTTTCTTTTTGGAGGATATCACTTAAGCCACGGCGAGTTCATGGACGGCAATGGTGCATTCATGGTTCATCGCCCTGACCACTGGCTCTTCGAGGGGACCGAACTGAAGCGGGGCACCGAGTTCGGGGCCAAGCACACGATTGTGGGCTATGAGTGCGACGCTTGCGAGTTGGATTGGAAAGACGGACTGCCTTTTCCAACACATCGCGATGGAACTCCCGATACATTCGAAGTCTTGGCGACTTGTCCAGCACGTTGGGCCGCTGACGATTGCGAGTGGTATGAACGCTGGGAACGCGGACGCACCGGAGCAGCATGCCTAGGCGTCTACACGCGAGGCGGAACAGTATTCACCTGCGGTTCGACCGACTGGGCGCATGGATTACGCGGCGGAGACGAAATCACAGAGCGGATTACGAAGAATATTTTGGAGAAGCTTTCCAAGTAGTTTCGGAGTAGACTGGAAAGTTGCTCACCGAATTTCGTTTAACAGTCAGCCGTAGGCGTACTGTCAAAACAGCAGTACGCCTACGGCTGACTGTTAAACGACGAAAAAAGCCACGGCTCGTTCGAACCGTGGCTTTTTCTTTTGGAACAATCTAAGTTTTTGGCTTACAGGAACTTGGCCAATCGCGAGCACAAATCTGCAGTTCGGCAGCTGTAGCCCCATTCGTTGTCGTACCACGAAACCACCTTGACCAACTTGCCCTTGTCACCCAAGACTTGGGTGAAGTCGGCAGCGAAAATGCTGCTGTGCGGGTCGTCGATGATGTCGCTCGAAACGATTGGATCCTCGGTGTAACAAAGGATGCCTTTGAGTGGGCCTTCTGCAGCGAGCTTCATTGCAGCGTTGATCTCGGCGACGGTTGTTTCCTTTTTCAGGTTCACGGTCAAGTCAACTACGGAGCCGGTTGCCACTGGCACTCGCATTGCAATACCGGTCAGCTTGCCCTTGAGCTCAGGAATCACCAAACCCACAGCAGATGCAGCACCTGTGGTGGTCGGGATGATGTTCAAGCCAGCAGCACGAGCTCGGTACGGATCAGCGTGAGGCATGTCCTGTACTTTTTGATCGTTGGTATAAGCATGCACGGTGGTCATCAACCCCGACTCGATGCCGAACGTATCGTTGAGTACTTTGGCGATAGGTGCCAAGCAGTTGGTGGTACACGATGCATTGGAAATGCACTTGAGGTCGGCTGTGAGCTTGTGGTCATTGACGCCGAGCACACATGTCAGGTCAGCACCGTCCTTGGCTGGAGCGCTAAGAACAACTTTCTTGCAACCCGCTGCCAAGTGCGAATCGTAGCCAGGCTTACCGTCCTTAGCACGACCTGTGAAAAATCCAGTGCTCTCGACCACGATGTCGATCTTGAGGTCAGCCCAAGGCATTTTGGAAGGATCTTTTTCAGCCAATGCCAAAATCTTCTTGCCGTTAACGATGAGGTGTTTGTCATCGTAGCCCACGGTCCCGTCGTAACGACCGTGAACGCTATCATACTTGAGCAAGGTCGCCAACATGGCGTTATCGGTCAAGTCATTCACGGCTACAACTTCGAACTCGCTGGAACGGCTCATTAAGTTGCGGAACGTCAATCGTCCGATACGACCAAACCCGTTAATTGCGATTCGAATTGTCACCGCTAGTGTTCTCCGCCAAAAGTAAAAAATGGAACCTGTGAAACATCGACCTGGATTCGCGAGAAACCAAATCGTCGGGCTCAATCCGTCATTTCGACGTCTTGCGCCCGGTTAAGAGAGTGGACGAGTATACAAGCGGTCGGAAACATCATCAATCACAAAGAAAAACACCTGACCAAATCAAAATCTTGCCTACAATGGCATCAGTGAACTTAATAAATCAGCCGTTACCTGTTTTACAAAAACAACATGTCCATTTCGTTACCTATCATCGATCCTGCTACTGTTCTGCTAAAGGCGGACAATGGCACCTGCGGAAGCGGCACAGGCAAAAACGGAAACGTTGTCAGCCGGTACTTGGACAACCTAGGTGAAAGGCAACCGCACGGACCGCTTGCCCGCGTCCCTCTGCCGATGTCGATGGAGGAGGCCAAGGCGCGTGGCTGGGATGAATTGGACGTTGTTTTTGTGACCGGTGACGCCTACATCGACCATCCAAGTTTTGCCATGTCGATCCTAGGACGGGTTCTGGAAGCCGCAGGTTACCGGGTCGGAATCGTCAGCCAACCAGACTGGCAGTCGTGCGAACCGTGGAAACGCTTCGGTCGACCGCGGCTGTTTTTCGGGATCAGTGCCGGCAACATGGACAGCATGATCAACCACTACACCGCTAACAAAAAGGTGCGCAACGACGACGCGTATTCCCCAGGCGGGAAAATCGGCCTTCGCCCTGACCGTGCTACCTTGTCCTACTGCCAGCGTGCTCGCGAAGCTTACAAAGGTGTTCCGGTAATCGCCGGCGGCGTCGAAGCATCCCTTCGCCGCTTGGCCCACTATGACTTTTGGAGCGACAAAGTCCGCCGTAGCATTTTGCTCGACAGCAAGGCAGACTTAGTAGCCTTCGGTATGGGTGAGAATTCTATCGTGGAGATGTGCCGTCGACTGGAAGCGGGCGAAACGGTCAAGGACTTGCGCGACATGCGTGGCGTGGCCTATGCGCTGGGTGCGTCGGAGCAACCGCCAACCGACGCGATTGAATTGCCCTCGTATGAAGAGGTCGTTGCCGACAAGATTGCATTCTCCAAAGCGACTCGAATCATCCACAACGAAACAAATCCGCTCAACGCCAAGAAGTTGATGCAACGCCATGGTACCCAGACGATTGTTTGCAACGTACCACAGTTGCCATTGAGCGAAGAAGCCATGGATCGCATTTATGGATTGCCTTACACTCGCCGAGCCCACCCAAGCTACACCGAGCCAATTCCATCGTTCAACATGATCAAGAACTCCGTCACGATCATGCGTGGCTGCTTCGGTGGCTGTACGTTTTGTTCGATCACGGCACACCAAGGTCGAATCATTCAGTCCCGTTCCAAAGAATCGGTTTTGAATGAAATCAAGACGATGGTTGAAGAAAAAGATTTCAAGGGGATCGTGAGCGACATCGGTGGCCCAACCGCCAACATGTACCACATGCGGTGCACCAAGCCGGATGTCGAAGCCAAATGCCGCCGCCAGTCTTGCGTGCATCCGAAGATCTGCAAACTACTTGGCGTGGACCATACGCCTGTCATCGAGCTGATGCGAGAGTCCCGCGAGATACCCGGCATTAAGAAGGTTTTGGTGGCCAGCGGTGTTCGAATGGACTTGGCCAGACAATCGCCGGAGTACATCCGCGAACTGACGGAACATCACGTCGGAGGGCACTTAAAAGTCGCACCCGAGCACGTGGATGCCGATGTACTTTTCAAAATGCGCAAGCCAGCCAACGATGACTTCGAGTTCTTTACCGAGCAATTTAAGCAAGCGTCGGCGGATGCTGGCAAGAAGCAATACTTGGTACCGTATTTCATCGCGTCGCATCCGGGCAGCTCGATTGAGTCGATGATCGAATTGGCGGTGTTTCTAAAACGCAATGGCTACAAACCTGATCAGGTTCAGGATTTCATTCCCGCCCCGCTCGATATTGCGACCAGCATGTACTACACAGGGCTCGACCCATTTACGCTCAAGCCCGTCTTTATTGCGAAGGCCCTTCGCGATCGCAAGTCCCAGCGGGCTTTGATGCAGTTCTTCAAACCCGAAAACTATTTCGAAGTGCGCGATGCACTGCGATCGGTCAATCGGAATGATCTCATCGGCGAAGGATGCGATTGCTTGATCCCGTCGAGGCCGCCTAAGGAAGCGATGGAACGCAGGCGTGAAGATGCGAACAAACGCTTCCGAGGTGAGTATGTTCATACCATTCCGAACCCGAGCGCACCGCCTGCCGGTTCGGAGCCACCAGTTCAAAAAGCCTCAGATGCTGGGGCCGACCAAACCAGCGATGGACAACGCCGAAAGAATCCCAAGAAGCAGCAGAGAAGCGTTTCGAAGGACGGGGGCAAGAAACCAAACACAGGCTATCGACCAGGGCGACGCGTTTAACGCCAAGTTTCAAAAGTAGCAGGCACATTCCATGTGCCGTCCGCCTTTCACGATTAGTCGCCATTGGGACAAGAATTCAAACTGCTTCGGTTTGGAAAGCAGCCCCTATTTGAAACAAAGCGCATGACAGGAAGATTAGTGACAGGAAAATGAACAAACGCGGCGTGGGAACAGTTGAGACAACTTTTCTACTCTAGTGTAAAGCAGTTGTCCTCAACGAATCCTGTAAAGCCGTCATTACATCGGTGCGTATGATGAAAAGGGTAACCTTTCCATCGCACGAGGAGACTGGCAATGATAGCAAAAATCGTAGGGCAGTTCGCAAAACAAGCGC
>JANPHB010000088.1:0-17566 GCA_031424235.1 Pirellula sp.
ATCTTCCTCTCGTACGACGACTTTGGAGCCGGGCAAGGGCGGTTAGTGGAGCTCGGCGAAGCCCCTCCGGATGTCCTTAAGTTTGATATGGGGATGATCCGAGATATTGATAAAGCTCCGCGTTCAAAACAAGAGCTCATCGCCTCCTTGGTGCGATTGGCGAACGACCTCGGATGCAATCCACTAGCTGAAGGAGTAGAGACAAAAGAAGAATCGGTCGTATGCCAGCAGATGGGCTTTTGTTACGGACAAGGTTACTTGTACGGTAGACCGGCTCCATTCGAAGCTAAACAGGCCTCCCATTAAGTTCGACCGTTTGCTAAACGACAGGATGAAGGCGAGGTTTTATTGGATATCAAATCACGTCCTTGATACAAATCGCAATATCCAGGCGTGGGCGCTGGACGCTTGGCAGGACGGAGCGACCGAATGTTCCCTGGCAAACAGTCAACAGATCGGGTAGCGCCTTGAAAGAAGCAGATAAACTTGGCTTGCTCATCTTTGACAAAGATGCGGCGGCGAACTGGCAGTTCGACAGAATATGGTGTCCCATAAAATCTCGGTTAACATGCGTCGAAAGTCGTTTAAGGCTCAGCAGTCGAATGGGCGTGTAGGTCCCGAAAAATGACTGGTTGTTCTGTTGTTTTGTGGATTTAAGATAACCCGCATTGCACCCTTGCTCCTATCTTCCTAAACTTGCGGTCAGTGCATCTCAACATCGCATTTTCTACCACCAAAAGCCGTCACATGTCCCTCCGAGCCGACTGGAAAGCGGCAAAGAAAAGCATCAAGACGAAGGACTGGGAGACGCTAGTCAAGTTCAAGGACGGACTCGGCCCGCAACTCGACACCTGCCATTCCCTGTCGACGAAGGCGGTCAACCAGCCATTCTCCGACGCACAAAAGGGACTGGAATTGCTGAAGTCCGCAGTGGTCGAAGCGAATAAGATCATCGAAAAATATCACACGGCGATCAACAAATCTGAACTTCCGCCCGATGACAAGACTTCACTGGGGAAATCGCTCGTTAAAATAGACAGTGCACTGGAAAAGCTCACCAAATCGACGGAGAAGATGATTGGCTGGAGTAAATCGATTATCAGTGAAGCAGCAATCTACGGGGATCTGTGAGTTCCCACTCTGGGCAACAGCTAGATGTCAAGGAATCGCCATACCAAATAGTGTTGGTCACGCCATCCTGACGGTGTGATTTTGACTCGAATGCACTGGATTTTGCTTTTTCCCGATAAGCAATCATTCGGCGAATGACAGACAGCCTCCTGCAGTAAGCGGCAAATAAATTTGGAGTAGATGTGTCCAAGGTGTAAATCTAAGCGAGAACGAAAGTAATGCCGATTACTTTCGTTTTTCATTTCGTACTTACAAAAACCGTCGATTCGGAAGTGTGAGGCCGCCACCCCTTGGTTTGTCGCATCGACTTTTTGCGAGAGGAGAAACCAATCGGCGATGATTCTGTGCTACAATTACATCCGCCACTAAAATTGGCGAAGATACTCTAATCTAGTCGCGTCGCTTCACACCCTAACGACTAAAGCGATGTTTGCGAGTGAACGCCAGTTCTGAAGGGCGACTGGACCAATAACCGAGCAGGGCAACTATTGGTCGTAAAGGTGATATCGCTTGCTGCAGAAAAATCCTTGACAATGCTTTTGACCTATCCACCTTTCGCAGACTGCATCAAGCCTTTTTACTAGGAATTCTTGCGACAACGATCCGGAACCTCAAAACAGCCGCCACGTGGGGTATCCAGGTATTCAGCAGCAGCCCAACTTATTGCAAATTGGCGGGTTGTCGGATATGCTCAAACCAGGACGAACGACTAAGAAATTTCAGGATTGAGAAGCTTATTCCGCAATGCGACGACGCGAGTATGTCCGGAATCGCAAAGGTGATTTGATTCACGATTATCAGCATTCCTTCTGTTTCCGATAAGTCATTGCTTGCAAGGTCACCATAATGAAACCTAAACAACACGCGTTTACTCTCGTCGAATTGTTAGTTGTAATCGCAATCATTGGCTTGTTGGTAGGTCTGCTCCTTCCCGCGGTACAAGCTGCAAGAGAAGCCGCGAGGCGCATGTCGTGCAGTAACAATTTCCGCCAAATTGGAATTGCCCTTCTGAACTACGAATCTGCCTTTAGTCGACTTCCAGCTGCCTATTCCCTTTCAGAAGCCCCCAACTATTTTCAGCCGATGGGAGTTGGGCTATTGCCTTTCCTCGAGCAACAAGCATTGTTTTCACAATACGATTCAAGGGTCGCACCAACTATTGAACGGGGACCTATTGGACAAGCAAACGTTGCAGTCATCTCGACGCCGATTAACACATTCCTCTGTCCCTCGGTCCCTGGAAGTGCTGCTGAAAGATCTTATAACGGGAATATCTCGTTGACTCACATTGCTGATATCTTGGGCAATTTCGGATTTTCGACGGATCCTCCGCCTCCCACGCTTGAGCCAAGGTGGATGAAGACGAGGAAGTAGACGCCGATCATTCCAGTGATCGTTGATGCGAGAATAAACGGCGTTGCTCATCGCTCAAGATCGCTGCGAACTTCATCAATGAATCCAAGGACATTGTCGATTTTGAGCGATCTGAAAAAGGAATCTGATGGAAGCGCTGGTTTTTCTTCCCAAGGCTGCCAATTCCCCACAGCATGTTCCCCAAGCAATATGGCCGATTTTAACAGCGTAACCGAAGTTCGGGTTGGCTCGTTGAGAGCTAACAGCGATTCCGGCCCAACATCGGCTTGACGAAGCGGCAGACACAGTTCTCTCGACAGTCCCCAGTGTAACAATATTTCCGCGGTAGCCTCAGCGGGAGTACGAGGGAACACTTCGCGTTCGAGACTTCGAAGCGATGTTTTCTTGCGAACGCTTTCAGTGAGCAAGACCTCATAAACGTTAGCATACGCAGAGCCAACGACCAATCTTGTCAATGGAAAAACGAGAGCAGAAAAGCACACTCCGCTATTGTTGACCTGCGCACCTTGAAGTTCCAGGATCCGCTTCGTCGCCACGCAGCCTGCCAGACTGCGTCGGCTGGCGAGCTTTTTGTCGAACCAGGGTAATACAAGTTTTGTCAAACTATCGAGCGCACCAATCGCAAGGGCAATCTCACCAAGTCGCTTTGCTCCCAATCTAACAATCACTTCGTTCAAATCGGTTATTCTACTTCCGGTTCGAGTGTATTGCCCACAATTCGCGTTCCGCAGCAATTCCACCGTTAACACTGCATCGCTGCCGACAACATTTGCTAGGGATCTGGCATCAAAATCAGAGGTATTAAGTAGTTTAAGTACCTCCATGGACTTGTTCGAGACCGGAAGGATGTGGGCAACATCCCTCAGTCGAGCCTCAAAATCTTTTATTGAAATTGGTGCCATCAGCTTAGAGACCTTTGATTCCAGATTCTCTTCCGGCATCTTTATTAAATCGGATTGAACTTCATTTCCGATGGTCAAGCTTTCCTGCCGAATAGACCTGCGTCGGATGACGAGTCCCTTGAATTTCGCAGCAAATGCCGCATAATTTGTCGGCTTGAGCACAACGTCATCGATGCCTCGCAACATCAAGTCCTTGATCAAACGCGGCTCGTCAACACTTGAATGCACAACCATCACGGGAATGTAATCGGTCGCACCGGCCAATAGTTCCGTGACTAGCTGATGGCCATGCTTATTGGGCATGCGCAAATCCGTAACAACCAGGTCATATTGTGTGTGCTTTGCTTTCTCCAATGCGTCGTCGCCATCTGTCGCAGGCGTGCAGTTGAAGCCTTCGTTACTCAATGCCCACATCACCGTACGTCGTGCTATAGGTTCATCATCGACGACGAGTGCTCGGTATAGTGAATCAGACATAACATTCTCCTGTTTTCGAATGTGAGCAGAATGGTGAGGGTCCTATGGAAGCCAATTCGTCAACGCCTCGTCTGCCAGCAACCAGAGAGTTAACTGCCGAGGTCATAGTCTCAGGACCGTCCACGAACTGCGAACGAATTGCAAAAAACTGGCGTTCTGTTTTCAGGAATGCATTCACTACATCAGGATCGAAATGTCGGCCACTTTCGTTTACAATTATTGACTTAGCCTCCTCATGACACATTGCGGCTTTGTACACACGTTGCGATGTCAGAGCGTCGTATACATCTGCCAAAGCGACGATCCGGCCACACAACGGAATCTGATTGCCAGTAAGACCGCGAGGATATCCGCTCCCGTCAAACTTTTCATGATGCGTCAGCGCGATTTCTCTTGCCATCCGTAAAAACTTCGCATTGGGAAATTCCTGCAATGCTGCATCCAGAGTTTCCGCACCACGGACCGCATGCGACTTCATTACCTCAAACTCATCTAGTGTCAACTTACTAGGTTTCAAAAGGATCGCATCAGGGATCGCCACCTTACCAATGTCGTGTAAGGGACTGGTTTCGTAAATCAACTGTAGAAATTCATTGTCGACTGTCTCTTGAAACTTTGGAACTACCTGTAAGTGAGATGCTAGTAGACGGCAGTAGCTGCGAACGCGCTCCAAGTGAGCTCCGGTGTCTGGGTCTCGCGATTCGGCTAATTTAGCTAATGCAAAGATCGTTAAATGGCTGGTTTCCAGTGCGACAATGCGGCGTCCAACATTCACCCGAACCTGCAACTCGCAAGGATTGAACGGCTTCGCAATGTAATCATCGACGCCACTCTCAAATCCAGAAATCGTATCAATCATTCGATCTCGCGATGTCACCATGATAAAGTAAACATATCGGCGTAGGTCTGCCTTACGGATGGCGCGACATAGCTCAATACCGTCCATTCGTGGCATATGCCAATCTGAGACAACTAATTGGTGGGAATGTTCTTGCAGCAACGTTAATGCCTCCTCACCATCGCGAGCCATTGTGACTCGATAACCTGCTTCTCGTAAAATGTGCTCGACCGTCCTCCGTGAAATGGCCTCGTCATCGACAACTAGTACATCCATTTTCTTTGCCCCGTATTTTTGTGATCCCGATGGCTAAACCGTCGCCGACTGGGTCTGTTGGCGGATGACGGGAATTTGCGAAAGGCATCTCGCCATCTCCTGCCGAATGCCCCCAACATGAAGTGCAATGCTCTCGATATCTGCGGACTTTCCAGCAGATTCGATTTTGGCGGCCAACGATTGCAGCACCGTCGCGCCGAGGATGCCCGCCGCTCCTTTCAACGAGTGAGCTGCCTCGACGGTCGCATCGCAATCCGCTTCTGCGGCATGCTTGGCGATCGTCTCGACCTGTACCTTGCCGCTTGCTTCAAGTTCATCTAACAGCGTCAGAGCGAACGACACACTACCCATACAGTTTAGGAATAGTACATCAGTATTGATCGCCGTACAAGTTTCGGCCTGTTGGTCGTCTGATTCGTTCCGGATGATCGTATTCATTTAGAAAGGTCGATTGAAGGAAACTACAATTTCTAAGGAAATATGTACGCCGGGGTAACACACTTAACTTGCCTCCAAAATACAAACGACGTACTCTGCGACATGGATTTTGCACACCTGAACAATTCGTCTATGCTGAAAATATTGATTGTTTTGGTAATAGCGGTGGGATGTTACGTCAACCTACTTTCGTGCGCAACGTTAAATCAGCGGGTAGAAAGCTCCGCAATGAATTTCCATTATTCCGATTATTCTTTGGTTTGCGGTGGTCCTTCACTGCGCAGCAAACGCATGATCATTTTTTTGGTGGTCACAAATAGATTTTCAGTACGCTAAGGAGCTGATTGGCTCGGACGGGTTTGCTGAGGTAATCATCCATGCCAGCATGCAGACAACGTTCGCGGTCACCTTTAAGAGCGTTGGCGGTCAAGGCCACTATCGGAATTCTGCCGCCAACGGTTCCAGTTAATTCACGCTTTCGGATTTCTCGAGCGGCTGCAAAACCATCCATTTCTGGCATCTGGCAATCCATCAGGATCAGGTCATAGCGATCTGAATCTATAGCAGCAATCACTTCCTCTCCATTTTTTACAACAACGTAGGTGCAGCCAAGATGTTTTAGTAGCTCGCATATATAAAGCTGATTGATGCGATTATCTTCTGCTACCAAGATGTGGCCCGTGATGGTGTCCAAGTGGGATGACGGCTCGCTGGAAGCGACTTCTAAAGGTGTCTTGGATTCGGGTGTTCGCAGCGAACGCGTTGCGGGCTTGACAATGTCTAAGGGGATTTCAAACCAAAAAGTCGAGCCAACGCCGACTTGGCTTTCGACACCAATTTCACCACCCATCAAATCAACTAATTGCTTACAGATCGACAGGCCGAGCCCCGTTCCGCCGAAACGTCTAGTTGTAGAATTATCAATTTGTGAAAAAGGTTTGAACAAGCGATGGCGGCGGGCTTCGGGAATGCCTTCGCCAGTGTCAATTACCGAGAATCGAATGTGTGCGCGGCTGTCAGCCAGAGCAACTTGCTGTCCCACGATCTTGATCCCGCCTTTGTCTGTGAACTTCATCGCATTACCGAGCAAATTGACCAATATCTGTCGCAAGCGGTTGTCGTCGCAACGGACAATGGCATAAAGTTCCGGCGCGAGCTGACAATCCAGGCTCAGCCCTTTCTGCTTGGCGAGCGGCGTGATGGTCACCAACATATCGTCGATGATTTTGGCCAGTTCGCAGTCACAAAAATCCAAATCAAATTTGCCCGATTCGATTTTAGCGAGGTCGAGAACATCATTGACTAGTTGCGATAATAATTTGCCACTCGAGTCACTGGCCTCGACGAATTGTTTCTGTTGATTCGACAACTGCGTCGTTAGCAGCAGTTCATTCATACCCAAAATCCCATTGAGCGGCGTCCGCAATTCGTGGCTCATCGTGGCCAGGAATTCGCTCTTCGCCTGACTCGCCTGTTTGGCCTTTTCAATGGCGTTGCGAAGCTGAATTTCGGTTTGTTTGATATTCGTTACATTATCATGCACGACCAGGGCGTGAACCTCTTCCTCGATATGAAACCGACTGAGAGAAACGTTAAACCAGCGTTTTTCTATCGGTGAATCACAGGGATATTCATGGCTCCAAAGTTCTTTTTTCTCCGCTAGAATTTCACGCAATGCGGGCACCACTAAGAACGCATCCTGGTCTCCAGTGGCAGCCGCTCTTTCACAAACCTCTAGATAATTTCGTCCTTCACTGACTAGTTCACATTGCGTGTCGTTTGCGATCGCGAACCCTTTCCAAGCCTGATTCGTCGCCACGATTAGACCGGCCGAATTCACCACCGCGATATGAGCGGGTAAGGCGTCCAAAGTGGCACGATTAAAGGACTCACTCGCGACCAGCGCCTGTTTCGCAAACGTGTGTTGAATGGCCAGTCGGGCAAGTTCCGCAGCCCACTCGATGCGATCGGATTCGATGGTATTCGGCGTTCTTGTCTGATTTGTGTAAGTGTCGAGTGTGCCCAGCAATTCATTGTCGACAGACAGAATAGGAGCGGACCAGCATGAGCGAATACCTGCCTGCTCGGCTTCGCATAGCCAATCTTTGTCATAGGAGCCTGTAAGAAGATCCTGTGCGATGACAAGTTGTTTTGTTTGTGCAGCGGCACCAAAAGGCGTCGTTTTTAACCCAATCCCTGAATCATATATTGCCTTGGTATATGCTGCAGGGAGATTCGCAGTGGCCTGGCACAGCAACCGCTCCTTCGATTTATCGAACAACATTATGGAACATTGCAAGGCATTGTCCTCGGTGACGACGCTAGTAGCTAATGTCGCCAAACATGTGTCCAGCGAATCGTCCGCCGCGAGCATCCTTAACAGCTTGCTTTGATTGTACTCACGTAACTCGCGCAGCTTGCGAGTCGTGACATCCGAAATGAAGCCCTCGATCGCCTCGACGGTACCATCTTTGGCAAAGACGCCACGCGCTTGCGACCAAACCCACTTTAATTGCCCATCAGGCAATCGTACCCGGTATTCAATTTGAAACGGCACACCGCCCTGTAGACCCGCTTTGTATCTGGCAGTGACGAACGGCAGATCTTCCGGATGAATAAGGTTGAGGAATTCGAAATCGCCATTCATTAATTGCTGCGGGGCAATGCCAATCAGTTCTTGACAACCTTCGCTGACGAACTCCATGGTCCATTTATCATTATTGCGACGGCGGTATGCCATGCCTTGAAGATTTGCCAACAGCGTCTCATGTCGGCGGCTGCTTTCCAGGAGTTCAGCGGTGCGCAGTTCGACATGTGCTTCCAATTGTTCGTTGAGCAAATGCAGGTTTTCCTCCGCTCGCTTGCGATCGATATTCGCCGCTAAATTGCTGGCGATAATGGAGAGGTTAGTTTGCAAGTCTTGGCTGGGAGCATTTCGCAAGTACAGCTCGACCACTCCCACACATCGATCCTCGACCAACAGTGGATAGCCAGCAATCGCGTAAGCCCCATGACGCGTTACCCACCTGGAGTCACTAATTCCGGGAAAGTTGGTGATATTGGTGGCCAGAAAGGGTTTCCGGTCGCGAGCGATCGTTCCGATCGGAACTTCAGACAAATCGATTGTTCGTGACGAAAAAGGCATCGGTAGCCCGGATCTGGCCTGAAGATTCAACAGGGTTCCATGATCGTCCAAAGTCCAGATTCGAGCGGTCACGGCGTCAAGATGATTGACCATGGCGAAGGTACAGGCTTGCAACGCGTCTGTTAGAACGAATTGGTCCGTAAAGGCAGCAGCGAGTGCCGCCGCCGCTTCAAGTCGACGCGTGTGTTCGGACAGACGAGATTCGGCTAACTTCGCTTCCGAAATATCTCTACAGGTGCCAATCGCATATTTTCCGCTGCCGTTGTCGTTATCGAACGATTGCCAAACCTCTTCGACCCACTTTATTCTGCCGTCAGCAAGCAAAATCCGATGCTCAACTTTACACATTGATTCGATCCCTAACGATTGACCGAAAACGTCGTTAACACGCTGGCGGTCGTCAGGGTGCACGCATTCCAAGAAGTGTGCATGCGTTAGTGGAAATGAACTTGGTTCTGTCTCAAAAATACGGTAAACCTCATCTGACCATTTGACTTCGAGGGTTGTCAGGTCGGTTTCCCAACTGCCAATTTTTGCGACCGTTTGGGCCTCGGCAAGTCTCGACTTTTCCTTTTCTAACTGGCTTACCAGCAACCGTTGCTGTTGCTCACTTTGTTGTAAGTCATACTCCATTTTCTTTTGGTCAGTGACTTCAAGGATAGAGCCGGCCATCCGATAAGGATGTCCATATTCATCTTGCAGAACTGCGCCACGGGCGCTGAACCAGAGATAGTTGCCTGACTTTGTCCTAATGCGATATTCGATGCTATATTGTCGACGCCCGGCAATCGCTTCGGCCAGAGCGAAGTGAACCCGATCGTGATCTTCTGGGTGTAGTACCTCGGAAAAGGACGACAGGACGTTGGGGAATTCATCGTCGGAATACTCAAGCAATTCCTTAAAACGCGGTGCATAGTAGACGTCATTCGTCGTCAGGTCCCAGTCCCAGAGTCCGGCGGTCGAGCCGTTCACGGCGAGTTGAAAACGCTCTTCGCTCTTTCGCAATGCAGAGAGATTCTGCTCGCGTTCCGTGATATCGATCACCACGCCAAAGCGACGAATAGCTTTCCCTCTGCCGTCGAACGCTACCTCGCCGCGTTCTTGTAGCACTCGCTCCTCGCCATTCGGACGCCGAATACGATATTCCTGATCAATTATTTTTCCACCCGAATCGGCATCTGACAACGTAGCTAACACATGTTCCTGGTCATGGGGGTGAACTCGGCTGTGGAAGGAATCGAAAGTGCAAGCGAATTCATGTTTTTGCAAGCCGAAGATGCGATACGTCTGCTCCGACCATTTGAGCTGCCTGGTTTGCAGATCCATTTCCCAACTTCCCACGTTGGCGATCCGTTCGGCGTTTGACAATAAAACCTGCTGCTCGCGCAACTCATCTTCTGACTTCTTGCGGGCGGTGATTTCTCGGGAGACCGTCAGTATGCCCACGAACTGCCCTGAGCCGTCAATGATTCGCGTGACCCGAGCGTCGATCCAAACACGGGTTTCATCTTTGCGCCAATCAAAGAACTCTCCTAACCAATCGCTACCGGCAACACGCTCTTGAAATCGTGTCGCAACCCACGCCCGCTCCGATTCGGGAAATCGGCTGACCAATGGTTGGCCTAACATTTCCTCAGCGGTCCAGCCATACAAACGAGTCGCTCCGGTGTTCCAGTACGTGACGATGCCGTCGATGTTGGTGACATAGGTCGAATCCTGCACGCTGGCAAGCAGTTGTGAGTCACGCGTCAACATCCGCTTCGCCTGTCGACGCTCAAGACAGCCCCGTAACATTTCCGCCAACGTGTTGATCTGCTGATGCTCTTCGACGACGAAAGAGGAGTACTCGGTGATTGGAGGCGCTGCGAAATAAATAACCTCGATGGTCCCGAATTGACCGTGCGAGGTGGTGAAGTCAGCGGATTGTTGCCAGACGGTTTCTTGAAACCCAGAACTGACGAATTCGCGGCTGTCGATTGTCAATCGTGCTGCCGCAATTTCAGGGTGTGGCCACCCCGGCGGAAGTAATTCGACAAATCCCTGAAACAGTTCGTCATCCGATTGTTCATCTTCTTGCAGGAGATTGAAAACGCGATGCATCATAGACAATTCATTGACTCGTTCGCCTAAATCGTGCAGCATCTTTGTTCGCTCTTGGTCGGCCTGCTTGCGTTCGTCGCGGATGCGTTTGTTCGATAGCGCCTGGGTGACCGCAATACCAAGACGTCCCAAGCGGTCTTTGAGTAGATAATCATCCGCCCCGCGTTTGATCGCTTCGACTGCTGTTTGCTCGCCAATGGCACCCGAAATCAAGATGAATGGAACGTCCAGCTCTCGTTGTAGCAGCAAATCCAAAGCCTGCAAACCGTCGAATTGAGGCAGGGTGTAGTCAGAGAGAATCAGATCAGGCAAGGTGTCTAGCGCTGCAAGATATTCAGACTTGGTCGCGACGCTGATACACTCCACAGTAAAGCCAGATTTCCGCAGTGTATTGGTCAACAATTCGACCTCCGATGTTTGATCCTCCAAAATAAGAACACGAAGGTTGCGTGGAACCACGAACGAAGGCTGCGCCGGTGACTGCAAATTACTATCCACTTTTAAGACCTCCTGATTGATGACCAGTTAGACCAAACCGCCATGCAGGATTACCAGCAGTGACTTAAGTCTGAACATTGCCGTCTGGGTGAGTGGACATGACTGGCAATTCCAAATCCCATGCCACAGAAAATAATGTGATGTTACAGCACTTCACCCCAACTTGGGAGGAGCCGACGGCCGGACTGTGGGTAATTAAGCGCCGAGTGGTTGTTTTTTGGGGATGAAGCTTACAGCGAGAAATTGCTATCGAGGAGAGTTTGCGTTAAAAAAGGATCGATTTCTGGCTCAGTGTTGCTGAGGAACATCAGGCACAGTCCCGCATATGCTGCTAAACCATCTTTCCCATTGAACCCGGCAGAGTTAATTTGATGACTTCAGTTGCGTGAGTCTGGTGTTGGCTCGCGCGAGGGGTTCCGTAGTTGCGAAGAGTCCAGGTGGCCATGGATGTTCGCTTGCAGGGATTCGAGAAAGTGCGTGCGACGCTTTGGCAGGCTCGGAAGCCAACGACCGCGCGCTACAAATACTCCGCCACATGTTTGCGAGCGGTCCCGACGCCACTTTTTTGATTTGGTCCGATTCCGCTGCCTCGCAGGACCCGGGTAACCTGCGTCGCGAGTCGAGTACAGCGCAGCCGCGAACACGAGTTACCGAACGGCAGTCACTTTACGCTACACGTCGATAAGACTTCAAGTGCCCTCCAAGTTCAGAATCGCAAACGATTTACCTACAGGAAATGCCGTCAGTAGCGGTGGATCGCTGTCCCGAATTGGCGGTAGGTTATCCCGAGCAGAATCGCCACGCCTCCTGTTGTACCAGTCAATTGCAGTTCGAAGAATTAGGTCCATGTGCCGATGCTAACGATACAGAACCCACCTCATGCTTCAGCACTGAACCATCTTTGCCGGGTCTGCCTTCAGAACCGTCGACTGTGGCAGGAGCCCTTTGCCATAGCGTTCAGCTAATTCAATCAAAAATTGCCGATCGATGGGTTTGGTGGCGAAATCATCGCATCCTGCATCAAGGCACTTCTGCCGGTCGGTATTCATCGCGTGGGCGGTCAGGGCCAAAATCGGTAGCTTGTAGCCACCTTCGCGAAGTCGTTTTGTTGCTTCGTAACCATCTAATTCTGGCATCTGCATGTCCATGATGATCAGATCAAAGAGGTCGCAACTGGATTCGACGAGTTCAGCGGCGAGCAAGCCGTTATTCGCAATAGTGACCTCTGCGCCAGCCTTTTTGAGATGGAACGAAATCAACCGTTGATTGTCGGGGCCATCTTCTGCAAGCAAAATCCGTAGACCGGACAATGGCTGAGCATTTGCTTGGGTTGGTTCGATGGCAACTTGTGACAGACTTTCTGCAGCCTTCGATATTGGGGTAACCCCCGGCTTGACCAAATTGATCCCGTTTATGTCCCCCGTATCAACAGTGACTGTAAACACGCTTCCTTTTCCAAGTTCTGATTCCACCTGAATGCTGCCTCTCAGCATTTTGGCGAACGAGCTTGAAATCCGAAGGCCTAGTCCCGAACCTCCAAATCGGCGAGTCGTCGAACTATCAGCTTGTGCAAAGGCTCCAAACTTCGCGATCTCTTGACGTTGCTCTTCGGACATACCCAAGCCTGAATCCACAACCCTGAATTGCATGGAGTTGCTTTCGGGTAAAAACAGAGTACGGATCGTTACCTTTCCGACTTCGGTAAACTTGATCGCATTTCCGACAAGGTTTAATAGAATTTGACGCAGTCGCGTTGGATCGGAAATGATTCTCACTGGAATCTCGCTGTCGTACTGAATCTCCAAACGGATGCCTTTTCCAACCGCTCGGGGTTGCATGAGCGAGGCAACTTCATCGACAATGCGTGTCGGCGCGAAGCCGATGCGTTCGATCGTCATTTTTCCCGCATCGATTTTTGACATGTCGAGAATGTCGTTGATGATCGTCAGAAGATGGTTCGCATTGGAGCGAATCGTATGTATGGCCGCTTTTGCAAATGCCGGATTGCTGAAGACATCGCCTTCCGTATCCAACAAGTCTGCAAACCCCAGAATAGCAGTCATGGGCGTTCGGATTTCGTGACTCATATTTGCGAGGAATTCGCTTTTGCTTTGATTGGCGTCCTCTGCTTTGCGTCTCGCCGAATCCAGTTCTGATTCAGAGTGCTTCAACTGATTGCGTTGAATGATAAGCCTTGCCCCATTCCATGAAATACCCGCGGACAAGAAGAACAAGATACATATACAAACCGGAAAACCGATATCCATCGCTTGGGCCAATCTTGCTTCTCTTTCGACCCAATCTCGATTGGCAATCACGAGCACTTGGATACCACCACCCTCAAGCGTTTTAAAACTATTCAATCGGAACATGCCAAGGGATTTTTCGTTCCTGACGACTTGCGAGTAGTCGCTGTGTCCAAGTACGATTGGTGCGACGATCGCTTTCAAGTCGTCCGAATCAATTGGAGGAGGGTTGCTTCCTGAGTTGATTGCCTCGCTGAAATAGCTTCCCTGGTCGGTGACGAAGTAGACGGTACCGTACTTGTTGTTCGCCTTACTTTCGATGAGGGACGAAATGCGTTCGAATCGCAGCCGAGTGCTGACGACTCCAATTTTGAGCTGCGTTTCCGGATCGAAAATCGGCACAGAATGGGCGACTGCCAACCCCGTCGAATCGAAAAATGATGGGGTGATATCACAATGCGTCTGAAACTCAATAACTTCCTCCGTTGAGTCGTTGGAGACGCACCGCGAGATAATCGGTCGTTCCTTGAAGTTCTTCTTCAGAATACGGTCGACTCGGTTCTGTGGAATCGGTTTGCCATCCGCAAAAACTTGATTGATGGATACGATTGCCGAGTCTGGTCCGAACAAGGCAACCGCGTCGACTTCGGTAGAGTTGCATACGGCTTCGTTGCACAACTCCGTCAGTCGTTTTCGATCGTTTGACCGAAGTGCGCGAATGATCTCTTGGTTTGCTGCGAGCTTTTTGGTGCGCTGAACTGCTGGCGACACAGTCCGTTGGATTTCATGGACGAAATGCATACCGAGACTGTGCAGAGACACGTTTGCAGCTGTTTCCATTTTCTCTTCGGAAAACCAGTGTTTGCAACCGTTATGCACACCGAAGGCTAGTGAAAGAAAACCAGCTAAGGCAAACAAGCACGTTCCGATTTTTAGAGGATGAACCCCTGATGACTTTGAAAATTTACCGTTCATAAGTCAAGAATTCCTTGCACTCGAGAGACGTTGGGATTTTGGGACTTCTTAAACAAGCTCCGGGACATTGTGCCAATTATTCCGTCGCTTGAGGTTAGCTCAGCGTTGCGTCACAAGTGACCATAAGGCAAGATTGCGCAAATTGCACACGTCGAATCGCGTTGGAATCAAGAATCCATCAATGTATTGGCTCGTATGTTTTCGGTTTGGTTAGTTTGGGATTGGCTGGCAGTAGGTGGCGAACTGCAACGCGACTGTGCTCGGGAGGCGACGGAAAACTCCTATCTGAGGTAGTGGTGGAGCATGGTGGCGGCAGTGGAGTCGCCTTAGCCTGGGAAATGCGGTTCATTGTTGGCAAGAGCGGCGTTGAACAAGGAAAGTGAAAGGTGCGACAGAATGCACAATTGGATTCCGCCACTAATTTAGAGCGATCAAAAATTTTACTGAGAGCTTCCCGACTATGTCAAAATTCCCCGCAGAGTCCCTGAAATCCCCGCGGTCGTCCCCGCTAACCATTCCCTACGGCCAAAGCAGTTGTACGCCCAAACCCGGAAGTACCGCTAGTGATAATCATGCTAACTATTTGACTATTGCGGATCCAATTTTCTGGCAAGACAATCCTTTACGTTGCTTCCAATTTCAGTTGCATGTGTTTCCAATGCAAAATGCCCTGTATCTAGATAATGGACCTCCGTATCGGGCAAATCTCGCTTATAAGCCTCTGCACCAGGAGGGACAAATGCAGGATCGTTCTTACCCCACACGGCGAGATTTGCGGGTTGATAAAATCGAAAATATTCTTGAAATTCCGGATACATTGCGACGTTAATTCGATATTTCAATACTAGATCAAGCTGAATCTCATCTGCTCCGTGGCGGCTCCTATATGCAATGTCGAGCGTATAAGCCCGGATGGAACAGGACCACGCAAGCGAACTTTCGCCATATGATTGGCGGCAAGATTGAAGATGCTGGCGACGATGATAAAGAACTGTATCAGCAGTACGAACAGGACGAATAGTTTCAGCCCTCCGGCGAAGTTCTTGAGCCGTTTAGTTGAGCAAGGAAATCGCAGCAGCCACGGAAAGCCCAAGTTCATGGAATGGTGGAACGAAGTTTACTAGCGTCGAAAATAGCGGACCGCGCAGCAGCGAACGCTAGTTACCGAATAGCAGTCACGTACGCCACACGGCGATACGACTTCAGATGCCCGCCGAGTTCCTCTACGCAGAATGCAGTTTCTCTGCTCAAGTTGATTGTCGGTGGCGAGTCACACTCGCAGACCGGCGACAAATGATCGCGGGTACTGTGGCCTCTGCGATGGTTTAACAGTCTTGTATGACTCTGAGCAGGTTATCAGGTGCAAGTCGCTCACAATGCAAAAGGCATTCTGTTCCTCGCACGCTATATCAACTCCGATCACGGTGATGCATGCGGTAATTCAACTTGATCATTTTACGAAAACGGAGAACTGTACCGTAGCTGAGCTTTTCCTGTCTAAAGCACAGAATCACAGGTGTTTCCTTAGGTACTTGATTTCAGACCAACTGCTGGCTAGACTAATTTCGTCAAAACGCCAGAAGTATGATTGTTGAAATCGCAGGTTGTCATGCTTTAACTTGATCAACTGTCTATCCTACTGCTCAGTTGTAGTCGGGAAGTGTCCCTAATCCTTCTTTTTCCGCAGCTCACTCACATGCCAAATTTCGTTCCGATACATGATTCGTTTTCGATCCGAACCATGCTTCGCTCGCTAGTAGGAATTTGGGCAATTGCTGCATTTCTTCCACTTCCTGTTTTGGCACTAACCGACCCGCATCGCAGTGCCGACCTTGCCTGCCTTTATCTAGCGATCAGCAATGCTTTGCTAGCAACGGAGTTGAATCGTTCGTGGGGCATTCCTGGATCCGTTTGTTCCTGGTGTGCAAGAACAGCGACAATCACCGTCATGACTTTCTTCAATTTGGCACTTTTCATTGGGTTCGGTTTTGTGGTGGGCGTGCAAACAAATCTCCCATTTCCCCTCCTGGCCATTCTCTCGGTGCTCCCAGCCATCGGAGTCCTGCCTTGGATGCTACGCCAAGTCTCTCCGAATCCATATGCAGCGATCATCCTTACCGGATTCCTTATTGGAGCGTGCAAGATCACTGGTTGTATCGCCGCACGCGTGGTTTATGGTCCAGATGCCCTTGCCCAGGGATACATGGCGGCCGACTGGCGCACCGCAAAGCTCATGCTTACTGCCCTCTGGGTACTTAGCACGTTGCTTTCAATTGGATTGCTGTACGCCGATTTCAGACATTTCGCACGAATTGCACCTCGCCGTGCGGCTTAAACGCTCGCCGCTATAAATTCGGAGGGAGGGTAGCGGTTATAGTTCGCCCGGTGCAAAAACGCCGCCACGTCTTTTTCCCCGCGGTACAAAATCTCAGCCATATGTTTCGGCAGCGCTGCTCCTTGCCAAGACATTCTGGAGTTTAGTGTACGAGAACTCAACAATCAGTCATGCTGATTCTCGCCTTAGGGGCGATGCAGGAAGTTGATTGTTCTAGTTTTTGCTTTGTATGGGGCATTTTCGGCAACCCGGCGTGTCAAACCGGAGACATCTGAGCGATCGAGTCAAGGGTTGTAATTGATTTTTCTTTTCGTTTTTATCGCTTTATCAACTTGAGTACAGACATATTTTCCACGACCAATTCGTCTCGTTGGAATGATTGTTGCGTATGCGCAAGTTTTCTTGATTTAAATCGCCTTCGATAAAGGCGAATGAGTTAGTTGCAGTCGATTGAGGTAGTGGGCTTCGTTGTAAGGCTGGTGATTCTGCCAGCATCTATAAATGATTCGGATCCATTTGAAAGCCAGCGAGCGTTTGGCCATTTGCGGAGTCTTTCCACGTGACAACTGCAGCTCGTAGAAGGCCTTGGCCCAACCGCACTTTTTGATCGATAGGCCAGCGTACTCATGGAATGTTTGCTTGATGTACTTGGTTGCTGCCCATCGAGCTGCAACTTTCAGACTGTTGCCGCTTTGAGTCGTTAGCGGCGCGATGCCTGCAGCTGCCTGAAACCCTTCTACATTGCGATAGCGCTGGCGATCATCACCCAGCGACGCAATGATACGTGCGCAACTTTTGACGCCTGCACCCGGAAGATCTTTGACGATTGCA
>JANPHB010000089.1:0-11273 GCA_031424235.1 Pirellula sp.
CCAACTACGCATCTCGAACCAGCACGTTCACTTCCGTCCCCTACTCACTCAAGTCAGCAGGATTCGCGATATTACCGTGGACCATTTCGTTCTCGTAGCTCCGATTCGTAGTGTAGATTCCCCAGCCGAGGTCGTTCGGACTGCTCATAATCCTCCGCGAATGAACCGTCCTCCTGCGAGCGGATGGATTCCTCTGCACTCGCACAATCCGAAAACATGGGACGCTGACTGCGCGTTGGGATTGCTTAATGGCGCAATTGGCAAACTGCGGACCTGCGGAGGGTGTCGTCAGCATGCGATGGACTATGTTGCCGCCAATACTATCGATTTTTCTACCAGGGATGCGTTCCACGATTACCTTTGGCGATTCCACAATTCAGTCAATGCGAGAATCAAGAACCCTTCGAATCCCGAGATAACTTGGGAGGAATACCGAAAGCAATGGTTGAGATGGAAGCCAGTTGACGGCCTAAAGATAGGGTTTATTGCATCGTGCTTTGAGCAGTTCGGCGGAACAGAGACGTTCCACGAAACCATCGTTCGCAGGCTGCCTGGCGTCATTGGATTTGTTTCGATGTACGAAATCAAACGAGACGCAAGCATTCTCGGAGTGCCATCGGATTGGGGTGAATCAGCAATCGAATCTCTCGCGCGGAACAGCGATGTGATCGTAGCCTGGAATATCGATTGGTCACATCGCGAAAGACCGAAAAAACTGGTCACGGTCCATCACGGTAGTCCATTTGCTGTTTTCGATACGCAACATGCGATTCAAGGCGATCGGGTCGTGGCCGTGAGCTCTGACACAGCTGACTTTCTTAGGCAACAAACCGAAAAGCCAGTTGTCTATATCCCAAACGCGGTCGATCCTGATCGAATCAAGCCGCAGAAAGCAGTCGATACGAACGGCAAGAAAATATGCCTTTGGTCCCATCGGTTCGTTGACGACAAAGGTGTCAAGATCGCCTTAGAGATAGCGAAGTGCCTGCCTGAGGATTGGCACATGGTCATGACTGGCTATCGTGGTGAGGACATAGAACCAAACGACCGGGTTACCGTATTGCCGCCAACACACCCAGGGGATTGGCTGGCGGTTGCAAGTTGCTTCCTGTCGACGTCTCTGTATGAGGGATTTGGCCTATCCATGGCAGAAGCGAGCGCCGCTGGTGTCCCAATCGTCGCAACTCCGGTAGGCATCGCGAGTCGACCAGGCGTGGCGATCACTGTCCCGATAGACGCAAGCCCAGTCGAATGGGCCAAAGCAATTGTGTCGTCATCGAGCCATGAACTGACGAGCTTGGAATTGTTTTCACTCGATGCTCACATCACTGCTTGGAGGGAAGTCGTTTGGGCCTAGGCCCCCAATCTCGTTTCGTCCAAGTCCGCCCCGAGCTTTGCGAAATAGCTATCGAATAAGCCGACCCAGGTTTACTCAACGGGTTGTTTCTTTTCCGTGCTGGTTACCTATCGCCGTTTACCCGAAATCATCGCAAAGATACTGAATGGGTACTCTGGTCGTTATTGTTCCGTTTGAAAACTACAAGGTAGGGAGATCTGCATCGACCGGCTTTTACCATTGCGCCCCTTGCGACGGAATTATGAGAATTATTCCTATCGCCGACACTGCCACTCAGATTCGTGGTGCAAACGCCGGCGGAAGGATGAAATCTGCCGACCGGTGTGTCGAAAATAAATTCAACGTTCTAAACACTAAGAAACCTTCGCGATTCTACGCATCACCCAACAACTACTGGTACGACACAAACATGGCTTGCGAATGTAGAAGCGATAAACGTTTCATCCTGATTAAAACGGCAGATCACCGTTCTGATTTTCAGGACTTCCAAGAACTTGCTGTGTTAAGAAACTGGTCAAGGGTCGCGTCCGGAAGTGAGTTGATGGTCGAAGTTGGTGGGACTTCTCAATATGTTACCGCTCGCGATGTCGTGAACTTCCTGCGAACAGTCGTGACTGTGGAGCTGTTTCAATCTTTAACTGCGAGTTGGTTGCCTACGGCCCAAGCGAGCTCTGGATGCGGATGTAGTTTCAATGAGAAGGCCTCGGCATGTCAATCGGTATTCTTGCCACTGGATGTTTTTGCACCGCTTGATGCCACACCGCTTGTGAAGATTTTGCAATCCGGACGAATTCAATCATTCTTCCAACCCGTGTTTCAGAGCGATTGCAAGTCAGTTTGGGGCTACGAATGCCTAATGCGCGGCCTCGCAGAAGATGGATCGTTGTTGATGCCAAAGCAACTATTAGCATGGGCTACGCAAGAGCGACTCATATTTATGCTAGACCGCATTTGCCGAGAAACTCATATTCGGAATGCTGCGTCGGTGCTACCTGATAACGTTGCCATTCTGATCAACTTCCTGCCCACAGCGATTTACGAACCAACGTTCTGCCTCAGGACAACGATTGCCGCTGCAAAATTGGCTGGCATTGATCCCAAGCGGGTCATCTTCGAGGTAGTGGAGACGGAAAATGTCCGAGACACGAATCATCTTGCTTCGATCCTCAATGAGTATCGAAAGTCAGGTTTCCGCGTCGCGCTCGATGACGTAGGGTCTGGCTTCGCCGGGCTAACGATGCTCGCAGATTTAAATCCTGACTTAATCAAGATCGATCGCGAACTGGTTCAGGGCGCTGCAAAGTCCGAAATGCACCGAATCATAGTCCGTGCACTGGTGCAGATTGCTCGAGAAAGCGGTAGTCTGGTTTTGGCTGAGGGGGTGGAAACGGAAGACGAATTAGCGATCATGAAATCATTTGGCGTCGATCTCTTTCAAGGCTTCCTACTCGGTCGGCCCGCTCCCATGCCCGTAACGGACTCAGGGCGAAAGGAAGAAAGGACTACAGAAAAGGATGGAAAGACGAAGAGTGTGGGCATTGCATTTCAGTCCATCCCGCTGCAAGTCTAGATAGGATTAACAAAACGATGTCAGTGGCAATCAATGTTCCAAGATTGAAGCCAGTTCGGCAATGACTTGTATACACTATGTATTTGTGTGATCATGCGACGCTCGCTCCAGCCCATGTCATTTTTCGGCATCTCGGTTATCGTGACGCCGCAGTCCGGTTTCAAACCCATGCCGATGAGCTAATTGTCACCCGCAACGACGACCACCTAACGCTCGACTTTCCAGCTAGGCCTGCCGCCTCATGTTCCACACCCGCAGCGTTGCGGGAGGGGCTTGGCATCTCACCCACGGCCACCGCCAATTCCCACGATTAGCTCGCCATCTTCGACACGGAGCGCGCCGTCCGCGAGCTTCGCCCGGACATGATGGCTCTGCGCGCTTTGCAAATCTCCCCGCGTGGCGGCGAATTGTTTTGTGAGCATCGCGGCGAGCGAGTCGGTATCGCTGGCCGAGCAGTGACTTACTCGACTGGTTTTTTACACGTCTCGTGAACTCGACCGAAACGCGTAGCCATTCGCTGCAGCGAGCCACGCCTTCGCGTCCTCGTTGCAAGAGGACGCCCGCGTGTTCAGGGTCGCTGAGCGTGGGGCGTTCGGTTGACAGGTTGAGCATCGCCGGTGCAAGCGTCCACTACCTTCCGAAACACTGGGATGTGCAGGCCTTTGACATTTGCGCAAAACCAACTCATTCCAGATTGTTTGACATTTGGGTGTCCGGAGGGTCGGAAATAAGATTTTTTGCGATGCTCAACTTGAAATTCATTTGGAAACTTCAGTCTGGACGGGAACCATATTAGTTCCGTTTGGATGACGAGGGAGTAAGAATAAGTAGAGTGCTACAACAGATATCAGAACGACGAGCATAATAGGGTAGGACGCAAAAACCAGTACTGGCTGCAATCCAGGATGTGCCTTTTCAATGGGTGGGTCCGTTCCAAGAAGTGTGTCGGATAAAGTGATTGACAATTTTTTAGGAGAACTGGTTTTCTGGTTGTGGTCTGGCATGGTATCGAACTCGTTTAATTGGCAATTGGTCTGTCGACACAAGAATTAGAGCGAAAACTGTACCAAGACCAACTTTCAACTGCTTCTGCACGGTCAGGTGACTATCCAATCGCTTCTTCGACGACTGGACGCACAACAAACTCGCTTCCCTGACCCAACACGCTAGAAGCATCCGTATGGCCCCCATGCATTTCCACCAGCCGTTGGATCAACGTAAGGCCGATGCCCAAGCCACCCTGTGAACGGTCGAGTGATCGGTTCCGCTTGCGTGAAAAGATCAAAGATGTGAGGCAGAAGCTCGGAGGCGATGCTTAGACTCGCAACCAAACGATTATTTCAGCACTGACAGGGATTCGTCGGACTGCTGAATATAGGTTAGCACAGCCTCTGAATGGTTGAATGGAGGCCAGAATGCGCGATGTTCGGCCAGTCCTAATTGGGCTTGAACCGGGCTTTTCTTGGCCGGAAACCGCTTTTTGTGTTCGACTGGAGTTTGATTGCACATTCACTTTGTCCAAGTCCTGTAGCTCCTAATGAAGTGTTGCGGCACGAACTCACCCGGAATTAAAGCTGAAAACGCTTCCGCTTGCGGCGGGCGCTGTCGGTTGCACAGTCAACATGGAAGACTGCACCATTCGAAAATAATGCCCACATTGTCGAACTTACGGGTGTGAATGATGGTATGTTGCATTGCAATTGCACAGAACCCCATGGCAACCTAGTGTCATCTGCGCAACTCGGAAGACCAATTGTAACGCAGATTTCCAGCAAATTTGCGAGATAAAAAGTGAGCCGATGTCGTGAAATTTCCTCCGAGATTTCATCGCATCGGCTTTTTTTGTGTTGTGGTCGACTATTTGACCACACTAAGCGAGTCGTGTTTTAAATTCATGAGGATCAGAATGGGCAGCACCGTCGACCACGAAGTACCCGTCCACCCTGGCTTAGCCAAAGCTCCGACTGGCATACAGGGACTGGATGAAATTACCGGCGGCGGCCTGCCGCGTGGCCGACCTACACTTGTCTGCGGAAGTGCAGGCTGTGGCAAGACTCTACTGGCGATGGAATTTTTGGTTCGAGGAGCCACGCAGTTCGGAGAACCGGGCGTATTCATGTCTTTTGAGGAGACCACCCAGGAACTGACTCAGAACGTTCGATCGTTGGGTTTCGATTTGGATGATCTTGTGAAGCAAAAAAAACTTGCGATGGACTTCGTGAGGGTAGAGCGAAACGAGATTGAGGAGACTGGCGAATATGACTTGGAGGGACTTTTTGTCCGCCTCAATTTTGCTATCGATTCAGTCGGGGCGAAGCGAGTCGTCCTCGATACTATCGAAGCGCTCTTTGGCGGGTTGTCTAACATCTCCATCTTGCGAGGTGAATTGCGAAGGCTGTTCCGATGGCTTAAAGACAAAGGAGTGACCGCCGTTATTACGTGTGAAAGCGGCGAGGGCACACTAACCAAGCACAGCCTGGAGGAGTACGTATCGGATTGCGTAATTGTTCTCGACCACCGAGTCACCGATCAGATGTCGACACGGCGACTGCGGATTGTCAAATACCGTGGTACTAGCCATGAAACCAATGAGTACCCGTTTCTAATAGACGCCGATGGTATCAGCGTTTTACCCGTCACGTCTCTAGGGCTGCAGCATACTGCGAGCGCTGAACGGATTTCGAGTGGCATTCCCAGGCTAGACGCCATGCTTGGTGGCGAGGGGTTTTTCCGAAGTAGTACGGTCCTCATGTCTGGAACGGCCGGCAGCGGAAAGACAAGTATTGCCGCTCACTTCGCAGATGCCGCCTGTCGGCGTGGCGAGCGATGCTTGTACTTTGCATTCGAGGAATCGCCTGGTCAAATTCTGCGCAATATGCGATCCATCGGTATCGATTTAGAGCAGTGGGTCGATAAAGGCTTATTGCACTTCCATGCCAGCCGGGCCGCAATTCACGGTCTGGAAATGCACTTAGCGACAATTCACAAGCTGGTGCGAGAATTCCAGCCACGCGTCGTAATTATGGACCCTGTTGGTAGCTTGACCTCGGTGGGTACTCGCCAGGATGCGAATGTGATGCTTACTCGGCTGATCGATTTCCTCAAGATGCAAGGGATCACGGCCCTGCTGACCAGCCTAACCAGTGGGGACGAGGCCTTGGAACAGACCGTAGTTAATGTTTCCACACTGGTGGACACATGGCTACTACTGCGAGATTTGGAACTGGACGGTGAGCGAAATCGCGTGATGTACGTGCTCAAGTCGCGAGGCATGGCTCACTCCAATCAACTCCGTGAGTTTCTCCTGACCGACCAAGGAGTGGAATTGCAAAACGTTTATCTCGGTGCGGAGGGCGTTCTCACTGGCTCGGCGCGACAGACACGCGAGGCCACGGAAAAAGCTGCCAGCCTTCTCCGACACCAGGAGGTCGAAGCCAAGCAAAGGGAGCGAGTTCTAAAGCGCGAGGCTCACGAGGCCCGGATAATCGCGTTACAGAAAGAATTTGAAGCGGAAGAAGAAGTTGCGAAGCGCGATAGCGACCAGGAACGATCGCGTGAGGAAACTAACCGGCAGGATCGAGATCGTATGGGGATAAGCCGTCAAGGTGACAAAGTCCTAAAAGACGTAGAACCTTCGGCTCGATCCCATCAAACACCGCGAGTTCGCACATGAGCCAATTTAGCAATACCGACCAGCAGGCAGCGTCTACCGAAGCGCACGACGAGACGGAGAGATGGGAACTGCGTCTGTACATCGCGGGGCAAACCCCGAAGTCCGTAACCGCCATTGTCAATCTCAAGCGACTGTGCGAGGAATATCTAGCAGGCCGATACAAAATCGAAGTTATCGACCTCATTCAAAATCCGAAACTGGCTGCTGGAGACCAAATCGTCGCAATCCCAACTCTCGTGCGGAGATTGCCAGAGCCGCTGCGCAGGATCGTAGGTGACCTTTCGAATACCGAGCGGACCTTGGTTGGATTGCAATTGCTTCCTGCGAAACCAGGCAAGCGTCGTGAGGACTACACAGATGACAGATGAGATCCCAAAAGAAGAGTCCAAAACGACTGCGGCATTTGAAAAGCTGGTTACCGGTACTAAATCTGAGGAGCATTATGTCCTGCGTCTCTACGTCACGGGCATGACACCGCGCAGTACCGAAGCATTTGCCTCCATAAAAGCGCTATGCGAAGAGCGGCTACAAGGCCGCTACGAGTTGGAAGTCATCGACATTTACCTTCATCCGCAACTTGCCGTCGATGAGCAAATCATCGCGGTTCCAACACTGGTAAAATTGTTGCCCGCACCACTTCGAAAAATGGTTGGCGACCTCTCCAACTTGAATCGAGTATTGTTGGGGCTGGACCTGCGCCACAAATAATCGACAGAGACATTAATGACAAAATCACACGAACTGGCAGAAATCGCAGATTTACGTCTGCGGCTGGAGGAGGCCGAGGAGACAATTCGAGCCATTCGCAGCGGAACCGTGGATGCATTCGTAGTGGAAGTGCAAAACGGAGCAAGAGTTTACACACTCGAGACTGCTGACCGCCCCTATCGCTTGCTGGTAGAGAAGATGCAACAGGGCGCGATTACGCTCAACATGGACGGCACAATTGCATACTGCAATCGCCACTTCGCAGATTTGGTCGAAAAACCGCTGGAGCGTTTGATTGGGGTGGATTTTCGTGACTTCGTGCCAAAAGATTTAGAAACCGACTTTGAAATTTTACTTCAACGAAGCCTTTCTGGTTTCAGTCAAGGTGAGAGTCACTTGCGAAATTCAAGCGGTGGACTCGTTCCAGTGTTTTTTACCTTCAACACCCTGCCGACGGATTGCGGTGCTGCGGTCGGACTGATCGTCACCGATCTTACCACGCAACGTCACCATAAAGAGTTGGAAGTCACTTTAGAGGCACTCAAGGATGCCGACCATCGCAAGAACGAGTTTCTCGCGATGCTTGCACATGAACTTCGCGGGCCACTCGCTCCCATCACGAATGCAGTGATTTTGCTTGGACTACAAGTGAAAAGCGAAAGTCCAACGCACCAACAAGCGCGCGCTATCATTGAACGGCAATTGCGACAGCTCCAACATCTTGTCGATGACTTGCTCGAAATTTCCCGTATCACAACCGGTAAAATTCAGCTGCGCCGAGAACCAATCGCGGTACAAGATATTGTTGACTGTGCTGTTGAGTCCGTTCGTCCGCTTATTGAGAACAAACGGCATAAGCTTACGGTCTTGATGCCTCCAGAACCAATCTGGCTCAACGCCGACGCAGCTAGGCTTGAACAAGTTGTTCTAAACCTACTTACCAACGCGGCCAAGTACACTGAAGAAAACGGCCAAGTCTGGATTACCGTCGAACCGACGATCTACTTCAGCGATGGAGTTTCTGGTGAGTGTGTCATTCGGGTGCGGGATAACGGTGTTGGCATCGCCCCCGCATTGATTCCATTTGTTTTCGACCTGTTTACGCAGGCGGAACGATCTTTGGACCGATCACAAGGCGGACTGGGTATCGGTTTAGCTTTGGTTCAAAGGCTTACTTTGTTGCATGGAGGATCAATCGAGGCTTCTAGCATATTAGGGCAAGGTAGCGAATTCATCCTACGCCTGCCATTACTCAGCGGAGAGCGGCCAATTGCGAAAGATGGTCTCTCAATTGGGTCCAAACTCGTCGTTCGCCCCTTACGAGTGCTTTTGGTTGATGACAATGTTGATACGATTTTGAGCTTTTCGATGCTGCTGACGGCGTGCGGACATGATATTCGGACTGCGCATGATGGGCTCACGGGACTTCAAGTTGCTCTGAATTACCAACCGGACGTGGCACTCTTAGACATTGGATTACCCGGTTTGAACGGACATGAAATCGCAAGGCGAATGAGGATGGAACCAACACTCAAGAACATCGTGCTTGTTGCGATGACAGGTTACGGTCAAGATTCGGACCGGCAAAGTTCGTTAGATGCAGGGTTCAATCACCACTTAGTCAAGCCCGCTCGCTTCGAGGACGTTAAGCAAATTTTGGCGACCGTTGCGCTGCCAATTTGAAAAATATCCATGTGATTGCTATGACGAAGCTTGAAGGCAATGGGAAAACGAAAGTAGGGATTTCGAGATTGCTTGTTGCCTTATCCGCCTCGCACCGATAGGGTTCTAAAGGGCGAGTATCAGTCTGAACTGCTATTCGCCACTCAAACATCAATTGGACGACTCAATAAAACGCACTCCGGATGTCGGAGGGTTGGTTATCAAGTAGGCCGATGCTAGCAGGCACCCTTAAGTGTCTGTGTGCATCGGCTTTTTTTTTGCCTTGACGGCAAGACTAGGCTGCACCATGAAAACAGATGCGAAAATGAAAAATGAAATCATGGAGGAGTTGCTCTGGGATACGACGATCAAGTCACGGGATATCGTTGTACGAGCGCACCAAGGGGTTGTTACTCTGAGCGGCACGGTCTCGAACTACGCGGAAAAAACTGCTGCGGAACTTGCGGTTCAACGCGTTTCCGGCGTCAAAGCGATTGCCGAAGAGCTTGAAGTCCATGTAATCGATGGCCAATTACGGTCCGACGCACAAGTTGCAGACTCGGTAGCCAGAACTCTTGCATGGCACGTTTGGGTTCCCAGCCATATTCTCGCTACCGTCGAAAACGGTTGGGTCACGCTCACCGGACAGGCTAAGTGGGAGTATGAGCGACTTTCCGCAGAGAACGCAATTGAGTACTTGGCTGGGGTAAAGGGTGTTTCAAACAAAATCGAACTCAAACCTGTACTCGTGCCTAGCGAGGTCAAACATTTGATCGAAGCAGCATTGAAACGCAACGCTCAAGTTGACGCCCAGAATATAACCGTCACGATAGAAGAAGGTAAAGTCACACTCGCAGGCAATGTACGCTCATGGAACGAGCGTAGAGAAGTTGCAACGGCTGCTTGGCATGCTCCAGGTGTTACCAACGTAGAAAATCTGCTCACCGTAAATTGAAAACAGCCATCTTAAAAAGTTGAGCGGCACGACGTGTCACTTCTGCGAGACAAACAAACAATTTATTTCCCAATAGATAAGTCACGATGATTAGTCCCAAGATATCTCATCCAAACCTAAGGCCAGTCAGAGCGACTCGAACACTATTGGTAGCCCATTCGGATCACTATTGGTTAGAACACCTCGTACTTGGCTTAGAGCAGTCAGGCTATTCCGTGCACATTGCGAACAGCGGAATCACTTGTGTTGCAAAAATGCGTTGCATAACCCCAGAAGTCCTACTGTTAAATCCTGATTTGCTTTGGGGCGGTGGAGACGGAATGCTCGCTTTGATGGTTACTAGTACTAGTGCAGTTATGGTTCAAATTCCGGTATTACTTTTGGTGACATTAGAGACAAACATGGCTTTGGCAAATAGCCTACGAATCGCGGTAAATGATGTCCTATCCTTACCCAGTTCCAAAGAAGCAATTGCAGATCGTTGCCTTGAATTGGCGGAAACGAAACGCAGTGAACGTCCGAGGCTATTCAAATCTTGACAATGGTAGTTCGTGGACCACAACTGCCAAACGATCTTAGATGAACGCGTGCATTTTTCTCAGTTCGCATCCAAT
Source organism: Pirellula sp. (assembly GCA_031424235.1). Classification (GTDB taxonomy): domain Bacteria; phylum Planctomycetota; class Planctomycetia; order Pirellulales; family Pirellulaceae; genus JBKCUI01. Next base: position 10,540 of record JANPHB010000089.1, read on the forward strand.
TCAACAAGGAGCACAGTCATGTCTAACTCGAATTACCTTGCAAAATTCAAACCGAGCGGCGGCTGCGATGCTGAGCCGGATATAGAGAGGGACAAACTCGGCCAAGCTGCTGAGACTGCTGAGGATTTAGCGGCTGAAGGGAGCGGAAAGAAACTACTTGAGCCAACATCCTGTGAGCAACTGCCTGTTGAAAACAGTCCGGAAGTTGTGTCTCAACGGATTATCGTAACTCTTGATCCTATATGCGGTATGTCCGTGGACGATCGAACTGCTCTGCAACTCGAACGCGATGGCAAGACCTTCTACTTTTGTAGTGAACGATGTCGTCAAACATTTTTAGCAACGGTTGCGGGAGTAAAGTCCGACATTAAAGAAGGTAGTTAATGCGGATAAGCATCATGCAAAAATTGTCGACTCAAACTGACACCGAATTAAATTGGCAACGGAAGAGACCTGTGAGTTTATCACGGTTGAATTATGCGAAAGTCGAAAGGCGATTGAGCGTCTTTGAGCGCTTCCGGATGGCTCATGTGCCACCTCGTCTCGCAATCCTTTTTTCAACAAAAACGCAGAAGAAATAGTCTCGAAATCTCGAGTTGATGGTTGAAGCATCCGGTAATCTCAAGCATCCAATTTTGTGGAATATGGAATGCGGCTCAGTATTTGCGTCATTCTGTAACCCAAGCAATTGAGCCTTGTTTGTTCGTTTCGGTACCACTCGCGTAAACAAGATA
>JANPHB010000090.1:0-18830 GCA_031424235.1 Pirellula sp.
GTCAGAAGGGTTCATTGGGTATTCCTATCCGATGGTCACGGTGGACGAACTAGGAATTCTCCGGCGCGGCGCCGATAGTAATTTTCTAAATGTACCCTATCTGCCTAGTTGAATGGGCCGGCGAGCTACTTGGACGTGAATGTTTGGCAGTGAGTTGAGTAATCACCGACGCACCGGCGTGTCAAACCGGTGCGAGATGGCAGGTAAAAACGTTTGGCTTAGGATGAAGGTGTAGGTTTAAGAAAGGGTGCAGCACGCCAACGGGTATCCTAAGCGGATTTCTGTCGATTTCTGCTAGTCAGAATTTGTCCACGTCAGAATGGCCCGGACGGGATAGGCGATCCCATCAACTAAGATTGGATTGGTGCCGCAGTCCGTGATCGTTACAAAAACCCAAGCTTCAATCGACTCGCTCAATCGATCGCGGTCCACCCTCAATCCGGCCCACAATGGAAGCGAGTGCATGATTGCCTCTATTTCCTCAGCGTCACGTACCGTCAGTGGTGCACCACACCATTGCAGTTTCTTAAAATAGCGAAGAAGATCATTTTCGGGACTACGAAATCCGTATAGAGGTGCCAAGCCCACATCGTTGGCGATGGGTACAAGGAAACCTTCGACTTGCGGTTGAAGACATGCTTGACCGCCAGCTTGGTTTGAATACACGATTCCGCTAGGGTGTGGCACTACCAATGCAGTTCCAGCGTGGTCGTAAAGGCGAACGATCATTTTTCGTACCGTTGGGTTTGCCAAACATCTAGTAATTCTATGGCGAGGCGCCGCGAAACACCTTCTAACTGTACCCAATCTGGCATTGAATGGGCAGGCAAGCTGGTTGGAGACGCCTAATTGGCTGGGAGCCGAGTAAACCCCGACGCACCGGCGTGTCAAACCGGAGCGAGTTGGCTGTTAGGCAAACGCACTGCGTTTTATTGCTTCCTTCAGAGGAACCGCCTAGTGTGGACCCGCATGCTGGGTGGTGTGGCAGGGGTCCGGCGAAATCTTGGCCCCTATCCCGATGACGATTGTTCGTTGATCATTCGGAGTTGCGGGTTCCGTTAGACCATCCTTGCGTAGTTTCCGGTCCATCTGGAGGATCAGTCACTTCCGAGTATTCATCCCAGTACTGTGGACGCATCAAGTAGTCGATTCGCTCTACTGGAGCAAACACGAATCGGCAAAAGCCATTAAGTGCTCCGTCTTGCTCAAGCGACCCGTAATGAGGCTCCCTCGATCCTTCGATCACAATGCTGTGATGTCCTTTGTTGACTATAATCATTGGTTCCATCAACGCCCTGTACGCAGAAAGGTAGACCGCAAAAGAAGCCATAAGCAAAAATGGAAATTTCACCCCAAACCGTGGCTGCAAATATTCCTTCCAATGAACTGCGGGCCGCATTCCATGCTCCTCATCTGCCGACAAACTAGAAAGTCTCGGGCGCTCGCGCCCGTAAACAAAATTTCATTGTAGCCCATTTAGCCGACCAAACGGGCTGTGGCGTAATTCGACGACGGACTCCAGATCGCTGTACTGGGTCGCTAAATATCCGGCGCGAAATCCCACGTCTGGTGCGGTGCCGCATGCCAGGTGGTGCGGGAGGGGCCCCGGAGCAATCCGGGCTCCTATCCCGATCGGTTTTGTTAGCCGCGTTGATCTTGGGTTATCTTCTGAGCATGAACCACATCGTCGAGCGCTTTAATTGCAGCATTGTACTCTGGATCGATCTCAATCGCACGTCGAAAGCAGTCAGCAGCCTCTGACATCCGCATCTGTCCGCGAAGAACCAGTCCAAGGTTATGGAAGGCCTCTTCTATCGAGCCATCACTGCAAGAAGTGGCTTTCCGGTGAATCTGTTCCGCCTCAGCTAGCTTTCCTTGGCGAGCTTTGATAGTGCCCAGGAAAATGTACGACGACGCTTCATCGGGATCGTCCTCGACTGCCTTCTCATACCAACACGCAGCTTGATCAAGCTCGCCGCGATACCGATACAAATGGCCAATTTGGATGTAAATCCCCCATCGATGATCCGGAAATCGAACAAGAGCTTCGTTGTACAGTTGCAGCGATTCCTCGTACCTCGCCATCCGGTACAAGGATTCAGCGAGCATATGTACAACCCAGACGTCGTCAGGATTCTTCGCTAGCCAGATTCTCGATAGAGCCTCGCATGTCGCGACATCATCGCGGCGATTTGCATTTTGGATGTCTTCTCGAATGCTGTCCAAGTTACTCTCAACAAGCTAACGACGGGGTTCAGCGGGCGGGCGCGATTGAGCGACCATTGTCAAACCGCTCGATTCGCCCGCTCCGTTGCAACCCTTTGTTCTGGCATTTTGGGAAAACTAGTGCACGGCATGTCCCAATCGAGTTCGGTTGATTCAACCTGCGGTAGCGACCATTGTGCAGTAATCCAGTCTCGTTCGATGTGAGGAACAACGGCCTGAATGTCATCAGTATCGTGTTTGAAAAGAGGTGTGTCAAACATATCATTGAATCGGTTGCCGTCGATGGAGTCAGATTTTCGATCCATCGCATCGTCAATCGCTTCGTTCCAACGCGCATAGGAAGAGAGCAAGACCAAATTGTCAGGGATGTTGCATTCAATCACGATCATCTTCGGTGAGTAGTAGTTCCAGTCACCCATCAGCATTGCCAACGTCCCAGTAGTTGGACATGATTGGCGTACACCGTTGCATGAGTGCCAGCACCAAATGGGTGCCGTCAATGTTTCCATTCCAAGACAAGCGTTCCATTGTTGCGTCATCCACGCGTACCAGTTGCGCCAGTTCTGAGGAGTCTTCGCCCAGTCAGCAACGATCGGACGCATCGAATCCGCTGCGACAAAGGTTCGTTCTTGGACGGTCCAGAGTTTCATTGATGGCCGGAACTGGTAATTCTCAGGCGCATGCGCCGGTAAACGAAAATTTCATTGTAGCCCATTCGGAGGTCAAATGGGCCTTAACAAGGTCCGCTTCGCTTGGGGGCGGGGTAAACTGCGGCAAAAGTAACTGCACCGATCACCCAGCGGCGGCAAGTAAAGTTACCATTAGAAAGCGGCAGATCCCCCGCTTCGGTCCATCGGTTTGTTCACACGTTCTTCAAGAACCGGGTTTTGCAGGAGTCTTGAACGTTTTCAAAAGGTCTTCAACGTCTTCGTACTCATACATCGTAGAAATGGTATTCACTGCAACCCAACTCCTTACTGTCTTTGGTGGAGCAGGATAACCTGGCAATTCAGCCATATTACCAACAAGAAACCAACTCTCCCCAATTTTTTTCAATTCGGGTTCGTCAAGATATATCCCAGCATTGTTTACCGCCCCCAATACCGTAATAGCCACAATAGCACCTTCTGCGAACGCCTTTTTCTTGCCGTCAGGTTTTCGTTCTTGTGAGTAGGCAGCGATCGTTAACGTCAAGACAAAACTTCCGAACAAAACTGCTGCAATTGGTTTCATGGTTTTTCTCCAGTAAGTTCGAACTAGTAATTCTCAGACACATGCGTCTGCCAACGAACGTCTCATTGTAGCCCAATCCGCTGGTCAAATGGGCTAACGGTATTCCTGATAGGGAAGTCCAGGCTGGATCCCCCGGATATCGACGCACCGGCGTGTCAAACCGGAGCGAGGTGGGGGCAAGCTAGGGCTGCCTCAAAAACGCAACACAGCAGTTTCGCGTTAGCCGCAAGAGAGCACAAAGTTCGCAAAAGAAAGGCAGCTGATTTGAACGAATGTGGCTATCGATCTTTCGCGTTCTCTGTGTTCTTTTGCGGCCATCATAAAAACTCGAAGGGGGTTGGATGGCCGAGCTAATTGAAGGTGAATATTTGGCTGTGAGCTGAGTATAACCGACGCTCCGGCGTGTCAAACCGGAGCGAGTTGGCTAGCGGGTCGCCTTCTCGGCTGTAATTCCAAATTCGGGCGATGTATTGCAATAATCCTTCGACAATTCAAAGAACTGTTGCTATGGTAGACAAAAATGAGATAGCACTAGATGCAAGCAAAGCATGAACGACGATTTGACGAATTTACTTGCACGAATGGAACGCGGAGATCCCTCCGCTTCTGAGCTTTTGTTGCCCCTGGTCTACGAAGAATTGCGGAAATTGGCATCCTCAAAACTCGCCAAAGAAAAGCCTGGGCAAACACTGCAAGCGACGGCGCTGGTGCATGAGGCGTATCTTCGGCTGTCGACAGCGAGCGGAGATGTCCGTTGGGCACATCGCGGTCACTTCTTTGCTGCTGCGGCGGAAGCGATGCGGCGAATCCTGGTGGAGCAAGCGCGACGCAAAGCTCGGCTCAAACATGGAGCCGATTTGCAACGTGAGGAACTTTTGGACGTAGAGATCGAACCGATCAATCACAAGGAAGACATCGAGGCGCTCGATGTGGCGCTCGAAAAGTTGAAGCTGGTTGATGCAACAGCGGCTGAGCTCGTTCAGTTGCGGTACTTCACAGGACTGCAGTTGGAAGATGTTGCTCATATGATGAACATCTCCACCCGCACCGCCAATCGTATCTGGTCCTTCGCTCGCGCTTGGCTCTATCGTGAAATGCAGTAATACCGCTGGCTTGTCCAGCGGTTCTTTCGGCTTTGCACTTCACCACGCTCGTTTCGCCCCCTTCCCTGCTGTCCGTGCCGAATTCATAACTATTCCTGCAGCTTTGACAGGGTGGCTTTGCTGGGGTCATTCTTCCAGCCGAATTTTTCGACGAACTGCTTGTGGGTGAACGTTTGCTGAGAACCGTCTTCGAGCATGGCGACGTAGACGATCAGGTCTTCGATCGCAGCCAGGCTTTCAGGGGTGTTGCCTTCGGGCGGGAACTTGGCAGCATCGATCGGACGGAAATCTGTCGGACCGCCTCGAACATGCCCCGTGGGACCGATGCACAGCCAAGCTCGTTTATGATCGGCGGCAGGATCGGGCCGTGTGATGACTTGCGGAAACAACGTCCCCAACCGCTGATGCCGCTCGGTATCGTATGCTATGGTGCCGTAGTCAATCTGATCCGCGATGAATCGCCGATTGTCAGGACACCAACGCTGATTACCTTGGTAGCCACCTAGCCATTGCCCAAGGAGATAACGATCAGTGGAATTGCTCCCTCGCATTGTCGTCCAGCCGTACGCCTCGTGACAAAGTAATCGTTGGCCGTCAGCTGAAAGAGAGAACCCGTCAACAGCGTTACGCCCATTTGAAAAATCTTCGAGTGTGCTGAATTCTCCTGAATTAACGTTGAGCATTGTGCCCATGATCCCCAGTGCAATCCAGATCGTAGACTGGTCCTTCCAAATCAACTTTGCTTGTGGAGTCGGATCCACATGGATTGGAAATGGGAATTCCTGAAACGTTCGCAATAAATTTCCATTTTCTGTATCCCAAAGACGAACCGTTTTGTCTTCCGACATTGAGATGAGACGCTTTCCGTCCGGAGCCCATGCTAATGAATAGCAGGGCCCAACATGACCTATGAGATCATGTTTTACTTGACCGTTCGTCGTATTCCACAAGCGAATATGATTATCCTTTGCCGCCGTCGCGATTCGATTCCCTTCGGGCGACCAGGCGATCTGAGTAACGGCCTCCTGGCCATGAGTGAGGGTTCGAAGAGTCTTGCCAGAAGCGGTATCAACCAGATGCACCTCCGGCCAAGGATACAAACCGACGAATGCCAAGATTGCCCCGGTTGGCGAAGGGTGTAGGACGTACTGACTTGCGACGGCGACCGACAAAGAGCGAGTCGATTCAAATTGGCCCGTTTCTACATTGTGAATCAACAATTTCCCTGGATCTGTTGCTGAATACACTTTCGATTCACGAGGATCGATGGACGTTGACGTGAAGAATGAAAAGTCATTTCCCTGCCGCAGTAACTTCCCGGTCTCAGTATCGTAGAATTGAAGTTGCTGGCCCATTTTTAAGACGGCTTCACGACCTTCGTTTCGAAGTGCCACGCCAAAGACGTTCCCTCCATCCGTGAATTTCGCAGTCTGCTCACCTGTTGTCGTATCAAAGACTCCGCATGCTGCAGACTGAGCGGCCACTGCTAAATGTTTGCTATCCGGGAGCCAAGACACTATGCCCGCCGTCTCCGTTGCTTTGAGAGTAGACACTAATTCCAATGAGTCAGCATTTCGAATCTCGACAGAAGCCCCTGCAGAACATACGGCAAGCCACTTTCCGTCTGGAGACCACGCAACGCAATGCGCGATTCTACATTGAACTTCGCGCTGAACCTTTTGAGAGTCCACGTTCAGTACTTGAAGTTGGGTTCCCGTATGTAATGCAATCTCCTTGCCAGTGGACGACCACGTGGCACAGACGACCGTCGGTTGCCGTAAGTTCGTCAAGGAACCACTGGTTCGATCGTAAATTTTTAGGCCACTCATGCCACCAGCGATGAGTATTTTCTGACTGCCAGGGCCAAACTCAACGTTTAAGGGCCATCCGAATTGCGGAATCACGGCCAATTGACGACCGCTGGTAACATGCCAAAGTCTCGCAGTTGAGAGCCTCGCACTACGGTCACCTGATAGTAGCCATTGTCCGTCCGGAGAGAAATTCAAAAACGATACCAATCCTTCGTGTCCAATCAGCACACGTTGAAGCTTCCCGTTGCCATCCCAAAGTCGAATGTGACCTCTCGAATCCCCTGTTGCAATCAAGTCGCCATTTGGGTCAGCGGCGACGGCCTCAACATGCCGAACATCCCCGGTTAGCTCAATCGACCAACTGCGTACGCCCGGGATTGGTTCGGGGCGACGGACGTAGGCGTGAGGCACCAGCGGTTGGCCTCGACGAACAAGCACAACTAGTGAATCTTCGGTGATCGCTTCACTGGTTGCGTCAGCGGTTTTGGGTTCGAGTTCTCGCAATACGCGAAAGCCACCTAGGTCGATCGGCTCTATCCGGAACGCAGCATTCCATGCGGGCGTCGCACTGGATGCCATATAAGTTGACCCGCGTAGCGCGGTTTCAGGATTCGGGGATCGAACGCCCTCTGCGTCAAATAATTCAAACGTGCCTGAGGCAGAACAATGCTCCCAGACATTGCCCACCATGTCGAACAGTCCAAATGGATTGGCTGGGCGTGAACCGACAATTTGTAACCCTTTACCAACGAAAACAGAGGATTGATTAAGTTCCTCAGGACGCTCCCCCGGAACGTGTTTGTTTTGCGAACCAGCCAGTAGCGCGTGCTGGAATTCCGTTTCGGTAGGCAACCGATACTTCGCCTTATCGACTGTCGACAACCATGCACAATACGCATGAGCATCCTCGGCTGTGATTTGAACTACTGGGTGCTGTTGGTCGACCTTGTGTGGGGTGGGTTGTCGCCATGTAGATTTTCCATCAGCAGGCGGGCCGAAATGAACGAACCCACCCTTTTCCATCTTCTCCGCCACCGTCACATAACCCGTCGCTTCGACGAATTTGGCGAACTGCTCGTAAGTCACTTCGGTCTGGCTGAGTTCATAGGCTTTGGGTAGACGAGTTCGCACGACGGGTTGTGAGCGATCTCGCTGAGCCGACTCGGGACCTTCGTTCCACCACATATCGAACTCGCCGGGCGGAATCAGCACAAACTGCATCCCCGCCGGCCCGGCCTTCACGACGTCTCGCTCCAAAGCCTTCGCCCACGCTGCCTGTCCTTCCTTCGCCTGCTCCGATGAATACGGAGCCAACAACGGCTTCGGCAATTTTCCACTCACATTCTCCGGCCATGGCGGCAATGTGTTTTCGACTTCAGACAGCGAATAGCCTCGAAGTTGATCCAGCTCAGAAACCACACCAGCGTCTGACTCAGGCTGAGAGTCCGCCATGCTCTGAACCGAGGCGGCATTGGGCACCTGAGATTTGGAATTCGAACTTTCAGCGACCGGGGTTGTGTTGCTGAGTTCATTGGCCTGCGACTTCGGAATCGCCGGGCCGGCGAGCTTTAGCAATGTTCGCACGGCGTCGACGGGAAGAGCGACACGGAAGCCATTGACGAAGTCACCTGTGACAGCCGGTAATGCAAATCTCGTTGAAACGGTTTCGTGTGACGAAATCCAGCTGTAATTACCTCCTCGCATCAGCATCAATCTCTCGAATTTCGAAGGAGAAGTACTAACGGGGTCGATTGCAGATCGATATTGAAATTGTCGGTAATACGCGGGATCCCATTCGTCCTGAACCCATTCCCAAACATTTCCAAGCATGTCAAACAAATGGAATGGATTGCCTCTGAGCTCCCCAACTGCATGTGTTCGTTGACCCGAGTTGCTTCCAAACCATCCAACACGCACCAAGTCCTCATCTTGTTCACCAATACAGTACTTCACGGTGGTCCCAGCCCTACAGGCGCACTCCCATTCCGCCTCCGTCGGAAGTCGAAATCCTGTGCCATCGAGTGGCGTGATGACATTTGCCGCTCGGAAGTAGAAAGGCTTCAACTTCTCCCGCATGCTGAGGTTTGCACAGAAGTCAGCGGCATCGTTCCAACTCACCGTTTCCACCGGGTGGCTGGCGGTTTCTATCCCATTCACAGCCTCTTTGCCGACCCCGCTCGCAGCGAAGTGAGAAGGATTGCTTCCCACTACTTTTTCATATTCTGCTTGGGTGACTTCATTGACTCCAAGATAAACGGGCCGCGATAGAATGACTTTGTGTTGTGGAGATTCGCTCTGAGTGAATTCTTTCCACGTGAGGTTCTCTGCACGCTCGAGCGTCTTTTCAATCTGCTCTTTCGTACTTCCCATCATGAACTCGCCTGGCGGGATCAATCTGAACTTCATGCCGATGGAGTTGGTGTACTCAACGGGGACGTTGAGATACTTGGCCCAGGCTTCTTGATGCTGTTTAGCTTGCTCGGCGTTGAACGGAGCGATGGCGGGCGGTGGTGCATCAGCGGGCCAGCCCTGCCATCCAGTTGCGGTGGTGGTTGAAGTGATCGAGGGTGAGTCGGGGTTGGGAGCAACGTCTTGCGATCGGTTGCGTGGTATCAAAAACGGACTCAGTACTGCGACTGCAATCAATGCAGCGATCGCGCCGATCAATCCTTTGTTTACCTTCTTTTTGGTCGGCAGTGTTTGTGTGGCTACTGCAACTTGAGGGGCGCCGTCTTTAGATGTCTCGGCAACGGCTGGAGAGGGTTCATCTTTTGTGAACGATGTCACTTTGCCTTGCAGTTGAAGTTCGCTCTGGTAGCGAGCCATCAAATCGGCCAGTTCTTTGGCCGATTGAAAGCGATCTTCTGGTTTCTTGGCATGCAACTTCACAATGAGAGCGGCAAGCCAATCGGGAAGCTCTGGCAAGATCTGTTGAATGGGACGCGGAGTTTCATCAGCGACTCGTCGCAAGACTGCGATGGCCGTCGGAGCACGGAACGGGGCGCGACCGCAAGCCATTTGGTAAAGCACGCTGCCAAGACTAAAGAGATCCGAACGAGGATCAAGCTGCTGACCAAGGGCTTGTTCGGGGGACATGTATAGCGGTGTCCCAGAAATCAGTCCCGTCCGCGTCATGCTCGCATCGTCGGCGGCTCGCGCTAGGCCAAAATCGGTGATCTTGACTTTCTGCTCAGCACCTTGCTCGAGCAAAATGTTTCCAGGTTTAATGTCGCGGTGGATGATTCCCAGCCCATGCGCGGCTGCCAGGGCATTGACCATTTGACGACCAAGGTAGAGTACCTCGTTGACGTCCAATGGTCCGTTGCCATCGAGCTTCTGTTGCAATGTCTGACCATCGATGAACTCCATCACCATATACGGCAGCGGCTGCTCCTCGACACTATAGACTTGAACGACGTTTTCGTTCTTGATTGCAGCTACAGCCCGAGCCTCGCGGAGAAATCGTTTACGAGGTGGTGAAGTTGCGGCCATCTGCGGGTTCATGACCTTTATGGCGACCAAGCGATGAAGCTTCTCATCAAAGGCTTTGAAGACGACTCCAAACCCACCCTGACCGAGGACTTGAAGAATCTCGTAGTGCCCAAGGGAACCGATGGAGCCAGTTTTTGTGGGTGGCTTAAGAAAACTGAGATCGACTTTTTCCTCATCGTCGTCACTCTCATTGTTTCTTGTTTCCGTCTTCGCAAAAGCTTCATCGGATTGACCGATCGAAAAATCGCTTGTTTTTTCGATGTGGCTTGCTTGTGCAGTTTTATTCAGGTCTTGCGGCTGGAGATTGAGTGCAGGGTTTTCGAGAAACGAATTTGCTTGCTCATGAGCTTCCAGGAGTGACGTGACTTTCAGCAGCAGTTCTTGGTCGCCGGCACAGGCTTTTTCGACGAAAGCTCGACGCTTGGCTGGGTTTTCTATTTCAAGGGCAGCGTCGAATAGGGCTCGTTCGTTCATCATGTCAACAACTCTTCTAGGCTTGGCTTTACGCCGCGATTCGCGTTTTGTAAGGGGATTATATCTTCAACCGCGGGCGAGTGGCGTTTCTCGCGCATATCAGGTGTTTTCCAATCAAATGGAGCCAGTTTTCGAGGCTCTCTGTATTTCAATGCGTCGTCTGAAGATCCTGTGCGACAGGAAATTTCAAATTTTGCCGAAAATTGAGAATCGATCTTCTTGGCCTTGTTTTCCAGTTGCCATACCCAGCGAATTGCAGGGAAAGATGCATTCGACTGTTCTTTGCCGAAGTACAAAATCGTAGGCGAATTTTGGAACCTCGAGCCAACCCAAAATTGACGATCACCAATTGATCGACAGAACCAAACAAACTTTGCAAAGTAAATTTGTCGATTCCAACTCGCTCCGGTCACCCAAACCGGAGCGAGTTCGCGCACTTCGTCGGTTTTCCACATCTACTGCTGAATCTGCCATCGGGCAGGGAGCATCCTGTTTTTTGGCAACGCTATCTAACCTCTCGCAATGCTAGCGTTGGGGAGTTTTTGGGTTTCGCATGATATAATTGTATCGCTCAATGGACCCAATTGTGATGATGAGGTAACGCTCACTCAACACAAATGGAGGTAGTTCGCATGCGAGGGGTAAACATGGATAATCGCGATGGCCCAAGAGTTGTCGACCCAAAGTATATGCTGGGCGTCTTTGCTGCTGAAGTGCTCGAGATGACCGATCAGTGGCAGAAGCGTTTGGACCAAGACCCGATGTGTTTCGAAGTACTCACGCACGAGATGAAGGCCCTCTTCGATCGAGGTCTCGGAATGTTTATGGCTGGAATCTTGGCTCGGGCCATGGCGGCTGATGAGCACCTCAAGCGAGCGACACAACTCAGGGACAATTACGACATCCCGTTACGATCAGGCCAAGAGCGACAAGTCGAGATTCAGATGGCACCAGGGTTCCACTGTTTTGCAACGACGCTCTACTGTCAACCCAAGAATCCCGTGAAGGAAAAAGAGAAAGCGACGCCAGGCCTCGATATCGAACTAAGCTTGTTCGGCTTCACCGAAGGCATCGCACCGTGGATGGTTTCGAAGATCGTTCGAACGGTCGTCCTGGCGCCGTCGTTGGAGCAAGCCCACCAAGAGCTCACCCGAGATGGAATCACTTTGGAAAGAAACATGATTGACCGCATCGTCGAACGAGCAGGCTTGGAACAGCTAACCGTTCGTGAGCGAATGTTAGAGTCTTTCGAGATTGGCACTTTGCCCCAAGGGACCGAATTCAAAGGCAAGCGAGTTTCCATTCAAATCGATGGCGGACGAACGCGAACACGTTCTGAGTCGGTAGAGATCGATCCCGTTGAAAACTTCGGCAAAAACCAATCGGAAGCCACTGGAAAGCCCAGCCAGGAACGATCGAAAGAGGCCCGGCGAAAGTCCACTTTTACACCGGCTTGGCGTGAGCCAAAGGTTCTCAAGATTTTTGTGCATGACAGCAATGGCCGCAAGGATGAAGCATGCAGCGAACTGATCGATGGATCGTTTGGAGACGCCGAGTATCTGGAGAAATTGATTGCCATGCACATGGTCAGAACGGGTGCTAACCTCGCCTCGAGCATTACATTCAACAGCGACGGTGCAACCTGGATTTGGGGAAGAATCGATTCGATTTTGTCTCTTGCCAAGGTACAGCCAAGTACGATGACTTTTCAGGTGCTTGATGTATACCATGGGTGTGAAAATCTGAACAAAGGCATCAAGGCATTGGGGGAACCTGCTACAGCCGCGAATGATTCGACCGAGTCGAAGGAACCCGTGTCAGAAAGCCCAATACCAAAGTCAACGATAACTGGGTTGCCGACATTTAGAGATCTGCGTACCAAGCTGAGGGACGGTCTGTGGAAAGACGTCGTGTCGAATCTCGAAGCGGCAAAAGTACGATGCGAATTCAACGAAGGCTCCAATCCCAAGGAAGTAGCACGAGTGATTGAATACCTGCGAAGCCACGGAGAAGCAGGCCGCCTTGATTACCCGCAGTTCAAGTTGATGGGACTCCCATTGGGAAGCGGTTCCATCGAGAGTGCGATCCGTCGCGTGGTCAATCTTCGGCTGAAGAACAATGGGACGTTTTGGAGACTCAACAAAGCCGAATGCGTATTGGTCCTTCGAGCATCAGTGTTGAGCGGAAGATGGGATGCAGACCGCAGTCAGATCAAGTACGCGATGCAAAAGAATCGAAAGCTAGCGTTGCCTCCATTGGTTGAATCAGTCCCTTCAAAAACAGACGCGGCATGATGACGACGCGATTATCAATGAATTCATTGACCAAACTCTGCCAAAAAACAGGATGCTCCCGAGGGGCGCTGTCGATGGCTTCGTCGAATTCCACATCATTGCCCGCTGACTCTGAATCTTGTCATACTGAAACGCGACGAAGAAAGCATGACTCGAGTTCGACATTGATATCCATTCTGACAGTCAAGGGTTTTTGAGACATTTTGTCCCGCAGACGCTTGGCCCTTAAAGAAGATCGGGGTAACCTCCTTCAAAGGGCCAAGCCGTAATCCTCTAGACACCAACTACTAAGCAACGTATTGCGGTCGGGCAATCCAGACTAGATCCGATGTGGTCTTTGCTGATTTCAGCGCCTCGCTAGACACAAACCGATGACTCAATGTGAAATGCACGGGCTGGCCATTTTTTGATCGCAAGTCATTAGGAATCCAATCTGGAATATTGAGAGTGTCCTCCGAAAAAATGTTGGAAAGTTGCAGTATTTTAACCTGTTCGCCCACCCACTGGGGATAGTCATCCACCGCCGAATCCACTATTTGTCTAAGCAACCCTTTATTTGCATGTCGTCGGAAATTGACTTTTTCGAAGATTTCGAGAATTTTCGGAAAGCTTTGCAGGATTATGCCTTGAGAATAAAACCCCAGCCTTTCCGCTTGGCAGAACGACTCATCAGTGCGGCACACGACGAATTGCCCGCTCTTCGTATAATTTTGATTTAAAATATGCTTTCTCCATCCTATGAAACTAGCTACGATCACCACATCGTTTGCGGGGCCTAAATCAGACCGATCCGCCAGTCTCCAATCGTGCATTAGGTTTTGTAGCTCTAGCAAGTTCGAAACATCGTAGTCTGAAACAAAGTAACTTCGATTCGAAAGTATCTCTACAGTCGCCTGGTTAACCTGCGCGAATGGCACCCACCAGACATTGTGATGCAATTTGCGAAGCAAGCCGGGCGGGGAATCGTCAGGAGTGATGACGAGAATAAATGGCCAGTGAACTTTAGGAATGGAACCTAACTCAATTTCTGCCTTTAGCTGCGAAAGTTTTATCGCATTTTTCTCAGTCTTGACAATCAAAATGATATGAGGTGATCCTACGCCATCAATAGAAGATTCGTTTGCGCATTGACTGTCTTCAACCTTCAAATCAAATTCTCCAGTCATGCAGGCAAGAACTCGCTCCAAGTCTGTTCGGCATAGTCCGCTCAGTACGGCACGAATGGCTTCCTTCATCCTGTAGTCCCGCTGAATATTCACAGTTGTCATAATTTTTCCTTAGTTAAGTAAGTAATTAGTTAGTATGTCTTGGCGTTTTCGACCAAGAGTCGCGTTTTTGAATTGCGCAAAAACGCATAAATCCAGAAGCACTTCCCTAGAAAATGCTTGCCAATCCATCGCGCGCGCCAACTCGCAAAACGTATGAATAACTTTCCCCCGCGTTAATGGCCAAGGCATTTGCGCAAGCCTGCGAACTATTCATGCCCTGTGACTCGCTCGCTAATAACGAACGATTACTATGCACCGCTCCAATACTGGAATTAATCAACCAAGCAGCGATGCAAGTAGGGTGCCATGCCTCATAGCACCGTTTCAACAGATTTTCCAAAAGAAAACCCAGTTTAGACCAAGCGAACGATAGAAATTCGATACCTGGAACAACCGTATGCGAAAGCATCTTGACAATGCATCCGATGTATCGGTTTAGTTTAAGGCTTGGTAGGCTCCGAAATTGGCCCTGGAACACACTTTCTAAACGACTCTCGGTGGTGGTAAAAGTCGAAGACGCTGTAAGCATTGGTTGATTCGCTCCAAATGAAGGGTTGTTTTGTTTACGCTTTTGTTTTGCCCAACTACTTGAGCAACGGCTCTTGGTCCCTTGTTTCGGGACCGCACAGATAGTTCCTGTGTGTCAGTCCAATGGCAGCCCATTGGGACATCTCGGCACGTCGCTTGTGAACAAGTCGTGCGAAAGCTCCACCGACCATTCGGTGAAGCAACACTTGTCAGCCCCCTATTTTGGGAACCCTCAGTGAATAGCTGTGTGACAATCCAATGGCAGTCCATTAACACTTGTCGGCACAAATCACGCCCGTTGAAACATGGCGCGCGTAAACTCCCCCGACCATTCGGCGAAGCAACAATTCTCGATCCCGCTCTTGGAGATCGCGCTGTTATTGAGTCAGTCCAATGACAGCTCATTGGTGACATGTCGTCACGAATCACGCCTTCTAGATCATGGCGTGCGTAACCTACCCGACCATTCAGATGTCGGTTAAGCAAGACTTTTAAGTTGAACAGTCCGAACCATGTCGGACCTCCTACTTTTCGATTCAACCAATAACTCCTGTTCTGCATAAAATGAGGCTACTAACTCGCGGTCTAGCTATTCCGCTTCATGGGAAGAAGCATATAGAAACAGCTGTCGCGATCTCAAGTGTCTGAGCTCGCGAAGATATGTCAATAATCTTTGCCGAAAAAAAACGAAAATTGCAAAAAGTATTTGAGTGCCTTCCAGCTCTGGCACCGTGGGTTTGGGAAGCCGACGAAGCCGAACCGACTGTGCACGCAGGATCACACGATTTCGCCTGGAAGTCTCGACCATCCGTTGCTCTTGAGCTGCATGTACTCAACGTACATTTGACTGGCTTCTTTCAGCTTGAGCGAAGACTGGGTTGTTCGATTCAAGAGCTCTTTGTTGGTCCGGGACGATTGGCTTGGCGCCATAGCAAGCAACGCGTTGTATCCAATGAGCGCGCAGTAGAAAACCATGTGGCGAAAAAGCAGACGACACATCGGGTCTTCATCACTTTGGCCAAAGCCTTCGAGGAACCTTTCAAAATTGTCTTTTGCCAACTTGGCCATTTCTCCGTTTCGGCTGGTAGCTAGCGAATAGAATGCTTTTTTCACGAGCTCCAACAAATCGAAGTCTTTCGTAAAAAGTTCCGGGTGTTTGGCCGTCACCTTCATTAGTTCTGTGATTGCCCCATCCTCGCAGTTTGTCGCTTTTTCGAGCAGTTCGGCCAACAACTCCTTGGTTGGCGATCCACCCTCAGGTGACACGGTTTCGTTTGAGGGCGAGTCGATCGTTGCTTGCATTTTAGTTAGTCCTTGTTTTTTGATGCGCACGAAACCGTGCTTGGATAGTTCAGCGGCGTAGGCTCGCTGCAAGAATTTGAAACTGAGATCTAGGAGTTTTGCGAAGCCGACGTAGTGACTCAAGTAGCCGTCGGCTTCTGCCTGCTCTGCGTTCGTGGTTGCCGCGTGCAACACGGACATGCGTGCATACATTTCGGTTGCAGGATGCTGCTTTGGGCCAACCAGGACCCTGCGCGGTTGGCCTTCAACGCGTTTAGAAACATACAAAGAATCTACCATTTGATTCACCTTGATTTTCTGGTAAGCCAATGGGCTTACGCTACGGATAGGGAAGTTCTTGGGTAATGGACTCGAAGTTGCGAGACCTTCCAAATTGCCGGTAAACGGCTTTTTGCTTCAGTTGGTTTACGACGTTGTTGCGGGGCGACGGAGTCTACGTCTAGCACCTCCGCTTTTCTCGCGTCCGGCATTGCGCTAACAGCGGCCTCCCAGTGCTCGAGAAACTTGGGTTTAGCAAAGCTGGTTAACCCTTGGTTCGACGCTTTGATCAAGAGGTCCACACGCATATTAGTTTCCCAATCCGCCAATGGTTCGACGATGTTTGTGAGAAATTGCAGGTAGGAGATCTCAACCTGTTCTCGTTGCCTTCCGATCTTGGTCGACAGGTCGTGTGTCTCTCCTCGATGGGCGAAAGCATCCAATGCCATTGGAATTAGGTTGCTGATTCTGTCCATGAACCAGTAGAGGAAGTTCTCGAAGCGATCATATTTTAAGTCTGCATGCGATTTAGCACTCAATCGAGCAGGATGTCGCTGGTGGAACTGGAACACTCCACGGTGTCGCTCCTCGCGAACGTCGAAAAAGTAGATCGAGTACGCGACAACGACCTCTACATCGAGTCCCATGGTCTTCGCGATCGTTTCTGGAGACTGACCAACAAAAAGCCGCAGTCGTAGCTCCAGTCGCTTAACGCCACGTTCGTCGTTGATCCGAATCGCCTCTTGGATGTCAATATATTGTTGCATGATCTTCGCTTGCCGACGCTCATGTAGATATCCCATCCGAATTGTGCGCAGGTATCCGTACAAACGCGTCACTGCTGCACCTTCCACCTGTGGCGAGCAGTACCGTTTGGATCGCCCGTGTGCGGATGCTAGTTCGGACAACAGTTCGTTCGCACGCATCCAACGCCAGTCCGGCTGATAATTAGGGCTATCTGTGAAAATCTTGTAGTACATGCGTTTGCGTCGTGGCATAGTCACCTCCTTAGGGTGCAATTTTGCGAGTGAGTTCGGGAAGTGCAATCGTGAATGGTCGCACATTCGTGGAGCAGCTACTTGTTCTTAGATCAATTGTAACGGGCCAAAGTGCGGCTCTTTAGCCAACGATTTTGGTTGTGCGTTGTCAACCATTTTTCAGACGGGACTCTACTACGGTAGACCCAAACATTGCAGATTTTGGAAAATACTTTGGTGCTTTTATGCACGCTTGTTAAATGACAATGACAGCCCAGGTGCACACGCTCATTTACTGTCATTCATTATCTCGCCGAATGCGTAACGTAACGCGGTGCTTGAGCACCGCGTTTGTTTATTGCGAACTTAAAGCTAGCCTATAAGGCCCAGAAGCAGGTGTCAGGGCAAGTTCGTGTTCAACATGCTACGGCCTCAAGCAAGAGCTCCGTAATGTCAACGGCTGCTAGACGCGAGCAGCATTTCACGACCAAGCTGCGGAGGTACTTTCGATGCGAATTGTCTTCATGGCAACGGAGTCGTGCCGTTACGTCTTGGTATCAGCAAAGACCGCAAGGCTAATCCCTACGCAGCATACGTCGCGTACGCGTAAATTTCTTCTTACTACATTCAGAGCCCCTTGCCGAACACCCTTCAATGGAGCATTCTTCAACCTTGTTGCACTTTACTTGCTGATCCGACTTGAAATGGCGATTTTCGGCGGTTTTCGCGAAGCACGACTACATTGTTACCCTATGGTTTGCGACATCGAGACCACCGATTTCGGCCAAAATCGCGAGCCAAAGAACAGGTTGGGAACAATTTCATCCAATTTCCGAAACCACTTTTGCAGCCTGGCTGGCTTTTGGTGAACCTGCCACAACTGGAAACATTTAAGGTCGGACTAGCGAAGTGACAGTTGCGAGATGACTGCGGAGCATGCTCTGACACCGATTGAGCTACCCTTCCACTTCCGTTGCTAATAACATTCCAAGTTCAGGGACATGCTCGGCCTCGTCCTTCCATGATGAGCGCTCGCGAGCGTCGAAGCAGTCATAAGGCCTGAAAGACTGATTTGCCAAATTGATGTGTCGCAGGACACTACGACGCATGGCGAAGACTCCAGGCAAGGCTCGCAAAGCGATGGTGTCAAACACGGTCGGACGAGCAGCACACACCCGTGACGCCATGTCGTGGACAAACGGCACGCACTTCCTGCCTCCACGTCGAGAAACGATTCCATGTTCGGCAATCAATGTCGCTACCCGGCGTCGCGCTGAATTGTTCTCTCCGTTCACCACAATCCAGGTCAGTCCGATCGGCACAACATGACTACGCGCAAGCTTGCAAGTTGACGATCAGCTCGGTGATCGGGTTCCGTAGCATTTGTCAAACCTTGCCATCGCAGTTGCCAATCTTGTTTTGCACTACCTGCGTTCTTAGCTTGACTGCTGATTCCCGCTGTTGCTCCTGCCGGCTTTGCTAGCATTGCAAGGCGAGTTGCGCTAGCCACAAACTTGTTGTGATGAAAATTGCCGTGCCAAAAAGTGGCTTCGGGCTTGTTGATAGCTATTTTGTTGAATAGCATCTTGGCAAGGAACTGGGACGAAGGTGATATGCGGAATGGCTGCGCTCTTCCCAACCTGCCGCGTGATGGATCAAGATCTTTTTGACAAATCACGCGGTTGCTGGCGTGATGCTGTGTGTGAAGAGTCGCCTCTCTAAAAGGTTCTTCGCCAATTTTAGTGGCTGGAAACATTGGGGATTAGCTCCAGTCTTCCGCAGAAGAACAGGATCCTTGTTCGGTAGTTTTCATAGTTTCTAAAACCTCGCGCGGCGCTTTTGATCGATTGGATACGACTGTTAA
>JANPHB010000091.1:0-4213 GCA_031424235.1 Pirellula sp.
CCTTCTCACGAGCGTACAGAGCCAGCTTGGCCAAGTACTGGTTGTCGTCGACTTACTCGATCAACTTAAGGACTTCTTCAAGCTGCGTATAAGCCGTGCTGAAGAATGCGCAAACGAACTTACCTGTAGCAGCAACTAGAGCCAGCGCGTGCTTCGGATCGAGCTTGTAGGCGCGGCCACCCGCTTCGTTGACTGCATTAGCCTTCGGTAGTCGGCCGAGCATGCTAGCGAAAAGAGACTTGTTTGCCATTGGAGTGATCTCCTAAACTAAAAACTGTTCGACGAAGGGTTGCTGAGAGTATGGCTTTCGCCATCGTTTACAAGACGATGTAATCCCAACTGGCAGTCGAACGAGAATCGCAAAGCGGAATGAAGCACTACGCTTAATCTGCTTCCCCTTGTTCATTCATTTGTTTCTTGATTGCGGTTAAAGACCCGCTTGGATGCGAGAAGTTCACTAAAATTGACTGACGAAGTGAAAATCAGACATTGCTCTACCATTGAGCTACAACATCTTTTCAGACGCTGATGAGATTCGAACTCACGACACATGTACTCCGATTTGGCAGTCAGTCAAAAAGGCTCGCTGCGATAGTTTCCCATCGCAACGAGTCTTAAAATTGCAACTGAGCGAATTGGTTTGTTCAGATACTTTCGTTGTTGGTTGATGTAATCCAAACAGGCAGTTCAGTTGCCAGAGCCGATGACTGGATTCGCGCCAGCATTGACCTGTTTACAAGACAGGTGCCTTTTTCAGTCGAGCCACATCGGCAGGTCAGCAGGAAAGCAGTGATTCGAACACTGTTCATCGGCTTTGGAGACCGAGTCCGCTCCCAGGCGAACATTCCTGTATAGTAGAATGAGAGAGCGTTTAAACTGCGATTGGTTCGGTCTTGTTCGGATTGTCTTTTGTGAAAACCCTTGCCTTTGATTCGTTGCCCCTATTTGATGAGAGTCTGACTCGTGATGATATCCTGGGCGATCTTGAGGTAGTGACGGCAGGTGATCATTGTTTAGTACGAAAGACCGGCTTTCTTGCGCTTTGCTCATTGAAAACGGGGAAAGTCAATTGGTGCTTGACGCGGAATGCGCCGGAGGGAAACAGGGACTCATCCAGTGATGTTTTTTCTAACTTGCTTTTTTGGGGGACAAAGGTCTGGATCGGTTTGAAAGACCAAGTTGTTGCCGAGATTTTCTATGACGACCCAGAAAGCGTAAAGTTAGTTGCGAGATGTTTGAGGACAGGCAAGGTACTGTGGGAGTACGTGCATCCTCGGCCCCCACTTGAACCATGGGCAGAGGAAAAACCCGCGTGGCCGGGAGCGTCTCAAGAAGAGACTTATGTGTTTCTCGCACGATCCGAAAACAATCTCGTTTTGTGTTTGCATAGACGAACTCGCTGCCACGGGCTGTCGACTTCGGAGTTCACCGTTTTTGACAAGCCGCCATTTCAATGTCAAACGGATCTTTTCTCGTTTGAGCCGACTTCGGGAGCTATTCGCTGGAGCAAGGTGCAAATTGGACTTCGGCTGGACCTTCTTGAATGGAAGGATTTTAAGGGCGTGTGGGTCAATGATGGACAAGCTGGATGGCTGGATCTCGACTCTGGACTCGTTTGCACTATTGAAAGGGGAGGATGCTGTTTCGGTATGCCCGCTGTTTATGGGAAATTTGGTTACTTTCCGTGGTTCGACAAGAAGAGCAAACGTGTTGGTTACATCCGAGCGAATCAACGTATGGAAGTGGATTGCGAGTACAGTTGGAATGAGAAAGGCGTTCGAGACATCAGAGCTTGGCCGTCAAGCAGCGGTGTTGCATTACAAGTTAACGACCAAAAGGTCATATGGACAAATACGGGCGAACGAGTTTGGGAACAGCGAGCGAAGCCCTATGTCTATAACGTTTTTGCAACAGATAATAGTGACATCTTCGTCGCAACAGATGGTGCCGGAGGGCGATTGCTCGGTTTCGATCGCGCTGATGGGCATGAGACATTGAATTTCAAACCTGTTTTTTGCGGCCTAGGGCATTCGCACTTCTTTAAGGAAGCTCAGATAGCAGTGGCATCTGTTGCAATGAAGAAGTCTCATTGGGTGCCATCGAAACTTCTGATTTTCAACACCGAAACCAAATCGATGGACTTTGTATCGAGTTGCTGGAGTATTCTTAGCCCATGGTCGCGAGGAGTTGTCTTCGTTAGTGGCGAAAAAGATCGACGGATAGCATTCCTAGACTTGAATGCATGAAGCTAGGGGGCGATTGTACTCGCCCCCTAACAAGTCAGCTTAATCTTCGAGCTCTACTATCCAGTAGGCTTCGCTAATGAACTTGGACCAGCACTTTACGCGATTCATTCGATCGGCGTAGATCGGCTTCCAAGCTGGACGCACCGGCTCCTTGCGAAGCCTCATGTGTGCCTGTGCTGGAGTACGGTCAGCCTTCTTCGAATTGCAATCGATACAAGCCAATACGCAGTTCGTCCAACTCGACAGACCACCTTGGGCACGCGGAACAACGTGGTCAATCGTGAGTTCTTCGCTGCCAGGCTGCTTTCCACAGTATTGGCAACACATCTTGTCACGCTTGAATACGTTTCTGCGGCTGAAGGTAACCTTCTGCGTCGGCATCGCATCGAACTTGGTCAATGCAATGACCTCCGGAATGCGGATACGCTGGCTTACCGACTGGATGAACGGCTCATCGCGATCCGGCACCATTCGGCTCCAATCGCTCCAGTCATACAACTGGTAATCGATCGGGTCGACGATCTTGGCCGAATCGTTCCACAGCATGATCAAGGAACGCGCAACCGTCGCCACGTTGATCGGCTGCCAGTTACGGTTCAGCACCAACGTTGGCCGCTGAAGCGTTGGGCTCAAGCCGATGTGGGTTCTGTATGGATCGAGGGTTGCTGCGATAGTGCTCATGCTTAGTCCATGGACAGTGTCCGTTAGAAAGGGTTTGCGAAACGTCAGTTACAAGAACAGCTCCAGCGTTCTTTGGTTCAGTGAAAATGTAAAAACACTTGACGAAGTTGTGATCAGAGATCCGGCCCGTAGTTTTTAAACGAGCGGGCCGGGCGGGACTTGAACCCGCTAAACCGTTTCGGTCGTTATCCATGTACTCCAATTCGGCAGTCAAGTGATGTGCGAAAGAACGATCGACGAGGTGATGTGTCAGAGGATTTACGGCGCTCTCCCACTCAAAGTCGCGCCGGTGGGACTCGAACCCACGACATCCGGCGTATAATGCTGCACTCCAACTCGGCAGTCGATCGTTGTATTGCTGGCGACGAGGTATTTAAGCCAGACTAGCTCCGGAAGGGAATCGAACCCAACGACGAATTACTTCGCCTTCAATTCTCATTTGACCGGCCCATATCTAGTCCAACTTGTCAGTCACCAAAGTAGCTCGACCAGGAATCGAACCTGGAACTTCTCGTTAGAAGCGAGAGGTGATACCGCCACCATGAGTCCAAAGCCGTTTCATCACGACTCGGAATTGTGACTTAGGTCCGTTTCGCCTTTGCCTTCCAACGTAAGCAACTTCACGGAGATGGAGTTGGGCACGACTTGAACTCATCTCAGTAGGCGAGTTGACAGTCCGTCAAGTACAATGTTAAAATGCTCTGGTGCTTCCAACTTTCTTTGTGTTTTGTGAGGAGTGTTATGACCACCCACCCCACGACTTCAGAATCCACCCAGCCACTTACCTGGGAAAACATCAGTCGAACCTATACTGGGCTTTTGGATGATGTAATGATCCGTTACTCACGAGATTATGCCGATGAACAGTTCTTTAATAGAACAATCATAAAAAATGTCTTGTTCGGCGGAGGCGTTTTCATTAACGACGGTTACTTGGTATTGCATGAAATCGCACGAAAGCAATTACAGGATGACAACAGTTTACTCAGGTACATGATCAATACTGATTTTGTGCGCGTGCTTACTCGCACGCGCTCGAAGAATGAGCTTCGCGAAATGCCGCAAATGATGGCTGATAACGGCATTCAATCGTACAAAGATCTAGTTGCATCGACTGATTGGCCTAACTTGAGCTCACTTTGGGGACCAGGGCAATCGCACGTTAGCAGCATGAATAACCTGCGAGTAGCTTCTCAATCGCAGAGTTATCCCAGCCACATCGCTTACGCTTGCCTCGAATTGCATCTTTAATCGTAGTGTCCTTTTGCAGAATGTTTAACGCCAAG
>JANPHB010000092.1:0-16858 GCA_031424235.1 Pirellula sp.
TAACCGCAACGCCAAACCAAGTTAGAAACCGAAAAAAGATGAAGCAGCCTAAAATAGAAAAATCAAACCAGCCCCGCTGGCTCGGTCACCGCTGCGCTGCAAAAATGGGGCTCCGACAAACAAGCGTTCGCTTGTTTAAGGATTAATGAGTCTTTTCCCCTCAATTCAATCGAGCCATCGGCGCGTGACAAGGATAAGAAATCGTGTCTCTGATTAGATAATCCCCATTCAAAAGACGTGATGTTTGTCGTCGAGGACGATGTCGTTATCGGCGCCGTGATAAACCGCAGTTCAGCACCTTTTCTACGTGCAAAATTCGAAAGCAATTTCCATCTCAATCCCCTATTGGAAATTGGAATGAGCGCCAAATCCAATCCTGCTTTGTGCCAGTATTCATCGTCGATCAACTCTTCGATTTCTTCCAGTTTCGCAATTGGGTTTTCAATAAACTCTTTTCTCCTCGCTTCCGCGGCTGCCAGAGGCGCCTTTTGGCGTTCTTGTGTGGCGACACGTTCTGCTTCGCTTAGGTCTTTTAGATGCTTCACTTGCTCTTGGTCAAGTGATTCGTTGTTCTTCTGAAGCGACTCCACTCCCTCGCTGGCTGCAATCACCTCCTGTTTTTTTTGTTCAGCCCTTTCCTTTGCCGCAATGGCAGATTTTTTAGCAGCTTCTACTTCTCCCAATTTCTTCGAAAGTTCTGACTTAAGAAGTTTTTGCTTTTCCAACTCTCTTTCAGCGTCCAATTTGGCCTTCGACGCTGTCGCTGCCAGTTCTGTTGAGCGAGCCAAACCAGAGACCGAAAGGCCGAGCATAGCCAGAAAAACCAGAAGTGCTAAAAATGACAACATCGCTTCACGAGGGTTGCGCTGGACCAAACGCACCATTCGGTTCCAACGGCTTAACGGCTTTGCTCTTATATCTTCATCATTCAAATAGCGTTGCAGATCCTCGGCCAATTCGTGGCAATTGAGATAGCGATCCTTAGGGTGCTTCGACATTGCTTTCAGACATATGGCTTCGATGCGACTATCTATCCCCTCGGCTAGTGATGACGGTTTAGCAGGCTCGCTCGATATGACCTGAGTTATGATTGCAATCCGGGGACCAACGAACGGTGGTTGCTTTGTTATCAACCAGTAGAGTATTGACCCCAGGCTATATTGATCCGTGTGTGGACCTTGCTTTTGGATCTCACCTCGAGCTTGTTCGGGTGCCATGTAAGCGGGCGTCCCCATGATGGTTCCGTCCACTGTTTGGCTTGAATCCTGCTCGATCAATTTTGCCAAACCAAAATCGACAATTTTGGGCGTGCCGTCCGGGGCGACGACAATGTTCTGCGGCTTGATGTCTCTGTGAATGATCGACTGATCATGTGCGTAAGCGAGCGCGCCGGCAAGCTCAAGAACAAGCTTGGCTGCATCCGAAATGGTGAGCGTCTTCTCGGCCTGAAATTGGTCAAGTGATTTGCCATCCACAAATTCAATGGCGAGATAGTGCTGTGTATTGAGCACTCCAGCGTCGTAGACCGAGACAATGTTAGGGTGTCCCAATCGAGCTGCCGCTTGCGCCTCAGTCAGAAATCGTTGCGAACGTTTCTTATCGTTGAGCGGAAAAATAGGAAGCTTGATCGCGACCTTTCGCCCAACGTTCAGGTCGTAGGCCTCCCAAACTTCGCCGAAGCCTCCTCGCCCGAGTTGGCGATCCAGTCGAAAGCGGCCCAGCTGCCGCGCGGACTGCGTTGATACCGACGTTTTTGAAACAGCTTCAACCCGACTCTCGCGTTGGGCTGGATCATAAGACGAGTCAAAGCTTGTTTCGACCTCGGACCCTTTGGCTGCAATTGTCTCTTTTTGGCTGAAGGAAGACGATGAAAGATCCAGCCGAGTCACTTGCCCACATCCAGGACATTTTCCGCGTTTGCCCAACTGTTCCCGTTTCAGCTGAATCGATTTCGAGCAGTAATCACATCGAACGGTAACAAGGGGTGGAATCGTCACTTGTAGGTCTCCTTTCCTGTGATTTGTTGAGGGGAGTGGACGTGGTTAAGCGAGCGGCAGCACAAAAAATACTTTAGCACGACGCGCAAGCTAGTGAATTCGCTATCCAATTCACTAGCTGCGCGTCGTGCTAGATAAATCGGAACCCGCCGTTCGCCCAAAAAAGGTGCGAGGGCAACGAAAGCCAAACTTAATGAACTTAAATGATTGTCCGACTTCTGACAAGTTCCGTGAAACCAAGACGTAAACCATTCGAAAAGCGAACAAGATATTTCGAAAAATTTCCACAAAGTCTAAGACAACGAAATTTGGAATGGGAAGTGTCTGAAATCGCTATTTCAGGATAGAATTTGGTGTCACCCGAACGTTAGTAATCTGGTTTTTACCCCCCATGAACGACGAGAGCTTGAAATCCAGAATAGGTCGTTTTGAGATTCAGCGAGAGCTGGGCCGCGGAGCGTTTGGTACCGTTTACCTCGCAACAGATCCGCAGCTTGAACGTGCCGTTGCTCTCAAAGTGCCCCATTTCGGGGCCGAGGAAAGCTCCAAAAAGGTTGCACGCTTTTTGCGCGAGGCCAAGGCAGCGGCTGGTCTGCATCATCCCAACATCGTGGCTGTGCATGACGCTGGTCGACACGGCTCTCGCTACTACATCGCGTCCTCGTTCGTAGACGGGGCAACACTGCGGGATTTGCTAAAGAAAAACGGCACGCCTTCCGCGATTGCCGCTGCCAAGTTGATTTCAAAACTAGCGAACGCTGTTGGCTATGCACATGAGCAAGGAGTCGTGCATCGCGATGTCAAACCCGAAAACGTCTTAGTCGAAAAAGACGGAACGCCATACCTAGTCGACTTCGGTTTGGCGAGGCGCGACAGCGAGGATGTTTTGCAAACACAGGAGGGGACGGTATTAGGAACTCCTGCTTACATGAGCCCTGAGCAAGCAAGTGGTCAGGGAGCAACGGTTGACGGCAAAACCGACCAGTGGTCGCTGGGGGTCATGCTCTACGAAATGCTGGCCGGCGTTAGGCCATTCGAGGGGAATTCTATGCAGATGATGTATGCCATACAGCATACGAATCCGCTGGAGCTTAGGAAACGAGACCCGCGTATTCCCCTCGATCTCGAAACCATTTGTCATCGCTGCTTGGCAAAGGACCCCAAAGATCGCTTCAGTGACTGCTACGAATTAAGCCGAGATTTGCAGCGTTGGATCGCTGACGAATCGATCGCTTCAAGACGGCAGTCGCTGGTCGAGCGGTTTCAGCGATGGAACAGACGCAATCCCTTGGTCGCGAGACTATCCATCGCACTATTCGCAAGTATCTCGTTGCTCGGTGCGGTTGCCTCAATCCAATGGTTGCGTGCCGAGAGCAATGCGTCGCATGCGCTAGATTCCGCTATTAAACTGCAGGCTTCACTCGATGAAGTTGTTCAGCAACGCCAATTGTTGTCGGACCAAAAAGAATCACTTCAGCGAAGTTCCGCAGAGTTGGAACAGACAAACAATAAGTTGAAAAGCACCAATGGGGACTTGACGACTGCGAACCTAAAAATTGAACAAAGTCTTATTGAACTTCAAGAAAAGCAGCGGCAGGTTGAGCTTGCGTCTGCCGAAAAGGAAAGGGCAGTAGGCCTTTCCGATGAGGAGCGGAAGAAGCGGATTTCGGAACAGTCAAAGAATCAGAAGCTTCGTTATTTTGGAGATATTCAAACCGCTAGGCTCGCAATCGCGGCTGGTGATTCGGAACAAGCCAAACAGATTTTGGCGTCCTCCAGTACGGATCTTCATTCTATCGAGTGGGATTTCCTTTCCAAGAACGCGGCTCGATACGACTCCGAGTTTGTTCCGTTCGATGCCATCCAATTGCAAAACTCGGTGACGGGACGATTTATGCGTTCCGTCCACTTCCCTGACATGGCGGTGGAACCTGATCAAATAAAACAGATCACCACCTGTCCGAGGATTTGGGATGTTGACGCCAACGCAATACGGTGGCTTCATCGAACTTCCTCAGTCGATGTGCTTGAGCCGTTTATTCCTCCTGAATACGTTCCTAACCCGCCACCTTTGGGGCAGAATCCAGTGCTAAAGGGTGTGTTTGTTGCTCCGATGATCGCAGCTTACTCTATCAATGGGTCGGTTGAAAACTTTTCGGAGATTGCAACGCATGCATGGATAAGTCCGAATGGACAATTTGTTGCGGCCATTCAGCCTCGAGTGGAACGTCGTGAAATTGACGAAACCAGTTTCGAATTGCTTGTGGTATTGGAGGGATTTCTTTTTGACTTGCAGAACAAAGAGTACTTTCGACGCAAGCTAGATATCGGATGGCTCACCGAACGAGTCTTGTTTCGTAAGGTCGGTGCAAACCTAACCGCAACGATTTCGGGGTCCTCGAACTGGCGCTATTTCAATGGAGTTTTTAGTCGGGACTCTTCTCGATTTATGCTGTTGAACGGGGCGGATGGAAAACTCAGCCAATGGTTGCTTACGGATCGATCGGCAACTCCCAATGCAAGTCTACTCCTGTCCAAAGGCGGATGCGGTTCACCATTTTCCGCGCTGCGAACCGAGGAAGATCGGGTGGTGATATCGATTAAAGACCGACTGTTAACGCTCGAGGAATCGACCCTAAAAATCCTTAAAGACATTGTGACGATTTGGCCTTCGACACCAACTCTCGGCATGCAATTCTCTCACAATGGAAGAATGTTGGGACTGATGCGTCATACGCCCTCGATAAACAAAGTCCCGGAGGAATTGGAGCTTTACCTTTATAGTCGTCAAAGCAATTCGTGGAAAATGTGCCGCGCATCTCCTCGAATGATTGCCAGTTCGAATGCATTTGGGGAAATGCTCGAGAGTCCAACAAATCGCTTGGCCGCTGCTCAAAAAGGGGTCTTTACCATGGAGTGGGAAAAGCCGAGCCTTGCAGCAGATCGTTTTGAGCAATGGGTGAGTTTGCAGTTGCCGAACGGGGCCCAATTCCTTTTTCAGAAAGAGGTCAACCCCCTTTCGGAAAAGGGGGAATTGGTTTGGCGGGGGGCCGGTGGCAAAAAACCCATCGCATTAAAGCTGTCTTCGGATGCGTCTTCAATCGCGTTGGGGTTTCCGGATAAAATTAGCATGTTAAAACGAGAGCCAAACAAAAAAAGTTGGCAAGTGGATGCGGTCCAGGCTCTCCTGGGTGGAAGTCTTCGCAATGTACAGCCGCATCCGAAAAAGAAAGTTCTATTCGTCGCGCAAGAGGACCGACTCAGCATCTTCGATCCCGTTGACAAAAAACTTTCCACTCAGCTCGCATCCGTAGGAGCCAATTCCGTCTACCTGCAAACCAACGGACGCGTTGTCTTTGCCGATGATTTAGGCCAAGTGCAAATCGTATCGGAAACTGACGGCACGTTGCTCAAGAAGTTCAGAGTACAGCGAACGGCAAAAAGCGCCCTAGCCCTTGATCCCGAAGGCCGGTACTTGGCAGCAGCAGGCGAAGATCGACGAATTACTCTTTGGGATCTGAACAAAGAGAAATTGCTGGGGAATGTTTTGTCCGATGTTCCAATTCAAAAAATGCGTTTGAATCCTAAATCCAAATTGCTACTGGCGATTGGTTTCGACAATTCGATAGGAGTCTATGAATGGCCGTCACTGAAGCGTGTCATCTCTTTGTCCGCCTCGGAAGAAGACGTTTTATGGTGCGACACCACCATGGACGGCAAAAGACTGCTGTTGGCCGGCCGCCTTGGGATTCGTGTTGTCGATTTGGAATACGGTATAGGCGTTCTTGACATGATTCAATTTTCGAGTCCGTCACTTTGCCTGGATGTGAACGAGGACCATTCGGCCGTTTTTTCCTACGGTGAAGACGACCGCCTCGCTCGTTATCCTCTTTGAAACTCTTCCATCGAAAGACCATTCCATGCCGGAATCAAAGAACAGCCCTGGAGCCAAAGGCTGGCAAATACGTAGCGATGGAAAAGTATACGTCGTCGGTTCGGAAGAACTGTTGCGAAAAATCCACCGAGAGGGACGATTTAAGGGACACGAAGAAATTCGAGCAATTGGCGGAACTTGGGGCCCAATTTCTTCCTTTGATTTTCAAGAACTGAGTCAACCCGTAAATGCGCCGATGCAACGCACTGTTCAATCTCAGCCGAGCCCAACTCAGCCTACCCAACCAGTCCAAGCCGTCCAAGCCGGGGTGAAGTCCCAGCAATCATCATCGCAAGAGTCTGGATGGTGGAAAGAAGACAAGATTGACACACGCAATGCAATGTCACCCAAACGCAAAAAGATTACGATCGTTGCGATGGTGGCTTTCGGACTGCTCGTAGGATTTGGAGCGATCTATGCGCTTTGGCCTTCGCCTGACAACAGCGGCAATCCTCGCATTGCTCTCGCAGTTCCAGCGGTAAACAACCGAGAGGCTGAGGTCGCCTCAAACACAGCCCCTGCTGCTGGCCAAGTCTCGGACGAACCTAAAGCGGAACCGGGACAGAAAGTACCAATCGATCAGGACTTAGCCTCTGACACGCCACGAAAAAACAACGACGATTCAGCATTGACTGCCTCTGCAGCAAACAAACCTGCGGAAAATCTTGAAACCTCCGAACAGAAGGCCTCGAGTGGAGCATCTCAACTTCCATTGGCGGCTATGAAAAGAGAACCAGACGCATCGAGCGTTGAAGCTGTTGATTCGGAAATGCCCGATCGCGAAAATGCTCCAGCGAAGAAGACCGCTTCTGCCGCCCCGGCTAAGCCTATCGGCGACAAAGAAGTCATTGTTGTTGAAATGGAGAAATCGGCTTCTGCCATTCTCGATCAAAAGTCGATTGCCGACAAAATGTATGATTTGATCGAAGCCAAGATTAACTTTTACAAAAAGACGAATGACAGTATTCAAGCTAGCCGAACGGCTTGGATTGAGGCAAGAAAGAAGGTGGAGTTGCTTGAGGCATCCATCAAGGAAAATAAGCTTAAGTACGACCAAGCCAGTTCGCGCGTTGCCGATCTGAATGCGAGTCTAGCGAACCCCGCCGGATTGATTTCTCAGTTGCAACAAAAAATCAATCAGGAAAAGGCCGAACGGGATCAACTCAACATTTTATTGCCTCGACTCGTGCTCGACACCGAAAATAAAAAGCGTCAGTGGCAGTCCGAACAAAACACCATGTTGCAAAGCGAAAAGGCATTCATTGAGACCTGCAAGAAAGAAAAAGAATCCTTGGATGGCATGATGCAGTCGATCGATTTTTTTGCAGAATTTCCGGTCGAAGTACACAAGCGGATTCTTGTGCAGGCTCAAAACTGGACTGCCTCGGAACCGGACTTTTTTGTGGCTTACCTCTTGCACTCGGCTTCGGCCATTTGGACAGAGGACCACCAAATTCCGGATCGCAATTTAACTGAGATGCGACGACAAGCCGAACTGCTCTCGCCAGCTGAGCGTGAAGCGAGGAAGCAAGCCATGCAAAGGTTTGAAACCGTTGGAATCGGGCTTTCCGCCCTTTCCAAGTTCAAGCAAAACAAGACAACCGACGCGATCGATAAACTTCAAGTCGCATTCAAATTGGATCAAACGTTTGCTGAATTGTGGTTGCTGCGGGGGCAAGTTGGTTTAGAACGGAAAGGGCAAGCGGATGGCAATTACTATTTCCAGCGCGCAATCGCACTTCGACGCGATGATCCTCGCGTGTATCGAATTGTGCTGGATTCGCTCATTCAGCAAAGCGAATTTCCGAAGAGCCTCGTTGTGGATTATCTGAGAAATCTGGTCAAGCGAACCGTCAATAGTGACGAACGCTCTTGGATTACAGCAGCGGATGTTGCTGTACGCATCGGTGAGTTTGAAAATGCAGCTGAGTATCTATCACGAGTCGTGGAGCCGAGTTTTCAAGAACGCAAGAACAAGATTCTTTCGAATTTGGATTATGCGAAAAGCAAGTAGGATGTACCAACGTCCTCTCGCCGTTTGGTGAATATGGTTCGCGTGCTAAAAGACGAAACCGAGCGAAGTAATCGCCCACTGGGACCTTACATTCGCGTTCCATCTCATTGCTTCCGCGTTGCCTTGCCAACGGCCGTGGCGATGATCTCTAAATCGATGGTGCCTCATAACCAGGGGTTTCTTTCGCGATGCGAACTTTACCCCAGGCTTTCAAATTCCGTCCCTTCAGGACTAAATCGCCGAGAAGTTTCGACGGCGGAGTAGGTGACCGGAAGCCTGCTACGAACTACCGACGCGGTTGCCTCAATCCATGCGGAGTTAACCACGAAAGAATCGAAACACACGAAAAACAAAATACTTAAAATCATACGGTAAGTACCGCCAAGCTGCAGCAAAGTCCGTTTTCGTTTTGCTCCACTGATCATCGATTATTCTTTTCGTGTATTTCGTGTGTTTCGTGGTTACGTAACCCGCTGGAACGAGGGTGAATGGCGGTTGGCCGCTAGTCAGTTGTTGTGAAAAAACGGCCCTAACCAGGATCGAAAATGCCATCAAATCTTGGCTTAACCGCAAAAATAACATTTCCGTTAGATTTGGATTTGATTTTGGTTTAGACTAAAACGATCCTCTTTTCGATGATTCCGTTGTTTCCTGCGTATTCAACGCCGGGACTTTTGATAGTTTGTTGAGGTTGATTGATGAGAAACGTTCGCCGGATCAAGAGTCGTATTAACGGTTGTTTGGGAGGGCCCTTGGACTGGTACGAAAAACGCAGCATGTACCGCCGACTTCTACGATTGGAGGCGTTGGAAACTAGGTCGCTGATGGCCGCAGATTTTCTCATGTCTCAAGAGCTTTTTGATTCAGCCGACTCGTTTGCCGAGGGTGAAGCACCAGCCCCAATAATAGGCTATATGCCGCCAGAACCGCCGGAGCTTGCGGGACCAAGGCCATCGTATGGGCCAGGATTTGGAGAGACTATTCTTCCTGCGGACACATTCTTTCTTCACAGTCGTCCCACGGCAAAGAAGACAATCTATTTAGACTTTGACGGGTTCACCGCTCGTGGGACTACATGGAATAGGAGCAACAACATAACGACGATCGTTTCACCTGCTTGGGATCCGGATCGCAATGGTCCGGCATTTACAAACAATGAGCTGACAGAAATTCAGGGCGCATGGCAACGTGTGGCTACGGACTTTGCTGCGTTTGATGTCAACGTGACCACAGAAGACCCAGGCGAAGCGAACTTGGTGAACACAGGGGGAGCCGACGATCGATGGGGAATTCGGGTTGTGATTACACTGACGGATTTTTCAAACTCGGGAGCCGGCGGCTTCGCTTTTATTGGCAGTTTCCGTTGGAACTATGAGAGCAATGGCGCTACCGATACGCCATGTTATGTTTTTACCAGTACATCAATGTCCGTTGCGGCTGCGTCCAGCCACGAAGTCGGCCACTCGGTTGGACTGTCTCATGATGGCACAACAGCGGCCAATCCAATTCAGCAGAACGCTGAGTACTACGATGGGCATGGAACCGGAGAGAACAGCTGGGGACCCATTATGGGGTCTGGGTACTATCGCAACGTAACATCCTGGGACGATGGTACCTATATTGGCACCAGTAACGGAACAGCCAGTTCGAATTTCGGGACAGGACCAACGGATTTGGCAACGATTACGCAAGCAGCCAATGGCTTCGGATTTGTACCCGATGCTGATGGAAATACGGATTCTTCAGCGACCACTTTGCTTGGAACGAGCATACCGGGTGGACGGCAAGCCATCTCAAAGTTTGCAACGATTGAGCAACCAAGCGATGTCGATTTCTTTAAATTCCAAACGGGAACCGGCATCGTCGACATCGCGATCGATCCCTACGTTTCCGATCTTTGGACGAGCGATGGAAACGGTGGGTACGTCAATACAATTGAGTCCTCGTTTCTCGATGGCACTCGTTGGAACGAAAATCAAGGATCGAACCTAGACGTAGAGGCGACGCTTTACGATGGTGCTGGAAACGTCATCGCGGTCTCCAACCCTTCAGGCTTGCGTGCTAGCTTTTCGAATTTGAGTCTGCGGGTTGGAACATACTTCATCAAAGTAGATGGCGTTGGCTTTGGCGACCCTAAGGCAAATCCTCCCACTGGATATTCTGATTATGGCAGTCTCGGTCATTATCAAATCACGGGAACGATTGCATCGTCGATCGAAATTGCAATTTCGGATGTTTCAGACTACGTCGAAAACACACCGCCGATTCAGATCGCTTCCAATGCTACGTTTACAACGTTTAACATAGATACGTTTGCGGGAGGCACGCTTCAGTTTGCGATAGCAACGAATTACCAAGTTGGCGACCAGCTTGGGTTCGCTTCGTCAGGCACGGGACCTGGGGAGATTTTTGTCGCAGGGAGCGACGTTTTGTATGGTGGTGTGCTGATCGGAACCGTTACGACCGGGACGCAAAACGTATCCGTTAGCTTCAATGCGGCGGCGACAA
This sequence comes from Pirellula sp., assembly GCA_031424235.1. Lineage (GTDB taxonomy): Bacteria > Planctomycetota > Planctomycetia > Pirellulales > Pirellulaceae > JBKCUI01. The sequence goes on from JANPHB010000092.1 coordinate 10,454, forward strand.
GCGCAGCCTTGGAAGCGGTCATACGTGCACTGACGTTCGAGCATACAACCGATGCTCCTTTGACAAACCAGCGCCTTGTTTCGGTCTTTTTGGATAACGCAGACAATGGAGCAAGCAACGTGGCGTTCGCCACGGTCGGAGTCATCCCCGTCAATGATTCCCCGGTTCTTACCGACACCAATTTGCAAGCGATTCCAGAGGATACTGCCAACCCATCAGGTCAGCAGTTGTCCGTGTTAGCAGGCACTGCGTTCCGGGATGTTGACGTCGGCTCATCGCTTTCAGGGATTGCGGTAACCACAAACACAGCTTCATCGGCAACCGGCGTATGGCAGTACTCCGTCAATGGTGTGCAGTGGGCACCGATCGGAACGGTCAGTTCAGCTTCAAGTCTCCTGCTTTCAAAAGACACTTGGATTCGTTTCTTGCCCGCATTGAATTTCAATGGTACACCTGCTCCATTGAGGTTTCGTGGACTAGATGATACCTTTGCGGGCACTTTCTCGACGCGAACGGTTCGAAGTACGATCAATGTGACATCGGCAGTTGCAGACGGGCCATTGTCTTTGTCGGATAGCTCGTTGAGGACAACGATTACGCCGGTCAACGATGCACCGATATCTTTGGTCTCTTCGCCAGCGTTTGAATCGTTTGAGGACGAGTTCTTTTCCCTCGTCATTCCAACAAACGCTTGGTTTAGCGATGTCGACGACGCGATTCTTCAGCTTTCTTTGACTCGGACCAATGGGCTGCAAATCCCAAGTTGGCTAACCTTCGATTCGGTCGCCGGTCGATTGAGTGGACTGCCGACCAATGACCATGTTGGGAACTATGAATTTGTGGTGCAGGCAACCGACTCCTCCAAAGCATCCGCAACCGTGACATTCACGCTTTCGATTTTGAATGTCAACGATGCTCCAACAGGAATCAATTTGATCGGAGACAGTGTTGCCGAAAACGCAACGGGCATCTTGGTGGGGACGTTCTTTGCCACCGATCCTGATGGAGTAGACTCGATTGTTTTTTCAATGGTAAATGTCGATCCAAGGTTTGCCATTTCAGGCAATCAATTGTTCGTGGTGTCGGGCCGTTCCTTCGACTATGAGCAAACTCCATTTGTGGAATTAACGATTCGAGCGACCGATTCGGGCCTACCGTCACTCTCCTTGGACCAACTATTCCGTATCAGAGTGTTGGACGTGAATGAATTTGCGCCCTCTCTGCGACCAACCGTATTTCAAATACCAGAGAATTCAGCTGGATCGACAACCGTAGGCAGTGTACAAGCGCCAGACCGGGACAACGCAGATCAGGTGAGGTATCGCTTTGTCGGTACGCCACCTGAGCTTTTTACAATTGATTCAAACACTGGTCGGATCGCAGTGAAGACATCAGCTGCACTCGATTACGAACTTAGGGATTCCTATCAATTTTTTGTTGAAGCGTATGACAATGGCGCACCACCACTCGCAACGGCCTCTTCGGTTTTGGTTGTACTGGATGACGTGAACGAGTTTGTACCGACGATTGATAGCAACGCGATTTTTGTATCGGAAAAGCAAAGACCAGATATTGCGTTTGCGAAGGTTCAAGCGAGCGATCTGGATACCAAGCAAAAACTCACCTTCTCTTTGCCTCAAACAGAGAACCGTTTCCGTATTGACCCGTCAACGGGCGAACTGTCGTTAACGCGGGCCGGGATTTTTGATTTTGAACAAAGCCGTGTAGACAGTGTCGTGGTTCGTGTGACCGACACAGGTGGGCGTTTCGGAGATAGGACAGTTACTGTCAACGTGACCGACGCAAACGATCCGCCAACGAGTGCAACCGTCAAGACGACTCAGGTGCTTTCCAACATAACGGATCTCGATTTCGGGCCTATCTCGATCTTCGATCAAGATGTTGGACAAACCTATACTATCCAGTCTTTGGATGATCGCTTTTCGATACAGAATGGTCAACTGATGCTTGCGTCTGGCAAGGCACTTTCCGAAACCGATCCTTTGTTGATAACGGTACCGATAGTCGCGACAGAGGTTGGATTGAATCCTACTTCTTTCCAGCTTTCGATTGGGCTAACACGTTTAGCAAATCCTCGACCTTGGCAAAACAGGTCGAATGCGTTGAACGTTGACCGAAGCAAGCCAGAAGAAGGTAACCTCGTGGATCCACGCGATGTGCTTGTCGTCATCAACGCGAGCAACTCGAAGCAACTAGGCAAGCTTCCGTCTCCTCGCCCCGCTTCTACGTTGGAGCAAAGCGATTTGGATGCCGACGGCGATGGATTCCTCACTCCACTTGACGTGTTGGTGATCGTGAACTTCTTGAACGGTGCTTCAGGTAGCGGCGAGGGCGAGTCATCGATTTCTGTTCGCTCGAGTGCTGTACCCATTACAGACTCTCTTTTCGAGGATGAAAAGGAATCATCAGCTCTTTGGTTAACTGCATATCAGCAGTTGGAGGATGAGCTTGTGCGGCGCCGACGTGGGTAATTGCCTTGACGCAGCCGGCAAAAGTCAAAGTGGTAGGCATATTCCATGTGCCGTTTACCAGGTATCCTAGTCAATTCACTCCAGCGGACGGCGACGCAGCCTGCCCAATGCTTTCAACAAGTCCTCTTCGACTTCACCCAATCCATTTGTTACTCGGGAGGGTGAGGCTCCTGCCGAACCGTGGCGTCGCAAGCTCGGCAGGAGCCTCGCCCTTCCGAAGGTTTTGACTGGACTTGGCTTTGCAATGATGTTTACAGGGGTGGCCTCGCCCCCCCATGGTTTTTAATGGAGCTAACTTTGCAATGATATTGAAAGCAGTGCGGAGCGTGCCTGCTACTTTTGTCGGCCGTGTCTGCAAAGTGGCAGGCTCACCATCAATGTCTTCTAACAGCGGAAAAGGTTATGATAGGAAATTGCCGGGAAAGATTTGAAATCCCGTCAAAACTTTTGGCTGCGTTTTGGGTTCAAATTGAGCAGCTACCTAACTTTTGCTTCGCCTATCATTTTGTCCAATCCACCAAATCCCTTAGAAAATGCAGCGAATGACCCGGACGTGGCACTCATGCTACGCGTTCGAGACGATGATGCATTCGCATTTGAGATGCTGATTGATCGGCACCAGGGCAAAATTCAACGATTCATGCAGGGATGGGTCAGCAACGTTCAACAGTCCGAGGATTTGGCCCAGGACGTGTTTTTGCGGGTTTACAAAGCTCGAAAAACTTACGTTCCTACAGCTAAATTTACCACTTGGCTGTACCGAATTGCCAATAACATTGCTTCCAACCACATACGCGATTCCTCGCACCGAAAAGAATACCAGCTTTCACATAGCGAAAATGATTCGACTTCACAGCTCATTTTAGAGAGCATGGCGGTCGCCCCAAGCGGTTTCCAGCCATCCAAGCGAATCGACCGGATGGAACGATCCGAGGTGGTTCTCCAGGCTTTGCAAGCACTAGGGGAGCGTCAGCGAACAGCCATCATGCTGAGTAAGTTCGAGGGAATGAGTTATCAGGAAATTGCCGATACGATGGGCCTCAGCGTGAAAGCGATCAAGTCTCTTCTGAGCCGAGCCAGAGTGAACCTAAAGAACTTGTTGGACCCCTATATCGCCACCGGCGTTTCCCCTGACTCCGTTGCGGCGAACGCGGAATCGGGCCTAGGCAACGAAGCGAATTCCAACGCGAGGGAAACCGAGGAATGAATCTCCCAGACATGGAACAAGAACAAATCGATGAGCAATTGACCACTTATCTCGACGGCGAGCTTTCGCCAGCCGAGGCTGCTGCTTTGGAAACGAGTCTTGTCGACGACGAGCGACTTCGAATTCGACTGGCTGAACTACGACAAGCGTACGACTTGTTAGACGAAGTACCAGAAACTCCGCACAACCAACGCTTTACCAAAAGCACACTCGAACTGGTGATTAAGGATCTGTCGGCGACGCCAAAGAAACCTCAGTCGAACCAAGCCGCGGTGTCGCCCCAACCATTCTCAAAACCAATAAGCAAGCGAGCATGGCCAACGCTCCTCGGTCTCATTGGCTTTTGCGCGGTCACTGGTGCCGTGTGTGCCTCAGTCGTTGCCATGATAGAAACTCGTCGGCAACTTCAAGACCTAGGACTGGTTGCTGGCATCCACGGTTTAAAAGACGTCAACGAAGTTAGTATCGCGGTCAAGCTCAGTCAAGAGAAAGAGCTTATGGCGGTCTTGCGACAACATTTTGCAGACAAACTCGTCCCAGCACCACCGGATTCGATTGATCAGAGAAAGTCATGGGTCCAGAGCTTAACCCAGAAGCAAGTTTCGCGATTGGACGACGGCAGGGAAAAGATCGGTAAGCTGAGCCGCGAGGAACGCACGCGATTGGCTGCGATCGAAAATGAAATCGAGCATCTTCCCGACCACCGTCAAATACAGGAAGCCGTGAGTCTCATCGGATTAGTACTGGATGGGATCGGTAGCTCGCGACGAAACGAAATGGACTCCATGAAATCGGAACAACGGTACGAATTTTTGCGAGAACAGATCTATCAGAAATGTGCCAAGTACTACGCAGATTTGATTACGCCGTCGGATAAGGCTGCATTAGAAAAATGGGATCTCGAGACGCTTCGACCCGCACTGCAATTGGCTGTGCTCTCCGACCTTCCCGTAGGAACAGAAGAATCGACTCGGAGATTGAATACACGAGAGTTGCTGGTGGAGCTCTTGATCCGAAGGCGAATAGATCTCATTCAGGAGCTAGAACCGCTTATCAATGATCTCCCAGCCAGTCTTTCGTCTACCGCCAGAAAGATCATAGAAGGGGTGGACAGGTCCGAGCGAATGCGTGTCTTAAACTTATGGCTCTATCCAACGGATACACCATTAAATGCTTATGACAAGATGGGTAAAGACGCTCGAGATCGGCTTGATCTGTCAGATCCAGAAATGGCGAGAAGAAGGCTTGAGAGACGACGTTAGTGAAGCGACAAGCCCAAACAAACATTCCAAGCCAAAGTGAACCGAGGTTCTGCGATTAAATCGCGAATGCGATGACATTGGAAACCCCAGGTAAAACGCTGCTCCGCAGTTAAGGCTGCAGTTACCGCGGAGAAGTCAAAACCGCATCCACTGCCGCACGCCCAAGGTCAGGGTAGTCGGTGAAGAAACCGTCCACCTTGAGCTGCTCGACCAGCACTTTATGCGTTTCGTCAAGCGAGTTTGACCACCTTGGTTGTTGATGCTTTCGCACTGTATAAGGATGGATCTTTAGACCGAATTTTCTGGCTGCCTCGACCAGTCCTGTCGATTCAATCTCGTTGCTTGCGTTTCTGGTTGCCAGCAGTTCCAGAGAGGGGCCGATGCCTTGGGCAAACTTCGCGATTTTTTCCACATCTCCGTCCGCCGGTCGTCTTCCAAGCAGTGCGATGAGCGGCAATTTGCAATGCAATCGATCGTGAAGATCGCGGAGCTCCTCCATCTCAAAACACTGAATGAAACATCGGTCATGCACCTCGTGAGTTGCAAGGAGCTTCAAGAGAGCTTCGCCCATTGAGATCCCCAACTCTTTTTTGTGAAAGGACGGCGACTTGAGTTCAATGTAGAGCCCGGTGTTTTTGTCGGTCGTTTTGTTCAAACCGGCAATCAGCTGGAGCTCGTCCGCAAGTCGCACCACGCGTTGGCCGGCATCGTAGGGGAATCGGTTTGGCAGAGCTGGCCGATCCGAACCGCGTTGCGTTCGCTCGTGCATAGTGAGCTGCTGAATCTCTTGCCAATCGAAATCAGCGAAGTAGTAGCGTCCATCCTGCCTCGCCCGATCTGGGAAGCGTTGTTCGACGTTGGTTGTTTCCTCCATTGTGATGTCGTGCGTCACAATAAATTGCCTGTCCTTACTAAGAACCACATCTTGTTCGATGTAGTCTGCACCTTGCGCGTGAGCCAGCGTCTTGGCTGCCTCCGTGTGCTCAACGACGTAACCGCTTGCACCTCGATGCGCGATCACGATCGGACGACTGGGATCGATAAAGGACAGTAGCAGGACGAAAACCAACGACATACAGCACCTCATTTGTTAATTTACAATTCGGCTGGGCGTCGCGGGATTATTGCAGCTGCACATCTATCTGTCTGGAGGCAACGCGAACAATTAACGAAAGCTTTGCAATGGATTCACACAAAATTGGAATCATCTCTATCGCAGATTCGGGCAACACTCATTTGCAATAATCTTCACGAAGGCGAGCGGCGCGGGCCTCTATACCTGGCACGACGCGAAAGCTAGGGAATTGGATAGCAAATTCACCAGCTTGCGCGTTTTGAAGTTGCACAGTATTGAGAAATGTAGCTGAATTCGTGAGAATTCAGACGCTTTGCAATCAAGACGCGGCCAGAATTCTCACGAATTCTGCTACAAAAACACAAGTGT
>JANPHB010000093.1:0-35873 GCA_031424235.1 Pirellula sp.
TAACCGCAACGCCAAACCAAGTTAGAAACCGAAAAAAGATGAAGCAGCCTAAAATAGAAAAATCAAACCAGCCCCGCTGGCTCGGTCACCGCTGCGCTGCAAAAATGGGGCTCCGACAAACAAGCGTTCGCTTGTTTAAGGTTTAGTTTGCGGATGGAAGCCACTGAGTGTAGCTTCGAATAATAACCGACGCGATTGGCTTTGATTGGTAACCCGATGCGTAAGCGACGAAAGATCCCACTCGTCAGCGGTACGCGATTGTTCCGACTACCGACCTCGGGGTTCAGCGATAGGCTTCAAAAAGCTCACGCATTTCGCAACTGAACTTCCCAAGATGACTACGAAGCAGAAAATCAAAAACACAATAGCCACGCAGCATAATCCGCCTTGCAACTGTTCCGCAAAGTTGCCGCTCTTCCAGCCTCGTTGAAACGTCGGCCAGAATCGTCCTGAGACCATTTGTGCCGCCGCGGTAAATGTTGTCGACACGATAAACAACAATGGGATCGCTGTCACGCAAACGTATCTACCTCGGCCGCTTTGGAACAACCAAGTCGTGACGACACACAACGCGATCCCGGCTAACAACTGATTGGCAATTCCAAACATGGGCCATATTGTGTCGATGGAACTGCTCCAAATCAACGCTCCCCATGCTAAGGTGACAAGCCCCGTACTGAGTATCACACCAGGCCACCAATCCATCTTCGCAAACTTGGGAATGAAACTACCCAATACCTCCTGAAGCAAAAATCTCGCGATACGGGTACCAGTGTCAAGCGTGGTCAGGATGAACAGCGCCTCAAACATGATCGCAAAGTGAAACCAATATTTGATGACACTATCGATTTCGATCGTGCTGGATACCTTCTGCATGGCGTCCGTCATGATCTTGGCCATGCCAACGGCGAGTGTTACCGCACCTCCCGTTCGTCCTCGAAGCGTCTCGCCGCCGACCTGACGCTCTAATTCTTGCAAGTGATCTACATCGGCATGCATCTTGGTCAGAGTTTCCGCGTGCAAATGGATCTTGCTCAAGTCGATATTGATTGCCCAGTAATCTCCAGCAGGCATCGCAGCCGCCACAAACAAGGCACAAACCGCGACCAATCCTTCCATCAACATGGCACCGTAACCAATCAAACGGAGATCGCTTTCCGACTGTACCATCTTCGGGGTCGTTCCCGAGGAAACCAACGAATGGAAACCCGAGATGGCACCGCACATGATGCAAATGAAAACGAATGGGAAAATAGCGCCATTAAAATAAGGGCCGCCGCCGTTGGCATAAAATTCGTTGACCGCAGGCGCTTGCATGACCGGATTGGCAATGATCAGACCGAGCAACAGTATCAGAATCGTTCCAATCTTCAAAATGCTGGACAAGTAATCGCGTGGGCAGAGCAGCAACCAAACGGGTAGCACCGACGCGATGAAACCATAAGCACAAATCGCTAGGATGATTCCTTGTCGCGAAAGCGAAAAATAGGGCTCTAAGACAGAACCAGGGATCCAGTTTCCAGCTACGGTCGCGCCCAAAACGCCGATGGCACCAATGAGCGAGGCTTCTCCAATGCGTCCCTTTCGAAAGCGGTACATATACAACCCGACAAACAATGCGATGGGGATGGTACAGAAAATCGTAAACGTACCCCATGAGCTACCGCGAATCAGCTCAAACGACTTCGCCGGGACAATGAAGCCTTCCGCGGATTGCTTCAACTCGGCGTTCGCGGGAACTTGCATGGTAAAGGTCTCACTCCGCTTGAAGCTGGCCTTGCGCGGTTCTTCATTTGAATCTGGCTTAACCGGCCCCATCGTGTATTCGATCGTAGAGCCCGGGGGCACTTGCAATCGAGTGCCACTTGAATTGGGTTGTTGTTCGAGCTCGCCTGGGAATGTGATCTTGGCACCAGCCACCATCGGAACCGACTCGCCACCTAAAGCCTTGACTACCACGATCCCCAACCCAGACAACGCAATGATGACAATGAACAGGATGGCGGCTGAGGCGAGCAACCCAACTCGCGGCCCCAGAAGCTCCCGAGCCATCTGGGCCAGCGACTTGCCCTCGAACCTCACGCTCGCACTCAAAACCAAAAAATCTTGGACTGCCCCGGCCAAACAAACTCCAATCACAAGCCAAATTAAGCCGGGCATATAACCAAACTGAATGGCAAGCACCGGCCCGATGAGCGGTCCTGCTCCAGAAATGGCCGCGAAGTGATGGCCGAAAAGAATCCAACGATTGGTCGGATGGTAATTTTGACCGTCATCCAGCCGAACAGCAGGCGTCAGAATGTTGGGATCGTTGCAGGCCACTCGGGTTGCCAAAAACACGCTGTAAAAGCGGTAGGCAATTGCCATGATTGCTAAAACGAGAAGAAGTAAAGGGGCTGCATGCATAATAAGCCAAAGTAATCAGGGAGAGGTGGGATTAAAGAAACTTTGCGGGTCGCTTGCTGAGCTTTAAGGAGGCGGTTAAGGTATTGGTCGGTTAAGCAATACCAGCTTAACATCAGTCACCCAACGGTGCAGCTTGTAGATCGGATTTCTTGGGCGGGTTCGACAAACCGGATCGACCAAATGAGAGTTCTTTTTGCGGGTCGTTGGGCAGGAGACTTTGAGGCAGAATGTTTGGGTAGACAGGCTGTTTGAGAGTTGATTGGTGTCGGTTGGGCGGCGGACGTGCAGGCGTGAATGCATGTGTTGTTTCCCGCGCAGGAATGCAGGGAATGCGAACCGTAATCGTATTTTTAAGTACCTCAAGTATGCGAGAGATGTAGCTGAATGTCTAAGGACAAGAAATTTAAGCTCGAGTACGTATGGTTGGACGGCTATTTGCCAGAGCCAAACCTGCGCAGCAAGACCAAAATCGTGGATACTGCTCCGACCAGCGTTGCAGATTTGGCCCTATGGGGCTTCGACGGTAGTTCTACCCAACAAGCAGAAGGAAAGAGTTCCGACTGTATTTTGAAGCCTGTTGCTCTCTATCCAGACAGCACACGCATCAATGGCTTCTTGGTCATGTGCGAAGTCATGTTGCCAAATGGCGAGCCACACCCATCCAACTTCCGTCAAACCGTCGAAGATAGCGCTGATCTTTGGATCGGTTTCGAACAAGAATACTTCTTCATGGAAAATGGCCGTCCGCTCGGATTCCCCGAGACCGGATACCCTGCTCCCCAAGGTCCTTATTATACCAGCGTTGGTTACAAGAACGTTGGCGATATCGCTCGACAAGTTGTCGAAGAACACATCGACATTTGCCTCGACGCGGGAATCACTCTCGAAGGTATCAACGCCGAAGTGGCCAAGGGCCAATGGGAATACCAAATCTTCGGAAAGGGCTCGAAGAAGGTTTGCGACGACATGTGGATTTCTCGCTACTTGTTGTTCCGTCTCGCAGAAAAGTACCAGCTCGACGTCGAGTTGTATTGCAAGCCTGTCAAGGGTGACTGGAACGGTTCGGGTATGCACACCAATTTCTCGACGACGATTCTTCGCGAGCAAGGTGGCAAAGAGTACTTTGAGAAGCTCATGGCAGCTTTCGACAAGTACCGCGACGAGCACATCGCTGCGTACGGTCCAGACAATCATTTGCGTTTGACTGGATTGCACGAAACCCAATCGATCGACAAGTTCAGCTACGGAGTAGCCGACCGAGGCGCCTCGATCCGTATTCCACACAGCTTCATGAACGCTGGCTACAAGGGGTACATGGAAGACCGACGTCCAAACTCGCAAGCCGATCCATACAAGATCATCTCGCGATTGCTAAAGACGATCAAGAGCGTCAGCTAGTTCAATCTAGGTTCATTCTCGATGAATAACCAAAAAGGCACGCAATCATGCGTGCCTTTTTTTGTGTAAATCCCCAAATGGCAAAAGAGTGTCGCACAATTGTCTCAATTGTTGCTGCTGCCCCCGAATTGTAGACTCTTATGGCAGCTACAGGACATTGTGAAAACCATCTTTGCTGTGGCCAAACCTCAATTGTTTCGTGAGGAAACCAGGAGGTCCATTGGTTTGATAGCGAGATTTTCGAAAAAAGTTTATGATGCGGTGCCAACTCCAACTCTCCGACTTTGAGCGAAAACATGACGGATACGATTCAATACCACCGATGGAACGACTGCAGAGGGCGTTTGACGCTGTTCATTTCTCTTGTGGTTGTTACGAGTACAACGGGATGTTTCTCGAGTTCTGAGGAGAAATGGAACGAACGGGATGCGTTGAAGAACCGATCGATTGCTTTGCTTGAGGGTGGCTCTACAGGAAATGAGGCCGACGGTAAGAATTTGGCAGAGGCAGCCGCTGGTTTTAGCAAGATTGCAAAGGAACTCCCAGAGGAACGGCTCGGTGTGCAAAACCTTTGTGTTTCCCTATTACTTCAGTTGGAAAACCCTAGGCTCTCGGATACTCCCGCTCTATTTGAATCGACGCGAAAGCAGTTCGAACAAGCGATCCAATCGTTAAAGAAGCGATCCCCCGATGGTTCGGTGGCGGATATTTTAATGAGTCGGTATCAAAAAAAAGTCCAAAATGATCGAGATCTGGCGATTGAGAGTATGCGAGCCGTTTGTCGCACGAAAGGGGCGGGTGCGGATAGCCATTTCGAGTTGTATGAACTTCTGGAAATCGATTCGGGGCGCAAGCCAGAGTCTCTTTCCGAAATGAAGTCTGCATTGAAGTCAGCGGTCAAGCTTGCGCCAAGCAACTTGGTTCTTGGCGTTACTTTGCTGAATACGATGGCAAAAACGAAGGATAGCGGATTCATTGGGGAAGCGGAGCGTTTTCGCGAGATGCTTCAGCCATTGATCTCCAGAACGAATAGCAGCCTTTTGGTCCTCCTATCCGACGGTGTCACAGCGGCTGAGAAAGGGGAATGGAATGTCGCTGAGAAGAAAGCGATGGGATTGCGAAACACCTTGCTCGCAGAGCTTGCCTACACCTCGGACCTTCGTGAATTGCATCCGCATCCTCTTGAATTCGTTGAGCTTGAATTCAGCAAGCAGCGCCCGTCACAGAAACGTGTGGCTGCCTCCAATTGGCGGCTTGAGAACAAGCAGACACTCAGCTTTGCAGGCAAGGACATCACCGCAATTGCCACCGAAGATATGGACTTAGATAGCCATAAAGATCTCGTGTGTGCAGTCGGCAAGCAAGTTGAAGTTTGGGGTATAAATGGAGTTGAGTCCGCGAAGAGACTGTTTACCGCAACCATAGACATCGCTTGCAAAGGGCTAGTTCTTGTTGACTTGGATCACGACTATCAAGTCATGAAAGACACGGAGCTTCCGCCGCCGATTCCGAATGCGCCGACTAGCGATCCGAAAGTGGTGAGGTTTTTGGATACCGATGTGGATGTTGTTGTCTATGGAGATGAGGGCATTCGCTTGTATCGCAATGATATCGATAAAGCCACAGGTGCCCGCAGCTTGACCGCCATGCCTCAACCGGATTCTTTGGATGCTCTTCGAGGAGTGCGAACTGTTGCGTCGATTGATTTTGATCACGACTCCGATCTTGATTTGGTGGTTTCTTCCGATTCCGGAATCTCGCTTTGGTCCAATCGAGGCAACTGGACCTTTGCCGACTTCACTGCATTTTCGGACCTCCCTGCTTCGCTGAAGAATGTGGATTCGATTTTGGCTATGGACTTAGATCGGAATGTGCTCAATGATTTCATGCTTGGGGCGGACGATTTGGAGCAACCGGTTTTTCTCACCAACAATTTGCATGGTCGGTATCACCCTTCTAACCTTGCATGGAAGACCGATTGGAAAGGGGCTTGTCGTGCGATCGATGCTATCGATGTGAATGCCGACGCGTGTTGGGATCTGGTTGCGTGCGGCAAACAAGGGACCAAGCTTGCCATGATGAAATCGGTAGGTCGCCATAGCTGGATTCCGGATCAAGTGACTACTCTGTCTCAAACGCCAATGATTGGTTTGGTTTCTTGCGATTTGGATTTGGATGGATTCACGGACTGTGTTGCATGGGGTGTAAGCGGACTTGAGTTGTATCGCGGTGGCACCGATGGCACGCTTGTGCTGGACAAGTCTTCGCTGCAATTTGGACAGAGTGCTTCGCAAGTTGCCGTCATGGATCTGGACCGGGACGGCGATGACGATTTGGTTTGTTTATCGTCAGGTGGTGAGACTCGTTTTGTGGAGAATGTGGGGGGAAACTCGAACCAACATCTTGAGGTCGTCATCCGAGCGGACGAGGGTGGACTGCAGACGGCGCGCGAGCGCTGCAACATGCACGGGGTCGGGAGTTTGATCGAGCTCAAGTCAGGAGGGCGGTACCAAGCTCAGATCGTTCGAGGAACGATGTCTAGGTTTGGGTTAGGTAAGGCAAAGGGGGCGGACGTTATGCGCATTCTTTGGACCAACGGGATCCCCAACAGCGTGTTGGATGTGTCGAATCGAACTACGATTTTTGACCAGCAGAATTTAGGCGGGTCGTGCCCGTATCTTTACGCTTGGAATGGTGAGCGATTTGAGTTTTGCACGGATTGCCTTTGGGCAGCTCCGATCGGGTTGCAGTTTGCCCAGGGAGTTTCTGCCCCAACACGTGAATGGGAGTATTTGAAGATCGATGGGGATCAGGTCAAGGCGAGGGATGGGCGCTATGTGCTTCAGATTACCGAGGAGCTTTGGGAGGCGGCTTATTTCGATGCCGTTCAATTGATGGCGGTTGACCATCCTGCTGAAGTTGAAATTTATACCAATGAAAAGGTGGGGCCACCGGACTTGGCCAAGTTTCGAGTCCATACGGTGAAGAATCGTTTGCAGCCCCGGTCCGTCATGGATCAGGAAGGTAAAGACATCTCGGAACTGGTTTCCAAGCGGGACCGGCGATATACCCGTTGTTGGACCAGGGGGATCAACCAAGGGTTAGTTGAAACGCACTGGATGGAAATCGACTTGAATGGAGGAGATTCCGATGCGGAAGAAGTGATGTTGTTTTTGTCTGGCTGGGTCTTCCCGACGTCGACATCGCTCAATTTGGCGATGACCGAGAATCCGCTTCGGCCCAAGTTAAGCCCGCCGTCGATTCAGGTTCCGGACGAAAACGGAAAGTGGGTCGAGGTGATTCCGTATGCTGGATTTCCTGGGGGAAAGACGAAAACGATCGCAATCGATCTTTCTGGAAAATTTAGGTCGAACGATCATCGGGTTCGAGTTGTAACCAACATGGAACTCAGTTGGGACGAAGTGTTTTGGACTGCGGGAACGGGGAAGCCGGAGCCTGAGCTTTATCGATTGACCAAACTAGAGTTGATGTCGGCTGAGTTGCATTATCGCGGTTTTTCGGAATTGGTGCCCAAGCCAAACAATGCGCCGAAGTGGTTTGATTACGGCAACGTTACCAAGGAGTCCATTTGGCCTCCGATGACGGGCAACTTTACGCGATTTGGGGACGTCAAGGAGTTGGTTGTGGAAGCAGATGATTTGCAAGTGGTTTTGGGAGCGGGAGATGAGATGACGATCGAGTTTTCGGCCGAAACTGCTGAATTGCCGCCGGGCTGGAAGCGAGATTTCATCATCTACAATATCGGCTGGGATAAGGATGCGGATTTGAACACGATTCATGGACAATCGGCAGAACCACTCCCGTTCCGGGCCATGTCCAAGTATCCTTATGAACCAGATCAGACGTTTCCGTCTGAGCCAAAGCATGTCGACTATTTGAAGCGGTATCAGACGCGAAATCAGTTGCCAGGCATGTTTTGGAATCAGATTCGAGAGAATTGAGATCGACATTGGCACGCCCGAGTGCCAAAAACCGGAATTTTCTTCCGGCTTTTGGCACTCGTCCCCGGGCTCCGTCTGGGGACGCAATGCACCGGAGGCTCCTGCCTCCTGAAGTTATAAAAGCATGGCTAACGCGAGGCGGAGCCTCGAAGGCAGTGCGTTCCAAGGCAGAGCCTTGGAACGAGGGACTGATTGTTCAACAAATAAACTCCATTCAAGAAACTCCTCTCCAATGCAGCTAAATCAGATTCGGTCTTGGACCCTTTGCTTCGCGTTTGGCTGTTTGCTCGTTGCTTGGGTACGGCCAACGTGTGGGCAAGGACTCGACTATCCGCTTGCGGTCGTTGCAGGCCCAGAGAATTCGATTTTCGTTGGCGATTTGAATTTCCATGGCATTTGGAAAATTCAGGACGGAAAGGCTTCCATCTATTTTCAGGGGTCGAAGAAGTTCCGCACGCCGTTGAATGCGGTGCGATGCTTGGGGATCGATAGCAATGGAAAGTTGCTTGCAGGGGATTCGGCGACTCGTGAGGTGTATCGTTTTGATGCACCGGAGACACCGATCCCGTTAACGGGCGGTGGGATTGGTATTCCGACAGCGATTGCAGTTGATTCGAAAGGTGACTTGTTCGTGGCTGACCTGGAGCTTCACTGCATTTTCCATGTGCCGGCTGGTGGTGGGAAAGCGACCGAGTTCGTTAAGGTGCCCGCGCCGCGAGGTTTGGCCATCGATGCACAAGATCGATTGTGGGTTGTGTCGCATTCCAAGGAGCCGTTGGTTCGATTTGGAAAAGACAAAGTCAAGGAAGTGGTGGTTGCCGATTCGATTTTCCAATTTGCGCATCAAATCGTTTTGGATTCGTCGGGTGACAGTTACGTAACGGATGGCTATGCGAAATCGGTTTGGAAAATTCCCTCGCAAGGAAAACCTGAGCCATTCTTCAGCGGCGATCCGCTCAAAAATCCGGTTGGACTAGCGAAACAAGGAGATCGTTTGCTCATTGCCGATCCGCATCAAAAAATGATTTATTCGATATCGACGACTGGTGAGAAAGCACTTCAGCCTGAGTTGAAGTAGTTGTTCATGCCCTGCCGTTACAGAACCACAATCGAAAGTGAGAGCCATTTGGCTATCGCCCAAACGGCTAATTGACCGGTAAAACACATGGCGGTGTGCGTAGCCATCTTTCTCCCGGCCCCAATTTTATCATTCACACCTACAATGACGGAGATCGAGGCTATGATAGCAACTCGAACACACTGGGCTGAATGTCCATCCGAGAGAATTCTCGAGGAGAGTTTGTTTTGGGTTCAAACACGAGCCATCGAGTGCAACTACTGCATGGGGCATTGCGAAATGTTGTTAGAAGTGGCAGGCATGGATCGAGCTGCAATTGCCAACCGAACTCAATTGTTGGCAGAAACAGATTGGGCTGCGTTTCCGCCTCAGGAGCAGCGGGCATACGCATTTGCTCGAAAGCTGAGTCAAACTCCGTGGGAAATGACGAAGAAGGACATAGATTCGTTGGAGGAGGATTGGGGGGCACACAAATCGATGGGACTTTTTTGGTGGATGTGCCGAGGTTTGTACATGACTCGCATTTCGGATGGGTTCCAGCTGCCGTTGGAGCGAGACAATGTGTTTGGCGCTCATGCACCATCGGATAGCGCTAGCGAATCGAAAAAATAATCGTCTTGGGACGGTTGCTGGCGGAACGGCGCAAGCGGCTTGTTGATTAGTACTTGCCCAAATGCATTTCGTTTAACAGTCAGCCGTGTAGGCGTACTGTCAAAGAAGCGAAGTACGCCTACGGCTAACTGTTAAACGACTGCGCAACAAGTCCCCGGCCGTCTGGTGAGTGT
Source organism: Pirellula sp. (assembly GCA_031424235.1). Taxonomy (GTDB): domain Bacteria; phylum Planctomycetota; class Planctomycetia; order Pirellulales; family Pirellulaceae; genus JBKCUI01. The sequence continues at coordinate 9,630 of JANPHB010000093.1, forward strand.
TCAGTAAATGCCCCGAAATCGGAGAGCTCGCACCCTGCCACTGTAAAACTCAAATAAAAGTGGGTGCCATTGGCCATCTCTAACGATAAAAGCTCCACTAAATGCCAGTTTGTGCCATTTGGTTGCGCATTGCTGGTTGACGAAAGTGCGAGTGTTGGCTAAAATTTTTTGTGATTCTCGTCGAATTTTTCCGAATGAACGTTTATGGCCGGCCGACACCTCTCTATGCAAATCACGAAAATGGCACTTTGTGTGTCAATGTTCGTTTATTTTGCGTTTGCAGTTGGCGTCGGGCGGGCTGAGGCAGGATGCGGTGACTATCTTCACCATGCCGTGAAGAAAGTGTTTTCCGACCCGGCGACCGATTCGCCAGCGGTACCACTTTGTAAGGGTGGTAATTGCCACTCGGCTCCAGTAGTTCCTCCGGTTGAGCCATCGCGGATGGTGGTCTCTTTCAAGCAGTATCTGGATTTCCGTGTCTCCTTCGCCGATGTAGACGGGGATAAATTTCGAGCCTTTGAACTTTCTGACGATCATCTTCCATCGTCTGCTTCGATTGAGGTTTTGACGCCTCCTCCGATCGCTTCTATCTAGCTGCATTGCGCACGCTTGCTTTTGACTGAGCGATTTGTGTGCTTGTTTGAGTGTAACGCGGCTAATCCGTTGCGTATGCCTGGGCAGGCTTCATAAAGAGTCTCTTATCGATCAAGTGTTGTATCCGCAATGCTGGCTGTTCTCATTCTTGTGCGGTCCTTAGGCCATCTGCGTTCCTTAATCAAGAGTTGCAGCGCCTATTCTTAAATCAAAATCTTTTCATTGCTTGTTCTTTTTATTCGATTATCTCAAGGCTCAAAAAAATGTCACGATTTCCTTTTCGTCGTAGTGGTTTTACTTTGGTCGAGCTTTTGGTCGTTATTGCGATCATCGGCATTTTGGTTGGTCTTCTTCTTCCTGCGGTCCAGGCGGCTCGCGAAGCTGCAAGACGGATGCAATGTGGTAACAACCTCAAGCAGTTGGGTTTGGCTCTTTTGAACTATGAGTCAGCCAACAGGCGATTGCCTTCAGCGCGAGCCGTCACGACTAATTTGTCTGTTTTCGGTTCGCTGATGCCCTATATGGAGCAATCCAGCGTCCATCAATTGATTGACTTCAATGTGGCAGGTACGCACGTAAACAACACGGCTGCACGGGCAGTCGTTGTTCCTACATTGCTTTGTCCATCAGACCCTGTCACACAGATTCCAGTTGTTGGTTGGGCTGGAACGAATTACCGTTCGAATCAAGGTTCGGGGATTCTTTATGGATTGCCACCTGCTCTGAATAGCGATCCTAATTATGGGTATCCTGAACCGAATGGTCCGATGATTCCAACTCGATTTCTTAAGCTGGGCGACATCACCGATGGTACGTCCAATACTGCTGCGTTTAGTGAGCATGGCAAAGGTGACTTCAGCAATGCCATTTCAACTTTTACGGATACATTTCAGCCTGGAACCAACCCAACTACGGCAGATGAAGCGATTCGCGATTGTGCGGCGATCAACACTGCTAACCTATCATTTCAAGGCAATAGCAACGTAGGTGGACCATGGCTTGTAGGTAGTCACACAGCCACTTGCTACTTCCATGCCGCCCCCCCGATGAGTCGTTCTTGCATGTTTCCTCCAGGACGCATTTCGACAACGGCCAAGAGCTATCACACAGGAGGCGTCCAAGTTGCACGTTGTGATGGTTCCGTCAGCTTTATTGCTCGCACTATCGATCTAGCCGCATGGCGTTCGTTCGGTTCGCGCAACGAAGGTGAAGTACTAACGGGAGTGAATGAATAATGTCACATTCATGCAAGATGCTTTTGGTTTTGCCATTGCTCCTTTGCTGTTTGCTCGCTGCGGGGTGTGGCCCTGCCAAAGTTCCTCCTTCGGACAGCCAGCAAGCATTGGCGCTCGTAGAAAAGTTGATGGGGCAATGGAAATCGGGCGCCAAGGTCGAGGAGTTGGCGGAAATGACTCCTCCGACCTACGTCCGTGAAGACTTGTGGAAAAACGGAGTGAAATTGACCAACTACAAGGTTGTTGGCGAAGGCGAAATGCTGGGTCCGAACGTCCGGTTCAAGATTTCGCTGAAGTACGCGGGAAAGAATGGTACAGTTGCAGAGAAGTCGTTCTATTATTTGGTTACCACGACCCCTGCATTGACGTTTTTCCGTGAAGACAGCTAAGCAAATCGCGGTTTCCTTGTGCTTCCAGGGGCCTCACCAGACCAATCATCGTTGGGAGGGTGAGGCCACGGCTTTAAGCATGCTTACATCGAGTTTACCAACCAATGCATTACCTGGGAGAGCGAGGCTCCTGCCGAGCTTGCGACGCCACGGCTCGGCAGGAGCCTCACCCTCCCAATGTTTTTTTCAAATGAATTGCAAGGCAGGATTACTAGCTACGATTATTCATACTGAGCCGCGGGCGCTAGCCGCGTTACGGTTTCCCTGACAAACACTGTTGTCGCGGCTAACGCCCGCGGCTCAAACCGACTAAGTTGAAAAATCCGGGCTGACATCAACAGCCAATCAAAAGACACTAAACCACGACTCAAAGAAATCCAGACATGTCAACAGCCGCGAAATCGCCTGTTCCCAAACGAGTTTATACGCCTGCCATTGGTGTGAAGCTAAAGCGATTGCTTTTCGTGGTGTTCGCCTTGCTTTCGTTGCTGGGTGCAAATTCGCTGTACTTGGCGACCATTACCTTTTTGGAATGGCAGCGAGGGGAGACGTATCAGAATCAGTTCTACATGGCCATGTTTCTCGGCCACGTCGTGCTTGGTCTGATTTTTTTGGTGCCGTTTGTGGTTTTTGGTTTGATCCACATGGTCACGGCACGAAAACGCAAGAACAAGAGAGCAATTCGAGTCGGCTATGCACTCTTTGCGGCGAGTTTGGTTGTTCTCGGCACGGGGTTATTGCTCGTTCGAATTGGTGACGTTTTTGATTTGAAGCAGCCGGCAACAAGGTCGATCGTTTATTGGCTGCACGTCCTTTGCCCTGTGGTCACGATTTGGTTGTATTGGTTGCATCGATTGGTCGGACAAAAGATCAAGTGGAAGCTTGGGGTTGCCTATGGTGCAATCGCCGTAGCGTCGGTTGCGGTGATGGTCTCGATGCACACTCAAGATCCTCGGGAGTGGAACAAAGTTGGGTCGGTGGAAGGGGTCAAGTACTTTGAGCCATCGCTTGCTCGAACGTCCAACGGCGCGTTTATTTCCGCTAAGAATTTGGACAATGACGAGTATTGTTTGAAATGCCATCCGGATGCTTACAAGAGTTGGAACCACAGTGCGCACCGGTTCAGCTCGTTCAACAATCCAGCGTATCTTGCAAGCGTTCGTGAAACACGCGAGGTGTCGTTGAAGCGAGATGGAGACGTCAAGGCTTCGCGGTGGTGTGCGGGTTGTCACGATCCGGTTCCGTTCTTTAGCGGCGCGTTTGACGATCCCAAGTTTGACGACGTCAATCATCCGACATCTCAAGCAGGGATCACATGTACGGTTTGTCACGCGGTGACCAACGTCAACTCAACTCGAGGGAACGCAGATTTTACGATCGAGGAACCGTTGCACTACCCGTTTGCATTTAGCGAAAACCCAATGCTGCAATGGGTGAATCAGCAATTGATCAAAGCGAAACCGGCCTTTCACAAGAAGACATTCTTGAAGGACTTCCACAAGTCGTCTGAGTTCTGTTCAACTTGCCACAAAGTGCATTTGCCGTTCGCATTGAATCAATACAAAGACTTTTTGCGTGGCCAGAATCATTACGATTCGTGGCTCCTCAGCGGTGTCTCGGGGCACGGGGTTCGAAGCTTCTATTATCCAGAAAAATCTCAAAAGGCTTGCGCAGGCTGTCACATGCCGCTTGAAGAATCGAATGACTTCGGGGCCAAGCAATTCGCGGGTAAGGACAGCAAGTTTTCGATTCACGATCATACTTTTGCCGCGGGCAATACTGGATTGCCAGCCCTGCGTGGATTCCTGACCGAAGTCGAGGACAAGCACAAGAAGTTCCTTGAGGGAACCATGCGCGTCGATATCTTTGCTCTGAAAGAAGACGCAAGCGTGGACGGTAAACTGTTGGGACCGATTCGACCGGAGGTGCCGAAGTTAAAGCCTGGCTCGAAGTACCTGCTTGAGTCCATTGTGCGAACACTCAAGGTGGGGCATGAGTTCACTCAGGGGACAGTCGATTCCAATGAAGTTTGGCTTGAAGTGTCGCTCAAGAGTGGCGATCGACTTATCGGCCAAAGCGGAGGAATGGACGCGAAAGGGGAAGTGGATCGTCGTTCTCACTTCATTAATGTGTTCATGTTGGACAGGAATGGCAACCGAATCAATCGCCGCAATCCACAAGACATCTTTACCCCTTTGTACAACCATCAGATTCCGCCGGGGTCTGGGCAAGTTGTTCATTATTCGTTCGCGGTTCCGACCGACGTGACTCAATCGATTACCGCGACGGTCAAGTTGCAATATCGCAAGTTTGACTACGAGTACATGGAGATTGTCCACAGTCGCCAAAAACCGGGCGACAACCCAATAGCCACCGATGCGAAGAAGGACACGAACGAACCGACGTTGGTCTCGAATACAGGGACTGCAGAACCAGAAGTGTATAAAAACACGTTGCCGGTCCTGACGCTTGCCATGGATTCGGTAGTGTTTCCGGTTGAGGGAATTGCAGAGGAACCAACGAACCCAGAGTCAAAGATTCCAGGTTGGCAGCGTTGGAACGATTATGGGATCGGGTTGTTCCTTGAGGGCAAGGCAGAGCTTAAGCAAGCTGAGCAAGCGTTTCAGATGGTCGAAAAGATGAAGCGATTTGATGGTCCGGTCAATTTGGCCCGTGTTTATCTTCGTGAAGGCCGAATTGATGAGGCTGTGGATGCAGTGCAGCGGGCGGCCAAAGCGACTGACCCTGTGGCACCGGAATGGACGATGGCTTGGTTCAGCGGATTGGCCAATCGTGAGCAAGGTCGATTGGTTGAAGCCGAAGCGAATTTTAGAAGCATTGTGGATCAGACCACGGAGGAACGAAAAGCTCGCGGTTTCGATTTCAGCCGAGACCTCGAAGTGTTAAATACATTGGGGCGAACGATCTTCGATCGCAGTGAGCAGTTGCGACAGGAATCACAAGCCGACGAGAGAAAAGTCTTGCTGCGAGAAGCGGAAAAACAGTTTAAGCGATCGATCGCGATTGATTCCGAGAACGCGAACGCCCATTACAACCTCGGTTTGATTTACGGCATGCTGGGTGAAGCGGAACTTGAAAAGAAGCACAAGGCCCTTCACTTGAGATACAAGCCAGACGACAATGCCCAAGGAATAGCCGTACAAAAAGGTCGGGAAAAGTATCCAGCGGCAAACAGTGCGGCTGAACCTTTGGTCATCTATCCATTACACGCAGCCCCAGAATGAACTTCGGATGAGTGATTCATTGAACAACGAGGATCGAGTCGAAGACGACGCAGTGATTGGCCGAGCCTTTATGGGGTCGGCGATTGTTTTCGTTTTGATTGGATTGATTGCTGGTGTCTCGTACTTTGTATTGACAAGGAAGCCGGCAGCGGAGATTGCTAAGGCAACGCCGGTCGAACCGCCTGCTGTTCGCGAAATGCCCAAAGTAATTGTTCCGACGATTTCCTGGGTTGATATCACCGACAGTGCTGGCTTGAATTTTATTCACTGCAGTGGAGCAAAAGGAAAAAAGTTACTGCCGGAAACGATGGGAAGCGGCTGTGTCTTCTTTGATTTCGATGGCGATGGCGATCAGGATATTTTGTTGGTTAACGCATGTGATTGGCCGGGGGAACATGACCCCTCGAAGCCCGTTGGCACATTGGCACTTTATGCGAACGATGGCGATGGAGCCTTTGCAGACGTAACCAAGGATGCGAGTTTGGATGTCACTGTTTACGGAATGGGGGCCGCGTGTGGTGACTATGACAACGATGGCAAAGTGGATTTGTTCATTTCATGCCTTGGTAGGAATCGCCTGTACCACAATGAGGGAGGTAAGTTTGTTGACGTGACCGATCAAGCTGGTGTTGGAGGTGCCGAGAAAGATTGGAGCACATCGTGTGGTTGGTTTGATTGCGATCAAGACGGCGATTTGGATTTACTGGTCTGTCACTATGTCGACTGGACCCGAGAATTTGACTTAGCGCAAGAGTTTCGTCTCGTTGGTGGAAACGAAAGAGCCTATGGGCGTCCTCAAAATTTTGGTGGTACCTTTCCGGCGCTGTTTCGAAACGAAGGGAACGGCAAGTTTTCCGATGTGTCTGTAGAGTCTGGATTTCATGTGATCAACCCAGCGACTTCGGTTCCGCTTGGCAAGTCGCTTGGGCTCGTCTTTGAAGATTTGGACGGCGACAACAAGTTGGATTGCGTGATTTCGAACGACACCGTTCAGAACTTTTTGTTTCACAATCTTGGGAATGGGAAGTTCGAGGAAATCGGAGCGATGGCTGGGGTAGCTTTCGATGCGGCTGGGGCGGCTCGCGGTGCGATGGGTATTGATGCGGCAGCATTTCGAAACGACGCTTCGGTGGGCGTTGCGATTGGGAACTTTGCCAACGAGATGTCGGCACTATATGTTTCCCGTTCCAGAAACCTGCAGTTTTACGATGCGGCAGTTGCCAACGGGTTTGGGCCTGCGACGCGGTTGGAGTTGACGTTTGGAGTGTTGTTTCTGGATATGGATTTGGATGGACGGCTGGATATTTTCCAGGCCAACGGGCACTTGGAAGACGATATCGCCAAGGTGCAAGCGAGCCAACATTATGAGCAGCCACCGCAACTTTTTTGGAACGCAGGTTCGCAGTATAACACGGAGTTCATCAAGTGCCGCGAGCAAGAGACGGGAAGTGCGTTCCAGAAGCCGATGGTAGGCCGAGGCTCCTCCTATGCGGACATCGACGGTGATGGCGATTTGGATTTGCTGATCATGGGTTGTGGCCAAAAGCCTCGTTTGCTTCGCAATGACCAGAAGCTAAACAATCACTGGTCGCGCGTTAAGCTGGCGGGCAAAGGTTCGAACCGCGATGCCATTGGAGCGTTGGTCGAATTGCGCATCGGCGATGTCGCTCAATATCGACGTGTGAGTCCAACGCGGAGTTACCTATCGCAGGTAGAGTTGCCCGTGACGTTCGGGCTTGGTTTGTCGGATGCAATCGATCGAATCGTAGTCACTTGGCCTAATGGTCAGCAGCAGACGGTTCAAAAACCAGCGGTGGATCGAATGTTGGTGATCGAGCAAGCGGATTAGCGATCAGTGTACGACCAACGCTTGGATTAATTTGATTGCCCAAGCGAGGGCTAGAAGAAGCAACCAGGCTAGGCCCGTGCCTCTGGGCAGGCGAAATGGTCTGCCGATGCAAAATTGTGCCGTTGGCCATGCTGCGCAAGCGATTGCAAAGACGCTTATGGGGATGGCCATTGCATTGTACTTCAATGAGCCAAGCCAATCACCTTGCATCAGGCAAGCAATGCTTCTGCTCCCACCTGTGGTAGGAGCTGGAAGACCGGTAAGGGCAAGGAAGAGCGCTGGTGGCAACTGGCTCTGGCTAAGCCAGTAAAGTTGCCATGCAGCGTAGACAGCGATCATCGCAAGGGCGAAACAACGAAGCGCTCTGCGCCAGACAGAGTTACACTTCGTTTTATGCTCATGGACAGCTTGGCGAATTGTTGTTAGGGGTTTACTCAACACCTTTGCACGAATCGATCAAGAATGGGATCCAGCAAAGTGGCAAGCAAATCAGCAACAGTAGAATAAACGCAATCAGTCCGGTTTGATTCAGTCCAATAAAAACAGCTTTACCTTGTGGCATTTTAGTTCCTGGGCTTTGTTGATTGAGTTGGGTTTGGTGCTGCGACTTTGCGACGTCCTAGAATCCGGGACGATTCGAAACGACGTTGCAAGATAACGGTGGTTGGAACTGGTTGCAAGCTTCCAGCATCGTTTTTTGATGCCGTGGAAGTTCGGGCGTTTGACCGCTGTACCGTTTTACGAAGCCTAGCTTCGTGGAAAATTCGTTTAACAGTCAGCCGTAGGCGTACTTCCAGAGTTTCCAAGTACGCCTTCGGCTGACTGTTAAACGAGTTGAGTCAAAAGCCGGAAACGACGTTTGCCTTAGTACCGGGAGGGTAGCGGAGGTATCGTTGTATTGGAGGCAGAGTTCGTGGCCGGAGGGGCCGATGCGTTTAAGCTTGCAGGGGGGGCTACGCCCGATTTCAGGGCGGGGTTTGCGCTTGAGTTTGCCGCTCCTGCGATACTTGTGCCGGTTGTCGCCATAATATTCTGGGTCAATCGAACGTTGAGTGCTCCGATTCGTTGATAAAGTTCGGGTTGAAGCGAATTTAGAGCGATGCTTTGTTGGTAGTTTTGGACCGCTTGCATCAATTCGCCAGAGTTTTCACGCAGTCGGCCGCGTTCGGCCCAGGCTCTTGCATTGTTCGGGTCCATTGCCAGGGCTTCGTCTAGGTACTGCTCTGCGATTTTGGTTTGATTGAATTCTTGGTGTAGTTTTGCCAATTCGACGCGGGCGTCCGAAATGTTCGGGCTGCGTTGCGCCCAACGTTTTAGGAGCGTAAACGCTTTATCTGGGCGACCTGTTTCTACCAGCAGTACTGCGAGAGCACGGTGGCACTCTACGTGATCAGGGGAAAGCTCTAGAGCTTGGTTGTAGATCGCTTCGGCATTTTCAAGCATTTTCTGATCTTTGGCTGCCGTCCCCAGCCGGTGGTACGTTGACGCAAGATTGTAGTGCGTGTCCGGGTTTGTCGGGTTGGCCTGTTTGGCTTGCTCAAACATGTGCAAAGCTTCTGCGTAGCGTCCCTGCTGGTAGAGGGTTACGCCCGTGCCATTTTGGACAATTCGCGTGCAGCCTACAAAATTGCAGTAAACGAACAGTCCACAAATGAGGCAGATTAGGCTTTGGAATGGATTTTTCATGGTTTTGGTACTTTCGGATACCGCTGCCGAGCCTTTTTTGGCAACGCAGTGAAGCATCTTGCCCTGGTAAAAACAAGCTTTTTTGTAGCGAAAGTCGTCAAGACTTTCGGCTGCATGGCTAAATGACCGAAACTCTTGACGAGTTTCGCTACCAAATGCTTCACAGCGTTGCCTTTTTGGGCAGCCAATGTCAACGAAAAGCAATACCACGAAGGCCGAGCCAAATACAAGAGGAAATACGTTCGACTTGTTTGGAAATGCCATTTTGGAAAACCCGTTTCACTTTTAGAATCCCAGTCTATGCAATCTGAAACAACGAAATCGACTTCGGCAACCGACGGTTACCTGCAACATATTCAGTCCTTGGAGCTCAAAATTCGAGGGCGCGAGAATCTACTCAAAAACCTTGTTTGGGTTCGGCTTGGCCTCGCTTTGCCTGGGCTGGCGTTGATTGTCGGTGGGCTTGCCATCAGCGAAGCGAGTGGCTGGAGCTGGAAAATCGGCGTTTTGCTCTTTGTTGGGTTTCTGGCGGTTGCGACTTGGCATGAAAACAATCTTTGGCAGATTTCGCAGCTTCGGCAAAGGCTCTTCGGTTATCGCCGTTTGCTTGCGCGTTGTCATCGAAACTGGACTGACTTGATCCCGTTGCCAACGGAGGAAAACACGAAAGAGTATTTCTCGGACTTAAGCCGAGACCTTGATTTGTTCGGCGATAGGAGCTTGTATCGATGGTGTTCGCTTGCCATGACACAAACGGGTTCGAAAACGCTATGCGGGTGGCTGACCCATTGGGTTACGAGCGACGTGGTTCGAGAGCGACAAGCCGCGGTACAGGAATTAGCATCGGACCAAGCGTGGCGCGAGGCGTTTTTTGAAATCACCTGCGACTATCGAAATCAGCAGGCCAGCCCCGAGGGACTAGAGAACTGGTGCAAAGGGGATTTTCATTTTGCCAAGCGTAAGTGGGTTCAATGGCTAACCTGGCTGAGCCCTGCAGTTCTGATTGCAGGTGTCTTTGTGCTGGTATTAGCCAAGCTGCAGGAATACGAATTTGGTCAGTACTTCGGTTTAGGAATTTTGCTCGGCGGGGCTGCTGTCAATTTTTTGGTCACCATGGTTATCATTGGCCCGATCCACGATATCTTCGTCAAAATTGGAACAGCCAATCGTGACCTGCAGTCACTCGCCAATATCATTCAAGTGATCAAAGCGCTGAACTCAAAGAAAGTCCTTCTCTCGAAGATTCGCGAGAAGTGCTTTGATGATCAGCACTCTGCGGACGTGGCACTATCGCAATTGCAACGCATCATGAGTTTGGCTGGCATGCAACGGAGCCCGCTTTTCTTTATTCCGTACCTTATTTTGCAAGTTGTTTTTCTTTGGGATGTTCGCGTTTTGGAATTGCTGGAACGCTGGAAGGTGCGATTTGGCCCATTTACTCCAGGATGGTTGGAAGCCATCGGAATGACAGAAACGCTTTTCTCAGCGGCTACGATCGCGAGTGAGTATCCTTCATGGGTATATCCATCACTATTTGACAAAGGAGAGGCAGAAAAGGACGGGACAAGTTTGCAGGGAGTTCGTTGGCTGGATGTAGAGGGAGTCGCACACCCGTTGCTCAAGGATGCCAGTCAAGTCCCCAACGATGTCGCGATCACTCACGATAGACCTTTACTTTTAGTGACCGGCAGCAATATGGCTGGCAAGTCGACATTGCTTCGCTCGATCGGGGTAAACTCGGTTCTTGCGCGGCTTGGTGCCCCTGTTTGCGCAGAGAAGTGGTATGGCCCCGTTTGCGAGTTGTCCTCGAGCATCCGCGTACAAGATAGTTTGCAAGACGGAGTTTCCTTCTTTATGGCGGAGCTAAAAAGATTGCGGAGCGTGGTGGATTTAGCGCAGCAAGAGAACCAACCAGGTGGCAAGCAGATGCTGGTTTTGCTGGACGAGATTCTACAAGGGACCAACTCTCGGGAGCGTCAGATCGCCGTCGAGCATGTTCTGGATAAACTTGTCGAATGCGGGTGCATCGTATTGACGAGCACGCATGATCTCGAAATGGCAGGAAACGGGAGCATTCAACGCATCGCTCAAGTAGTGCATTTTCGGGAACATTTCGAAATGGTGGCAGGTCAACAGGTCATGCGATTCGATTATGTCATGCGTCCTGGCGTGACGCCGACAACGAACGCGCTCAAGTTGCTGGAGATGGTCGGTCTGCGATCCGCTTCCTCGTCAGAATGATTTGACACAACCGACAAAAGTAGCAGGCACGCTCCGTCGTGCCGTCCGCTGGAGTAAATTGACAGTGATTCCTGGTGAACGGCACATGGAATGTGCCTACTACTTTGGTGAACGGACCATGGAATGTACCTACTACTTTGACTTTTGTCGGCTGTGTTTGCCCTCGCATAAACTCGAACGCAAATATTCAATCAAGATTTCATGAAGAACCAAGCCTCTCCTTCCGGTCCAAAGCTGGACAGTCCACTCACTTCCGAAAAGTCGACTAGCCAACAGTTGAGCAGCAGAGGGATCAACATTGGGTTCGATTTGATTGCTCTCATGCTCGCCTCTGCGACCATTTTCGCAGGTGCGTTTTCCTCGAGTGTTTATTTTGGATCGCCGGATCGGAAGATCTTTTTTGCGTTGACACTGTTGGGGCTTGGTTTTGGCTTGCTTCGATCCAGATGGAATTCCGATCAACCTCAAAGTCGTGCGAGGTTTTTGTGGCTTGGCTATGCTGTGAGTACCGCGTTTCTTTTGGTGGGTATTTTGAATTCTCGCACTGAGTTAGTTTCGATTGCATTGAGTGTCATTGTCGCAGTTTGGTGCTCTGGCAGGATGCGAGGCGAGCCACTGTCGCGTGGCGTATTCATTGGAGCGGCAATCTTGTTCCCATTTGCTCTGGAAATGTTTGTAAAGAAAGGTTGCTTTGAATGGTTCGATTCCTTGACGCTCTCAATCACATCGCTTCTTGCCGATGCCTTCAGCCAACCGCACGCTCGAACCAACGGATTGATTTTGTTCAAGCTAGGTACGGCCGATCATTTTGCCAGCCACGGCGTTTGGGATAGTGCCATTGCGTTAATGGGAGTTTCTCTTTTTTGTACTTACACGTTCCGGCGTGGTCTCTTAGTGGCAACCATGGGTATTTTCTTGGCGGTTGCAACGTGGGTTGCTTGTCGAAGCCTAGCTTGGCTAGTTTTGTCATCACTCTCAAATCGCTATGGAACTTGGTATGAATGGACAATGATCATCGAGTCGATAGTCTTTGCGATTGGTGTCATATGGGTCATTGGTCTCGATCAATTTCTCGGCGAGTGCCTCAAGCCCATTCCGTTTGATAGAGTCGATCCTGATTGTCCACTGTTGGCCTATGTGTGGAATTGGATTTGTAGTTTGCCACAAGTGATACTGCGCATACCCAAAGAAAACAGAATTGCTTTGCGTTGGCGTACTCGTGTTCAGAAAGCAGGCAAAAGACCATCCTTAAAAACCGATTACGATTGGTTTCGACTTGAATTGCTCGACTTGATCTTCAAACCGATCGGAATCCTCGGAATTAGTATGGATACCGCCCGCGCATGGCGGATTTCACGCAATTGGAAGGTGCTGTTTATTAGTCTTCCTATCATGATTTCGCTCATAGCCGTTTACGCGAACGTAGGTGTTTCGCTATTCAATCGCAAGGATATCCAAACGCCTGTCTATGCTGAGGAAAGCCTAAAGCTGCGCTCTACAAAATCGTTGGAGATCGCGTGTCATAAAAAGCAGGAAGCGGAATTCGTTCACGCGACCGGGTTGCCAACTTTCAAGCTACCAGGCGACTACGAAATAGAGGCCTCAGTTACGACATTGCGTTATGTCGAATTGCTCTGCAAACGAATCCTTGACCTTGAACCCAACAATCGGCTTGCGAAGTACCGGTTAGGATTGATTCTCAGTATTCGAAATCAGCCAGTCGAGGCTGAAGCTGTGATGCGAGAAATAGTCGAGGGGAAACGCGAAGGTTTTCCGCAAGCGAGTGCTTGGCTTTCGAAATCTCTTTCGATTCAGAAGGACGCTGGCAAGGAAGTCGCAAAGCAGGACTTGATCGACCAATTGGATGCGGCCTGCAAGGGGAAAGAAGTCGACTTTCGCTTACTATTCCTTTACGGTCAACATCTACTCGAGCAGGGCGAAAATGCGAAAGCCATCGAAGTAACCAAACAGGCAGTTGCGCTAAGACCTGATTTAGTTCTCGAGTTGGCTAGACTCCATGCGAAAATTGGCGATGAAGCAGGAAAGATTGCTGCAGCCAATCAAGCGGAAGATTACTTTGCCGCAAAGATCAACTTTGCGAATGAAAGGGAAGCGGATCGTTTGGCGGTTGCAGAAGCTTGCGTATTGGCAAATCGATTGGGCAAAGCTGTCGAAGTTCTTTCTGAGGGACTGCGTCAAAAGCTTGGAGGAGAGGCCACCGTTAGGCAGCTTTCCGAAATCCAAGGCATGATTTATCGTCAATCGATTCGAAAGAACGATGCTGGCAAGTACGATGTGGACCTTAGTCTCTTAGAGAAAATGGCGGATACCGACCCCAAAAACCCGACCGTTTCAAGTGAAATCTCGAAATTGCTTACGTACAAGGTAAGACCTACCAAAAAGCTTTTGGACGTTCTCAAACAACAAATCGCCAGTGGTGTCACTAGTTTTTCATCCCTCCTGCAGCTCGGAGAGGGATACTACAAAATTCGCAATCTAAGTGAAGCGGAAAGATATTGGACGTTGGCTGTAGCGAAAGAACCAAATAATCCTGTTGCCCTCAATAACTTAGCAACCTGTCTCGTCGAGCTTTCTTCAGACAACGCTGAGAAGGCCATGGAACTGGTGGTGCATGCCAACGAACTGTCCCCCAACAATGCAGATGTTTTAGACACCTGGGGTTTGGTATTGATGGCTGCCAAGCGTCCGCGGGAAGCTGTCAACAAGCTTGAACAAGTTCTACGGATGAATCAGGGGCGAATTGAAACGAGGCGAAAGTTGAAGTCGGTGTACGAATCGCTGGGAATGAAGGAGATGGCGGAGATGCAAGTGAAACTAATCCAGGGACTTGAGCAGTCGGCAGTAAAAAACGCGGATAAGCAAGAACGTAAACCAAACGAATAGGCCCATGTCGAACCTATGTCCCAATTGATTTCTGCCGCTTCTGATTGAGTTGCTGTACTAGGATTTCTCAAAAGTTGCAAAGTTGTGTTTCGCGTGTTAGATTGCAGGCGGTTCTGCATTTTAAGTCTCGATTTATACGCTCAATCGGTTCGACTAGATCATGAAATCCAATCGCTTCTCATACCTAGCGTCCCTCGTAAGTTGTCTTTTGATCACGCATTCGTTTCGGGTAACAAAGCCCTCAATGGCTCAACTGCCTGAGAGCACGGAAATCGCATTCGAGCAAGCTTGGCAGTAGACCAACAGATCGACGAGTGGTTGTTTCAGCTTCGAAATCAGAATGCGATTCAAACTATCAGCTCCCCAAAATCCCTCTCGATAAGTCATAAACTACTCCGACATTCAAAGGCATGGTCATTCCAGGTCCATCGGCCTGCGAAAGAGCCTGGATGTTCCGAATCGAATCCCTTTGAGCTTTGCCGATTCGATTGATTCTCTGAGTGCTTGACTTACAAAACAGTAGCTGAATCTAGAAGACCTGCCGATTGGAATAAGGTCCAAATTGATAATGTCCTCTCGATCGACACTTTGTAGTTCTAAGCATATCGCCAAAACTAAACCGTACTAACGTTCTGCGTTGGAATCGCGAATGCGATGGGATTTTTCAGCCTGGGGCGAAGTTCGCACCGCGAACGAACCCCCAAGTAGTACGCCCCCCGATGGCTCCAGAGCTCTGAAGGAGCGGCATGGGCCGTGAGTTATAGCCTAAGCCAAATGGAATATTGATCGTCTGCCTAATATCTTCAGTGGGAATGCCGTCGCTTTGCGACTCAGAGGCACTCCGTTCCATTTTGACCACGGATTTCATCCGTGGCTATCAAATGCCACTGCTCCGCAGTTAAGGCTGCTGCGATGGCTTTGCCCCCTCGCTCAAAAAAGCGAAACAGCAAACTACCGATTGCTCCAAAAACTCTTGCGTATGTGCTTTGCATGCTCAACACATACCGCGAGCGAGAAATTCAGGTACAGACAACTCACCACTGCAAGTACTCTTCCAACGAGTCACGTATCGGATCGATCATTGGAGACACGCCGGTCCAGAATTGAAAGTCGGCTGCCGCCTGATGTGCCATCAAGTCAACCATGTCGATGTGCTTTAGGTTCGACAGCTTGATCGCATCCTTCCATAACCGAATTTGCTTCTCCGAGGAGTTGGCTAAGACTAAACAGCTTGGAGTACTGCTCCATGGCAACGTGGATAGCTGTCGCGTTAAGGCCGCGCTTGGAATCTCATTCAAGATTAAACTGTCCACCTGTCTCTTTGTTTGCAAAAATTCGTCGACCGATGCCAATTCCCATGTGGCCTTGGATAGAGTCGGAGAGCCTTCGTCGGCCCCCTTCAAGTCGACTTCCGTTACGCTTGATACAGCAAAAATACGGTCGGATAATTCTTCGTTGGCCAGACGCATCGACTTGGCTACTTCGTTGGCGCCAACCACCAAGACACAGGCTGATCGATGATCGATTGCGTCGGGTAACTCCACGGAAACGGCGGTTCGCTTAGGCTCGAGCAGAGGCAGGATGCAGTTCACAATAGCTAGGCCGAACGTGTTGTCACCGAGCCAAGAATTACCATCCAAACGAGCCACGTTTACCCGGCCGAGAGACATCGCCGACTCGGTAACGCTGTCCAGTAGCGCCAGCGATTTCGATTGAAACGGATCGAACAAGGCCATTCCGCTAAGCCCCAACGCTTGAACGCCCCGGAACGCAATTTCAAATTGGTCGATTTCTACCTGCGATGTAAAGAATCGCCAATCGACCCCCGCCGCTCGGGCAGCGCGGTACATCACAAATTGCGTCGGATTGCCTGCGACAGGGTTTCCCAGGCAACAAACGTACGGTTGAAGAACGCGGGTTAGGTTCATGCTTAAGCAGACTAAAAGGTCAACGAGAGCGAACCAATGCGCCGAATGGTCTCGGCCATCAGTGCATCCTCGGCCGCTTCGCTGTCGGCTTCGTAAGTCACCGAAAATCGAAGGAAGCTGCCTGCGTCGTCCCAAGGGACAGTGACCATCGAGTGTTCTGTGATGAAGTACTGGGACGCTTCCTCGGCATTCGCGAACTGCAAGCCACCCTTAATTCCCTTCGGAGCCTTGGTGTACAAGAAGTAGCTGCCGCCGGGAACATCGCAAGTGAAACCGCAACTGCGGAGGCAAGCTACGAGTTTCTCAAGGCGACGACGATACTTGGTGTTGATCCGCTGCGGAATGTCAGGCGAATCGAGGCCGGTAATAGCAGCGCGTTGCACTGCCCCGAATTGGCCGCTGTCGCAATTGTCTTTCACGTCCGAAAACGCTTGCACGATCTTGGCATTGCCGCACACCCATCCAATGCGCCAACCAATCATGTCAAAGCCCTTGCTCATCGAATGGACTTCGACACCGACTTCCATCGCGCCCGGAGTTTGGAGGAAACTCAATGGCTTGCCTCGGAACGTTAGCAAGATATGGGCCGCGTCTTGGACAACAATGAACTTGTGCTTATGAGCCAGTTCGACCATATCCGCATAGAACTTTTCCGTTGCCACTTGGCCGGTTGGACTATTCGGATAATTCACAACGACCATTTTGGTTCGCGCCCAAGTCTCATCGGTCACTTGGCTGAAGTCCGGATAGAAGTTATTTTCGGCCAAAAGAGGCAATCGATAAACAGTACCGCCGTAGTACTTGGTATGTGTTCCTGCAACAGGATAACCGGGGACAGTCATCATGGTGATGTCGCCTGGATTGATGAAGCAGGCGGGCAACATGGATAATGCCGTCTTGCTGCCGATGCAGTGATTGATTTGCGTCAAGGGATCGAGATCGACTTGGAACTCTCGCTTCATGAATCGGCTGACCGCTACTTTGTAGTCAGCGGGACCATTGTCCATGTAACCGCGATTTTCGGTTCGATTGACTTCAACCGACATTTGTTGCCGAACTTTCACGTCGGCCATTGAATCGTTTTCACCGATGCCGAAGTCGAGCAATCCGCGGTCTGGATAGTCCGACAATGCTTTTCGTTTCGCTCGCTTGATCTTCTCAAATTTGTAGATCTCGTTCCCCTTACCATAGTTCAGTCCGCCGATGCGGTCGGCAAAAAGCTCCTGGAAGTAAGGGTCTTGGGAAGAAGGTGCAGGCTTAGCAACGGCAGATGCGGTCGACATTGGCAATCAGAGAGTTGAGTGGAGGGAATCAAATGGGAATAAACGTGCCTCTCATGATACGAAACAAATCCACTTTGTTCCACCTACGATGACAAACGATACTTGCAGGTAATTCTCACTGACGTTTAGCGATAATTCGATACAGCAAGAAAGCCGTTGGATTTTGGTAACCCGAAGCGTGAGCGAGTTTCACTCTCGTTCCAGGGCTCTGCCTTGGAACGCACTGCTTTCGAGGCTCCGCCTCACGTTTTTGTGACTCAGGAGGCAGGAGCCTCCGATGCATCGCGTTCCCAGGCGGAGCCTGGGAACGAGTTTGATCATGGAACGAAGGGTGGAGCCACCACTTTGTTATTCGGGAGGGTGAGGCTCCTGCCGAACCGTGGCGTCGCAAGCTCGGCAGTAGCCTCGCTCTCCCATAAATATCCGAACACTCTACAGGGAAAGCTTAGCCCCGTACTATCCTAACTTCGCAGCCGTAAGCGTATTTTGCAACAACATTGCGATCGTCAGCGGACCAATTCCGCCAGGAACTGGTGTTATTGCTCCTGCGACTTGCGAGACACCTTCAAAATCCACGTCGCCCACGATTTTGTCTCCTAATCGATTGATGCCAACGTCGATCACCACAGCGCCTGGCCGAACCATGTCTGCTGTAATAAAATTCGCTTTGCCGATAGCCACGACCAGAATGTCAGCTCGTCTGGTGATCTCGGATAAATTGGAAGATTGGCTGTGGCAACATGTCACAGTGGCGTTTGCATTCGTAGGCCCGAGAGGCCCTGTCTTTTGCAAGAACATTGAAACGAGTGGCTTGCCAACGATATCGCTTCTGCCAACCACCACAACCTCCTTGCCAGCCGTCTCAATGTCGCATCGACCAAGCAATTGCAAGACGCCATGGGGAGTACAAGGCAAAAAACGCGGTCGGCCTTGAGAAATGAGCCCCACGTTTTCCGGCGCGAACGCATCAACGTCTTTGGCCGGCAAAACAGCATCCAACACTTGGCGCTCATTAATTTGCTTAGGCAACGGCAATTGAACCAAAATCCCGTGAATCTTGGCGTCGCCGTTGAGTTGGGCTAGAAGCTCCAGTAATTCAATTGTCGTTGTCGTAGCCGGCATCCGAAAAAGCCGACTCTGAATACCAGCTTTCTCGCAGGCTATTTCTTTGTTTCGAACGTAAACATGACTCGCTGGATCATCCCCCACGAGCACGGCCGCTAGGCATGGCACAATTCCCCGTTGCTCAACCAGAGTTGCAACTTCGGCGGCGATCTCTTTCCGAATCTGCATCGCCAAGGATTTGCCATCTAAAATACGTGCAGTCATTAGAAAAGTTACTTGAGAGAGTGTCGGAGTTTGCTGTGCAAGCGATGCCGTTTCGGGATATCGGCATTGAACTCATTTGTTATATTGTTTGACTGGGTGGTTCGTCGAGCCTGAATGGTAATCGTAACGCTTGTCGAACCAAATTGAGCCGCAGGCGCTAGCCGCGACAACCGTGTTGCTA
The DNA here is from genome assembly GCA_031424235.1 of Pirellula sp. Classification (GTDB taxonomy): domain Bacteria; phylum Planctomycetota; class Planctomycetia; order Pirellulales; family Pirellulaceae; genus JBKCUI01. The sequence goes on from JANPHB010000093.1 coordinate 28,494, forward strand.
GGTAAACCGTAACGCGGCTAGTGCCCGCGGCTCAGTAAATTGCCTCCAGCAATTGGAAGCCCACCCAACCGTCATTTGCCACCAATCCTGTTTACACACGATAGAAAACCTTTCCGAAATGGCCGACAACGAAAATCCTGCCGAAGAAAAGCTTAGCCCCGTCGAAGGGATGAAGATCGCAAGCAACTACCTACGAGGAACCATTGCTGCTGAATTGGCGGCCCCAACGGACCATTTCGGCAAGGACGACATCCAGCTGCTGAAGTTCCACGGAACTTACCAGCAAGACGACCGCGAAGCCCGCGGCGCTGCAACGGAAAGCGGCAAATCGGAGAAAGCTTACAGCTTCATGGTCCGCAGCCGAATTCCAGCCGGCATCATGACCAGCGCACAACTCCTCGCCCACCTCGATCTGTGCGACGAAATCGGCAACACCACGCTGAAAGTAACCACGCGACAAGGGCTTCAGCTTCACGGAATCTTGAAATCCGATCTCCGTCAATGCATCCAGCGCATCAATGACGTTCACTTGAGCACCCTCTCCGCTTGCGGCGACGTCAATCGCAACGTGATGGCTTGCCCAGCTCCGTTCAAAGACAACATCCGCCCTGTGATCCAAAAACTCGCTTATGATTTGGCGATGCACTTGGCACCGAGCACCAAAGCTTACTACGAGCTTTGGCTCAAAGATCCAGAAACCGGCGAAGAAACACTCGAGGGTGGGAGCGACGAAGTCTACGAGCCGATCTACGGCAAGACTTATTTGCCCCGAAAATTTAAAACCGCCATCGCTTTGCCCGATGACAATTGCGTCGACGTCTACACCAATTGCTTGGGCTACATCGCCGTGATCCGCGATGGCAAGGTCATCGGCTATAACGTTGTGGTTGGCGGCGGTCTTGGTGTGACCCCTAGCGCCAAGAAGACGTTTCCAAGGCTTGCAACGCGCATGGCATTTGTCACTCCAGAACAAGCGATCGGAGTGGGTGAAGCGGTCGTCAAAGTTCAACGCGACTTCGGCAACCGTGGCGACCGCAAGCGGGCTCGACTGAAGTACTTGATTCACGACGAAGGAATCGAATGGTTCCGAGCCAAAGTGGAGGAGTACTACGGCTCCAAGCTTGCTGATTGCACTCCAGATGATGTTCGCGAACACAACGACCATATGGGCTGGGATCAGCAAGGGGACGGCAAATGGTTCTATGGATTCAATGTCGAAAACGGACGCTTGTATGACAACGAAGACCGCGCATGGAAGGCTGCTCTCCGGGACATCTGCAAAGAGCTGAATCCCGAGATTCGACTGACTGCTCACCAAAGCATCTTGTTCTGCAACATCGAAGAAAAGGACAAGAGCAAGCTAGAGGGACTCATCAAAAAACGTGGGTTGCCTTTGACCGAAGAGATCTCAAACGTGCGACGCTGGTCGATCGCTTGCGTTGCGATGCCGACCTGCGGATTGGCTATTACCGAGAGCGAACGCGCGCTGCCTGGACTGATCGATGACTTGGAAAAAGTGCTTGCGGACATGGGCTTGGACAAGGAATTGTTCACGCTTCGCATGACCGGCTGTCCAAATGGTTGCGCTCGGCCCTACAACGCCGATATCGGCTTGGTCGGCAAAGCCAAAGGTAAGTACACGATGTTCGTGGGCGGCACCCGGCTTGGGACGAGACTAGCCTTTATTTTCAAGGATCTCGTGCCGTTCGAAAACATCGTCTCCACGCTCAAACCGCTTTTCGTAGCGTTCAAAGCAGAGCGGCAAGCAAACGAAACATTCGGCGATTTTTGCACGCGGGTTGGCAACGAGCAACTAAACCGCTGGCACGACGAAACCAACCTGCCAGCGTAGAGTGTCGAACGATTGTCTCAATCGTTTCTGCGCTGCCCAAAAACAATCAGATTCAATCTCAATTCGCCTCGTAGCCGTTTGGCTAAAATGAGCCTAAAGTGCTCGCCGAGCGATTGAGACAATCGCTCTACTCTGGGCCCAAAAGTGTAAAACGATTGTCCTCAATCGTTTCGGCCCTGCCAAAAACAATCAAATTCAGATTCAACCCACAATTCGCTTCGCGGCCGCTTGGCTAAAATGAACCTAAAGTGCCCGCCGAGCGATTGAGACAATCGCTCTACTCTCTTGTACGCCCCTACAATGAATGATCCCAAGAAAGTCTTGTTCAACGCGTTTGATCCCGATGCGGAAATCGAACACTCAGAACGCAACCTGCCGCATTGGTTTCAAGTCGATGCAGCCATGTTCGTTACCTTTCGCACGATGGATTCGCTTCCGAAGGATGTGCTGCTTCGGATGCAACGTGAACTCGAAGGATGGTTATCAGCCAAGCAACTTCCTTTGGAACTCGCTGTATCCACACTCGGCGTCAAGCTTCCGAACCACGAACAACTCCTTAATAGCTTAAGCCAAATTGATCGTACGTACTTCCGTAAGCTTGCGGATCGCTTGTTCCATGGTGCCTTGGACGAATGCCATGGCAAGTGCTTACTGCAACGTCAAGAACTTGCGAAGTTAGTGGCAGAAGCGGTGCTACATCATGCCGAAGAGCTCTATGATCTCGACTGTTTCGTAGTGATGCCCAATCATGTTCATGTGATTGTTCAGTTTCACACTGAAAAGGCCAAGTCGATTGTCGGACAAAGTTGGATGCGGTATACAGCCAGGCAGATCAACTTGAAAATTTCGGAATCCGGTGCGTTTTGGCAGGCCGAACCGTTTGATCACGTAATTCGAAGTGCTGAGCAGTTTATTTACTTGCAGAGTTACGTAGCCAAGAATCCTATCAAGGCGAGATTGCGTCGCGGTGAGTATTTCCTGTGGCAGCGTCCAGTGTAAAACGATTGTCCTCAATCGTTTCGGCGCTGCGAATAAACAATGACATTCAGATCCAACCGAAATTCGCCTCAATGCCGCTTGGCTAAAATGAGCCTAAAGTGCCTGCCGAGCGATTGAGACAATCGCTTTACTCTTGTTTGTCGGCCAGTCGCCAGCCGCATAATCTCAACCAAAGTCCTAAACTCCAAAGGTAGCCCAGAAGCAAAAAACTAGCGACTCCAGAGAAGGCTGCAGAAAAAATGGCCTCGGGGGAATCAATCAACGACATGGGCGAAAGGAAAACATTTCGTCGGGCATAAAAACTCATCAGTGTGTTCACATGGAACAATACTGATATCACGAACCAGAAAAAAACAAGCCACGGAACCTGACTGAGTTTCCAAGCTTGGAATCTCTTAAAGCAAGACATGCAAACAAGGACACTTACCAATCCAAGCAGCAATCCTTGCATATAGTACGAAATCGGCCGATCGTAACTGGACTGCGAAAAGTACATGTACGAAGCGCTAGCTAGCCCGCAGACAGCCATAAGCTCCAATAGAGTACCACTCGACGTTCTCTCGATTTGCAACTCGGTGGCTGAGGATTCCAACATCGCAATCGTGCCCCAGTTCCGACGGAGGATGGCATAGACAAAGGCTGAGCCAAAGAGCGTCTGCCAGTATAAAAACTCATGGCTTCGACGCAAATCCGCCATGTTGATAAAGCTAACGCAAACGGTCAAAACTAACAGGCAGGTCGCGACCACTAACCGCAGTCGTTCGGTCCGAATCGGCGTGAGCAAAAACAAAATTGGGAACATGACCCAGCAACCGGTAATTGCAAGAAGACAAACAAGCAGCCTATGTTTGTCGGCGAGTTGCCAGCCCCAGTAGGGAACCGAACTGTTCATGGCTGCGACCACAATCGCCAAAGCGACGACAAATCTCTGCGCTAGTCCACCGCGCCAGTAGAGAATCGGCACCACGGATGCCAAAATCAAACTTGGTACAAAGGATTGTGAAAGAACGAGTCGCAACAAATCTGTCGCGGCGTAAATCCAATTCGCCCTCCAATGCTCAATGGTACGCATGAACAGCAATTCGAAGTAGATAGCCACGTGAGCAAGAACGGCAAGTCCTGCCATGCAAACCCAAAAACTTCGAATCGATTCTCTCGATGACTTTTCTGCCGGAAGCGGCTCATCATCACTGAAAGGGTCGTGAGCACGCTCGGGTTCGCTGGCAACAACTTTATCGGCATGATGCTTTAGCTCCGTTTGCAATCGCCGTCTCCGAAAAACTTGCGCCAAGCCTGCACATAGAAAAAAAAGTGTTTGATGAAGATTGAGCCGCGGGCGCTAGCCGCGACAACCGTGCTTACCAGGGAAACCGTAACGCGGCTAACGCCCGCGGCTCAGTAACGACTAACGAGGTATAACCGCGATGACTTGCCGCGTGCCTGGATCATTGACGTCGACCATGCCATCGTTGCGGATGTCGGCATTCACCCGACGACTATTCCTACCTGTTTCGGTACCCCTGGCGGTGTATCCTTGCGGCAGGTACTCGGTGTACAGTACTTGGCCATTATTGAGATGCACTGCGTAGTGCAACATGTAGCTGCCTCGATCCAACGGTGCCGAGAGTTTGTTCACATAAGAAATCCCCGAGGCTGGCGAAGCGGAATGGATTGCTGTTTGCATCGCGGAAACCGGTGCAGCGTACGTCATCGGAACGACTCGTGTGGTGTACGTCCTAGGAACATGAGAGCTTGTGCTGCAACCGCATTGAGCTTGCGCGGAACCAGTCAAAAATGCAAATCCAAGTACGCAAAGCCCTGTCATCGAAATCTTCATTACCATCTCCAAATGAAAAAACATGGGTGAGGCACGTAACGTGCAAACATGGTTGGCTGACTAACACTCTATTGTCAGACGCGGAAAAAGTCGACAAAGCGCGATAGTTCTCAAACTAAAGTGTAACAACAATTTTAACTGCCGTGCGAAGCGAAGGTTTTCGACTTTTCCGTTTCCGACCGGTCGGCTTCCGCCCTACCATTTTCCCAAACAAAGTAGCTGGTTTCGTGAGAAACCAGATTCGGGAGGGCGAGGCTCCTACCAAGTTTGTGACGCCGCGGCTCGGCAGGAGCCTCGCCCTCCCGAAGTTTTTTTAAATGATCTGGCAGCCCATCGATGTTCACGAAGATGGCCTTGCCATCCCGGAAAACCAAACAATTTCCAATAAAATCAACAGGTTTCAGAGCGCCTCAGTTCCTGGTCGCTCCTAACAACGAAGTCACCAACTGCTCAATGGCCGCCAAAGCCGATTCCTCAGAAACCGCCGCTTGCTCCATCAATCGCACAATTGCCGACCCTACAATCAGACCGTCCGAGACCGGCGCCAACAATTTCACGTGCTCAGGTTTGGAGATCCCAAAGCCAATGCAAATCGGCAATGGGGTGCGTTCACGCAACCAAGACACTCGCTCCACCAAATCCGGTGGAAGCTTCGTTCGCTCACCGGTTATCCCTGTCACACTCACAAAATAAAGAAATCCACTAGAATGCTCTGCAATCATCAAAGCCCGCTCGCGAGGCGTCGTGGGCGTTACCAATTGAATCAAATTGAACTGCTTGGCTGAGCAAATTTTGGCAAGCGAACCACTCTCCTCGACCAACAAATCGGGAACAATCGCACCCGCAAAGCCAGCCTTCATCGCGTCTTCGACAAATCGCTCCGGACCTTGTCGATGGATGATCGCATAACTAACCATCGAAACCATCGGCATCGAAAGATTCGGTTTCTCTATCTCAATCTGCTCAAAGATATCATGCAGTTTGACTTTGTTGCCAAGCGCACGAGTATACGAAGCTTGAATGACTGGCCCGTCCGCAATCGGGTCGCTATACGGGATTCCAACTTCTGCCATCGAGCAACCAAGCTGATCGAGCTTTCGCAGCACTTTTCGAGTGAAGCCTAGATTCGGATCTGCAGCGGTAATAAAAGGCATAAAGGCCTTTTTGCCCTCCGCTTTGAGACGGACAAAAAGATCGTCAATGGATGTCATTTCGTGTTCCAATCCTACAGTGTGTGTGAGAGCCGCCCAACTACCAAGCTTGACCGCGAAGCCGCGCAAGTTCGGCAGCATCTTTATCTCCCCGACCGGATAGACAAATCACTAAGTGTTGATCGGGGGACATCGTCTTGGCGGTTTCAGTAGCCTTTGCAACGGCATGGCATGTTTCCAATGCAGTCAGAATCCCTTCGTTGCGTGCTAAAAAATCAAACGCTCCGAGCGCTTCGTCGTCGCGACAGGAAGTGTACTCAACCCGTTTCGCGTCCTTCCAGTAGCTATGCTCTGGTCCAACACCGGGATAGTCTAAGCCGGCAGACATGGAGTGAACGTCGCTCGTCTGGCCATCTTCGTCTTGCATCACGTAACTGTAGGAGCCATGAAGAACGCCAGGCGAACCGTAGCTTAAAGGGGACGCGTGATCGCCTGCAGCAGAGCTTCGACCGCCCGCTTCAACTCCAATCAGTCGAACACTGTGGTCATCTACGAATGGGTAAAACATGCCAGCTGCATTGCTGCCACCGCCGACGCAAGCCACAATGGTGTCAGGCAATCGACCGATGGCTGACAGACATTGCTCGCGGCACTCTCGCCCGATCACGCTTTGGAAGTCTCTTACCATCATCGGGAATGGATGCGGCCCAATGACGGAACCGATGATGTAATGCGTATTCTCAACGCTCGACATCCAATCGCGCATGGCTTCGTTGACAGCGTCCCTCAAAGTCCGCGAACCGCTTTCGACAGGTCGGACCTCGGCACCCATCAAACGCATGCTGAAAACATTTGGCTTCTGACGTCTTACGTCTTCTGAACCCATGTATACGACGCAAGGCAAACCGAAGTGCGCACAAGCGGTCGCGGAAGCAACCCCGTGTTGGCCCGCGCCAGTTTCCGCGATCACTCGCGTCTTCTTCATTCGAAGCGTCAACAAGGCCTGCCCAAGAGTGTTGTTGATTTTGTGGGCACCGGTGTGATTGAGGTCCTCTCGCTTTAGCCAGATTTGAGCCCCACCGAGCTGCTTGCTCAGCCGCTTGGCATGATACAACGGAGATGGCCGACCGACGAAACGATGCAACAATTCATTCAGTTCGGCATGAAAATCAGGATCCTTGATGGCTCGATCGTACTCGACGACCAACTCGTCCAACGCTCGAGTCAACGTTTCAGGCACATAGCGGCCACCAAAGTCTCCGAAGCGGCCGTTTCGATCAGGAACCTGTTTGGTTGCGGTGGTTTCGTTGGTTTCGGTGGTTTCGGTGGTTTCGGTCAAGATTTTCGAGGCTTCTTGGGGATGGGCAAGACTCATTCGGTCTCAGCGATCGTTGGAGGGAAAAACAATTTTATTTTCAAAAACAATTTCAAAGCTCATCGCTCCCTCGCCCTTGATCAACGGGAGGGGGCCGGGGAGGCCATTTCGCTTTCTTTTTGGAATTGCATGCAATTCCAACGGGAGGGCGAGGCTCCTGCCGAGC
>JANPHB010000094.1:0-38231 GCA_031424235.1 Pirellula sp.
TCCCATCCCGAACACAGTAGTTAAGCTTTCGGAGCCGATGATAGTGCCCACCAGTGCGAAAGTAGGTATTGCCGGATTTTATAACAATAACAAAGCCCGATTGCAGAAATGCAATCGGGCTTTTTTTTATGGCCAGTCTCGGAAAACAGTGTCGAAAAACAGTGTCCAACAATTGTCCTCAATTGTTCTCGCACTGCGTCCCCAGCTTCGATGGATTGGCCAAATAGGAATTTTTCGATTAGGATTGGATTACCAGAATTCTCCGTCCACTCTAATGGGGTTATATCGGATCACTATGTTCAGATCTCTGCGATGGTTGTTCGTGTTTCTTTTTACGTGTGTAGCAGGTGCCAGGGCAGACGAGCCGGTCGCTTCCAGCGCCAAACAAAAACATAAAGTCATCGAAAATTCGATCGGGATGAAATTGGTACTCATTCCCGCAGGGGAGTTTGTTATGGGAAATAGCGAATCACCGGACGAATTAGCGCTGGCGTATCCTGAGTACTCTCGCGAGAGGTTGACCGAGATCAAGGATGAATACCCAGCTCACCGAGTGCGTATCACCAAGCCTTTTTATTTTGGACGACATGAAGTAACCGTTGGTCAGTTCCGGAAATATCTAGAATCGTCCGGTGCCGTCCCCGAATCGATTTCGGATCAAACCGGCGGCTATGGATACAACCCAGCTTACGACCCCAAAAAATCGAAGCGTGGCGATGCTTTTGAAGGTCGCGATCCAAAATACTCCTGGCAAAGCACCGGGTTTCCGCAGGGCGACGATCATCCGGTTCTCAATGTCACATGGAATGATGCAAATCAGATGTGCAAATGGCTAAGTCAACGTGAAGACAAAACGTATCGATTGCCAACAGAAGCGGAATGGGAGTATGTATGTCGCGCTGGTACACAAACTCGCTATCACATCGGTCCAGATCCGGAATCGCTGACGCAGGTTGCAAATGTTTTTGATGTGGATTCCAAAGCGAATTGGCCCCAATGGAAACAATACGCATTGGCTAAAAAGGACGGTTTTGCGTTCACGGCTCCAGTGGGTTCGTTTGCCCCTAATGCATTCGGAGTTTACGACATGCATGGCAACGCGTGGGAATGGTGTTCGGACTGGCATGGAGATACTTATTACGCAGAGTCTCCAAGTAACGACCCAACGGGTCCAAAGGAAGGTTCTGTACGAGTTCGGCGCGGTGGCTCCTGGCATACTTGGTCGTTTTACGCTCGCAGTTCTTATCGAAATTGGAACGACGAATCCACTCGCTACACGCTGGTCGGCATGCGAATCGTGTGTGAAGCGACGCCATAAGCAAACTGTGAGTTCAGTTCTATCGTGCTCGAGATCTTGTCCAAGAAAGGGAAAACGACTGACTTCGGAATTGACTTGAATGATGTAGAACGGTTGTCCTCAACCGTTCCCGCCACGCGTCCCAAGCTACGATAATGGCACGTTTGTCGGGCAATTATATGTGATGCCAGCCATTTTCTGGAACTGCCAAAGCTAAGTTTGAGTCTATTCTTGCGACTTAGGACCCAATCGCGAAGTAGCAGGGATTTTGGAGATGTATTACCGATCGGAATGTTTGCCAGCGTATCTGTTGCTATTGACGACATTGCTTGGATGTCACGAATCCAGTAGCAACCATCCAGCTCGCTTGGATTTGGAGGATCAACAGATTGCTCCGCCGGAGCGCATTCAGACACAAGCGGCAAATAGTCGGTGGGGCGCGTTTGTCGCGGAAGTCATTTCCGTGCCGGAGGGTACATGGACCAATGGCAATCCTCCAGTGATCGAAATCAAGATTGTCGAATCTCTTTCTGGCGGTCATGAACTTGGACCGGTCCAGTATTGCTGGGACGTAGATGGCCCATTTAAAGGCGAATGCGGTGTGGGCGCAGAGGTACAAATTGCCAATTGGAGCGCCGCTCCGATTGAACTACCGAAGACGGGTTCTCGATGGATAATTGCCAGGGATTCGGTGGGACCCGGATTCACAACACGACTGCCGGATTCGGAGGAGAACCGCCAGCAGCTTGTCCTACAAGGTGAAGCAAATACGGGAAGCTAGATATTTGGCACTCAAGAATTTGCACCTTCATCCATCTGTCTGCTTATGTCCCTCATGGCCCACCAGCCGATCCAGAGGCAGTAACATGCAGAAGAGAAAGACGCCAGGAACAAGCAGCCACTTTGCAAACGTCGCAAGTTTGAGTGCGTGTGTTCCTCGGGGAGTACTAGCATCGATGTACTGCGATAGATGCATAAGTGATAGTTTGGAAGAGCCAAGGGACCGTTCGTCGAGCGTCAACTGCGTCAACCAAGCGCCGCTTCGCACAAAGCTAAATGCCCAACGAAAAATGCCACGAAACAACTCTGGGAGACTACATCATCGATTTTTGGCATGCGCATGTGGTGTTGTCGATGCGTCGATTCTAGGTCACTCCCTGAACAGTTGACGACAACTATTCTGCTACGAAACTGGATTTGGAATTGACCATACTCCGTTCAGAAACGATTGAAGGCAATCGTTTTACACTCCCGATCATTTTCCTTGCTATTCTAATGTGGCACTCCTTTCCGGTAAGTTTCAAACTTTGGCGAGATTCGAATCATGACAACACAAGCTTCCATCGATCGGCGAACGGTACTTTTTTCTGCCGCTTCGGCATCGATTGCCGCTGCGTTGCCGGCAACCGAGGCTTCGAACCCCTCAAATAATAGGCGGCCAAAGATTTGCATTTTCGCGAAGCCGATACAAGATTTAACCTATGAACAGACTGCAGACTTCTTAGCGAAACATCCCGTGGATGGCTTGGAAGCCACTGTTAGGACGGGTGGCCAAGTTGATCCAGCCAAAGTGAATGAGCAACTGCCTCGCTTGTACGAAGCACTTGCAAAACGTTCACGCGAATTTTTGATTCTCGCGACCGATATCAATTCGGTAAAGCGTTCCGAAACAGAGTCCGTATTGCAATGCGCGGCGAAGCTTGGCATTCGCTACTTCCGAATGGGCTACTGCAGATACAAACTCGACAGGCCTATTTTGCCACAACTCGAGATTTTTGCTCGCGACGCTCGAGTGCTGGCTGATTATTGCGGAAGCCTAGGCATAACAGCCTTGTATCAGAATCACGCGGGAAGAGACTACGTTGGTGCTCCAATTTTTGATCTCGTTGAAATGATGAAGGGTATTCCTGTCGAGCAGATGGCGATCGCGATGGACATCCGACATACAACCATCGAGGCGACAAATAGCTGGCCGTTGCTATATGCAGTAGCCAAACCGCAATTGGGTGCCGTCTTTGTCAAGGATGCGATCGTCGAGCGTGGGAAAGTTATCGACGTGGATCTAGGACAAGGGAAAGCGGCTGGCGAATTGTTTCAGTTGATGCAAAAAGAGGGTTTGCCGAACGTGCTTTCTCTGCATACCGAGCAGATCGACCATGCCGATCCGAAACTGCTCGATCAGCGTATTGCGGCGATAGGTCGCGATGTTGATACGCTCGATAAATGGCTGAAAAGGTAGTGTCGAATTTTCGCTTTCGAAATTGTGTACCAAAGAATCGCTAGCCAGCACTTGGCAGCGGCGAACTACCCGTGCGATTGCCCGGTCGCCCTCGAAGAATATGGGCGATTCTGGGGCCACCCAGCTACTTGCTCCCCACTGAATCGTTGTCTCGATCCCGGCCCTGGTTGGTTCTGCAAGCCTACGAGAAGAACCCGCCGTTGCCTTTTCGATCGAATACCGTGAGAGCAACTTTGCCAAAGGTCATGAACGTCCCTTCAAGTCCGAACCGATCCGAGATTGCAGTCGACTCAAAGACGCGACGATAAAACACCTCGGCTTTCGCAATTTCGTACTGTGCCGGTTTTGCCCCTACCTTGACTTCGATCAAGGGGTAGTTGAATCCCAACTGCACGTTCAGTGTCCCACGATCTCTGTTATATGCAATCGAAACCTTAGGTTTTAGATTTGTAGTCGTTGAAAGATCAAAGTTAAAACTGAACACCTGATTGGCTGCTTCATTGAGCACGTAGCGTCCTTCGGCCTTGGTTACCCAGAAATCCGGTGCCTCAAATCGGTATAGCACGTACCCATAAGTCCCTCCAAGCGGACCATTCCATGCAAGTAGGCCTGAAGTCATCACAAACAGCAATTTCGAGAAGTTGCCAAATGTCTTGACTTGTTCGAAGAGCGTACCAGCAGTTTTGGCCAATCGCACTGCAGACACGATATCCCACGAAGTGAAGTTGATCAGCGTTAGCTGCTCCGAAACCGATCCTGAAAAGAATAGCCCCGTGGGATCGGTGCGATTGACCGGATCGTCTCCCGCGTAGAGGTATCGATGCAATGTCAGCGGCTGTCGCGCGTTGCCAGGAAATGGGTCGGTACTGGCAAATCGTCCATCGCTTGATTGATAGTAACGAGCGCGAAGGTAGTCGAGACCTGTGTATCGATCGCGTGCTTCACCAGCAAAAAGGAATCGATTCTCCGTAGCCCCGCTTCGGCTCAATTCCACTCCAAAAGCGTCGAATGTGTAGCGATCGGTGACAACGCCGCTCTGATTCGTAAGATATCGAGTACTCCCTATGCCATCTCCGTGGTAAACGGAAGTGACTGTAGATCGCACCTGGTAAATACGATCACTTCCGTAGACGTAGGACGCCGATACGATACCGCTCGACGTTCGCTCCTCCATGATCATCGGAAGTGTACGATTAGTGTCGACAAGAAAACGTAACTCGACACCATCCTCGATTTGGCTCACTCGGTTTCCGTTGGCATCGTATGTCAACTCTTGATGGTGGTTCTCGTTGGTACTAACGATATCCGTCGAGATCAACTGCCCAAGAGCATTCCACTGATACGCGGCACGCATGGTCGGGTCGGATTTTGACAACAGATTTCCCCGACCATCAAACGTGTAGGTAGTTTCGCCAATTGCGCTACGCTCAAGCAATAGCTCGTCATTGCCATTGTAGAAGTAGTTGGTCGTTCCCGTTAGTGAATCAGTTTTGGTGAGTCGATTGCCGACGGAATCGTAACTGTATTGTATGGACCGAAGCTCCTGCCCCGGCTCGTGGATCGCTTCCTTCGTTAGGCGGCCTAAAGAATCGTAACTATAGTCGACAGTTCTACCTGATCCTTCGATTAGCTCTGTACGTCGACCAACTGCGTCCACTGAATATCGAAAGCTCGAAATGGTGGTGTTGCCAAGCTTCGTTTCGACCGAAAGGAGTCGGCCGATCAAATCATAGGCCCGCGTTTCTTGAGTTCCGTCCGGCAGAATTACTGATATCGGGCGGCCAACGGAGTCATACTCGTAAGTGGTTGGTGGATTGCCTGGGGACGAAACCTGCTTCAGTCTGCCGGCTTGGTCATAGGCATATTGTGTGGTATTCAAAGCTGTCTTGAGTTGAATCAAACGTCCCGCTAAATCGTAGCTATAGTCGATGGCTTGCCCGTCCGGCTCAACTTTGCGGACCAAGCGATCCTGGTTATCATAAGTGAATCGATTCGTGCCACGAGAATCGATTGTTGTCGATGGTTGCCCCGTCGGAGTGTAGGTCATCCGTATCGAACCTCCTGTCGACAGATTTTGCGATGTCACTCGTCCCCGAGCGTCAAACTCTACATCCACTGAACTGCCATCAAAGTTTATCGTTCGAATCGACTGCCCTGCGGCATCATACGTCGTCGTCGACTCTTGTCCGAGTGGGCGCTTGTTGTAAATTTGTCGTCCATTTCCGTCATATCCGAAACTTGTCGTGTTTCCATTGGAATCGATACGTCGTATGAGTCGGCCCAATTCGTCATATACACTTTGAGAACGGTTTCCCAAAGCATCAATGACTCCCCCAAGCCTTCCTGCTGCATCGTATTCATAACGAGTGATCGCGCCCGACTGGTCAGTCTGAGAACGGACTCGACCTGAGTCATCGTACGAAGCGCGTGCCGACGTTCCATCTGGGAAAATAGTTTCTACGAGTTTTCCAAAAGCGTCGTATTTAAATCGTGTTCTCGCTCCAAGCGGGTTAACGACCTCGATCTGTCGACCAACTGCATCGTATTCACTTCGTGTCTTGTTTCCGAAAGCATCACTTGATTCGATTTGTCGCCCTGCGGCATCAAACAAATACGATGTTCGAACACCAGTCGGATCGATTGTTGCAATCACGTTGCCAATGGCGTCGTAAATCGACTTAGACCTCGGATTGTCGGAGTCACTGGTTGGAGTGGCGTCTGGAAACACCGTCTCGGTCAACTGGCCAACTAGGTCATACACAAACTTGGTCACTCGACCGGACTCGTCTGTCGAGGAAATCTTCTGCCCCTCAGCGTCGTAGGAGGACGACGTGGACGTTTCGTCAGGGTACACGGTTCGAATTAAAAGCCCTCGTTCATCGTAGAAGTATTTGGTACTGCGATTCAGTGGATCTCTGGTTTCAATGAGCCTGCCAGCTGCATCGTATTGATTGCGTGTCATTCCATTTATCGCATCGACAACCGTCAGCACCCGTCCGTCGGCGTCGTAGGTCCGTTCTGTCTCCACGGTCTGAGTTCCATCCTTCGTGGTTACGTTAACCGATTCAGTCAGCGGCCGACCGTTAACATCGTAGGAAATGCGAGTAGCGGTTCCGAGAGCGTTCTCGCGTCGCGTCACGTTTCCACGGTTATCCGACGTGTATGTATTCACGCCTCCCCCAGGATCGGTCATCGAGGCAAGACGCCCCGTATCATCTTGTTCAAACTTGCGTACCCACCCGCTATCCGAAAGGCTTGTAATATTGCCTTTCTCGTCATAGGTGGTCGCATTCGAATTGCCGTGCGCGTCGATCGCAGTAAGAACCCGACCCGCAGCATCGTAAACAAAGATCGTCGTGGCTCCGAGCGGGTTTCTCGCTGAAACTTGATTGCCTGTATCGTCATATTCATAGGTCGTCGTGTTCCCCAAAGCGTCGGTCAATGAGAGTAGATGGTTATCAGAATCAAACGATCTCTGAGTAACTCGGCCAAAAGCGTCTACTTCGCGAATGGAGTTGCCTCTGTCATTGTATTGCAACAAACGTTTGCGTCCCAAAGCATCTACAATCTCCTCGGAACTGCTATCCGAAGAGTAACTCTTTTGCGTTGTATTCCCGTTGGCATCGGTCAACGAAACCACCCGGCCTTCAGCATCTAGATTCGTACGTACTCCGATATTCCCTAACGGATCGATAACCTGATCGAGATAATGTGGAGGGGATTGGCGATAAACAAATCGAGTTTGATTTCCGCTACGATCAGTGACGGAGGCAAGATTTCCTACCGAATCGTAACCGTATTGAACCGAGTTGCCGCTAGGATCCGTTATGGAGACGATCCGATTACTTAAGTCGCGAGTCAGCTTGATAGACACTCCACGAGAGCTGGTAATGGTGTCTTGATCGAAACTCAACGACGTACCATTCGCATCCCTGACTCGCATTAGTTGTTTGCTTTGGCCATTGATCGAATAGTCAAAACCATCGCGCGTAACTGTATACCGCCCCAAATAGGCCGGGTCTTCTGGGTTATACGGCAACCCTCCGCCATACTGGAAGTATTCGTGTCCTTGTTTGGAAAGTTGATAGCGAGGAACGCTCAATCGACTCGTCACGCCATTGTCGGGAACAAAAGACGGGACAAAGTAAACTGCACGCAATCCGTTGCCAGACTGAAATTCAGGTGGAACAACTTGTTCTTTTTGATAGGGGTCAAACAGCCCGACGGCTTTCGGTTTGAATGTAAATCCTTCACGTTTCCCTCCAGGTAATGTGACATACACTCGAGTACCGTCTCGGAATGGAGGAAATAGCCCACCCGCTTCATCTCCCGTTTTGGAAAGATTCGTGCGCAAATCGACGTCACGGTAGGAGAGTTTCCATCCATAACCAAGATCACCGCCTTGATTAGACGTCAGTGTGTCATATGTTCGCGTGGCCAAGATTGGAATGCCTGCGAGCGGTATCGAAATATCGGTAAAACTCATCCTAAAATTCCCAAGCTTTAGATCTCCACTGACATTGACCGTCGTATCGATGCTACTCGTCAGACCGCCGCTGTTAAACGCCGTTAGCCTTACGATGTACGAATCGTTCTGAAGCAGTGTGGGGTCGAACGTGGCCAGTTTGGCATTGTTGACCTCCGCCATTCCGCTCGCGATTTGAGTGAATGCCCCGCCGGCGACCGGAGCGACTTCAACCTTCCAAGAGACCAAATTCGGATCCCTTACCGTTCCGATGATATCGGTGGGGGAAGTTATTGTCGCGTTCTCCGCTGGAACCGTGACGTCAACTTCCGGAGCATCCGTGACGCTTGTGTCGATGACCAAAAGTTCTTTCGTCTGCTGCGTTGAGTTGCCTACCGCGTCCTTGGCAATCGCGATAATTTGAATTGTTCCGGCTTTGGTCATCGTGAGCGACGCTCGACCGCGACTGTCCAAAGAAATAGGTTTGCCGTCGAAGGTTGCATCTAATGATTCCACTCGCATGTTGTCGGTGGCCGTTACCAAAAGATCGAGCACCTCTCCGAGTGCGATTGGGTTGCTGCTCACTTGGATACGAGCTTTGGGCGATTCCGTATCCAATGCTAAGACGATGTCGTACTCTTGGACGGTCGTCGCACCGCTGTCATCGGCCACAGTCACCTTCACATGTTGACTACCGGTATCTGCCAGATTGGTCGGCCATGTAATTCGGCCAAAAGAATCGATCACCAGCCGACTCGGACCCGACGTCACTGAATAAGTTAGTGGGTCCGAGTTCGGGTCTACCGCATTCAGGTTGTAACGGTAGGTTTCTCCTGCAGAAACTGTCGTGATTGGAGAGGAATTGATTGTCGGAGGCAAGTTGCTTTCTCGAACCGTGACTTCAAACGATTGTTCCGATTCTCCGCCATCCAAATCGCTCACCAATACAGTAACGCGTCCAATCCCTGCCAAGTTCGAAGTCCACGTGATGAGTCCGGTATTCTCATTGATGACCATTCCATTCGGAACTTCAAGGAATGCGAATCGCACACTCGTTCCTTCAGGATCGGTAGCGGTTACTTGATAGCGATATTCTCGATCGACCGTAGCAATCAAGAGCGGTTGAGATGTGATGTTGGGAGATTGATTGGGCAACGCTGCAGAAACGGCGATCGAATACGTTTGATCGGTCGTTGCTCCTTGTTCATCTGCAACTCGAATCGCAATATTAGCTTGGCCCAGTTCGCCGGCTGTCGGCGTCCATCGGACAACGCCTGAAGAATCAATCGTCATATCGCCGGAACTCGACAACAACGTATACGTCAATTGCCCCCCTTCCGGATCCGATGCACGTATCGTGTAGGTGTAGACTCGCCCCGTCATGCCGATTGTATTTGGAATCGACGCAATGACTGGAGGCAAGTTGGAGCCACGCACCGTGACGTCAAAGTCTTGAAGGGTGACGGCGGCTTGCTGATCCATGGCCTGTATAACGACTTTATGCAGTCCAAGTTGCTCCTCCGTGGGAGCCCATCGAATGGCGCCTGTCAACGTGTCAATCGACATCCCGCTCGGCCCTCGGACAACGCTGTAGGCAATCGTGTCCCCATCGACATCCACGGCCTTGGCATCGTATAGAAATCCATGGGTGAGCGACGCAGCGACGGGGGGCGTCGATGTGAAGGTCGGCGCATGATTCGCAGATTGAGTCCGCACGTTAATCAGGAAGGATTGGACCGATGAACCGCCTCTACCATCCGAGACTCGAATCTTAACTTGGTGAGCGCCGAATTGAGTTTCCGTTGGTGCCCAAGTAATTACCCCGTTCGAATCGATCGACATCCCTGAGGGTTTTGTTTCCAATTGATACAGCATCGGATCACCATCGGGATCGATGGCATCGACAGCATAAAGATAATTCCTACCCAAACGAATTTCTTCAGGTGGATTCGTCTTGATCAAAGGTGCTCGGTTGGGAGCGGATGCGAGAACAATCAAGTCAAAGCGTTGTCCTTGGCCGGCTCCGTCGCCGTCCGTTGCAGTGATTTCAATCGTGTGAGTGCCAACGTCAGCGAGAGTTGGATGCCAAGTGAACGTGCCGGTCTGAGCGTCGATAGTCATGTCACCGATTGGAGTGGATTTGAGGCCGAATGAAATGGCATCTCCATTCGGATCTTGGGCCCGAACTCGATATTGATAGGGCACGCCGGCGACGGCAGGCCCTTGCGGTTTCGATGTGATAGTCGGTCCGATATTCGCCGATGCGACGACGACTTGGAAGGATTGCAGGCCGACTCCGCCGCGATCGTCGCTGACGCGAAGGACGACGTTTTGTGATCCAACTTGGTCAATCGTCGGAGTCCAAACGATGATTCCCGAATTCGAGTCGATCGCCATGCCTTTCGGCATAACCGGCAAGTCAAACCGAAGCGGATCACCATCGATGTCTTTTGCTTGAGCCTGATAAACATATTGGACGCCGGCGTCGATTTGTTTTGGAGCGGAGCTTGTCAGTTTCGGTGAATGGTTCGGGGGCGGTAACGCTGCTAAATCTTGATTCCCAAAATCGATACGACGGCGAACTTCACCTGCGACCACTGTCAACGGAAATGTCTTCGTTGTCGGAGCTGTTTGGTGCCAGTTGTTCGAATTCAACTGTTCCGCAACGGTGTATGTACCCGGCTCTATATTCGAAAACGAATAATTTCCATGTTCATCGGTCAGCGTCGATGGTTCGTTTGCCTCCTTGGTTCCATTGTTGTTCTTGTCGAGATAAATCGACCAGTCCTTTAGACCCGGCTCAGTTCGACTTACCGTGACGGAGAATGAACCAGTGTTGTTAAACCATCCAAAACCGTCCATCGTGCCCAGATACAAACGCGTCGCACCTTCGGGAACGATCACTTGTTGGCGTACGCTGGTTTGAGAGAGACCGTCGCCTACGAAGAACACTTGTTTTAGTTTGGGAGAAAGCGACAAATAGTTAAGCCCACCAACAACATTGCCATTGGGTTGAAAATCAAGCGCCGGGGGCGCGGCCGTGAGGCTTGGCTGGTCGTCATCCAAGAAAACAGCAATGAGGGAATTGGACGGCGCGGTGATGTTCGCAATTCCATTCTCGGCCCCAATGCCGTGGGAACCAAAACCGCTTCCATCGGGTGGATCATTGGATGGTGTTGAGTTGAAGCTCACCGAGCCAGTGACTTGAAACGAAATCGGAGTACCGGCGTAAAGCGTCATTCCATCCAAAAACACTGGGGATTGGCCCGGTGCCGTATCACCGCCGCTTGCGGTGCTTCCATCAGGCATGCCTGCCAACCACGGATCCGAAGTTCCAGGTACAGAAGCGGAAACGGTAGCGGTCGTTTGCAAACCGTCACCGTTCAAGTCATTGAAGACTAGGCCTTGAATTTCCGAGACCGTACTCTCGACATTGGTGAAGTCAATTCCGTCTATTGCCGAGGCTGCGCTGAGGTTCAACGAATAGCTTCCAGCCGCAGGAGTCGTAACTCTCCAACCTGGCTGATTGGCTTGAGTTACGAAATAGGTCCCAGGGATCAATCCTTTGAATTGGTAGTTTCCATTAACGTCCGTTTTGATCGCTTTCTCGAACGTATCACGTTGTCCGTTTTGATTCTGATCTAAAAAAACTACGATATTGGAAAAGGGGGACTCGCCTCCGGGAACGCCCGTGCTACGAGACGCTTTGCCTCGTATCTCACCTCGATGAACATCGTTGAGATGCAATCGAAAACTCAGGGAATCGCTACCGCCATTGCCGTCGGTGACTTCAACTTTCACATCAAAATCGCTCAAGAAACTGGACCCAGGCGGGAGACGTAATCGTGCGATGGTATCTTTTTGCGTCAACAGCAGGGTGCCGTTCGTTGGATCAATTTTGGCGAAGTCACCGCGTGTGCCGCCGCTTGCGATAACGATCTGCTGCTTGGTGATCAAGTTGATAGCGATCACCGTGCCTTGATTGGTATTAGCGAACAGAATGCCTTCGTATTCTCCGCCGCCAAGTGCGGTTCCATCGGGACCACCAGGGACAATTCCCGAGTCGAAGACAATGTTGCCGATCGATCCTTCGCCGAGGCTGTAGCCGTAGATATGGCTATCGGTTGCGGCACCATAGAGAATGGAACCATCCGCTGAAAGGGTGATTCCATCGAGTTGGGCATTGAATAGTACCTTCGACGTCTTCGCGATCGGGTCCACTTCAAAAACTGAGTTTTGGACTCCCGTTGAGACAATCAAGCGACCGTTGGAAGGAGTCGCGACGATACCGAGAGGTTGCAGCAGACCCGTAACGATGGTTTGATTGAACGTACCATCGTCATTAATCTCCGCGACTCCCGCAGTTGTAAATTGCGTCATGTAGAGTTTGTTTCCCACCTTCGCAATGTCTACAGCTCCAGTGAAGCCATAGTTTTGGGACGGTGCAAAGGACTCAGCATTTTGTCCATCGGAACTGGTTGGGAAACGCCGAATATTACCAGCTCGGTCGCTTACGAGCACTCCACCCGTGGATGGAAACGCAATCCCCAGTGGACCTGCGATATCAACGGAAGGAATGTTGCGGGCGAGCTCAGTCAATTCAAAACCTGCCGAGGAGGCTTCGGGCGTCAATTTCAAACCATTGGTTGTAGCAGTGAAACTGGAACCGATCGGTAGTCGCAATCGAACGATCGAATCCGATTGAGTCAACAGCATCGTTCCGTTGTTCGGATCGATCTTGGCAAAGTCACCTCGGCTACCGCCGGAAGCAATGACGGATTGCTTTTTGGTCTGTAAGTCGATCGCGATAATCGTCCCTCCATTCGTATTTGCGAAGATCGTGCCGGCGAGACTTCCACCGCCGATGGCCGTTCCATCCGGAGCGCCTGGGACGAATCCCGATTCGAACACGATACTGCCGACACTTCCTGCTTTGAGGCTGTACCCGTAGATATTCCCAATAGCTCCCGAGGCCCCTGCACCATACAGTACGGTACCATCTTCATTGATGCTGATGCCGTCGAGAGTTCCGCTGAAAAGCCTGGATGAAGTCTTCGTGATCGGGTCGATATCGAAAATCCCATTGCTCCCGGCGTCGGCAACGATCAAATGTCCGTTCGTAGGATTCGCAACGATGCCGAGCGGAATGGCTAGGCCGGTTACAATCGTTTGCTTGAATGTGCCATTTTCATTGAGCTCAAGGACGGCTCCGCCCGATTGTTGCGTCATGTAGATATGTGAGCCGACTTGTGCCATGTCGGTTGCTCGATTAAAGCCAAAACTCGCGGGGATATTTGCTGATCGAGCATCTTGACCGTCGACATCCTTCGGAAATCGAAACATCTCGCCCGAGTAGCCGCTGACCAGAATGCCTCCAGAAGAGGGAAACGAAATGCCGAGAGGACCAATTGAACTTATCGATGGAAAGTGGTGCGCAAACTCGGTCAATTCATAACCGGCTGCCAATGCATCTGTAGAAAGTGTCAAGCCATTGGATGGGGGCGGGGCCTCCACGACTTTTTGATCTTCAAAACCAATCCAAGTGATCTTGCCACTGTTAGCATCGATGGTCATTCCGGGAGGTGCATCTGGCAAGGAGTACTGCAAACGATCCCCGTCGGAATCAATGGCCTCGACGGTATCCGTGTAAACTTGGCCAAAGCTAACACTTGTTTGAGGAGTACTGACAATCGACGGATTGTGATTTCCAATCGCTTGATGTACGTCGAGGGTAAAAGATTGACGCGCCGTCCCTCCCTTTCCATCATCGACGATCACGGAAAGTGGGACCGTATCACCTGCGGTAAAGTCAAGGATCCTCGCATCGATCGATGTTGTGTCGGAGAAATAGTTTCCGTTCCCAAATCCAATCGTAAAATCGATCGTGTCGCCTGCGTTGACGATGATCCATTGGGGACTCATGTTCGCTTGAGAACCTTGACCGTTGATGGTTCCGTCGAAAATGGAAAACCCATTTTGCAACACGTGAACATCCGTGGTCGCACGATCCAGACCTGAAAATGCAGCCGAGACTTGTATCTTCCCAGTTGCCGGAACTGTCCAGCGGGCTACGGGGTGAGTATTAGATGAGCCGGGATGCATGCTCATTTGTCCCGGTTGCCAAACGACACTTCCGACTCCAATCGGGCTTGCGGTACCGTTGTGTGAAACGATCGGTTCGCTTCCAATCGAAGGATCATTCCATGAATCCAAGCCAATGGTGACGACATGATTTGGAAAGAGATGGAACTCGGAGCCAAGCGTATTTGTCCAGCCGTAAGTCCAAAGGCCGTTAGGGTTGTCCGTTCTCGAGAAATCGTCAGCAGCATTGTACGTTTGGGAACCGGGAGTTTCCCATGAAATAGCCCCGGTTGCTTTGTCGATCTTTAGTCCATGCCCTGATCCATCGAACCTGTAACTCAAGCTATCGCCGTCCGGGTCTACGGCCCGAAGATTGTATGCATAAGGTTGACCATGGAACGCATCAACCTCGGGTGTTGACAGGATCAAAGGAGGCCGATTCGCTGGCGGAGCGATCACAGAAAGTGTGTATCGTTGTACCGCAACACCTCCGGCACCGTCACGAGCTTCGATTGCAATGATATGATTCCCCAAATCAGCGGCCGTGGGAGCCCATGCAATCTTGCCACTTGCGGCGTCGATCGTCATCGTCTTGGGTGATTCGGTCAGTCGATAGCTGATCGTGTCGCCATTTTCATCCGTAGCTTGAAATGCGTATCCATAATTTTTATCGATCACGGCTTCCACCGATGGAACGGTAAATGCCAAGGGGGCAGCATTGATCTTGCTGAAAAATCCGAGATCGTATGTAAATTGAACGCGATTCGGATTCGAAAATTCGATTGAACCAGCGTCGGATGTGTTCGTTGGAGCTAACGTTTTACCCACAACACGGTTTGTGTAATTGACATACGGATCGAGTTGCGAGGTTACACCGTCTGCGTTCGTGACACGCACGGTAGGATCGCTGATGTTCGATATCGTCACGATCAAGGGTGCATTGACTCGGAAAGAACCTTCGTTCTTGCTTGCGAGATCGACAGACAGCACATTGGTCGCTTCATTGAATTGAGTCCGTCCGTAGACGCCGGAGAAACTCGACGAGACATCTTCGTATTGCGCGAGGTCTGACAATGCACCGGCTGGGTTGGTGCCAACGAGTGCGAGCGTCTTTTTTGTGGAGCGGCCTTGCACATCCGTGGCTACAATGGTGAAAACGTTTTGTCCCGAAAATACTGTCAAGGTTTCAAAGAATCGTCCAGCAGCATCCAATGCGCCGACAACTCGACCATTGATCGTGATCGATTGAATGGCATTCGAACGATTGGCGTTCTGCGTGACTGAAATTTTGCCCGTGAGAGTAAACTGCGTTCCGGTCGGCAACCGTTGAGGGATAACAACATCCGTGATTTGTGGAGCAGATGGATCGGGCAATGGGTCCTGGGCAAGAGGTAGAGCAACCGTTGGGGGCGTTGAGTCGAGAATCGCGCCGGCAGAAGATGTATTTGCGGGCAGGGTTAGGTTGGCATTCAAGTTACTATTAACGAGATGCGCACGCTTGATTCGCACCTGACTAGAATGATCGCCATCATTATTGACCAGGCGAACCACAACATTTGCGATGGTACCAGCCGGGATACCTCCGAGCCCGATGAGGACTTCGTTCGTTTGCGCGACCACGCCATTTGCGACTTGAGCGGAATAACCTTCTGTAGCGTTAAATACCGCATCTCCGGAAACCGAAATGGGGGCAACGATCGGCGTACCCTGCACGTCCACTAAGCTGATCTCAAACGCATCTCGAATTAGGCCTCGGCTCGATTGATCAAAATCTGGAGTGTCGAATTGTACGCTGACGGCAGACGGAGTGGCGGGAACAATAACACGTGCAGACAACTCCGTACGAAAGGAATCACCCTCCACAAGTTTGGGGAAGCATGCCGAGGGGGTCACTCGGCCTGCGTTGTTGCTCGATCCACCGTCGCTGGAAAACACCCAGCTTGGGTCATAGTTTTCAGAATTGATGGCATTGATGATCGCCAAAACATCTAACGGAGACACAAAGGAATCGCAATCGACATCCAGGAACGGTCGCTTCGATTCATCCGGCAGATCCGATGGAAGTTTCTTTGATTCGGCAGTAGTGTAGGCAGGGCTGTTAAGCTCATTGATTACAACCAGAACATCCAGCGGCGAGACATCGGGCGACGCGTCCCCGGTAACATCCAGCGGTTGGAGCACATTGGTCCAATTCGCCGCGAACAGCAATTCGCGTCGTTCCAGTTGCTCAAACCTGCTACGTCGCCAAACGCGTCGCAATTTCGCTTTGAAGGTACGCGTGCCCTTGGCCTTGCGATGCTTGAAAATTCGCTGGAGGAAGTCGCTAAATGTCATTTAATGTAGCCTTTATGGATAAACTATTGCCGGATTTGCTGCAGCGAAGCGTTGATTTCGTTTCGGAGATTTCGATACTCGGGCACGGCATCAATGGACTCCTGATTGAGGGCTAAGAGCTCTTTCCTCGCTTCCGCAAAATGGACCATCGATTGCGGAACGTTTGCGCGTTGCTGTTCTAATTTGCCTAGTTTCGATAAGTTTATGACGACCTCGATGTGGTCTGCGAAGTTGTTGGGATCGTTTTCGACAAGCGATTTTCGAATTCGAAGACTCTGCAGAAACAAAGACTCCGCGCGATCTAGGTCTTTCCGCAGGACTGAAACGTCTGCTGTATAGATGAAAGAGATCGCCAGGTCGCGCTGAGCGGTTGAACTTTCCGGGGCCAATTCGAGGTTGTGCTCCGCGATTTTCAATCCTGCTTCAAACTCGATAGCAGCTTCATCCCACTTACCGGCTTGCCGCAACGCATCGCCGAGCTTGTTGTGAAGAACCGATCGATCGCGTGTTTGGATTTTCTCGTTCCCAGATTCCGCTTCTTTTTGTGTACGTTCCAGACACACGCGATACGCTTGGGCAGCCTTCTCCCAATTCGATTCCTGCGCGTAGATATTCCCGATCTTGGACAAGGCGACAACGCAATCTCGCCGTAAATCGACATTCGTGGGATCTTTGTCGAGCAACGATTGAAAGGCCTTTTGGCTCTCGATATAGGAATCTCGAGCCCCCGAAACATTTCCTCGTTGAAGCAGATTGTTTCCGACCTTCTCCCAACCGAACGCGATGTCGCGGACCAACGTTCCGTCTCCTGAATGCTTCTTTTCGGCTTCGACGCTGATTCCGAGCGATTCGCGATATGTTTGCTCGGCCTTGTCGTAGTCCCCCATCTCCATTTGTGCATCGCCAAGGTGTTCTAGCGTAATCGAGACATCGCGTTGCGGTTGGATGGCTCCGGGCTGTCCGTCGGCCATACTCAAGCCAATTGATCTCGCAAGCTCGAAATGCTTAATTGCCAAAGCAAGCCCATCCTTGCCATCGGCGTTGCCGACGGTCAGATAGATCATTCCCAACTCATTGTGTGCGAGAACCGAGGCTCGATCGACCTCGGTTTTCGAGTCAAGCGATTTGGCGACTCGATCCAATCCGGCCAAGGCTTGGTCCAGGAGGTCGCGACGAACACTTTGCGCCGAATCGATTGGTTTGAGCTTGCGCTGAATATTCCATACGACGTTCCGCAGCGTACTGAGTGCCAATTTGTTTTGGGAGTTCGCTTCGTTAAGGGAGACACGAACCTTGTCCGCGAGAGCCGCTTTCTCGTTCGCCAACCGAGTCATTTCTTCAGCCAGCGTGGATTTTTCGTTGGCGAGTGTCGTCTTTTGTTCCGCGAGTGCAATCGCCTTATCCTTTTCGGATTTCGTGATATCCATTTGCCCTTTGAGCAGGATCGAGAATCCGATGGCGGTGACGGCAATGAGGGAAAGGGCTGCGAGTACGACCTGGGATAACGTTCGATTCCGCCGCACAAATCGCCAAAATTTTTGGATGCTCGTTTCCTTCCAAGCGCTGATGGGTTCATCTCCGAGCCAACGCTCGCAATCTTCGATGAAGGCGAAGACGCTTTGGTAACGAAGCTCCTTGCTGTTCGCCATAGCTTTGAGACAAATTGCTTCTAAGGGAATCGGTATTCCCGATAGCAGTTGGCGAGGCGGATCGAACTTGCCTGCGACGGCGTTCATCAGATTCGCTTGAGGCGTCTTATCGGAATAGGGCGATTTGTTAGTCAAAATGAAATATAGGGTAGCACCCAAGCTGAAGATGTCGCTGAGTGGGCCAATCACATCAGATTGATTGCCTGCTTGTTCGGGGCTCATGTACGCGGGAGTTCCAAGGATTTGCTCACCATGTGTCAAGTCGAAGTCTCCGAATTCGGTCAGCGTTGCATCTTCTTGGTTTGCAAACAGCGTCTCCGAGGACTCGTCAGCGTCGGGCGACAATCGTTTCGCCATTCCCCAGTCGACGACGAATGCCTCTCCGTTCTCACCGATGATGATGTTCGACGGTTTGATATCGCGATGAATCACATTTTTCGTATGGGCGAATTCAATCGCATGGGACGCATCTATGAGCTTCGATAGAATTCGTCGGAAGCCCATGCTGGAGAATCGCTCTTGGTCGGAAGTTGATCGATGAAACTCGTCGACGACTTCTCGAAGATTGCGTCCGTGAATGAGGCGCATGGCATAGTACGGCGAACCATCCTCCTGGATGCCTACGCCATAAATCGGAACAATAGCAGGGTGTTCGAGTTCGCCCGTGATTTCCGCCTCAAACAGAAATCGATGTTGGCTGATCGCATCGTTACGATTCTTCGGCAACATCGACTTGACCGCCACTTTACGATTGAGTTGCGAGTCGAGGGCCAACGAGACTTGCCCGAGGCCGCCGCGAGCGATCGGCTCCAAGATTTCAAAACGTTGATCGCTTATGGAAATAGCACTCCGATCGAGCGTACTGGGGCGACCTTGTGATTCCCGCTCCCACATTTCCAACTTTGATTTCCTCGCGGTCGATCGTGAAGATTCGGAATCACGCTGAGTCCAAAGAGCCATTAGCAAGGATATGTCTTGCTCGTTGAGATGCCCCAATTGAATCAATACGTCCAATAGCGAATCGCCAGGCGATTTCGCCAGGAGCCCAATGGCATCTCCAAGCTGACTCAAATCGATCAAGTCAGCCCGGCAAGCAAAAGTACCAAGTTCCCAAGCTTGGTCGGCTCGATTGGGCATATTCTTTCCTTGTTGCGTTTGTAAGTCCATGCGTCAATTCGGGGGCCCAAACATTGCACCACCGTTGAATCATGGGGGATACCCCAACAGGAAACAGATGTCGGCGGCAAAAGAATGTGAGCCCAAAAACCCTGAAATGTCGAATTTTATACGCAGGAACTCCCCGCCGTTGAGAGAATTTTGAAAAACAGAACTGTCCAGACAGGATTTCCCAGCGAGATTCGATGTCGTCGATTACCATACCGCGTGGGAAAAAAGCACGTAATACGTAGGTTTTCAATACGAAATGAATGCTGATAATTCTGATTCTGAGCAATCGTTGGCGGAAAGTCATTCGTCGATGGTGGCAATCCAGCAGGGGAAGCCTCCGCAGTTAGAATTATTGGCACAGCAATTGCGTCCCTACCTCAAGCATGTTGTTCGAAACGAAATGGGAGGACAGCCCAGCGCAATTCGCGATGATGAATCGGATATCGTTCAGCAAACGTTGACGAGAGCGGTAAAACATGCCGAGTCATTTCGGGGGAATTCTCTAGCAGAATGGCGACTCTGGTTGGCCGCCATCGCTCGCAGCCAAGTTCGTGATGCCAAAAGGTATTGGAACGCGAATCGTCGAAGCATACGTAATGAAGTGGACATTGCGGGTAACGACGGCGAAATCGCGGGAGATCAAACATCCCCTTCATCGCTGATGCAGCAGGATGAGTTGTCCAATCAATTGGCCCGTTCCATCTCCAAGTTGTCGGATGCGCATCGTCAGATCGTCGAATGGCGGCACCG
The DNA here is from genome assembly GCA_031424235.1 of Pirellula sp. Classification (GTDB taxonomy): domain Bacteria; phylum Planctomycetota; class Planctomycetia; order Pirellulales; family Pirellulaceae; genus JBKCUI01. The sequence continues at coordinate 19,983 of JANPHB010000094.1, forward strand.
GCAAGAATTGTCTCATGCAGAGATCGCCCAACGACTTGGAATATCCGTCGACGCTGCTCGGCAACGAGCCAAAGCAGCTATGGACGCGCTTCGAAAAATCTGGCTTGACGCGTCTGGTCAAGAATCGGAATAGGCCTTAATGACACCTTCCCTATCTCCTCAATATCGATCTCAATCCGAACCCGCCTAACGCGACGGCAATGAGTGCAATACTCGCCAGTTCTGGAACTGCGCAATTCTCGATGGTCACTTGAGCCAAGATGAAAATACTCGAGCCGCTTTCTCGCCTTTTCCGCTTTGGCCTGGTAATAGGCTATAATGGGAGTTTTGAAGTGCCGGTCGCGACCTTACTCCTAGCTCCATGTCATCCAACCAAGACAATCCGTCGGACTCCGACGCAACCACAGACCTAAATGATCGACGCCCATCGCACGGTCTCGATCCGAGTGCCGCTGTCGATCATTTGTCGTTGTCTATTGATGAATCTTCTCTAAGACCGAGTTTGATCGGTCGGTACCGAATTTTGAAAGAGCTCGGGCATGGTGCGTTCGGCAGAGTCTATCAAGCGCTCGATGAAACATTGAATCGCCACGTCGCAATAAAACTCTTAACCAAGTTCGACGATGTGAATCAGCTGGAAGGTTGGTTGAGCGAAGCCCGAGTTCTCGCCGGCCTCGATCATCCGTCGATCGTTCCCATTTTCGATGTTGGCCGAACCGATTCGGGACAGCCCTACATTGTCTCGAAGCTCATCGAGGGCGGAAGCTTATCGGCGCGACGAGGTGATAAGGAATGGACGCTGAAAGATTCCGTCCGAGTGGTTCTTCAACTTTCCAAAGCCCTTGAGTATCTGCACAGCCGAGGGGTCGTCCACCGGGACATTAAGCCAGGGAACATTCTCACCACAACGGAAGGGAATGCTGTTCTTGCCGACTTTGGACTTGCGATGGCCGAAGAAAGTTATGGCAAGGGCTCTCGATTTGTTGGCACCCCCGCCTACATGAGTCCGGAACAAGCAAGACTCGAGGGACACCGTGTCGATGGACGAAGCGATATTTACAGTCTAGGTGTCGTCCTTTACGAATTGATTTCCGGCACTCGCCCTTTCGCTGCGAAGGATCGCGAAGAACTGCTGGACTGTATTCGAAGCGTCGAAGTACGTCCGTTACGGCAGCTTCGTCCGGAGGTCCCTCGCGAACTTGAACGCATCTGCTTGAAAATGCTCTCGAAGAAGGTTTCGGATCGATATACAACCGCAGGTGACCTGACTGAAGAACTCCAGTATTGGGATACTTCTTCAACGCATTTGCAGTCCAAGGCATCCATCGCAATCGAGCCTACATCGACCTACGTTGCAAGCGATTTGGTTCAAACTATCGAGCCACAGAGCACCGCTCGCACTTTGGATATCGAAACGGTTGCCGTCGTGCCGCATGGCTTGAGACCGTTCGACACAACCGATGCCGATTTCTTTCGTTATCTCCTTCCGGGCGCACGAAACCGCGACGGCGTTCCCGAATCCATTTCGTTCTGGGTGAATCGAATCGTCAGTCGCAACGAGGGCCAAACCTTTCGCAACGGCGTCTTGATGGGCCCCAGCGGTAGTGGTAAGTCGTCTCTCATGCGAGCTGGCGTACTTCCCTTGGTTGACAAAGAAGTACTCTCCATATACTTGGAAGCTAAACCCGAATCACTTGAAAAAGACATTGTTAAACAGATTCGACAGCACTTTGCGTTCTTGGGAGGAAAAGAATCCCTCCAAGAGACGCTGACTCGCGTACGACAACATATCAGTACAAGAAAAGCAAAGAAGCTGGTACTGATCGTAGATCAGTTTGAGCAGTGGCTCAATGTTCACCGCGAAGAACAGATTACTGATTTTCACGAATCGCTTCGTCAATGCGATGGAGTCAATGTTCAAGCAATTCTGCTCGTGCGCGATGACTTTATGGTCGGCCTTTCCTCGTTCTTGGAGCAAGTCGAAGAACTTCTGCTTCAGAACCAGAACTTTGCGACCGTCGAGCCATTTGGCGTGTCCCACGCACAGAAAGTCTTAGCCGCCTTTGGCAGAGCTTATGGTGCAGTGAAAGATCCGCCAACGCCACAGCAAAGCGAGTTTGTTCGGCTGGCCGTTGACGAATTGCACACGATGGGCCGACTCGAGCCGGTACAATTGACTCTCTTGTCGGAGATGATCAAAGACAAAGAATGGTCTGCTCAAACGCTTAGCAATTTGGGCGGGATCGAGGGACTGGGAAGTGCGTTTCTCGAGGAAAGACTTGGAGGCATAAGCGCTCATCCTTTTTTGCGAATGCACTTACCGGCTGTCCGACGAATCTTGTCGGAGTTGTTACCATCTGACAACAATGTTATTAAGCCGGTAGCATGTCCGCAAAGCGTCTTAATGGATCGCGCAGAAGGAATCGCAACCGAAGGAAACGTCCGCAAGCTCCTCCATCTCCTGGACACAGAGGTACGGCTCATCACACCAACGAGCGGCAGCAACACCTCATCTACGAGCAGCACTTCGTCGTCGATGGACCCTGCCTATCAACTTACGCACGATTATCTCGTGCCAGCTATTCGCAAGTGGCTTGCTGCCATGGAAGTCAGTACTAGAGCGGGAAGAGCTCGAAATCAACTTCGTGAAATCGCGGCGGCTTGGAATGCCAAACCTTCGGCTAGACGACTGCCTTCTTTGTCAGAATGGATTGCGTTCCGCTGGTTTACTCCAAGCAAACAATGGACGAAAAACGAAAAGCGGATGATGCGATCGGCCGATCGTCGACTCCTGGGATGGTCTGCAACCCTAGCGATCGGCTTATCGCTTTTAGCCGGCGTAACCTACTACGGTTTTCTGGAAATGCATTCGAGCTCGTTGGCAACTCGCCTGGTGGAATCCGATACAAGAAACGTAACTCAAATATTGGCAGAGATTGAACCGTATCGCTCAAGGGTGGCGTCCAAGCTACTCGACATGCCCCCAAGCTCCGCCGATACGAAGACTCAAGAGACACAAAAATTCCATAAAGCACTGTTGCTTTCCAACACGAGCGCAGAACAAGTCAAGGTTCTAATGGAAGGCTTGGTCGCAGTTGAGGATGAGGACTTGTTCGAAATCATCCAATACATTCAATCGCACAGAACGTTCGCTATCGAACCACTTTTTGAGTCCCTCCATTCGGAACTCCAACTGCGCCCAGCGACTGGACTTGCGATGGCCGCCTTGGTTTGCGGTCTTGATGCGACCAACGAACGTTGGAAGTCCATCATCCCTTTGGTCGGCAAGGAACTTGTCCGAAAACCTTCAACTCAAATTGCATTTTGGCCTAAGCTGCTTCGGCCAATTCGAGTACCCTTGGTCGAAGAACTATTATCTCTTGCCGAGAAGTCCGAGAAGTCCTTAAGCGAATCGACAACGAATGTTTTTTCATTGGTGGCTGCATTGGCACAAGACGATGCGACCAGCATCGCGCAAGCAATCCGCATGGCTCCGGTGGAGCAGTTGGCGATGTTGGTCCAAAGCTGTGATTCGCCCGTTTCGCTCAAGACAGAACTGAGAAACCAACTCGCAAAAAGCACCGCGACAAAGGATACGAACGCTACGGATCGGACACAATCAGTAAAGATTGAATCGCTACTCGGCGGTATGAACTCGATGATTGGAAATGGCTGGGTCACTGCCGCTAGCGTACCAGCCACTCGACTCGACGATGTTCTACGCTCCATGAAGGAAATCGGGTTTATACCTCGGTCGGTGCGAACCTTCAGCAACAACGACTCGACCATCGCATGTGTGGTTTGGAAGAAGGACGCCAAGGACTTCATCGTTGAGACAGGCATGACTTCAAAAGAAATGGAATCGCGATTTCATGCTCTTGCAAAAGAACAGTTCCTGATGAGTGACTTTTCCTTTTGGAGTCAATCGGTTTTCCCAAGTCAACCCGCTCAGAGTGAACCGACTTGGTGTGGCGTCTGGGAGAAGTCAGAAGATGGTAAGCGGATGCAGCAGGTATTATTGTTAGATGAAGCGACCGATTCCCAGGCACATCCGGATCGCCTAAAGCGATTGGCGGGCTTGCAACGAATAAGGTATTGCGATCGCCCAGCCGAGAACGGAGATTTACTGCGGTCCTCTCTTTGGTGCTTTAGCGACGCAGAGACGCTCGAGAACGCAACTTGGAGTCGGTTGGCCTACGCAGCGGGGGATCTGTTCCCGGGCTATTGCATGCAGGACATCCGATGCGAAGATACGAGTCGCGCCAATGATCGAGGCAATACGTTTTCAGAATTCCTTGAGTTCGAAGCTCTCTCGGAGCAAAGAAATGCGAACTACGCAAGATATGTGGTCAATGCAGTAACGCGATTGGCGGCTTGTGGGGAGTCCCGTGAAGCGCTCGCGATGCTCGAAAAGTTGCTTGTCTCTGATTACGAGAAGCTACCGGACAGCGAGCGGGGGGCTGTTCAGCGAGGGGCTGACCGGCAGTACGCACGCATTCACGCTCGCCTAGGTCAAACAGACGCACTTCGCAACGTTCTTGAAAAGGTCATCCTTCCCGGTAGCTTTACACAGGAGGAGAAGGACTACTTGTCAATGCGACTTGCTTTGCTCGAACGAGATACAGACCTAGTCAAGAGACTCTTAGCAAAGCTGGAAGATAGTTCGAATCGAAGTCGACTGACTCGCGATTATTTTTTGCGAGCCCTCGCGACGGTGGCATCGATGTCGGACTTTGGCGACGCTCCTACCGATGCGTTCCAAAAACTGCTTGCGTTTGTTCCTCGATGGCATAACGACGAGCCGAATTCCGTTGAAACATTGTTGGAGGTAGACTTCGATGGCGTTCGAGGACGCGCGGGATGGCACTCATTGCTCGAAAGACTCAAAGTAAGCAGTCGGTTCGCGGTTTGCTCGAATGCCGATGACAGGTTCGAATCCAGAGCGATTTTTGCGGAAACGCAGACGGACCATGATCGAACATCGAAGCAATTTGCGGTAGCAGGATATTTTCCGGTCTGTATGCATGGCCACAATGAGACTCGCGGACGCGTACTTTCTTCCATATGGCATCGCGCTAAAGAATCGGTTGAAGAGATTACTAATCGCTCGAAACAAAACGCGAACCTTTGTCTAGCGATCGCGAAACTTAGCGAAGCGGACGCTGTTTTGGATGCGTTGAACAATCAATGGGGAAGGTCAACCGCATCGGAAGTCATCGCAAATGCCCCGCGCATCCTGCCTCCGAGTCTCGCGGTTTCCATGCTTCGTCAATCAGCATCGCCAGAAATGCAATCCCAAATCGTTTTACTCGTGGGGACTTTCAAGGCAGGAGATTTTCAAGAACAAGATTTCGGATACTTGAAGCTGAGATTGTCCGATTGGAGCGCTTTGTCATCTGATGCTTCGCTGCGGAATCACTCTCTCTGGTGTTTGGAACAATGGGGAATTCCTGCCACGACATGGAAGACAGATTCGAATAAGGCAAAAGGAAACTGGATAGTCAATTCGCTGGGACAGCAGATGATAGTTCTTGAACCGCCAGGAGTTATTTTGGTTGGCCGATCGGAAGAAAAGAAGCAATGGGTCAGAATCCAAAGAAAATTCGCTCTCGGTTCAACTGAGGTAACGGGCGAGCAATTCGAAGAGTTCTTAAGGGACCCTCGTGTTGTTGCTTGGATTGAAGAAGACCGGAGGCAACGGTACATGCGTTTGGCAGACAATGCGTACCCCCAAGCCTCAGTTTCATGGCAAATCGCAGTGCAGTATTGCCAGTGGTTGAATGAACGAGAAGGGATCGAGGAAAGTCAGTGGTGTTATACCAATGTTTGGAAAGGGAACGGAAAGAGGTTTTCTGCTACTTCTGCTACTTCTGATTATTTGAAAAGGACAGGATACCGACTACCAACGCAAGCGGAATGGGAGTTCGCATGCTCGGCTGGCAGCACTGAAGCATGGCATTTTGGGAGCAATGATGCGAACACCGCCTACTACGAATGGACATCCCCTCATTCCAACGACCAGCTACACCCGGTCGCGAGGCTACGTCCAAATCCGTTCGGTTTTTTTGATATGGGTGGCAATCTGGCAGAATGGACCGACGACTACATGCGCACTCCGCTTCGATCCAACGAGAAGTTCTTTGTTGAAGACATTGGCAATGTTGGTGAAGTCAATGCAGCCTATCGGGCTCTTTGTGGCGGAAGATTTCGACTAAGCGCGGCTTCCGCCATGACAACCATGTTTGCATACTTTGCCCCTGAGCACCGATCAACTTCTACTGGCTTTCGCATTGCTAGGACGATCGCACCCTGAATTTGGACAGCCTACTCATAAGCCAGACGGGGCGGATTGTACAACTGCCGTAGCGACGGGCGCCGTCAAAGCGAGCGATCTTCCCGGCGAAGTTGGCGTTTCTCCAACAGGAGTGAAGCCGGGGGCGATCTCTTCTTCCTCGCCAATATCATCGTCGGGCGGTTGATTGCATGGGTCCGTAACGCTGGGGCCGAAAACTTCTTGGTTGGCAGCTTTCACATTGCTTTTGAGACGAACAACGACATCTGAGGAAATGCGTCCGTTCGTGCTAGGGGAAAAAGTGAGGTAGCCAATACTTACGTCCGTAGTGGTTGTCCCAATCTTTTTCTCGTACTTCATCTCGAAAGTATTTGGTTTATTAGTTACCTCAACCAACTCAACTTGAACCACGGGCTTATCGTCGGGAACCGTACCCGTTGGAACAGGAATCTTGGCATTCACTGCCCCGTACTCCTCTGGTTCTGTAATCGGCCTCGTATAAAGTCGGAGCTTAGCCATCTTTTTCCCCGCCTCCTCGTAGACAGATACGGAAACCGCACGCGTTCCCGTTCTCGCTACCCAACAGTTGATACGACCTGGGCTAGCTGGTTTGCATGTGATTTCACCAGCGTCAGGCACGCTAGAGACAGGGGCTGCTACGTCCGCAGCCAAGACAGGCAACATCAACATGCCAAGAGAAAAACTACATACAGCAATACGCTGCCCAATCCAACGATACATAACTTACTCGCAGTAGTATAAGTGTTAACAAAGTGGCACTAGCGCCATACGTAATATCCTAATGTTAAATGGTTCGAGCTGGATTGTTGCGTACAAACCAGCAAAAGATTGCAATCTCTAGTTGTCTCTTCGCGTGCTATGCCCCTCAGATTGGTGGTCTGACGGAGTTCTCATTCAACGCCCATACATCAACTGCGTTTCGGTCTGCTTGCCTAGCCTGACGGAGGAACAGCATTTGCGTGTCGTGTTTGTCGGCATGGATCGCGAAGCAGAACCAACGCACACTACGGAGGGCGGATAGGATAAAATCAACGCGAGCATTGTTATGTTTGTTTTGAGAAAGTGGCAGATGAATCGCTCCGACGAAGATAGTTTTGAGTTGCAGAATGTTGATAACGCGCCCACGAAGCAGCTGACTTCGGCGATCGATCTGTCTGCCAATTTGGATGAAATCAATCTGCTTCAGCCGGGAAGTCAAATTGGCCGTTATGTCATTCGGAAAAGGATTGGTGCGGGCGGATTTGGAGTTGTGTTTCTTGGTGAGGATAGCGCACTAAAACGCAATGTTTGCATCAAAATCTCGCGATCGCAAGAATCTTCGGAGAGGAATAAACGGTTTTCCTTGATCGCCGAGGCGAGATCGGCGGCGAGTCTCGATCACCCGAACGTGGTCCGCGTTTTCGATACTGGCGTATGGAATAATTATCCCTATCTCATTTCGGAGTATGTCGACGGAGCAACGTTGGGGAACGAGGTCGGTGGTTCACATCCTATTTCGATTCGACGAGCATTGATGCTCATGCGGCAGGTTGCGTTAGCCCTAGTGCACTTGCACAGCAAAGGCCTGATACATCGGGATTTGAAACCGGCGAACATTTTGATCGGTACAAGCGATGTCGTAAAACTTGCGGATTTTGGATTGGCGATTTCGGATGATATGCCTGACTGGAACAGCAACGAGATCGCTGGTACGCAGCGTTATATGGCGCCAGAACAGGTCTTGGGCGAAACGCACCGAATCGATGGTAGAACGGATATCTGGGGATTTGGAATTGTTCTTTATGAGCTTCTGACCGCCAAGCCGCCGTTCCGAGCAAACGATCCTAAAACGCTATTCCAGAGTATTCTGAAAGGGGACGCCCCATCGCTTCGGCAGCGCAGGCCAGATGTTCCGCAATCGCTCGATCAATTTTGCTTGCGATGTCTTTGCCAATGTATGGCGGACCGTTATCAATCTGCCACGGAATTGCTTGAGGAACTTGAGACCGTACAGCGAGCCCTTGAGGACTCCGTCGCAACCGAACCGATCTCGTCGAATCTAATGCCTAACCATGGCCACCCTGCGCCCGTGGTGGTACAAGAGTTCGGTCGGGACTCTGGCAACGCGAACCCTTCGTCGGGATCGACGAACAAGCTCTCGAAAACGGATAAAGTTTCCAATGCCGAATCATCCGGAGGTCGTTCTGGAACATTGGAGTCATTAGCAATTGTCCCGCGAGGACTGCGGTCCTTTGAGGTCGAGGACCATCATTTCTTCGTGAGTTTACTACCAGGGCCGCGCGAGGCACAGGGGATACCTTTAACGCTTCGATTTTGGAAAAATTGGGTCGCGTCCCGAGACGGTGAACGGACGCAGTGCGTAGGAGTGCTTTATGGCCCAAGTGGATCTGGCAAAAGCTCATTCATCCGAGCCGGTCTATTGCCCGCGATTCAGGAATCGACCGAAACCGTGTACATGGATTTTACTGTCGATCGGCCGATTGCGGCACTGATGTCGAGACTGCACAAACACTTTCCGGAAAGTGCTATACGAACGGATTTGGCTTCGACGTTGGCTTTCATTCGAAAGAAAACGTCAGGCAAACAAAAGTTGCTTGTTCTCGATCAGTTTGAGCAGTACCTCGCGAATACTCCCCTGGATCTGCAACATGAATTGGTGCAATCGCTTCGCCAGTGCAATGGATCGGACTTAAAGGCGATCTTGATTGTGAGAGATGATTTTTGGAATTCGATTAGTCAGTTCATGCACCTCTTAGAATCGTCTTTATCGGACCATGTCAATGCAATGAGTTTGCCATTGTTAACTCAACGGCATGCGGAACGTACATTGGAGGCCATTGGGAGAGCGTATGAGTGCCTTCCGAAGTCTCCAGCGCCGATCTCGGAATCGCAACGTTCCTTTATTGAGATTGCGGTTCAGCAATTGTCGTCTGAGGGAAGTGTCGTCTGTGTTCGATTAACCATGTTTGCAGAGTTAATGCGAAATCACCAGTGGGAGCCGAAGACACTGAGCAAGTTAGGCGGCATGGATGGCGCCGCCATGAAGTATCTCCAGGAATCGTTTGATGCGCAAACTGCCCCCATTTCGCATCGGCTGTTAGCCCCAATGTGCCGCGATATTCTGAGAGCTTTATTGCCTGTGTTGCCGGTGCAGACCAAGTCTGTTGCAAAATCGAGACAGGCCTTAAAGGATCTAGTTGCCCATCTTGGGACGGAGGTCGAGTTTGAGCAAGCCATTGGTGTCCTTGAGACAGAACTGAGGCTGATCTCTGCGATTGGTCAAGGAAGGGATGGCAAGCCGCTTTATAGCCTGACTCATGATTACTTGGTCAAGCCCATTCGGGACTGGATATTTGAGCATGAGCAATCGACCTGGAAAGGAAGGGCGCGCAACAGCCTTTCCTCGCTTGCAGCTCGCTTTGATTGCGATCAAACCTCTCGCAACCTCCCCTCGCTTTCCGAATGGTTCGCAATTCAGTTTTCGGTAGTGCAATCGCAACGGTCTGATGCTGAAAAGCGGTTGATGCGTTACGCCAATCGAGTGGTCTATGCCAAATTGTTCGCCGCAGTGTTCGCGGCGGCCCTTCTCTCCATTGGAGCTTGGCAAGTTGTTCGAACTCGCAATGAGGTTTGGCAAGCCGAGCGAAGCAAAGCTATGGTTGCCATTGACCTCTTTCTTGCATCAAAGCCAAATGGCCTTGAACTGGCTCAGAAAGGTGTATTGGGCCACAAGCCGTTAGCGACAGCAGAGTACGTAACGAAACCGTACTTAGGGGAACCTGACTACGACCGTCGATTGACTCTGCTAGGAGCGGTGCTGGGAACCAAACTGGAACCTGAACGCGTTGCCAAGGCTATCGACGTGGCCGAAGTTGAAACCCTGCCCATTTGGCGAAGCGCGTTCGCTAACGCGAGTTTAAGAGACGACGTTTTGCAGTTAGCATCCTCCGATTTTCGCTTTTCAGCTCGACATCATTGGTTGTTTTTGGCTAACCATGACTTTAGAACATTCGAACTAATCGAACAGAGTGATGAACCGAGCGCGATTGTGCTTTGCCATCAAATTGCTGCGTGTGCACTTGATGATCCGGAGTGGGCAGCTTCTTGGAACTCTGCCAAGCTAGAAAAATACGTTGCGGACAGGCCGTTGACATCGGAATTGCACTCTTTGGCGACACTGATAATCGGTTTGGTTAGCCCGGCCCCTCCGAGTGATCTTGAACGCATTGAACGTCAAGCGGTCACGAGTCGGGCCACCGTGGCGATGCCAGCGCAATGGTATATTGAGAAGTCGAAAAACCATCCAGTTGAGTTCGCTCCAACGTCTGCCAGCGACTCGGATTGGCGTGTGGAAAAGCCGCTACCTGGCATTTCGATTCCCATGGTCCGAGTGCCTGCCGGCGAAATGGTCTTTACGCCACCCAGTCGTAAAAAGGTTGAAGAACGTGGCCCCGAGGACAATCCTTTTGTGATCGTGGTTGATGAGGGGGTATGGATAGCGAATGAAAGAGTCTCGTTCGAGGTGGCCAGTGAATTCGAGAAATCGCAAGCTAGCCCTCTTGGATTCAAACTTGGAGAAGTAGATGGCTATGCTCACTTCAATACTGCAATTGCAATCTTTCGCTTTTGCAATTGGTTGAGCGAGGTCTCAGGCTATGAATCTGCGTATGGGTTCAACGATTCCTCTGTCGAGCAAGTCGATCCTAGTCTAGAAGTATCGAAAGGAGTTTTCGTCAAGCTGGATGTTGATGGGTTTCGGCTCCTGACCCGCGATGAATTCTTTTACATTGCAACTTCGGGACAGCAATCTGAGGTCATCGATGTCCTTTACGCAAACCCAAAGATGTTCAATCACGTTCGAACCAAACCCAGGATCGAGCCCGATCCTCGAGCCCCTTTTCTTTCGCTATCAAGTCCTTGGGGAATTCGAAATTTTTTCAGCTTTCCACCAGAGTTGTTTATTGACCAAAAGCATAAAAAGTTAGCCTTTGTTAGTCTCGGTGAATCATCCCGCAACAACTTCTCCACGTTTCCCACCATCAATGATGCAGGACTACAAAAAGCAGGAGTGAGATTGGCTCGACGTGTTCGACCAACGCCATCCCCGAAGTAAAGGGATGGCGGCGTAGAGAAAAAGGTCGTTCGCCCTTACAGCCCCATACACTGAAAGTAAGCGTCGATACAAGCAGTGCTGGGTTCAGGTGGTGGAACTGTGCCGTCTGTCCATGCGCCAAAAAACGATACGCAATTTTCTAAGTTAATACGACATTGCTCTGGGTCTACCACTCCACCTATCGGAGCCCCGGCGGTCGTTTGTGCGGTTTGGCTGATGCATGGATTACGGCACTCATTGACACTTTTACAGTATCCTAGCTTCGCCATACGAATACCAAAAGCATATACGTCGGGTTTGGTGCATCGATACTGCTCGAGAAGTTGTACGCGTTTGCAATATGTTTCATAGCATTTCTGAATGCACAGTTGCTCGCAAGTTAGGACTGGAGCACACTTGGTTCGACAAGCCTTATTTCTCAGTCGGCCGAACAGCCCATCGCCAGCTTGTGTTGTTCCCGCGGCGAAGCTCAAAAGCAATACTGCGAAAATTACGCGATTCAAATTGGAAACCCAGTTCATGTTGTACCTCATGGATGAATAACTTGGAGGGTGTGACATTCAAGCCCTGTCTCAATAACCTAAGCAATGGGATTTTGTGCTGCAATGCCCCGGAAGCGAGTTGAGATGATTTTCGCATGATTTCGTGGCTTTGTTTGGCCAAACCATCTACTTTGCTTGGCAAAAGAAGACCTATTTGCCCAGGCCCGTTTGTTGGAAATGCCTTGCAGGTGGGCCCACCACGGAAAGTTCTTAGGGGATCAAGACCTGGAATTAGAACCAACTAGGCAAACTTCTGCCATATTAATGGGTTGTTTAGTGTCGCACGATTGTCTCAATCGTTGCTTGGAACAATTGGGACAATTGTTCGACACTCTCAAATCTAGGTCTAAACTAGCGATTGACGTTAGCTCACGAGCCTTATCTGGTTGGGGATGATATATTAGACGCCTAGAGTGTTTCTCGCCCTTCGGCACCAAATCACCAAAAATCCATGCAAGTCCTAGCTCGATTTACAACCGCGTGTTCACTGCTAGTTTGTTTGTGGCTGATCAGTCCCTTTCATCCGTCGCTGGCCGCACAACAGCCACTGCTCGAGGTGGCGGATCTTGCGATTGTCAATGCGAATGGCCTAGCTTGCGATGCGGCCATGTCACGCTTTACGGCTGTCGCAGTTCGAGATGGTCGAATCGTCGCCATCGGCCAGCGCGCGGATATCGAACCCTATCTCGGCCGGAGTACCCAGGTGATCGATGGCGCGGGGATGACCGTTACACCGGGCTTGATCGATAGCCATATGCACTTCCTCGGCCTAGGCCAATCGCTTCAGATGTTGGATTTGAGCCAGGCCGATTCCTGGGAAAAGATTGAGGCGCTGGTCCGTGAGGCCTCGCTGCGCGTTCCGAAAGGGACCTGGATCGAGGGCCGTGGGTGGCATCAGGCCAAGTGGATTGCACCTCCCAAAGGACACGTTGATGGTTACCCAAATCACCAAGCGATAAGCCTGGCTGTGCCGGACCATCCTGTTGTATTGACTCATGCCAGCGGGCACGCAAGCTTTGCAAACGAAGCGGCCATGAAACTTGCTGGCGTTGATCGCAACACGGCCGATCCGAGCGGTGGCGAGTTATTAAAGGACTCAGATGGAAATCCAATCGGAGTCTTTCGCGAGAACGCGCAATCCATGATCCGTCGAGCACAGTTGCGGACGACGGAGCGACTCAATGAAGAGCAATTTCGGGCAACAGTGCTGTCGCAAATTCAATTGGCGGGCCGAGAGTGCTTGAAGCATGGCATTACTGGTGTTCACGATGCCGGCAGCACCTTTGCTACCGCTAAGCAATTGAAACAGTTTGCGGAATCCGGTCAGTTGCCCATTCGTTTGGCCGTCATGATACGCGATAGTCTTGACGGCTTGGCGGCGCAAATGGACGAATATCGTTGGGACGACGTCGGCAATGGCTTTCTCAGCGTACGAAGTGTCAAGGTTTCGATCGACGGCGCGCTTGGACCGCACGGGGCTTGGTTGCTCGAACCCTATAGCGACTTGCCAACCAGCTCAGGGCTCAACACGCTATCGCTCGATGAGCTGAGGGAAATCGCCAAGTTATGCAAAGAAAGAAGTTGGCAACTATGCGCGCATGCCATTGGCGATCGAGCCAATCGCGAAGTGCTCGACATCTATGAGCAAGTACTCGGCGAGCAAGCGTCGAGCGACCATCGCTGGAGAATCGAACATGCCCAGCATCTCGCACCATCGGACATTCCACGCTTTGGCAAGCTCGGGATTATTCCCGTCATGCAAGCCAATCATTGCACGAGCGACGCGATCTTTGTACCGCAACGATTAGGCGAGCGGCGCAGCGCCCAAGGTGCCTATGTTTGGCGATCGCTGATCGATTCAGGAGCAATCGTTCCAAATGGAACGGACGCGCCGGTGGAACGAGTCGATCCACGCGCCAGTTTGTATGCTGCTGCGACTAGGCAATTGCCTTCCGGCGATGTTTTCTACCCAGACCAATGTATGACACGAGCAGAAGCGTTGCTTAGCTATACGCTGTGGCCCGCCCTCGCTGCCTTCCAGGAAAAACAAGTGGGCTCTTTAAAAAAGGGTAAGCGTGCAGACTTGGTGCTATGGGACACCGACTTGCTCAACTGCAATCCGTCGAAGATTCTCACAGCCAATGTGGAACTCACGATGGTAGCGGGTGTCATTGTGTATCAGTGAACCTCTGTTCTCCAATCAATTCATCACTCGGGAGGATGAGGTGAGGGCTCCCGCTGAAAAAGTCTTTGCAGAGCCAATTCCAGTGAAAACCTTAGGGAGGGCGAGGCTCCTGCCGAGCCAGGTTTGAAAAGGTTCGGCAGGAGCCTCACCCTCCCGAGCAATGAATTGCTTCGTTAAACTCGTTGGAAACATGTTTACAGGGGGGCAGGGCTCCCGCCGAACTGTGGCGTCGATAGCGATTCAAGGTCACTCTCGGCAAGAGTGACCCACTTACCGCATCACGGTAAAGCCGTCTGTATTGAGAATCGAGTTTACGATGAGAGTCAGCGCCGCGAGTTTCGATTGGATCGCAGCATCTTGCGTCTCAATGGCTCGCCATTGGCCGACATTCAGCAGTTTGCTCGCTTGCTCGGGCTGAGCTCTAAAGAACGCAGATTGCTCCTCAAAACTCTTCCGCAGCCGAACCAGCAACGCTTCGTTGCACTCCTGCGAAGTGAGATCGCGAAAGACCATTTTTAACGCTCGATCGACGTTTTCCGCCTCAAATGAGTTTTGGCTCCATTCAGAACTTCGAGTGACTCCGATCGCGCGGATGGCGATTGCTCGACAGGCTTCGACAAATTGCGGATCGTTCATCAGCACGAGTGCTTGCAGCGAAGTGACCGTGACCTCGCGGCGGGCCGAGCAAACCTCGCGGCCAGCCGAATCGAAGATCATCATCGAGGGTGGCGGGCTGGTTCGTTTCCAAACCGTGTAAAGACTTCTGCGATAGAGACCTTCGTTTTTGCTTTGAGGGTATTTAAGTCCTGATTTCTCTTCCCACAGTCCCGCGGGTTGATATGGATAAACGGGCGATCCTCCGAGGCGTTCGGATAGGAGCTCGCAGGCTTGCAATGCTCCATCGCGAACTTGCTCCGCTGTTAAGCGTTGAGCAGGATAATGGCTAATCAACGCACCATCGCCATCGATGCTTCGAGTGTTGGAATCCGCTTGGCTGGATTGCATAAACGCATGAGATGTTGCAATCAATCGAAAAATCGCTTTGCGACTCCAACCGGATCGAACCAATTCGCGAGATAGATAGTCCAGCAATTCCGGATGGGTCGGCGGTTGCCCCTGGACGCCAAAGTCTTCGGCCGTGAAAACCAAGCCGCGTCCGAACATTTGTTGCCAGATATGATTGACAGCCACTCTCGTGGTCAATGGATGACGGTCGCTTGTCAGCCAACGGGCAAGCTCCAGGCGGTTGGTGGGCATGGTCTCTCCATCGCTTAGCAATGCGCGATGAACCCCCGGTTCGACGATAGCGCTCGGCGTATCATAAGCACCACGATTCAGGAATCGGGTCGGATGGTTCCTGGCTGTTTCATTCATGACCATCAGTTCGCGGACGGGTTGGACCGCTTCGGATAGCGATTGAAAGTAGTGTTGAAAGCTCTCCTTGTGATATTTGCACTGAGGGTCGATTCGCTGAGCATAGTGCTCTCGCCACTGTGTCCGCTGCTCCTTGGAGAGTTCTGCCCAAGTCACTATTGGCTCGTCGGTTGCTAGTCCAGCGATTTCAATCGCCGTTAACGCCGAATCGTAGACCTGCAAATTGTCGACGAGTCCGCCAGGAAGTCCACGGTCGCGGTTGCGTGCACCAATGCTGAGGGATACATCCACACGCTCGTAAAGGATGTCTTTATGAAGCGAATTGCGAACTATTTCAACCGGGGCTCGTTTTCCATCGATATACAAATGGGTATCCTCGGCTCGGTTGGTGCCTCCGTAAACCATCGCGACCTGTATCCATTGATTGAGCGGAACAGGTTCGGTGCATCGAATTCGAATGGCGCTCGATGGCCAATAGTGGACGATATCAAAAGCGAAATGTCCGTCTTCAATCAAAAGTTGGTAGCCTCGCGAACCAGCATCGGTCCACGATTTGGAACGATGAAGCACCACGGCTCGATCGAATTCCTTGGGTACCTTGAGGTCCAAACAAATCGTAAACTCTTGGGTCCGCGAAAAGACGCCAGACTTCGGAAAGACGAGCGCGTTATCGCCATCGAGAAGAACGCCCTTGTGTTTTCCGTCCACTTGCCATTGAATTGGGCCCTCGCTATTGCCAGGCTTATCGGCGTGGATTCGGTTTTCAAACTGCTTGGCTGGTTCCGTTTCCGGTTTGTCGAAAGCAAACTCGGCTGATAGCCAAGCGTCATCAGGCTGCGGCCATCCAGCAAGTGAACCATACCATTTTTCGACCGTATCCGAATGCTCAAGTTTCTTAAGGTCATCGTCATAGGCCTTCCGAACTGAGTCCATGGCTTTTTCGAGCGTCTCCACTTGTTGCTTTTGAGCCTTGTCTAGCAAGAGCAGCGTTGGTCCCGGCATGGAATCGGTCCAATAGCTTGTTAGACCACTTTCATCGATGTTGTCGAACATGTCGCATAGTCGATAATATTCCATTTGAGTCAATGGATCGTATTTGTGGTCGTGACAACGCGAACATTGAAAGGTCAGTCCCATCATGGCTGTCCCCAGCGTATTGACTCGATCGGTCATGTACTCAACACGAAACTCCTCTTCGGTACTGCCACCCTCTTCGTTTTGTCGGTGGAGGCGATTGAATGCTGTGGCCAGTCGCTGTTCGTCGGTGGCATTGGGCAGCATGTCCCCTGCCAATTGCCAAGTGATAAATTGATCGTAGGGGAGGTCCGCATTGATTGCGGAAACGACCCAATCACGGTATGGCCAAACATCGCGATAACGATCCGTTTGATAGCCGTGAGTGTCAGCGTAACGCGATAGATCGAGCCACTGAGTTGCTGCCCGTTCGCCAAACTGGGGTGAAGCCAACAATGTGTCTACGAATTTGGTGTATGCATCAGCCTCCTGAGACTGAACAAAATGTTGCACCAAATCGGAATCGGGGAGCCGTCCAGTCAAGGCTAGACTGGCTCGGCGCGCAAGAATGGCTCGCTCGGCAATGGGACTCATTGTCAAAGAAGCAGATTGAAGCTTGCTCTCGATAAACCGATCGATCGGGTTTCGGCTGGATGAGGCTTGTTCGTTCTGTGACTGAATCGGGATGGCTACTTTCGACGGCAGCGGTTCGAACGACCAGTGTTTCGCTTTGTAGGTTGCACCGCGTTCGATCCAAATTTTAACAAGCGTTTTTTGTTGTTCGCTGAGGTCGATTTTGCTCGCTGGTGGCGGCATGACCAAATCGGGGTCGGTCGAATTGACTCGGTCCCAGATTTCGCTTGCGCTCAAGTCTCTTGCTACAGCAAATTTTTTGCCTGAACCTGTTTTGAAGTCAACGGCATCGTCTCGGTCCAAACGCATGTCCGTCGAACGCGCATTATCGTCAGGGCCATGGCAAGTGAAACAACGATCTGAGAACAATCGGCGGATTGAGTTCGTTAACTCAGCATCGGTGGGCTCCGAGGCTGCAGAAGGTTGTGATACGGAGAAGCAAAAGGTGAAACAAGCCAGCAGGAGGTTGGGAATTGTTCGGTTTGAGGCTCTGTAATTGGTCGTTACTCCTATTCTGCCAACATTTGGTTTCCAGACTCCCGCCTGGGAATCCATTGAACTGCTGGCACTGACTGGGTTGTGCGACAAACGCCAGGTTCGACCGAGACTTAAAATATCCGATTCACACACTTTTGATCCTCTTTGAGCCTGAGGCTGGGGGGAAACGTTTGCTATTGTGGCATTTGGAGTTGGCCAACTTTCGTTCCCAACGTAATGACGCCGGGATCGCCTGATATTCTAACTCCCCTTCTCCTCCTTTGGAGGAGAAGGGGGCGGGGGATGAGGAGGTGTGCCCGGTTTGAAAAGTCCGTTGGATCGGGAGGCAAGTTTCGCTTTGCCCTACAGAAAACTTGGATGTAGTCTTCGCTGAAAGCGTCACTGGCTCGTCGTTACTCGGAAAGACAACTTGGGACTGCCATTATACTGTATCTGCCAGCCTCCTAGTATCTGTTCCGTTGACAGTTTTAAGCGAATTTAGAAGCTTAGGACGTTGATGTTGTCAAGTTGCCTGCAGCAGCTTGTCAACGCAGCCACATAGATCGTATTTACTCCACAAGCCCCAAACGGGAGTTTG
>JANPHB010000095.1:0-18265 GCA_031424235.1 Pirellula sp.
CGCTGCGGGCGCTTGTTTTGCGAACTGCCCTACGATTTTTGCTATCATTGCCAGTCTCCTCGTGCGATGGAAAGGTTACCCTTTTCATCATACGCACCGATGGAATGACGGCTTTACAGGATTCATTGAGGACAATCGTTCGACACTGTGTACAACGTAAATCTGCCTGCCCAATGCACGACCTCCATATGTTTCACAAAGCGTGGCTGCGTTTCAAAAACCATGCGATACGGTTCGCTCAAAAAGGCGACTGCAATTACAATCTTGCGAGGATGCCTTTCAAAAGATTCGGCAATGCGATCGAGGAGCGCATTCAAAACATGAGTGTCGAATGGGTTGAACAAGAAAAACATCGACTCGTTTGGCTGGATGGCATAGCCCAAGATATCTAAGCAGTGAATTTCTACTCTCGCCCCCGTCTGTTTGCGAGCATCGAACTTCGCCCAATTCGACGCTGCAATTTCGCATAACTCCTTCGCGAATTCAACGCCTCGCACCTGCTTCACGCCACACTCCGCGGCGACGAGGAGTACCTTCCCTTTGCCGCTACCGCAATCCACAAACGCACTATCCTGTGCAATCAAAGCCCGCATTTGCGGTATCAATCTACGAAGCGGCATCAAGCGAGTCCCCTCGTAGTAATTTCCTCGGCCGCGATTCGTGCTTTCAATAGAGAGACTATCGAGGTAAGTCACACCTGCGGTATCCAATCCGTACGTTCTTTCAAACGATTGGTCCAAATATCTGCCAATGAGCTTGGTGCCGATAGCCACCAATCCATGTTCGCCAATCAGAGACTTGATTCTCGTGAAAACACTCAAGGGACAGCCTCTGTAATCCTACGCGAAAACAAGCAAATAACCGATCACGAAGATCGCAGCGTCAACGATCGCGTGGCTAATCCAACCGGGAATCAAGCTTCCGCAGCGATGGTACATGACAGCCCAAATCATGCCGCCAATTGCTACCGAAAGAGCGAGAAGATACGTCATGATCGAGTCATACCCGAAGAATTTTCCTAGCACGAGAACATGGTGCGACATGAATCCCAGACTCGATAGGCAAACGGAAGCGACCGAACTCATGTGCTCTTTCAATCCGCGAAAGACAAACCCTCGCCAATAAAACTCTTCGAAGCCTGAATGGAGCAAAGAATAGAACAATGCAATCGCCAAAAGAACTGCCGGCGAATCAGCCCCGAGGCTTTGGAGTTTTACTTTGGCTTCGAGCTTAACCGATTCCATGACACCCAGCGGCAATAGAACCCACTGAAAGATTGCGATAGCGGCCATTCCAATTGCGATTCCTGAAACTGCGCCTAGCGAAAGCCACCGCATGCAAACTGGTTGCCCAAACAACGATTGCTTAACAGGTGAATTTTTGCTTGGCTGGCGCCAGAGCCAGTAAGCAATTAGCATGATTCCGACCTGCGAGAGTTTGCCAGCAGTATAAGCAATCTTTTGCGCAATGGCTGGCGAACTAGCCAATAGGTCGAAGTAGACCCAAGTGATCAAAGTTGGGATCACCATCCCTAAGCAAAGAACAATGATCGGCATGGGCTTGGTCGATGCGTTCATCAAACACCGATATCTTCGTTCCAAAGTTCGGGACTTGCTGCGACAAACGCTCGCATGAGTTCGATGCACTCCGCATCGTCGAGAATCTCTAACCGCACTCCGCGCGATCGCACATATTGTTCCGGCCCTTGGAACGTTTTGTTTTCGCCGATAACGATTCGGGGGATTTTGTAGAGCAACGCTGTACCGCTGCACATGTCGCACGGAGACAGAGTTGAGAAAAGAATCGAACGCTTGTATTCGGACGCGGTAAGTCGGCCCGCATTTTCGATGCAGTCCATCTCAGCATGCAAGATAGCGCTCCCGCGCTGGACGCGTCGATTGTGGCCGCGCCCAACGATCTCTCCGTCGATGACCAGCACGGAGCCAATGGGTATCCCACCTTCGTCAAGCCCTTTTCGAGCTTCCTCGATCGAAATTCGCATGAACTGGTTCATCGTAATGACCACACAAAAAAGTTTTCGGAATTTTTGGCCAGTGACCATACGTGTCACAAGCTCGGTTCACAATTTCTTAACCCTAGCCGCAACCGCGAGTTAGCGACAGCTGGCAGGGCAAAAAAACGAAAGCCGGTTTTGACGCCATTGTTTCCAAAGCCCTTGTGGGCAAGCCTTTACGGAGCCTTGAAACGAAAATTTGACACAGCCAGAGGAATCTATACACTGCTCCCAAATGACGCAACATGTTGTGCAGGCAAACCCGAGGTATACTACCTATAGTGGTTTTCCTGCCAATTTGTCGCTACCGAAGGGCTTGCCAAACTGACCGGGCAAACCAATCGTTAGTATTGCGTCGGAAGCTTTCCAATTGGGTACGAAACCCCGGTCAAAAACGGAATTTTCTAAGTCTAGTAGCATGGCAGCTCGATTGGCATCGTGGTTCCTATTGCTGCTTTCACAATCCTTATTCTAACGGCAATACTTTTCGAGGGAGTCGAACGAACGCATGGCAACTGTAGAAATGGGACGCGAGCGTCGCAACAAATCACGTACAACACAAGAAGTTCGAGGCGAACGCCATGGGCTAAAAATCGAAAGCCGATTTTGCCCAACCAACGTGGCAACTCCGTTCGATACAGTTCAATGGGAAACCCGTAGCGCTGCTATCAAGGACGAGAGCGGAAAGGTTCTTTTTGAACAAACGAATTGCGAAGTTCCTACTGGTTGGAGCCAATTGGCAACCAACGTTGTCGTTAGCAAATACTTCTACGGCGATCCGACCAACGTTGAGGAGCGTGAGTATTCCGTTCGTCAGCTTATCCATCGTGTGACGCGTACCATCACGGACTGGGGAATTGCAGACGGATACTTCGACACACCTGAAGATGGCGAAAACTTCTACCGAGACCTGAGCTGGCTTTGTTTGCACCAGCACGGAGCATTCAATTCGCCCGTTTGGTTTAATGTCGGCCTCTATCAGCAATACAATGTTGTCGGTACCAAATGCAATTGGCGATACAACGTCGAAGCCGGCCAAGTCGAGCAGCCTGAGAATCCATACGAATACCCTCAAGGGTCTGCCTGCTTTATCCAAAGCGTGGATGACAACATGGAAGACATCATGCGTCTCGCGACCAGCGAAGCCATGCTGTTTAAGTTCGGGTCAGGAACCGGTACCGACTTGTCCACCATCCGCAGCAGTCGCGAAAAGCTCTCAGGCGGCGGCAAGCCAAGCGGCCCGCTCTCGTTCATGCGAGTCTACGACCAAATCGCTGCGGTTGTTAAGTCCGGTGGCAAGACTCGACGCGCAGCCAAAATGCAGTCCATCAAAGTCTGGCACCCAGACATCATGGAATTCATCGAGTGCAAGTGGAAAGAGGAACAAAAAGCCCACGCCCTCATTCGTGAAGGCTACGAAGCCAACTTCAACGGCGAAGCGTATTCCTCCGTCATGTTCCAAAACGCTAACTTGTCCGTTCGTTTGACGGACGAGTTCATGAATGCCGTTTCCGAGAACAAGGTCTGGAAGACGCGTTGGGTCAGCGACAAGTGCGACATCGAACCGCCAACCTACCAAGCCAAGGACGTTCTAAATCGAATGGCCGAATGCGCTTGGCACTGCGGTGACCCAGGGGTTCAATATGACACGACCATCAACAAGTGGCACACCTGTCCAAATAGCGGCCGCATCAACGCCAGCAACCCTTGCTCGGAATACATGTTCCTGGACAATACCGCTTGCAATCTTTCCTCCATCAATTTGATGAAGTATCGAGGACCAGATGGGGTATTCGATGCTGATGGTTTCGTTGCAACTTGCCGACTATTCTTGATTGCTCAAGAAATTTTGGTCGACCATGCGAGCTACCCAACGGATCGCATTGCCCACAACAGCCACTTGTTCCGTCCGCTCGGATTGGGATATGCGAATATCGGTTCGCTGATCATGACCAGTGGTGCGGCCTACGACTCGGCAGCTGGCCACAGCATGTGCGGGGCGATCACCGCCTTGTTGCACGGTGCGGCCAATTTGGCTAGTGCTGAAATTGCTGGCGTGGTTGGTACCTTTACGGAGTATCCTGACAACGCTGAGCCTATGATGCGGGTCATGCAAATGCACCGCAACGCCGTCGAGCAAATAGATCCAAGCGGACCAGCCTATCTCAAGGATGCGGCTCGAAACATTTGGGATCGCGTGCTAGAGCTCGGTTCTCGCAATGGCTTCCGAAACGCTCAAGCAACCGTGTTGGCTCCAACTGGCACCATCAGTTTTATGATGGATTGCGATACGACCGGTATCGAACCAGATATCGCGTTGGTCAAGTACAAGCAACTTGCCGGCGGTGGTATGCTCAAAATCTTGAACCGATCCGTATCGCTCGGCTTGAAGACGCTCGGCTATTCCCCTGAGCAAATCGTCGAAATCGAGAAGTTCATCAGCGAAAAAGACACGATCGAAGGGGCACCTCATCTCAAGGAAGAGCACTTGTCCGTTTTCGATTGTGCATTCAAGCCTGCCAACGGTACTCGAAGTATTCGCTGGCAAGCACACGTCGAAATGATGTCTGCAGCTCAGCCATTTTTGTCGGGCGCGATCAGCAAGACGGTCAACATGCCTTCCGACAGTACCGTGGCTGACATTTCCGAAGCTTATTTCTGGGGTTGGGAACTAGGCCTCAAGGCCATTGCGATTTACCGCGATGGTTCGAAACAAAGCCAGCCGCTTTCGACCAAGAGCGAAGGCAAGAAGGCCGAAGATGCTGCTGCCGCTGCCGAGGAGAAGATCGTCTACAAGCCACGACGTGAGCGATTGCCTGACACCCGTAACTCGGTTACGCACAAGTTCAGTATCAGCGGTCACGAAGGGTACATCAACGTTGGCCTCTACCCAGACGGTCGACCTGGTGAAGTGTTCATCACGATGGCCAAAGAAGGCAGCACGATCGGCGGCTTGATGGATAGCTTCGGAACAGCGACTTCCATTTCGCTACAGTACGGCGTGCCACTCGAGGTCCTGGTCAACAAGTTCAGCAACACCCGATTCGAGCCGATGGGGCATACGACGAATCCAGATATCCGTATCGCCAAGAGCTTGGTCGACTACATCTTCCGTTGGCTAGGCTTGACCTTCTTGGATAGCTATCGCGAAGAACAAAAGGCCAAGGCCGAGATTCTTGCTGCGTCAAAGGCGGATTCAGCCAAGGTTGCGCCAGCAGCACCGAAGGCAGCGAGCAATTTGACTAAGACGCCTGTCAATGGAAATGGGGCCGAGGTTTCGAACCGAAGCAACAGCTATACCAACGCTAGGTTCATAGGCTTCGATGATCTGAAAAGCCGAGCACCCATGAAAGAGTCTGCCAAGATGGATTCACGGGATGGTCAATTCGCTGGATTCCAAAGCGACGCGCCGAGTTGCGATAGCTGTGGCTCGATCACGGTTCGCAACGGAAACTGCTACTTGTGCCACAACTGTGGTAACAGTCTTGGTTGCAGCTAATCTTGATTAGTCGAATTTGAAGGTTCAAAGGCCAAAGCAATTGCTTTGGCCTTTTTTGTTGATGTGGCGGCAACTACTCGCCCTGACATAAAGCTATACTAACACAGGCGACAAATGTCGATTTTTGTTTACATGAGCCTGAGGCGCTAGCCGATTTTTGCAAGTCCAAAGAACTCGGCTAGCGCCTCAGGCTCATGTTTGTCGGCTGTGTTTATACTGTCGATTGACGGCAGCAGATGCCGTGAGGATTTTGCCAGATCGAAGTTAGGCGTACGATGAGGGAGCAATAAATTGGGGATGCGTATCACGGCCGTGAAGATGGCGGTACCGCCACGCGTGCAAACGGCTAACGAGTTGGCATCTCTTATACATCGCAGCGAAGATTGGATTCTGCAACATACTGGAGTCGCTTTTCGTCGGGTTGCGGACGATGACGTATCACCGGCCCAGCTTGCTGCCGTTGCGGCTAGAGAGACGATTGAGGCTGCGGGCACGCCTGATTTGATTTTGTACGCAGGCGCATTAACACAGCAATTGGTACCCGATACGTCAGCCTTCGTCCAACGTGAACTTGGACTCGACGGTGTGCCAAGTTTCTCGGTCAATCAAACTTGCTTGTCGTTCATTGCGGCTCTCCAAGTTGCGAACGGATTGCTGCGTTCTGGGACATACAGTAGGATCTTGATTTGCGCAGGGGAATTGGCCACACGTGGACGCAGTTTCAACGAGCCAGAGTCGGCTGCACTTTTGGGAGATGGTGCCGCGGCTGCAATGGTCGAATATTCTTCGGAAAACGATAGCGACCTGATCAGCTCCAGCCTTGAGACTTGGTCCGAAGGCATCGAATTGTGCGCGGTGCGAGCGGGAAACCATCCTCCGCCACGGCCAGATATGTCACATGATGCTTTGTTTTGTTTTCATATGCTGGGTCCACAGCTCTACCGCTTTGTTCGTCCACGTCTTCGCCGGTTTTTGACTCACTTTTTGGCAACGACGGGCTCCAGCATCGATCAAGTGCAGCTGGTTGTTCCACACCAAGCTTCCGGGCCAGGCCTGAGATTGCTTGAGCAGTCCGGGTTTTCGAACGACCGTATTGTGAATATTGTTGCCGATTATGGCAATTGCGTTGCCGCATCCATTCCTATGGCCTTGGCCGTAGCTGTCGAAGAAGGACGCATTTCGCGGGGGGATCAAGTCCTATTGGTTGGCACCGCTGCTGGCGTTTCTCTAGGAGCCGCGCTGCTCCGATGGTAGATCCGCTTGTTGTCAACTCGGTTAAGGAACTGTTCGGAAACCGAGTCCTTCGCATCTTGGTCACTGGGGGAACAGGCTTCGTTGGCTCAACCGTTGCCAAACTGTTAGCCGAAGCCGGACAAAAAGTGACCGTGACTGGTCGCAATCGATACAAAACGAGCCGTTTGTGGCATCCAAAAATTGATTTTATCGTGTCTGATATTCGCGATGCATCTTCGGTGAACAGCATTTGTCGCGATCATGATGTCGTGATTCACGCGGCAGCGTTCGCGGCGACCTGGGGGGATGCAGCGAAGTTCCATGCAGTCAATGTTCATGGCACTCAGAACATCGTGAATGCATGTCGCGATCGGCCCGACGTGCGTGTCGTGCATGTCTCGTCGACCGCAATCCACTTTGAGTTTTCCGATAAGCTTGGCTTGCGAGAAGATGCAGCTTTGCCAAAAAGCTTTGCATGCGAATATGCGAAAAGCAAAGCAGACGCTGAGAGTGTGATCAGGAAAGGTGTTGAAAACGGGCTCAACGCAATCACCATTCGAGCAAGAGCCGTATTTGGACCAGGCGACAATAGCCTCCTTCCTCGTCTTCTTGTCGCAGCTGAAAATGGAAGCTTGCCTCAAATTGGCGACGGCAACAACATCGTCGATATGACCTATGTCGACAACTTGGCATTCGCTCTCTGCTTGGCCATCATGCACGGTGAGCCTGGCAGTGTTTGCACCATAACCAACGAAGAACCGGTCTCCCTTTGGCCAACCCTCAATCACATCTTCGAGAGCCTCGAGCTCCCAACCATGCGACGGCGTGTTACCTACACAACGGCCATGTTCGCGGCCAAAGCTGCATCATCTTGGCATCGGCTACTTCGACGCAGAGGAGAGCCCAAGCTAACAACGTATAGCGTTGGTTTGTTGGCAAAGAGCCAGACCTTTTCGCCGGAGGCTGCCCATTCATTGCTCGGCTATCGGCCTATCGTTTCGATGGAGCAAGGGACAGAGCAAACGCTGCAATCACTGAAGGCCAAAGACGATAGCCAGTCAAGTTGTTCGGTCGAGCTAACGCTGTTCACGACTGGCTACACACCACAACCCTATTTTTTGGCTGAGCGAGGTCGCGGACGATCCAAAGAACCTTTTCACGCAACCTGCGCTTTGATCAAACACCCTCGACATGGACTCTTTCTTTTCGACACCGGCTATTCGCCTCCCTTTTACGCGGCATCGCGTGGCTTTCCGTATAGCGTTTATGGCTTCTTGAGTCCTTTGGTTCATTCAACTTCGCTGACGATACGAGACCAACTCAAAGAACGTGGAATCGAACCGGACGAGGTTCGCGGCATCATCGTTTCGCATTTCCATGCCGATCATGTCGCGGGGTTGTGTGACTTTGATAAATCTGAGTTCATCGCCTCACAAACAGCTTGGGACGATGTGGCAGATCGTCGAGGTTTTTCGGCGTTGAAGCGAGGGTTCCTGCCGGCCTTGCTGCCAAATGACTTTGCTGATCGAATTCGTCCGATCGAGCACTTTCATGATCCGGGAATCGGCCCATTCAAGCATGCTCACGATTTATTCGGTGACGGTAGTGTGCGTCTCATCCCCATCCCTGGCCACGCCCGCGGTCAAATCGGAGCCTTAGTGCAATCTGGTCCGAACGAACGAACCTTTCTGGCCGCGGATGCCACATGGACACTTGCATCACTTCGCGCAAATCGCCTTCCTCATTGGCTAACGTACAGCTTCATCGATTCGGTGCCGGATCTTAGAAGAACGCTTGCGCAATTGCATGCCTTTTCGAAGCAATATCCGATGATCGACATAGTCCCAACCCATTGCCCGGAGATCGCAAAGCGAAACCGTTTCGATGCCATCGTTCGCGAGCGATTGGAGCGAAGCTCGCAATGAAGCGTATTCTTTTGACAGGGGCGCGAGCGCCAGTAACACTCGACTTGGTGCGGCACTTTCATCGCTCCGGGCATGAAGTCTACTTGGCGGATAGCATTCAACTTCCCTTGGCACGACTTAGCCGATTTGCAAAACGAACATTTGTCGTTTCCAAACCAGTCCACAATCCTTCACAGTTTGTCCAAGACTTAGCGACCATTGCTCGCAACTATCGGATCGATCTCGTTATCCCTACCTGCGAAGAGATCTTTTACGTTTCCTCCCGACTGGAATTGTTCCCCGAACATACGAACGTCTTCTCGGAGCCATTGCCAAAATTAGAGATCTTGCACAACAAGTGGAAGTTTGTTCAACAAGTGGCAATTCTAGGAAGTTCAGTTCAAGCTCCCGAAACACACTTGATTGCAAGTCAGCAGGAACTGTCCCCGTGGATTACTCATCCGCAGCCATCCAATTGGGTGTTCAAGCCGGTGTATTCTCGCTTTGCAGCAAGGACGCTTGTCGGTCCAACGAGCCAAGAAATCGCCAAGCTTTGTCCAACGGCGACAGACCCTTGGGTGGTACAACGCCGAATTGTCGGCCAGGAGTTTTCGACATACAGCTTAGCGCATGATGGGAAACTGCGAGCGCACGCATGCTACAACTCGAAGTACCGTGCCGGTCTTGGTTCTGGTATCTATTTCCTCACAGTGGACGATGCGAGCATACGGGAGTTCGTTCAAGCCTTTGTGGCCCAACAGAATTTTACGGGCCAGCTTGGATTCGATTTAATACTTGGCCAGGACGGCAAGCTTTACGTTTTGGAGTGCAATCCGAGGGCCACTAGCGGTCTTCATATGCTTGCCGCGGAACCACTTGCGTCTGCGTTCCTAGAATCCGGCGGTCCACTTTTGGAGCCAACATCGATGACGCCGGCCATGCTGGCGTCGGTTATGCTCTTGTTTCCGTTCCCAAAAACCCTACGACGAGGCGGATTGCTAACGCTTTTGAAAGACATGGTGGCAGCCCGAGATGTCATGTTTGCATGGAACGATCCGATGCCTGCTTTGTTGTCCCCGCTATCCATTTTAGAGGTTCTCGTGACTGCTTGCCGTACTGGGAAGCCGTTAACGCGAGCCGCCACTTTCGATATCGAATGGAATGGAGAGCCGATGTGAGCAACCATTTGGTATCGTTGCAGGACGACACATCCGGATTCGAGATCCGTCCAACTGAGCAACAGTCTCGCGACGGGCAATGGGTCGAAATGTTGTTGAAGTTTCCTGTTCAAGACTTAGTCCGAAACGTTCAAACTCGATGGGCCTTGTTACGTGTGGGAGAGGTCACACTACCAACGACGATCAACGAAACCGAGTATGAAAATTCCTATGTATGTTCGACTTATTCGGGTTGCGTTCTCTACCCGCAATCCGAGGTCAAGAAGATCGATAATGCCATTGTTCAAACATCCATCTTAGCGTTGGTAAAGGGCATGGGGCCGCCATTGCGTGCCGCAAGAATCAATCGCGCAGTTTGCGTTAATAATTGGCTGCTTTCGACTAATCTCTATTCGCCATTCGACTTGGAGCTATTGCCCGAATTGACAAAGTTACTAACCTGCCGATTCCCAAAGCATGCCATCGCTTTCCGATCGCTAAATAACGTTTCGAACGGCCCTCTGCTCAAGCGACTAAGTGCGGAGGGCTATCTATTGGCCCCAAGTCGTCAGGTCTATTTCTTTGATGGGCAATCTGGGGAGTTTCTTTTCAAACAAAACAACGTCTGGGATCAGAAGCTTTTGAAAACGACGGACTATACAATTGTTCCGCACGATGAATTGAACGCTAGCGAGGCCGATCGGATCGAGGAATTGTATCGACTGTTGTATGTCGACAAATATTCACAGCACAACCCGCAGTTTACGTCTCTCATGTTGGACGAGTGTCGACGTCGCCGACTGCTGACCATGTGGGGATTGCGAAATGCGAATGGACGATTGGATGGAATTGCAGGCACGTTTGAACGCGATGGTGTTATGACAGCGCCTGTTGTCGGATACGATACCGCATTGCCCAAAGAGTTGGGTTTGTATCGAATCTTAATGGCGATTGTGTTGCGAGAAGCATCGCGTCTTAAACTGCAATTGAACCTCAGCAGCGGCGCATCGCATT
Organism: Pirellula sp.; assembly: GCA_031424235.1. GTDB lineage: Bacteria > Planctomycetota > Planctomycetia > Pirellulales > Pirellulaceae > JBKCUI01. Next base: position 10,822 of record JANPHB010000095.1, read on the forward strand.
TCAAACGCATTCGCGGCGGAGTACCTTGGATTGAATACACCGCGGTCTATTGTCGTCATCTATCGTTGCCTTGCCGTTTGGCTTGGCAGGCGTTGGCTGGGTTAACGCGATACGTGGGCGAACCTATTTTGCGAAAGTACCAGTTATGACACCCGATCAAGATCGACTTGCACAACACTGGTTCGTCGGCTGTGATGCCGCACAAGTAGGCAAGCGTCCGCTGGGAATGACGGTGCTTGGCACCCCGCTTGTGATCTATCGTTCTTCGGAGGGAATGGTTGTCGCCGAAGACCGCTGTCCACATCGCAATGCTCCTCTGTCGCAAGGGTTTGTCCAGGCTGGCGTGCTAAGATGTCCCTACCACGGTTGGGGCTTTGGTGGTGAGGGGCGTTGCGTCGATGCTCCCGGTGTATGCTCAGGGGACATGCCCAATGTTTCGTTGAACCGCTGGCAAGTGCAGGAGTCAGACGGCTGGATTTGGGTTGCGAAATCACAAGTGATTTCTAAGAAATCGTTCTATCGCCCGGCGGTTGCGAAAGACTCGGGTTATCGAGGATTCAACATGGTGGCTGAGCTCGACTCGAACTTGGCCGATGCCATCGAAAATCTACTTGATGGGACACATACGCCATACGTTCATTCGGGCCTCGTTCGCAGTTCGAGTGCGAAGCAGTCGTTTACAGCCTTGGTTCGCAGGCACGATGATTTTGTGGAAGCGGAGTACCGAGGCGAGGCAAAACAGAACGGCTTCATTTCGAAATGGTTCGAACCTGATCGCGAGGTCAGCTTCGGCCGATTTGTCCCTCCCTGTACTGCAGAACTGGAGTATCGGTCCAAGAAACGAATCGAGTTACAAGTGGTGGCTCACTTTACACCGACGACTGTGGGGAAGCTGAAGGTCTTTGTTCGGTGTTACTTACCTCACGGAAGTCTGCGAGCCTCTTGGCGTTATGCATTTGTGAAGCCTTTCTTTCTCAAGGTTCTCGATCAAGACCGAGCCATCCTGAAACAACAACAGTGGAACATCGCGAGATTTGGAAAACAGGGCTACACAAACTGGCGAGCAGACTTGCTCAGACCATGGATCGATGCTTGGCTGGCAACTGGCGAATTCCCTGCTCAGCCCAATGGACCAGTTGAGGTTCCCTTTTGCCTGTAATTGGATTGTCACTGGCTGCCAAACGCACGCTCAAATCCATATACTGTTACAACCATTGCGGGAACCTCCGGGTACGAAATCCAAATTGAACGTTCTCATCGCTTTTGATATGATAAGAGTGACTAGGACTCTTTCGGTGTTCTTTGGATCGGTTGGGTGAATGAATCAGTTTGGCAGAATTGTCTTGGGTTACCACGGTTGTCCCGCAGACCGAATTGATTCACTCACTTTTATACGAGGTTTGATTGCTGGCACGAATAGAGTTGAAGAGTGGCTTCCCAGCAGTAATGAATACGACTGGCTTGGCGGTGGAATCTATTTTTGGGAATTTGGTCCACGAAGGGCTAGGCAATGGGCAGGTGAGGATGGCGAAGTAGTCGGTGCGTTGATTCAATTGGGGAATTGTTTCGACCTTACAGATCCGGGCTGTGAACGAGTGTTGCGAAAGACATATGACAAGATCGCTTCAACATTCGCCGATGAAAAAAAACCAATGCCAACGAACGAAGCCGCTGGCGGGTTTGCACGCAAACTTGATCGCTTGATTGTCGATCAAGCCATGAGTTTCACGGACTCAGCGACCAATGGTAGGGGATTTCAGTCTGTTCGCAGTGCCTTTGAGGAGGGCGATGAAGCATTTCCTGGGTCAAAGTTGCGTACGCAGACGCACATTCAGATCGCAGTTCGGGATTTCAGCTGTATACTAGGGGTGTTTCGGCCAAACTTTGGCAACAACACAAATTCAGTTGAGGGGGTTAGCACGTGACTGATAGCGAACTTTTTCAAACTATGGAAAAAGCGATTGATACTTTTGCCGCAAAAACTTCTAGCGAAGCATTCCTTGACATGCAACGAAGTGGTTTGATCGACTCGGATGGTGAATTGCAGGGGTGGGACGCGTTCCTTGCGATCGTAGCGACTAATTCAACCGACTCACATAAAGCAAGTCACTTTCGCTGCCTTAAGCCAGCCCTGGGACTCCCAGGCGGTGCGGAGATCGATATAAGCCGAGAGTCAATGGTTCACTATCTAAAGACTGGAAAGCGAATCATCACCGCTTTTCGCAACTCCGAAAATGGAGCGTTACTTGAAGGTGAGGATGTCCACCTTACGCGTCATAATACAATTCGCACTGATGCAAACGATTTTGACTCTGACAACATTGGCGAATTACCGCGATTTAGTCATGTCATATCGCGAATGTAAGCGATTTTTGGACCAATGATTGTCCGTCGGTGAGATTTTGTTCGGCGACTAGATTTCAGCATGGGATAAACACTAGGTTGTGTCCCGTTTATTCCCGTCTTCGTCGTAACGCATGATTGCAAAGTACGCAAACTCGACCAACAGGAAAAGCAAGATAACCAAAAAGAACCAATTTTGAATCGCAGACATGATGACTACGACAGCGGCAAAGCAAACCCAAAGTTTCCAAGAATCCCGCCAAAACGCGATCAATTGATTCATTGGACAGATTTCCTGGTTTTTGTACGCGACAAATCAAATTTGCCGGCGGAGCGAAGTGGGAAGGGGAGAGGTACTCACTTAGCCACTTATCGTAGTTACCTAGCCAAAGTTGTCGAGGCACGTTGTTTCCCCGCCAGGAGAATGTGCATCGCTGGAATCCAATAGAGTGCCAGCAATGTTGCTCCAAAAACGCCCCCCGAAATCACCATGGCCATCGGCGGCCAAAACGTCCCACCCTCCAAGAGCATTGGCACAAACGAACAGCCAACCGTAAATGTCGTACACAATACGTGACGAGTCGATCGCATTACCATTTCAACGATCGCTTTCCGGTTCCCTTGATAGCACTGCTCATCCGCCCTCAGTTCTGCCAGAACCACAATCGAGTCATTGATCGCGATACCAATCATTCCCATCGCGCCGACGATTGCAGTGAACCCAAAAGCAAAATCAGTCGCCCACAAGCTTAAAATCGCCATGCCAAAGGACAATACGCCGATAGCAAGGATGATTGCCATGGCTCGAAACGATTTCAAACTAAACACAAGTACGAAGACAATTCCTGCAGCCAACATGCTGACGTTACCCAGGAGTTGGCTGAGTGCTTCTGTGCGTTTAGACGATTCCCCGCCAAATTCAATTGTGCAGCCGCTGGGCGGAAAATATTCAGGATTTTTCAAGTCCGCTTCCACCGCAGCCAGAACCGTCGACGGCAAAACGCCGGCCTTCAAAAAAGCTCGCACTTCGTTGATTCTAACTCCATTGAATCGCGCGATCACGTCCGACTCGGCTTTGAAAACGGGTGTGCCTAAGGTCGACAGAGAAATGGAGGATCGGTTTGCCCCGCCCATTTCGCTCAGAAAATTCACGCTCTCTATGTCCGTTAGCTCTCGCCGATCCTCGTGGGCCAATCGAACGCGAACGGGGATTTCTTCGTTCCCTTCCAGAACCGAACCGCCCAAGCTCCCATCGAGGGTCATTTGAAGCTGCTTGGCCATCGAAGCCAACGGCATTCGCACTAAACGCGACTCAGCTTCATTCACGTCGTAAACCAGCTTTGGCAAAAAGTCGGTCAAGTCAGCTTGAGTCTGTATGACATCAGGATGCTTATGGAGCATTCCACGAATTCGCTCGCCGTAGTCGCGAATCTGCTGTTCATCGTAGCCCAGGATTCGCAGTTCAATCGGCGCATTGTAGGGCGGCCCTTGCTCTAACATCAAAAGCCGAACTTGTGCAGACGTGATCTTTGTATCCAGCTCGCGTTGCAATCTCCGAACCAAGTCGACGATGTTTTTGACCGACTGAATTTGTATCGACGCTTCGGCAAAACGAGGTGCGTCTTGACGAGTACCAATCAAGTTGTAGTAAAACGATGGCGCATTGCGACCCAAGACCCAATCTACGCGCATGATCGCAGGTTCACTTTGCAGAATCGTGGTTACCTGCTCGGATACCAGTTTCGTTTCCGATAATGATGATTGTGGTGACAGCTCGATCTCCACATGCAGCTGGTCGCGATCGGCCGAGGGAAAGAACTGCACTGGAAGGACCGCGATCGCAATAAAACCTGGAAGAGAAATAAGCAAGCCGAAAATCACAGTAGCGATAGGCCTGTCAAAACAAAACATCAAGGATCGTCGATACGCATAGCTCATCCAGGAGGAGGCAAATCCTCGCGTCCAAAACGAATCTTTTTGGACGGTAGACGAAGCGTACCAGGCAGTCAGCGCCGGAATCACCGTAAAGGAAAGCACCAACGATGAACAAAGAGCGAGGATCACCGACGTGCCGATCGTTCCCACAAACTCCCCAGATGGGCCAGGCATAATCGCGATCGGCAAGAACGACAAGACGGTAGTGGAAGCACTACCGAACAAAGGTAAAGCCATATGACTCACCCCGTTTTGGACTGCTTCGTAACGAGATTCCCCATCGCGAATGCGGCGTTGAATCTCATCCACAATAATGATCGCGGTACCCTCAAGCATCCCCAAGGCGATCACAAGACCGCTCAATGACATTTGGTGCAACGGTATGTTCGACAAGCGAAAGCAAACGAAAACGACACACGATGCCAGCGGCAGCGCCATGCCTACGACCAGCGAACTCCGCCAACCCATCATGAGAAACACGACCACAAAGACCGCGCCGGCGCTAAAGAAAAGATCTCGCACTAAGTAGTTGGTCCGCGCCTCGACATACTTGTTCTGATTGAATATCTGCTGCAGTTCCATGTCGGGTGGAAGTGTCTTTGCAAATGCAGCTAAACAATTCTGAAGCTCTGTATTCCAATGGTCGATCCTGGCCTTTGGCAAAACCGATACAGAAACCAAGATCGCTGGCTTGCCATCTACGATCGTTTCACTGTGCAATGGTAACTCGACCTCTTTGCGAATGTTCGAAATGTCGGAAATGTAGCTGGTCTGCCCACTTTTGAGGGACTGAATCGGTATGCGTCCTATACGAGTAAGCGAATCCAGTTCTCCGCCGATTTCGAGAAGCATCTCCTGGCTCTTGCCTCGCATCACGCCCGCAGGCATTTTGGAGTCACTGCCGGTGACCTGTTTCGAGAGATCTTCCACGGACATTCCCATTTTGGAGAGTTCCGACTGCTGGACCTCAAGAACGATTTCTTCGGTGGGCTTGCCAAACAATTCGACCTTTTCCGTATTCGGAATGTTTCGAACGGACTCTTCGAGGTCCATCGCAGTTCGAGTTAGCAGCGAGTAAGTTGGATTGCTGGCTCCTTTCCAAACGAGTCCCACGATGGAAGCGAAAGCCCGAGCTCGAATGACTTCAAACTCCGGTGCGTCGGCATCGGGTGGCAGCAGTGGACGTACGTCGCTTATCTTGTCCCGAATTCGGGCCCAGACTTCATCGACATTGACGATTTCGTCCGCCAATGTCACGACGACGGTCGAAATGTTCGACCGCGATGTAGATCGCACTTCCTTAACTTCATCAAACTCTCGCAGTTTTTCAACGATTCGCTCGGTAACGAGGGATTCGATGCGTCTGGCGCTTGAGCCGAGGACGCGAGTATTCACCAGCGCGGCTCGTTCCGTAAGTACAGGGTCCTCCATTCGAGGCAATGAGTCGAACGAAAACACTCCCGCAATCAGAATCGATGCGAGAGTCAGAATCAATAGTCGTGTATCCTTTAATAGCGATAGCGTCATTCCATCACTCGCTCTATGGTGTTAACAACTTGTCCAGCCACGACCCGATTCACGGCGGAACTGACGACCCAGTCCCCTTCATGAATTGCTCCACGGACGAGGACTCGATCGCCCTCGGTGTGAAGGATTTCAATCGCCCGCCGGGTCAGCCTACTTGTTTTCGAGTCCGGAATTTTTTCGGCAACGAAGCATTCCCAAAGCCCACGTTGGCCCTGCAAGATGCAAGCGGTTCGCAACCAGATGCCTTCCACGTTTTGCGGACGAGTCATCACTAGCTTTGCGCCATCGCCGGCAAGGACGCTTGCGTTATCGGAATTCGTAATGGAGGCAATGATTTTGAGAGTTCGAGTCTCGTCGTCCACTTGGGGCACAATCGATCTTAGTGTCGCATCCACCGGGACGCCTCGAACGGTTACGTCGAGTGGCTGCCCAACTTTGAGTGAGGCGATCATCTGCGGTGGAATGCCGAAATGAGCTTCGAGATGATCCACCTCACCAATGACGAAGACCGTGATTCCAGGGGATGCAACGGAACCTTCGTGCAACAGTCGCTCAATGATGATTCCGTCGTATGGGCAACGAATCTCGCTATGCTTCAAATCCACTTGGGCTGCATGAATCGATTCTTGAAGCGATGCAATGATCGATTCCTGAGCCTCAATTTTCTCCGAACGTGTCCCAAGTGCGAGATCTTCGAGAGTCTTCTGTGCGTTCGTGCGGCCAGCTTCCAGTCGAACGACGGTGGATTGAGCTTGCTCAAAATCCTCGCGAGAAAGAGCTTCCGTATTAACCAGTCGCTGCCTGCGTTCTACGTTTCGTTTTGCGAGGGCGAGTTGAGCATCAAAATCTTGAACCGTCGCCCGCGCGGCATCGATGACTTCCTTCCTCGGCCCCGCTTTCATCTCATTTAGTACTGCGATTGCTCCTTGCTTGTCGGCTTGAAGTTTACGAATCTGAGCGGTTATCACATCGGTATTCAAGTTTGCGAGAACTTTCCCTTCTTGAACACGATCACCTTTGTCGACATGAAACTGATCCACGCGTCCCATGCGTTCAAAGCTTAATTCGCTTTTCCGTTTTGCCTTGACGATCCCAGAAATATGCGTCATCGCGTTCCACGACTTTACCCATTTGACCTGCTCTATTTCGACGGTGCTGAATGACGGTGGGGCAGACGTCTCGACAGGTTTGCTCTTGAGTGGGTAAGCAATAGATGCTCCAAAACCGATCGCGCCGATGGCTATGAGTGCAAGCAAAAGCTTCAGTAATTTCATGACAGGGTCGCTGGATGGACAACCACAAATTGGGATGTCAGAGGAACGAACGTGAAATAGGAGACACAACTCCACTATTTAGAAGGCGTCGTTCGCAGCGAGAATCGGGACAGGTATCGTTTGCGTAATTGCCAACCATCCACAATCGAAATCGGATAATCGGAACAATTGGGAAAGCCGGAGCGAACTTGAGCTCGTCGCTTCCCAGCGAACTTGGTGTGCTAAAAGGCGATTTATCGACACTACCGGTTCTGTCGCAGGGCCTAAAGAATCCCACAGGTTTACCCTGTGGAAGCTTAGGTTTTCAGCTACGAAACCGCCTCTTCTCGACTGTCGCAGGGCCGCCGGATTTGCCGATGGCAAAT
>JANPHB010000096.1:0-9192 GCA_031424235.1 Pirellula sp.
CAACGCCAAACCAAGTTAGAATCCGAAAAAAGATGAAGCAGCCTAAAATAGAAAAATCAAACCAGCCCCGCTGGCTCGGTCACCGCTGCGCTGCAAAAATGGGGCTCCGACAAACAAGCGTTCGCTTGTTTAAGGACTAGCAACACAGTTGGTATGTCCGAGATGCAAAACAATTCGATTACTGGCAACGGTGGGCAATTTGGTTTTTCGGCAACTGCGAAGACTGTGCCTTATACTATGGGATATGCCAATGATGTAACTGGCCTGGCCGCTTCACCAATTCTTTGCCGTGGAGTGATCGACGGCAATTACTTTCGGGCTAGCACCATTGTGTACGGACGGCGAGGAATCAACTGGACGGATGGTCCTGCTGCTTACTGCGCCTTCAATACCGTTCTTCCACCCAACTCGCCAGCTTGTGCAGAGGCAGGGCAGTGGGGAGATCAAGCCAACATGGTTCTGCCTGCGTCTAGTTATCATACGGGAGGTGTCAACGCTTCGATGTGCGATGGAAGTGTAAAGTTCATTAGCAATGGCATTGACACTGGAAATCTTGCACTTGCCCAACCGATAGGCGGTCCGAGTGTTTACGGAGTTTGGGGCGCTTTGGGCTCAATCGGCGGAGCAGACATCAGCGTTGTTCCTGACTGAGTTTTTGCTTAAATTGAGCCGCGGGCGCTAGCCGCGACAACCGTGTTTGCCAGGGAAACCGTAACGCGGCAGATCAATAATCCGGGCGTGCGACGCAGTAAAAAAATCGGTAGCGGTGGAAGCACTGTCTACCGATTTTTTATTTCGTATTTGTTTTTACTTTTTCATTTCCAAAAACGGAGTTGGTTTTAATCAATATGTTTTGCTCAAAGATGACCGTTCTTGTTCCGACGTTGTTCCTCGGTGTTCTTGGTTTGACGGCTGGTTGCACCTCAGCCCCATCGAATCCCAAGACGTTCCCTGTCGATGGGATGGTGAATTTGGATGACAAGCCGATTGCAGGGGCCACCATCGTTTTGGTGCCAATCAGCAAGGACGACGGTGAGGCAGCCTCGGGAGTATCGGATGCGTCAGGAAAGTTTTCCCTCACAACTTATTCGGCAGGTGACGGCGTTAGGCCTGGGAGCTACCGAATCCGTGTAACCAAGTTCGACAAAGTGTTGGTGGACGAATCCAAGCGAGTGAGGAACATGACACCTGAGGAAGAAATGAAGGCATATGATCCGGATGCCAAGCCGCCCGCACCACCGAAAAATCTGTTGCCCAAGAAGTACGAAACCGAACTGACATCAGGTTTATCGCATCAGGTTAAGGACTCGCCGACCAAGTTGGAGCTAAAGCTAAGCTCGAAGTAAAGGATGGAAACCCAACGGGTGTTTTCGGCAGTCGCAGTGCTCGGGAGAGTGAGGCTCCTGCCGAGCTTGGGGCTTGTTGATTTAGTCGTTTAACAGTCAGCCGAAGGCGTACTTTGTGGCTTTGACAGTACGCCTACGGCAGACTGTTAAGCGAAATAGCTTGGGACAAGTATTAAATCAACAAGCCCCTTGTGGCGCCACGGTTCGGCGGGAGCCTCACCCTCCCGAATTGGTTAAACGAGAGGGAAAAAGGTTTATAGCGTGCTCCTCACTCCCCTCTCTTATTTCATTCCGGCTGTTGCGAAAGTAAATAGACGGCGGACGAATCGGTAGAAATCTTTTCCAATCGATGAATAATCTGACACTTCCGTCGCTCTTAAAGGCGGGACTAGTTTTTGACGACGCTCCAGTGAGGAAATGCGACTGTGGCGGCGGTGCCTGACAGACCTCTTGATCAAGATACCGTTGCGGATTGCCATTTGGCTTTCTCGAAAATGCTCGAAAGATACGCTTGGGCGATTGTTCGTGACTGGTCTTTGGCAGCCGATGTGGTGCAGGTGAGCTTTGTGGCGCTCGCGCGTTTCGGCGGAGATGTTGCTCCTGAAGCTAGAAAAAGTTGGCTGTTTCGGGTTGCTCATCGCGAAGCACTTCGAGTTCGCGAGCGTCAAAAGCCCTACAACCAAACGAGTCAATTGGCAACTTCCGCGGTTTTTGAAACCCAGGCTACCTACGACGTGAGTCCACTCACCAAGATGGCGGCGCAAGAACAAGCAGATGACTTAAGCGAAAAGATCAGCCGTTTGTCGGTTGAACAACGTCAAGTTTTGCGGCTACGATTCTTTGAAAACAAGACCTTTGCAGAGATTGCGGAAATGATGCAAATACCACTTGGTACAGCGCTGTCACGAATGCGGCTAGCTCTAGAACGCTTGCGATCCATGTCGAACGAGACAGAGGATGAGAGATCATGAATGAAATAGCTCCAGATTCAGACGAGTCGCAGATGCACTTAGAGGCCATGCTCTATTTGCTCGACGACCCTGCGCTTGACCGTAATGCGTTCGAGGCTCGTTTGTTAAACGTTCCTCAACTCGGTGAAATTCTGGCTAATTCAGTTGATGCTTTTCACGGGTTGCGATTCGTTAACTTTAAGTCGAATCCCAACAATGAGGTTCATATAGATCGTCTTGCACTGTCCGATTCGGGGTCGCGTCAATGGCTGTTTTTCCTAGCCCTCGCGGCGTCCCTCTTCCTTGTCTGCTTTACAGGCTGGCGAGCATTGAATTTGATTCAGACCGCCAACTCCAATTCCGCTTCGTCGGTTTCGCTGGGAAGTGTGGTGTTGGCCTGGGGGGACTTGCAATTGGAAAGTGAAGATGCTGTGTCGATTCAAGAAACGATCGATGGCGATTTGGCGTCCTCATCTAATGACACGGATGCCTTGGAGGAGACAGATGTTCCTGATTGGCTGGTTCTAGCTGCGACGGACGTTTCCGACAGCAATAACTTTGGGGATGGCAAGGTTTTCCTTCAATGATTTTTTCTATTTGCAGATGCGTGTTCGTTGGTTTAATCCTGTTGGTGTTCCAAACGGGTTGCGCCTTCGGCCAAAAGGACTCGGTCACTGGCGATTCGCCGACCCAACCCGTGCTTGAACAGAGTGAAGCCGATGCTATTGCTTTCGTTCAAGAGCACCATCCCGAGTTGGTCTCCCTCTTGCAATCGCTTAAATCGATGCGACACAAGGAGTATGAAATGGCCATTCGGGAGATCGTTCGAACGAAGAAACGTCTTGAAACGCTCGCCAAGCGAGAAGCCGATCTTTATGCGATGGAACTGGAAGCGTGGAAGCTAAAATCAGAAATCGATTTGATGATGGCAAAGGCTATCGCACGAGACAAAGCGTTTGACAAAGTTGTTTTACGCGAGCTTCTGTCACTGCAGGTCGAAAATCAAAAGAAGCGATGGAAACATGAACAATCGACAATAACCAAGCGTCAGGAGCAGCTTGCGGAACTGCTTAAACGAACAGAGGGACACGAAGACGAGCGTGTGGATCAGCAACTATCAACCCACCTCAAAAACGTTGACTCCAAAGTTGGCAAAGCAAAGAAGCTTAAGCAAGAAGCCAAGATTAACAAAGAGGAGAAGGATAAGCCATGATCCGATCGAAGCTGCAAATACAAAACGGGACTTGCCGAGGAAAAACGAAGACTCGATTTTGGTGTCAATTGACGAAGTTCGTTGTGCAAGTGTCCTTGGTGCTAGCGTTTTACGCTAGTGCGTCGATTCTTGCGATCGCAGATGGTCCCATGGCTCCATTGGAATCGCGATTTCAGCCCAGCGCGTCTGGAGTTGCGGAAACGACGGAGGTCCCTGATTTCCAGAGACACATATCACCGTTGCTTGGCCGACTTGGCTGCAATGGCCGCGCATGCCACGGTTCGTTTCAGGGGCAGGGTGGCTTTACGCTTTCGCTGTTTGGTTACGATTTCGAGGCGGACATGAAGGCATTGTTGGAAAAGGATGCGAGCCGCGTAAATATCAAAGATCCTCTTGAGAGCAAGATCTTGCTCAAGCCGGTGGATGCTGAGATGCACGAGGGTGGTCAACGTTTCAAAAAGGACGGATGGGAATACTGGGTCCTGAGAAAATGGATCGAAGCCGGTGCCCCGATAAGACAAGCAGCTCAAAAAACCGACGTTCAAAAACTGATTCGGCTTGAAGTCTCGACCCTTGAAATCCAGTTTGCCGGGCGTGATGAAACCAAACCGATCCATGCGATTGCGGTTTGGGAAGATGGCACACAAGAGGATGTGACGTCGCTATGTCGCTATTCAAGCAACGACACATCCATCGCAAAAATCGACGAAAAGGGGATTGTGACTTCCGGTGATGCCGGTGACACCCATGTGGTTGTCTCTTATGACAACGCGGTGGTACCGGTAAGCGTGCTGCGACCTGTTGGCAAATCGGGGCAACTTCAGCAAGAGATTGCCGACGCGAAGACCGAAGTGGATCGTCTCGTTCTGAAGAAGCTGGACAAGATGGGGATCAATCCATCTAGTGATGCAACGGATGCGGAATTTTTCCGACGCGTTTCCTTGGACTTGGCTGGTACATTACCGACCTCCGATCAAGTGCGAGCGTTTTTGGACGATCCTGCGAGCGACAAGCGGGCAAAGATGATTGAAAAGATTTTAGATTCGCCAGGGTATGCCGCTTGGTGGACAACCTTTTTGTGCGACATGACAGGCAACAACGATGACCAGTTAAAAAATTTCTTACCGATCCCTCAGTTCGCAAGTCAACACTGGTACCAATGGATCTATGCACGCGTTGCCAAGAACGTCCCCTACGATCAAATCGTCGAGGGCATTGTGACGGCGGTCTCTAGGGAGCCCAATGAGACCTATCTAGAGTATTGCGAAAAGATGACGAAGATCCTGGACGACAAGTCCGGTAAGAGCTTCGCCGATCGTTCTGACTTGATGTACTATTGGGCACGACAGAATCAACGCACTGCCGAGGAAAAGGCCATCTCCTTTGCCTACACTTTTTGTGGCGTGCGAATCCAGTGTGCGCAGTGCCACAAGCATCCGTTTGACCAGTGGTCGAAACAAGACTTCGATCAGTTCGAACGGCTCTTCGATGGCATCGTGGCCAATCAAAATCAAAATAGGAATAACTTTTTGCCTGAATCGAAGAAAGAGGCAGAAAGCATGATGAGCGAACTTGGGATTTCAAAAACGCTCAAAAACAAAGAGTTGCAGGACAAGATATTAGCGGCGATCAAGCAGGGAAAGACGGTGCCGTTTCCTGAGTTGTTTGCAAAGGCTACGAAACCGCAAGCAAACGCCGATCCGAAGAAGAAGGGCAAGAATGAGGCTGCCACGCAAAAGAAACTGCCAACTGCGCGTTTGCTTGGTGCCGAGTACGTTGACCTTTCGACCGTCTCCGACCCTCGCGAACCATTGATGGAATGGTTGCGAAGGAAGGACAATCCTTACTTTGCCAAAGCCATTGTCAATCGAATTTGGGCACATTACTTCCAAGCAGGAATCGTCAACCCTCCCGATGATCTCAATTTGGCCAACGCACCTAGCAATGCAGAATTGCTTGACTATTTGTCGAACGGATTTGTTGAGAATCATTACGATCTCAAATGGTTACACAGAACCATACTCAATTCGGCAACGTATCAACGCTCTTGGCAAACGAACGAAACGAACTCGCTCGACCGTCGCAATTTCTCACATGCACTTCTGCGTCGTCTGCCTGCTGAAACGGCTTATGATGCACTCCGAATCGCATTGTCGAACACCGAGCAAGCGAAAGCGTTGTGCAACGTCGAAAGCGATCGTGCGATGACACTGGCAGGAGCCAGTGCTCAGAATAAGAATGGCAAGAACGGATTGTCGAGTTACGCACTGACCGTATTTGGGCGTTCGATTCGAGAGAGCAACTGCGATTGCGACAAGTCAAGTGATCCAAGCCTACTGCAAACGGTCTTCATCCGGAATGATGCAGATGTCTTGAAGGCGATGAACGATGAGCACAGTTGGTTGGCGCAGGTTGCTAAGGAAAACAACCTGCCCGCCCCACGCAAGAATGCCCCAAATCCTGCAGCCCCGAAGATGGACGAGAAAAAAGACGTTCGAACGGAAGAGGATTTGGACCGAGATGTACGCAAGTTTCGGCGACAACTCGAGTCGCTGTCCGCTAAAGAAGGCTCAGAGAAAGCGGTCAAGAGGATCAAGTCCGATCTGGCTCTGGCTGAGAAGCGACTGAAAGTGCTAACGGCATCGAAACAAACGGCGAAAAGCGAACCCGCTTTAGCAGCGGCGGTTTACACAGACGGTCCGCTTGCAAAGAGTGAGCATGATTTGACTCATGAAGATGAAGTCAAAATCCTTGAGGAAGTTTACTTGAGGACACTTTCTCGCAAGCCAACTCAGAGTGAACTAGAGCGATCGCAAAAAGCCATCGCGATGGCAGAAAACCCAACGAACGGCATCAGCGACGTACTTTGGGCATTGATCAATTCGAAAGAATTTATCCTGAACCACTAGTGTTGTACGGCACTCCGTGCCGTGATTAGTTGTACGGCACTCCGTGCCGTGACTTTGATAACCCGACGCGTAAGCGAGGTTGCGATTCGTTTAACAGTCAGCCGAAGGCGTACTGTCATCGGAGCCGAGTACGCCTTCGGCTGACTGTTAAACGAGCGGACGGCACATGAAATGTGCCTGTTACCTTTACTCCAAAACCCGAATACTCAAATCAAAACACCGAAGGATTCAAACATGTCGAAACACAAATATTGCGACGGAGTCAATCGCCGAGATTTCATTCGGGTAGGTGCGTTATCCGCCAGTTCGTTGACGTTGGCCAGTTATTTGAAAATGTCGGAGGCGGGTCAAGTCAAAGATGGTCATGCGACTTCCGGTATCTTCATCGATCTTAGCGGCGGCCCATCGCACTTAGACACGTTTGATCCCAAGCCTGACGCTCCAGAGGGAATTCGGGGCGAGTTCAAAACGATTCCAACCAGCGTGGCGGGGGTTCATATCTCGGAGCAATTGCCCAAGATGGCCAAGAGCTTCGACAAGTACGCTATTCTTCGAGGTGTATCGCATACTTTGGCGGCGCACAAGCTTGGCAGCGAATACGTGAACACGGGCAGTCGCCCGTTGGCTTCCCTTGAGTATCCTGGCTATGGTGCGGTGTTGTGCAAGGAGCGACCGGTCGAGTCAGACATCCCGCCCTTTGTTTCGATTCCGAATGGTGGCCAACGAGCAGGCTTCTTGGGGATTCAGTATGCTCCGATGAATACCGGCGCAACTCCCAAGGCCGGTATGCCGTTCAATGTCCGCGGTATCTCGCTTGGAGCCGGCGTTACGGTCGAACAGCTCGATCGAAGGCAGAATCTTTTGCATGATCTCGACAAGACTTTTGAGTCGATGGAGGGGCGGGATCAGTTGCTAACGGGGCTGGATCGATTCAGCGACAAGGCGTATTCCATGTTGACGAGCGAGCGTGCTCGGTACGCTTTCGATATCTCAAAAGAAACCCCTTCGTTTGCGGCTCAGTTTGGCTCAGATCCATTTGAACAAAGCTGCTTGTTGGCCGTAAGGTTGATTGAATCCGGGGTTCGCTTTGTGTCGCTGCAGGTTGGCGGCTGGGACAACCATATCGACATCTTCAACAACTTAAAGACCAAGCTGTTGCCTAAGTTTGATGGTGGCGTCTCTGCACTGCTGAACGGTCTGGAACAAAAAGGGCTTTTGAACACGACGTCGGTCATGATCACAGGAGAGTTTGGACGAACGCCGAAGATCAACACACGGGCCACTTTAGGTGGACGCGACCACTATCCGCGGTGCATGTTTATGTTGATGGCAGGTGGCAAAGTGCGAGGCGGACAAGTGATTGGTCAAAGCGATTCCACGGCGGCAGGGCCGGCAAACGAATCGATTTCGCCAAGTGACGTCGCGGCTTCGTTCTACCACAATCTCGGCATCGATCCCAAACAAGAATTTCAAACCGAAACCGGTCGGCCGATCACCTTGGTTCGAGACGGTAACGTTATTCCTCAATTGTTTGCTTAGGCGAGCGGCAGCATGAAAACTACCTTAGCACGACGCGCAAGTTTTGAAGTTGCACTGTATTGAGAAATGTAGCTGAATTCGTGAGAATTCAGACGCTTCGCAATCAAGACGTGGCTAGAATTCTCACGAATTCTGCTACAAAAAAACAAGTGTGCAACTTCAAAGCTTGCGCGTCGTGCTAGGTATTTTGGAACTCGCCGCTCGCTTAAAACGATTAGCAAGTTTCCTTTCCAATTTTTTCTGTTTTTACTTAGAAGAGGTTTCGCAATGAAGAAGTCCATCCTTTCTTTGCTGGTTGCAACAGCAATTCTCGTCCAGTCGGTTTCGTTGAACGCACAGGAAAAAGGCGATAAAAAAGACCCCGCCAAGAACATGGTCACTCAATTCATGAAACAGCTTGAAAAAGCTGAGCTGAAGGAAGAAGAGACGAACAAGATCAAGGATATGTTCCAAAAAGTGGCAAAGGATGTTGCTGGTAAACGCACGGAAGTCGGCATTACTCCCGAGATGATGAAGAAGCGAGCGGACGCACAAAAGTCAGCCAAGGAAGATGGAAAGAAAGGCAAAGACATGCAAGAGGCTGTCGAGACAGCCATGGGGATGTCTGCGGACCAGACCAAGGTTTTTAAAGAGACCGAAGAAATGCTCGCAAAGGTAAAAGTTGAGATTGGAAAGACGATGACTGCGGATCAAATCGCTAAGCTCCCGGAGCAAGCTCAAAACGCGTTCAAGGAGAAGGCTGGCCGGGGGAAAGGGAAGAAGGCAGAGAAGTAGGCGCTGGTGTTTGGGCGTAGTGGAAGTTGTAAAACTTCCTTAGCACGACGCGCAAGCTAGTGAATCTACTGTCCAATTCACTAGCTTGCGCGTTTTGAAGTTGCACTATTTTGATTTAGGGGCAAAGCCCCGGACGTTTATATAGCCCAGCCTGAAGGGCTGGGTCAAATCAAGCAACGGAATTGATAGGGCCAACGGCCCGGCAGTTTGCTTCAGTTAGAGACCTTTGCCAACGAACGGTCGGACCTTTGGCCCTTAAGAGCAATCGCGACGAATACCCAGCCCGTTGGGCTGGGCTATGTAAATTGCTGGGCCGTTGGCCCGCACGGCAATCGCACGTTAATTTCCGAATGGTCCAATGATTGCAGTAGGAGGCTGGGCGGGTACCCCACGTTCGGGTAGCCGTTTCAGGAGTCTTTTTTGCATCGGATGTGCGGTATGGCCAATGCGTTTGTTACCCA
>JANPHB010000097.1:0-35321 GCA_031424235.1 Pirellula sp.
TACTGAGCCGCGGGCGATAGCCGCTATACGGTTTTCCTGGCAAATACGTTTGTCGCGCATAGCGCCCGCGGCTCAATTCGAACGAAGTGACTGCCGATGGGCGTTACTAATTCCGCAATACTCCTGAATTCTAGTCGGTTCCCTTTTTGGAATTGCTGTTATATTTGGGCTTAAGGAACTTTGCATTTGGCCACTTAGTTAGGCAGTGAATTGACTACCAAAAATCAGAACGCAACCCAGTACACGCATTCTTCACCGCCTATTGCGAGTGCGATCACGACGGCCATTTGTGCTTTTTTTACTGCGGTTGGTTTCGCTCTTTCCCACTGGCATGCTTCGACATCCTACGTTTGTCTGCCGATGTGGTTAGTTGCTTATGCGGCAGGTGGCTTCCGGCCGCTGAAAGAGTCCCTTTCGGCCATTTTCGAGGGGAAACTAAATGTCGATACGCTGATGGTGGCCGCGGCGTTAGGAGCTGCGATTTTGGGCGACTGGGTCGAAGGAGCGATTCTTCTCTTCTTGTTTTCGTTGAGTGGAACACTCGAGGCGTTCGCAACCTATCGCACCAATCGTTCGATCGAGTCGCTGATTCAGCTTCGGCCAAGACAGGCAACGCGGATCGCCATTGACTCGAGCTTGGAAGAAGTCGTGGAGGTGGAGTCGTTGCAGTTGGGTGATGTCGTTCGGGTTCGACCTGGCGAGCGATTTGCGATCGATGGTATCGTTATGGATGGCGAATCATGGGTTGATGAATCGACGTTAACAGGCGAAAGCGAGCCGATACACAAGGTGCTAGGGGCTGATGTTTTCTCTGGCACCATGAACGGCCAAGGGACGGTTTCGGTGCGCATGACCAAGGCGATCGCAGACACGACTTTGGAGCGCATCGTGCACATGGTCCATGAAGCCCAATCGCAAAAGACCCCGACACAGCGTTTCGTTGAGTCCTGGCAGCAGCCGTATGTCATCGGAGTTTTCGCGACCGCCTTATTGGTCTTTTTCGCTGCGAAGTTGGTGCACACCGCTAGCTGGTACGATGCCTTTTACCATGCAATGGTCCTTTTGGTGGCGGCCTCACCTTGTGCAGTCGTAGTCAGTTCACCGTCGGTCATGTTGTCCGCTATCGCGTTAGCTGGTAGGCATGGCGTGCTCTTTAAGGGAGCTGTGCATTTAGAAACGCTTGGCAAAGTAGACGTGCTGGCCATGGACAAAACGGGTACCGTCACCATGGGTAGACCAGCGGTCACCGAAGTTTGGACAACGCCGGGAGCGACTATCGATCGATTTTTGTCGCTGGCCGCGGCAGTTGAAAAGCAAAGTGAACATCCACTTGCAATCCCCGTCCTAGAAGAAGCCAAGAGGCAAGGTGTTGCTGGTGAAATGCTCGAGCTAAAGGAGTTTCACAGTCTGACAGGGTTAGGGATTCATGCCAGAGTCGATGGCGTTTGGGTTGGTGTGGGGCGCGAGAGTCTTTTTGAAACAAACAATGTCAAGTTATTGCCGGGCATACAGGAAACAGCCCAACGCATTCGCGACGCTGGACAAACTGCTTTGATTGTGGTCGCAGTTGAGGAGAGAATGGGTGGGGTGATCGGAGTTGCAGATAAATTGCGACCAGAAGCTTCTCGCACGATTGCCAATTTGAAGGGGTTAGGAGTACGGCAAGTTGTCTTGCTGACAGGCGATCATGAACGGGTGGCTCAAGCGATAGCAAAAGAACTGGGAGTCGACGAGGTTCGAGCGGGCTTGCTGCCGGACGGGAAAGTGACCGAGCTGCTGCGATTGGCTCGAGATGGTCGTTGTGTGGCCATGATCGGAGACGGTGTGAACGACGCTCCAGCCCTTGCGACAGCGGACGTCGGCATTGCGATGGGCGGGGCGGGCACCGACGTTGCGTTAGAGGTCGCGGATGTCGTCCTGATGCGAGACGATCTCAAGGGGCTGCCACTGGCCGTTTGGATAAGTCGACTTGCACGCAAGCGAGTTCGGCAAAACATGGTTTTTGCCTTTGTGACCATCGCCATTCTCGTCCTGTCAACATTTTTCGAGCTGCCACTGTGGATTGGCGTCCTCGGGCACGAAGGGAGCACTGTGCTGGTCGTCTTGAATGGACTCAGAATGCTCTGGGAGCGTGTTCCTACGTTTGAGTGAAGCTCCTCCGTCGCTCGACTAAGGCGAGCGGCAGGATGAAAACTACCAGTTGTAGTTTGGGACCATTGTCCCGAACGAATAAACGGACGGGACAATGGTCCCATCCTACGGTAAATCTAGGTCTGCCGCTCGACTAGGTACGTTTTCGAGCACGATCTTGCAGCGTGTGTGTCATCGTCTGCAAAGCGTCTATATCCATTTTCTGCAATGCCTCTATATCGGACAGTTCTAGGCCGAGAATTCCCTCGAGTGTCCGAATAAGCTTGATCTCACCTTCCAACTTACCTTCAAGCTTACCTTCAAGCTTACCTTCCAATTTACCTTCCAATTTGCCTTCAAGAACGCCTTCACGATGCGCTGCATCTAGAGCCCACTGTTTGTCTCGCATCGCCTTCTCTCTTGCATCGTACATCGTTTTGTCCTCGGTGATCTCTGCTATTTTGGTAATCGTTTTAGTTGCGAGCTGCATTGCTGCTTCTGGAAACAACTTCAGCAATTTTTCTGTTTCGTATTCATGCGCATGCAAAAACCAGTAGAGCCAGCGATCTCGGGTTGAGGCATCCGCAAGCTCGTCTTCCTTAAGATTATACCTCCCCAACTCCAAAGTGTGAATTTCAATCGTTTTTTCCAAAACACGTCCCGAATCTTTGTCGGTCAAACGAAACGAATGATGCACTTTGTTTGCGTCCCTCCAAAGGATGCCGTTCACGATGCAAATCGAATAAACAGGATGAAGTTGAGTGTAGTCATCGCCGGCGTTTAGTTGGCCTGCGTAAATCTCGCAACCGTAAAAGACGACCCGTTGGACCAAACCCTCGAAAACAGTCAGTTGCATTTCAATGTCGTAAATAGCTCCGTTTGCATCGACTGCCTTGATGTCCAAAATCGAGAGTTTGTCGTCTAGAAAATCCTGCATATTGAACGGATTCACAATTTTTACGTCAACAATCGGCACGCCCAGGCAAAGGACTGCGTTCAGAAAGCTGATAAGCGAAAGCTTGTTTGCAACTGTACCAAAGATTTTTTTGAATGCAAAATCGTTGATTGGTCGAATTCCGATGCGCATAGATTTCTTGTCTCCAAGCTAGGGTTAGGTAGGCCCAAATATACAAAGAGGCGAAGTTTTTGGTGCGCTCCTAACGCCGAAAACACTCCAATATGGCGGTAAAAGCCCACTTGTCGGTAGGGAACGAAAAACGTTATAAATCGGCATGGAAACATCCCTTCACCGACAACTCAAGTACCATTTTGCCGCCGATTCGAACTCGGTCGAAGTCACCGTCGATGGATTTCGGATTGATGCCATTGATGCAAAAGGGTGTTTGGTTGAAATCCAGCACGCAGGGCTCGGTTCAATTCGCGACAAAGCCCTGAAGCTCCTTAACAATGGACATCGGCTGCGGATCATTAAGCCCCTGATTGGATGCAAATGGATCGAGACGTTGGATCGCGAAGGTGGCGAACGTTTGCGTCGTCGAAAGAGTCCAAAAAAACTAGCAACCATCGATATCTTTCGTGAACTAATCCACTTCACCCAAGTTTTCCCACTTCCGAAACTGACGATCGAAGTGCTCGCAGTGGAATGCGTCGAGCAACGCGTCGACCGCTTCAATAAACGTCGCCGACGCAAGCAATACAAGACGTTAGATCAGCATTTAGCAAAAGTCGGTGAATCGACCGTGTTAAAAGGCTTGCCTGACCTGTGGCGTTTGCTCGGCAATCCAAAACTTCCCGTACAGTTTGATACCAAAGAGCTTGCAGAATATCTTGGCCAGCCACGATGGTTTGCACAGCAAATCGCGTACACATTAAATCGATGCGGAGCGACCGAAATCGCGAGCAAACGAGGCAACTCAATAGTCTATTGCCGCAAAGGCAAATCGCTCAACAAGAAGGCCGCTTAGAACGCACATGCAAAACTCAAGTGAGTCTAAAGGCTCCAGCCACTCGCACCGACTCCCGATTCGAGTTCAGTACTTTGAAACCGATGGCCAAGGTCGAGTGCATAACTCACAGTACCTAAACTACTTTGAGCGAGGCAGGGTCGAAATGTTGCGATCGATGGGCGTATCGTATCGCGAACTTGAAAAGACAGGCTTGATGTTAGTCGTTCGAAGCCTGCAAGTGGACTTTCGAGCTCCTGCCCAGTTCGATGACCAACTTGAGTTGATCACGTCTGTTCTTCACAGCCATGGTGCACGAATCGAGCATGAATATCGACTAATGAAGCATGGCGAGTCAGACGCGAAATCGACCGTTATGGTGACAGGCCATAGCGTCATCGCATGCATTGATCGCGAGGGGAAAGTGCGAAGACTACCCAAGGAATTGCAGATTGTGAAATCGAATGAGTAGCGTCAATGATTCGTTTAACAGTCAGCCGTAGGCGTACTCGACACTGTTGAAAGTACGCCTTCGGCTAACTGTTAAACGAGGTACCGATTCGTAGCTGGATTCGTAAGAATTCAGCTGGTTCTGAATTCTTACGAATCCAGCTACGATAGTTTTCATTCCGCCGCTCACCTAATCAAACGCCACCCATCGATCGACAACCCAACGCTCTTGGGGTGTGAAACGAGCTTTGTAGCTCAAGTGACGATTTTCGGAAACATACATTCCTAGGTATGCATATTGCCGCCCCGTATCGCGAGCAAACTCAATCTGCTTGAGAATCGAATAGGTCCCAAGCGAGAGCTTTGAATGGCTCGGATCAAAATACGTGTAGACGGCGGACAGAGAAATCCGACCACAGTCTACGATCGAAATCCCAACCAACGAATCGTCCAACCAAAAACTAAGTTCGACAGTCTGCGACAAACAAGTGTCCACCAAAAAACTTTCGTAGTCTTCCGGTCTATATTGACCATCTGGCTCCCCCAAACCTCGCTGAGTTCGATGAAGGTTAAATACGTTCAAGCGTTGTTCGTCCAGCGTGGGGTTCGCAACTTGGATCCTCAAGCATTGATCGCCACGCTTCAGGACCCTCTTAAATGAGTCTCGCCAGATGAATTTCCGCACATCGATCCGCGATGGTTCGCAGGCTGTGCAATGGTCGCATGCGGTGTGGTAAAGAAAAACACCCGAGCGGCGAATACCCCCCGCTAAGCAGTGATCAAACTCGTCAAGGCTCAAAAGCCTTGACGGCAACTTGAGCGGCAGCGAGGCGAGTCGCTCCTTCAAGTACGAGCACTCGTGCACGTTTGAGATGGTGTCTGCAATGGGCAGGGAAAGCGGGAAACGGGACGCGTTTCCAGTCTCCGAGAGCAGAATCGGTTCCGATGAATTCGAGTCATCCATGGGCGGTTAAATGTCCAAAAACCTTGGTGGTTTGGCGTCGAAGAGGAGGTTTTGGAAAGGAGAAGTCGCAAACCGCAGAATCGTCAAACGGCTCATAATCCTAACAGAAACAAAGGCGGCGGAAAGGCAACGACAAAAACTGGCCAAGATTTACCGACTTTTCATGCGTTGGCCACTATCCTTCTGCTGGACGAACGCGAACACTTGCACATCCTCATCCGCAAGCTGGTTCCTGGCAAAAGGCTGTACTTCGCTATCGCCAGGACCGATGATATACTTGTGACGGGGCTTCAAAACTACCTAGAGCAATTTTTCGCGTGGGAGCCTATCAGATGTCGAGACGACCTCATGAGTCCAAGAACAATTTGAGAAAGGTCGAAATGAGTTCGCACAAAGGCCTTGATGGCATTCTTCAAAACTGGGAGTTCGATCCGCACGCTCTTTCCGTTCGTCTGGTTAAGGGGGATGACGGACGGGATGTGATTCAAATGCGAGTCGACCTCGGTGTGCTTCAAATGGAAACTCAAGGAAGACCAGACGGACTTACTCCAGACGGCTTCGCAACCTTCCTCGATAGCATGTTGGATGTCGAAAAGAGCGATGAAGATTTTGTGATGGACGAAGATCAATGCTTCGAAGCCGACCGCGAGTTTGTTCAATTTTACCACCGGCGGATTTCTTGGCTCCGCTTGCAACACTACCACCGAGCGGTGGAGGATGCGGACCACACCCTCGCACTGATGGACGTATGCCGCGACCACTCTCCCGAAGAAGAGTGGACAATGAGCCACGAACAGTATCGACCATTTGTATTGTTCCATCGAACGCAGGCGTCAGCTTTGGCCGCCCTCGAAGATGCCGACGCTGGCGAAGCGGTCTCCGAAATTGACAATGGCTTGGAATTGATGAGAGCTGTCTTTGAGGAGCATGAGGCGGAAGAAGAATTCGAGCAAGACGAAATGGTGCTGCAACTTCGCAAGCTTCGCGACTCACTTAAAGACGAATACTTGGGGCCAAGTCTCGAGGAACGATTAGAGCACGCCGTTAAGTCCGAAGAATACGAACTTGCAGCACGGCTTCGCGATGAACTAGCTCGCAAGCAAGAGAACTAGGGTTCTCTGCGATTAAATCGCGAATGCGATGGGATTCGAAAGCCTGGGGTGAAGTTCGCTATGCGAACGAAACCCCATGTAGAACGCCCGAATTGAAGCAGAGCTCTGAAAGAGCGGCATTAGCCGTGAATCATTCCTCAACAAATTGCGATGTTAATCATCAGGCGAATAAGCGTCATGGGAATGCCGTCGCTGTGCGACTCTCAGAAGATTCGTTCAACGCCGACCACGGATTTCATCCGTGGCTGTAAAATGCCACTGCTCCGCAGTTAAAGCTGCTTCAATGGCTCTGCCTCGTCAACCAGCCTGCCCAAGACGAAAAGAGACCTATCGAGGCTTGCGCCACTCTCGGCTGTATCCGATTTTTTCAAGAGCAAGATACACTTCTTCAAGTGTCTTTTCGCCAAAATTGGCGATGCTCAGCAGTGTATCGGGGGAGCTTTGCAGCAGGTCCCGAACAGTGAAGATGCCTTTCTCTTCCAGGCAGTTTGTCGTTCGAACCTGAAGCCCGATCTCCGCCGTGCTCAGTTCCAAACGTTCCTTCATCCGACGTGCGTGTTCGTCAGCTTGGCTAATGGGAATACGAGTCATTCGATTTTCACCCCTTATGCAGCAAGTCATTTGCATTGAGAAGCTCAGAACAAGACCACATCCTTGTCCTAACCATGAAGCTCCCCAGCATCCTGCCAACTATTTCGGTCAGTATAGCAAACTATCAGGAAACAACAGCGTTCCGTTGCGACTTTCGCTAAAATATTTCTATCGCATGCTAGCATTTCATCCGATTGACCTTCCAAAACTGAACAACTAGCTGCACCTGAGTCAGCTCCACGTATCCCTCCAACAGGCACCCTTCTATGCAGACTAGACACTTCACTACGAGTTCTTTTTTTGGGACGTCTCCCATCAAGATTTTGTTTCGCGTTACAGCATCTATCCTCTTCTGCTCTTGTTTGTTTCACGAAGATGCAATGGCGGCCGACAATTTTTCCGCTGGTGCTTTTGCAAAGAACATCACCCCCGTCAACCTGCCGGTTTGGGTCAATGGCGGGATCTCTGGCCGGAAAATCGACCGAATCACGGACACATTGAATGCGCGTTGTTTGGTATTCAGTGATGGGAAAACACAGGTCGCTATCTGCATTGTGGACAATTGCATTCTGCCTTTAGAAATCATCGACAAAGCCAAAGAGTTGACTCAATCCAAAACAGGAATTGCGTCAAACCACATTCTCATTGCAGCAACACATACCCACTCTGCGGTTTCCGTTGTTGGCACTCATGGAACTCCGGTCCAGCAAGACTATGCCGATGCTCTACCAGTCTGGATCGCTGAGGGAATCGCTGAAGCTCAAAAGCGAATGGTGCCAGCTCAATGGGGGACAACGTCCGTCGTTTGCGATCAGTACATCTATTGTCGCGACTGGCTTATGAAACCAGGCACCGCAAACTCATCCCCTTTTTCCGGCCGGTCAAGCGACTCGGTCAGCATGAACCCTGGACATGATAATCCAAACAAAATGGCCCCCATCGGCCCCGTTGATACTCTGGTTCCGATCCTTTCCATCCAGGATCGGCAAGGCAAGCCGATTTCTGTTTTGGCATCGTTCTGCACTCACTATGCTGGGGCTCCCAATATTTCCTCCGATTATTTTGGCATTGTTTGCGAACGGCTTGCAAAATCGCTTCGCGCCAACTCCACCGATTCCTTCGTTGGGCTAATGGCCAATGCGACTAGTGGAAATGCCAACTGCATCGATTTCAGCAAGCCAGCCGCCCCGTTCACTCACGTTGAAGTCGGAACGTACGTGTCCGACAAGATCCTATCGGTCTTGCCCGGGATCCAATACTCGTCGACGCTAAGCCTCGATGCAGAGCTCGATTCCATTGATCTCGACGTTCGCATGCCAAGCGCAGCGGATGTAGCCACGGCAAAGAAGTACATCGAGACGCATTTTCCTGATCGATTGCCGACAACGATGGATGAAAACTATGCACGCGAGACAGTGCTCCTCAGCGAGATGCCTCCAACTCGCAAATTGAATTTGCAAGCCATCCGCCTTAATGACTTCGCCATCGTTGCTAACCCTTGTGAATCCTACAACGAATCCGGGCTGAAGATCCGACAGGCGAGTCCATTTCGATTGACCATGAACATCGGCCTTGCCAACGGCCACGCGGGCTACATTCCGCCTCCTGAGCTGTTTCAGCTTGGGGGCTATACGACTTGGCGTTGTCGGTCGAGTTGCCTTGAGGAACAAGCCGAGCCGAAAATGGTCGAGGGTTTAACACGCGTGATGCGATCGCTGCATGCTAGGCAAGTTATTCCTGTCCCAGTTTCCAAGCAAACCAAACCGCAATCGCCCGTTAGTCCTCAAGAGAGTCTCCAATGGCTGGAAGTCGCACCCGGCTACAAAGTCGAGCTCGTGGCATCCGAACCGCAGATCGTTGACCCCGTTTCGATGCAAATCGACACCCTTGGACGCATGTGGGTCGTTGAGATGGGGGACTATCCGACCGAAGACGACGCCCCGAAAAGTCGGATCGTTGTACTGGAAGACAAAAATCGCGACGGCTTCTTTGAGTCTTCGACGGTGTTCGCGGACAAGCTGCTCTTTGCAACCGGTGTTCAGCCTTGGGAAAACGGGGCGCTGGTTACCGTACAAGGACAACTGCTTATGTTGCGAGATACGGACAGGGATCTAAAGGCCGATTCGACCGAAGTTTGGCTGGACGGATTCGCGACCGGCAATCCGCAGTTGCGGGCGAACCATCCAACTCTCAACGCGGACGGTTGGCTTTACATCGCCAGCGGCCTTCGCGGAGGCAAGATCAAATCGACGCTCCCCTTTGGAAAGCCAACGACCGAGCCGCTTGACTTAATGGGCTGCGACCTTCGAGTCAACATGCTTACAGGCAGCATCGAGAGCATCGCAGGTCCATCGCAATTCGGCCTGACCTTCGATTCGTTTGGACGTCGCTATGGTTGCTCCAATCGCAATCCTTGCTTTGAAATTGTGAGCGAACGAGCGGATTTGAGCCTGAGCCCATTGTCGGGTCTCGCGACTGCACTTCACGATGTTTCGCCAAGCAATGCCGCCTCAAAAGTTCATCCGCTGGTAAACGCATGGACAACCTCGAATCTTCACGCTGGTCAATTCACAGCAGCCTGCGGTGTGCTGGTATCGGACATGTCAACTTACGCATGCGAGCCAACCGGATCGCTCGTTCAACGTCGCACCATCAAGCGGAAAGACGGGTTCATGCAAGTCACCGACGAAGCTTCCGAGCGAGAGTGGCTTGCGAGTCGCGACCCATGGTTTCGCCCCGTCGATCTTTACGAGGGACCGGATGGTGATGTCTATGTTGTCGACATGTACCGGGCTGTCATTGAGCATCCAGAGTGGGTCCCAGCGGAGCTCAAGAATCGTCCCGATCAACGCCTTGGCGACTCGCACGGCCGGATTTACCGAGTCAGGAATCCCGACAAGCTCACTGAGAAAGGAGCCGCCGAGCGACTGCTCCACAATCGCCATACCACGCTCAAGAGTTGGCTTGAGCATCCGGACGCATGGTACCGGCGCATGGCAGCGCAGACTGTTCTTACAGATGCCTCGAAGGGCCAGAAAGCGGAGCACATCGAAACACTTAGGCATGTTTGCATGGCGCCCAGGCAAAATGCCGATGGGGTGATTGCGAATGCATGCCGGCTGTTGGTCACGTGCGATGGACTCGATGAACCAACGGCACTTGCGATGCTCAAGTCGTCGAATCCCGAACTTCGATCGGTTGTATGGTCTGCGATGCGAGAATCACCAATAGAATGGGTGCCAAAATGGCTAGATGCCGCGATTGAAACGTTTAGTAACACCAATGCCTCGATTGAGGAATTGCAGTCGGTTGCTTGGTTCATTGCCGCGTCACCAAACCTCGGCACCACAGATGCCGTTAAGGAGCTCACTTCAGTCGCCATGAATCGTTACGCAAACCTGTCCTCGCAAGCCTTAACTCGAAACAACGATCCGCCGCACCTTTGGATGGCAGTCACCGCCGCCTGGCGAGAGGATGCGTTTCCTTTCTTGTCGCAATACCAAAGAACAGCAAACGACGCCAAGAATGAGCTTGGCCCCATCGCCAGAGAGTCCATCGCTCGCATGGCATTGCGGGCTGCATCTCAGCCTTCTCTGAAGAAGGATGTCGGAGGTTTCGTCCACAAACTTGCGCAGGAACTTAACGACAATCGTAACGCTTCATCCGTTTCAACCGACCTAGCTATCCTAGAGGGAATTGCTCGCTCGGGCAGACTTTCCATCTCGGACGGCAGCCTTCTCGAAAAAACCGTGCAGCGATTTGCGTTGTCGAGCAATAATTCAAACCATCAAAGATCAGCGGTAACGATTCTTGCCCACAGCAAGTCCGACTCCACCAAGTCGTTAGCATTGGAGCTTCTCTCGAGTGCTGATGGTGCTTTGCTTAAGACTGCAATTGCAACTTGTTCTTCTCACGACACGCTTGAATTTACGAACTGGTTGATGGAACGATTTCCGTCTGCGTTGCCCGAGATACGGCAAGAGGTCTTTAACGCGATCCGAAACAACCCGAAAAGACTAGAAAGGATGGTCGAGCATTTGGAGTCGGGCAAGCTATCGACTCGCAATTTGGATGCATCTCAAATCCAGAATCTGTCCGTGATACGCGATAGCGCAATGGCGGCTCGACTTGCCAAAGTTCTATCGGGGGCGATCAACACGAACCGTCAAAAAGTGGTCGACGAGTATTCCAAGCAACTATCGTCGATCGAAGTAAATCCCAACAAGAACAACGGCAAAGCGATTTTTGCGAAGAATTGTTCTGCATGCCATAAATTGGACGGCGTGGGGGCATTTGTCGGGCCGGACATTTCGGACTCGCGGGAGCAGTCGTACGAGAAGCTATTGATCTCCGTTTTGGACCCCAATCGATCGATCGATGCGAACTATTTTCGGTACTTGGCGAGGACAGAGGAGGGGAGCGTCGTGGAGGGGTTGCTCAAGGATTCCAATTCTCAAACGGTGACATTGCAAAGCCAGAATGGTGCGCTCACCACACTCAATCGATCTGAAATCGAGGAGTTGAAGAGTTCTGGAACGTCGCTGATGCCCGAGGGGATAGAATCACAAATTTCGGTGGCGGAAATGGCTGACTTGCTCTGGTATGTCAAAAACTGGCGGTACGTGGCCGACAATGTGCCAGCAAATGCCACTTTAAAGAAATAGTGGTCACAAATTCGTGGCCAAAGACCTGGGCCGATGGCGCCAACGGCCCTGGAGCATCGGCCCACCAAATTCGACCAAGGCCCAACGGGCCGACCGTTCCAAGCGTCACCGAGGGATTGCATTGCCGGTCCCTCAATGACGTTTCCGGTTATGATTCGTCTTTAAAGCTATGCTGCTCACACTTAAGCGATGCAAGTGTTTGCGGCAAGAGATGCATTCTCCGTAATTCCTTTGCCGGTTTTTACCAATTGCCCAATTCCAGTGTAATGAAAGCCTTGACTGCTTCCGCTACCACGAATCAAAGGAAAAATGCTCCTCAACATTGCCACTTCGCGAGGGGTAGAGCAATGAATACGTTGATTGAACTGACTGCAACCCCTCACCCCCAGCCCCTCTCCCCGTAGCGGGGTGAGGGGAGCAATAGCATCCCTTCGGGATTCTCTTCGCATTGAGGACCTCAAAACTAATTGGCAAACTCCTAGCATGGACTTGTCAAAAACCGGCGTTTTGTGTTACGCTACGCAGCTTGGTTGGCGCGGCGATCCTTTGAGTCTTAGCGACGACATGAGTAGTTTTTTGTCACAGCCTGGTGGAAACACATGGTTTCTCGCCGTTGATTTAGGAGCATTTGTTCGTGGGTGTAAAGAAAACAGGTCGAGGTCGTCGTAAAGTTGGTCGTAAGAAGAGACGTATGCGCGCTAGGATCCGACATCGCAAGAAATAAACTTGAGGTGGGGATTTGGGCAATTTAGCCTCTTTATTCACCCCCACCTTTTTGTTCCTCTCTTCGAATTCCAAAAATTCCACTATCCCGGAGTTTTCGATTGCGCGGTTGGCCGCCTCGAATTATACTCCGGGTATGTTTTTGTTGGGAACTTGGTCTGCTATCGGAGTTCGCCGACTTTCCTTCGTCTGCTCCCGTGTGGAACATAAACTGTGAAAACCTGGGTTTTTCAATCAATTTTGATGTCCGCTGCCTTCCTTGGGCAAGCTGAATTTGTGTGCGCCCAGACTGCTTCTCCAAGCGATTCGAAGATCATTTCGAAAGCACCCGGATTAGCACCTCGCAAACTTGCAAGTGGTGTTATGACGGTTGTAGCACCCGACCAGGACTCAGAGGACACGGCACTTGGCCCGTTCGATTTGGAGTTTGTCGCAAAACATCCAGAGCTCGAGTGGGCAGCCCCGGATTTCCCGGAGAGCAAGCCGCACTACGCTTCGCCTAGCGAAACTCTGCTAAATCTATCGCGAGACATCATTTTTCGGCACGAAGTCTGGGGGCTAGAGTTTTCCTTTAAGCCCGTTCGACTGATCGAGGTCGATATTCCAAAGGACAACGGGAAATTCCAGAAAAAAGTCGTTTGGTACATGGTTTACAACGTTCGCTACAAGGGCGAAGACCTCTCCCCAAATCTTGCGGCCGATGTTCCGACTCCTCCTGAGAAGGTCAGCTTTGAATCCGTTCGATTCATTTCGCGTTTCGCCCTGCTCAGCAAAGAGCGAAAGCTCAATCTGGACGCTCAGATTTTGCCGACCGCTGTCGATGCGATTGCAGCCAAGGAACGGATCGGAAAACCATTGCACGACCATATAGAAATTGGCAAGATCGACATCAAAGCGAGCTCGCTCGCGGAAGACAACTCGGTATGGGGTGTTGCGACTTGGACGGACGTTGATCCACGGGTTGACTTCTTCGCTATTGATGTTCGCGGCTTGACCAACGCCTACAAGATTCGGGTTGACGAAGAAGGAAAAAAGAATTTCGACCGAAAGACCCTTCGGATCTACCATTGGCGTCCTGGCGACTCGATTGATGAGTCGAAAGACCGGATTTTGCTTGGCCTGCCTGCGTTTGAAAACGCGGAACGGGTCGATTACTACCTAAAGCAGTTTAACCTCAAAGAACGTCTTGATTATCAGTGGATTTACCGGTAAGCTAGTGCCCCGCGCTAGCGGAAGAAAATTAGCTGGTTTTGACATTCCAACTCGGCACAGGTAGTTAGGCATAGGCTCTTAAATGGCACATAAAAAAGGTCAGGGATCTACACGCAACGGTCGCGATTCCAACGCACAACGTCGCGGTGTAAAGAAATTCGGCGGAGAAAAGGTCATTTGCGGCAACATCCTCATCCGTCAGGTTGGAACCAAGTGGCGTCCTGGAATTAACGTCGGCATGGGTAAGGATTACACCATATTCTCCCTCGTCGAAGGCAACGTTTTCTTCGATCAAGAAGGTCGTCGCATCAACGTCAAAATCGCTGAATCTGCTTAGTGATTTGACGGTTATTTTTCATTCGGCGCTGGGTTTGAGGCCCAGCATATTGGTTTCTGCCAAGATCTGATCTTTATTATGTTCGTCGACCGCGTTGAAATTGAAGCCATCTCAGGTAAAGGTGGGAGCGGTTGCATGGCTTTCCGCCGTGAAAAGCACGTTCCGCGTGGCGGCCCTTGCGGTGGTGACGGCGGGCGTGGCGGTAGCGTCATCGTTCGAGCTCAAGCAGGTGTGAACTCGCTTGTTCAGTTCGCGCACCAACGCCATTGGCGTGCTGAAAACGGCACACCAGGACAAGGTTCCGATTGCCACGGCAAAAGCGGCCAAGATCTCATCCTTGTGGTTCCACCCGGTACCGTTCTTATGGATCGCGATTCCGGAATGATTCTTCGCGATCTCGTCAATCCAGGCGATGAGATCATCGCAGCACACGGCGGTCGCGGCGGCTGGGGAAACACCCACTTCAAATCGTCGACCAACCAAGCCCCACGCGATACCACCGATGGTGGTGTGGGCGAGCAACGCCGATTGATATTCGAACTCAAAGCGATCGCTGATGTTGGCCTGGTCGGAATGCCAAACGCCGGCAAGAGTACGCTCCTAAGTCGACTTTCCAGAGCTCGGCCCGAAATTGCGGACTACCCGTTCACGACCAAGTTTCCAAACCTTGGCTTGGTCTCCGTAGACATGGACCGCAATTTCGTCATGGCTGACATCCCCGGCCTTATCGAGGGAGCCGCACAAGGCTCTGGGCTTGGCCACGATTTCCTTCGGCATATCATGCGAGCTGGTATTTTGGTGCATTTGGTCGAACCGATGCCAATGGACCAGTCCGATCCGATCAGTAACTATCACGCAATTCGCAAAGAGTTGGCTGAATATAGCAGCGAGCTTGCCGCTCGCCCCGAAATCCTCGCCGTCACCAAAGCCGAGTTGCCGGATGCAAAAGAAATACATGAGATGCTTTGCGAGAATCTCGGGCGTAAGGACATTTTGCTGATCAGCGCTGTGACTGGAACAAGCCTCAACATCTTGGTCAACAAGATCGCAACCTTACTCGCCGAGCAAAGCGCGGAACTTGCTGCTGCAGCGCAATGATCTTGGTTGACATAGGCAACAGCGGTTTGCGTGCCTCGCGCGTTGCTAACGGCCAACTGTTTCGCCAGCAAAAAGTTTATCGCCTCTCATGGGCTGCCGCTGTTGCGAATCTTCGCAAACCCTCTCCCGAACAAGAAGCTGCACCGGACCAACGTTGGTGCAAACTGGAGGATCGATCGGCATTCAACTGGCTTGTCTCTCAGTTCGACTCGTTCCCAAATGAACCGTGGCTTGTTTCGTGTGTTCAGCGAATCGCGCTTGATCAACTACATGAAAGCCTAAGCACTTGCGGACATAGTATTGACCCCAAAGTCATAACGCACTCGCATATCCCAATGACGATCGATGTCGAATTACCCGCGAGAACTGGGGTGGACCGACTGCTAGCCGCTTACAGTGCCAATCGGTATGTTAACAATTCTCAAAACGTTAACGATTCACGAACCGCGTCGCAGGCGGTCATCGTTGTTCAGGCAGGGACGGCGGTAACGGTCGATTTGGTCGACGCAGCTGGGGTCTTTCGAGGCGGCTCGATTATGCCTGGATTGGGGCTTTCGCTGCAGTTGCTTGCGGCTGGAACAGATATGCTTCCCTGGCTGGGGAATCACGCCGTAGATATGCGGCCGGCCCTACCGGGCAAGAACACGGAACAAGCAATTTCGGCAGGCGTCAATGCAGCCCTGGTCGGCGGTGCATCGCACCTAGTTCAACGCTATCGAAGCGAAAGCACAGACGGAAAGGCGATGAAAGTCATCGTGTCTGGAGGTGACGGTAGCTTGCTTATGCCGCACATCGCCCAGCCAGCTGAGTTTGTAAATCACATCGTATTGCATGGCCTGAGCCTTATCGGATGCGATATATGATGGCCAACGACGAGACAGTCCCGGTTGCTCCCAAACCGTATCAGTCTACGGCAGCTAAACCTGAGAGGCCACGTCGGAGAAGTGCTGTCGCTAGGATCATTCTTTTTGCGATTGCGTTTGGTTGCTTTAGCGTTGCGGCGGTGCTTTGGTTTTTTGCGGAAGCGTTCGAGACATACACTCCCTATTCCGCCGAAAAGCACTGGATGATTTCGCTGCCGAACGGGACAGGAATATGGTTCGACGCGCAAACCGGAATGGTCGTCTTGATTTCCTGTTTCGCGATTGGCATTTCGCTTTTGCTATGGAATGTGACTACGATCCGAAAACCGAGGCCTTGACGTTCAGCGAAGCTTGGCTTCGCTGAACATTCGTTTAACGGTCAGCCGTAGGCGTACCAATATACTAAGCACGACGCGCAAGTTTTGAAGTTGCACACTTGTGTTTTTGTAGCAGAATTCGTGAGAATTCTGGCCGTGTCTTGATTGCAAAGCGTCTGAATTCTCACGAATTCAGCTACATTTCTCAATACAGTGCAACTTCAAAGCGCGCAAGCTAGTGTACTGGACAGAAAATTCACTAGCTTGCGCGTCGTGCTAAGGTAGTTTTCATCCTGCCTTCGACTAAATCAAGGTAGTGCAAACGGGTTATACGATTGTCGTTTCAAACTCGCGCTGTGTGATTCGTCCGAGCGAATTACCTGTCAGTTTCGATCCGTCGCGACCTAGTCCACCGTACAGGTCTGCAAAAGCCGCCGACGTGGAATCGAGACGCAATGAGTCGTCGCCACTACCTAAGAACACAGACAAGTTCCGGGTAATTGCGACGCCTTTGAAATCAACACTGTCATTTCCAGCTCCCATGTCTGCAGTGAACCCGTTCAGAAATTGCGAGTTTCTCACAGTTAACCCATCCAAGCCATCGCCTCCGATGATCGTCGTATAGCCAGTAACCTTTACCGCGAGATCACCAGTTCCTGTCGATCCAATGTCGATCGTGTCATTTCCCTGACCGGCGTCGACAACCAACACGCCTCCAATGGTCGTTTGCGTGGCCAAGGCTCCGGAACCTGGCGTAGCTTTTTTCGAAGTGATTGCAAAGCTGTCGTTACCTATCCAGCCAGTGATGATGGCGTCAAATCGGATGGAGGTATTATCGATGCTAACCGAGTCATCCGCCGAACCGACATCGAGATATGCCGACCCACCTATTGTCGAACCGCCAATTAATAAGCTATCCGCCCCACCGAATGAGTTGACAGAGACATTGTTCTTGATGTTCGAATTGGAAACCGTAATCAAGTCGGCTCCCTCATTACCGTGGAAATTGACATTTTGTGCTGTGCTCGATGAGACATTCGCGCGGTTGGCCCCCTGACCACCATTGATGTTAATCTGGTTGCTCACGATTGTGTTTCGCACGAGCAGCGATGGATTATCCCCTGTTCCACCTTCGAAAGTCACCGAACCGCGAACAATCGATCCTTGGACTCCGAACCCGTCGTTGTTTGCTCCACCGTCGACGAAAATATCCCCACCAACATCCGCAAAGATGACGACCGAATCGATACCGTCTCCCATTCGTGCGACAACTCCAAACTTAACAACCGTTCGAGCCGAGGCGAGCCCGGAAAACGTTCCAACTGAACCAAACAAGATCTCATTGTTCAGAGCGTTGACGTCGGTGGAGTTATTGCCCAAGAGGAATTGGTCGTTTCCAGCCTTAAGATCGGCATCCACGCTATTGAGCACGCCGGTGAAAGTGATCGGCCCGGCCAAGCCATTGATAGTGGTAGCGGAGCCTGAATTGGTTTTCCCCAAGACGGAAACCGTGTTAGGAGCGGTCTGCGAAATGGTCACCGCGTTATCGCTCGCGTCACCTCGTAGGACCAAATTTCCGCCGAAAAAAGTTGCCGTGATATTTCCTGCGAGGAGTCGGCGATCCTCTAAAGCTTCAACACCAAGTCTCAAGTTCTTTCGCAGATTGGATCGGATCATTCTTTTGGACATAGCTTCCCTCATTCAATGAAATAGCGCAACGCTGGGAAACAGTGGCGAATGTCGAACCGTGGGCGTTAAACTAGGCCGCCACTGTAGAAATTTCGATCCATGAAAGACCGTAGGAAGACCTCCTGTCACTGACTGGCAATATACTCAATTGCTAGCATTGCAGGTGTGGGCGATACGGAAATTCGGGACGAAAGGGGAGAGCAACCGTTTTCGCTTGGTTTTTCGTTGGTGCAGCGTCGGCAGATTCTTTGGGTGAATCAAAGCGCTCCATTGGGATCTAAGGGAGAAAAGCTACGCAAAACCGAGTAGCGTGATTTCTAATCTTCGGAACATGCAGAATTCTGTTTTTTATTACTTCCCTGAAAACGACCGGGCAAATCATTGCATTCCCTACTCGGCTTAGTGGGTTAATCGGGATTGGTTGCGAGCTATCGACGTCGTAAGTTCAAAAGGGTTTAGCTTCCTTTTTTCAATCGATACTATTTGGGTGGGCCAGAATGCTCTCTATCAGTGGGACCAATTGGCTTTGGGCTTTTCGGGACCAGTCGAGTACCTCGTCGTGGTCCGTCACTTTCTGAACGTCTGGCGTTGCAACATTCGTGACAATCGAAAAAGCCAGAACTTTTATGCCTAGTTGGTTGGCCAATAGAACTTCCGGAACCGTGCTCATCCCGACCATATCGGCTCCCAGCGTTGCGAACAGTCGGTATTCGGCTCGCGTCTCGTAGTTCGGGCCAAGCGTAGCTAGATAAGTGCCTCGGGCCAATGAGAAGCCTTGGCGAATCGCCAACTGCTCAGCTAGGGTGAGCAAACCTGGATCGTATGGATTGCCAACTCGATGCGGAACGCCCAACGATGCCGCTCCACTGACTCCCTCGCTCGCATTCACGCCGCTACGATTCATCCAATCGATGTGATTGTCCATCAATACGACTTGGCCGCTGTGGAATCTTGGGTTGATCCCGCCTGACGCGTTAGACACGATCAGCGAATGGATGCCGAGGGCGTGCATGCAGCGAAGTGGGAAAGTTGCTTTGGCTGCCGACCAGCCTTCGTAGAGATGCGCTCGACCTTGCATGGCGACAACGGGCGTTCCGCTTAGGTGCCCCAGTACAAAATTGCCTGCGTGACCTGGAACACGAGATTCAGGAAAGCCCGGTATCTCAGCATAAGGAATGCGGTACGCGTTTTCGATTCGTTCTGCAAGTAACCCCAGGCCGCTGCCAAGAATCAAACCCACCTTTGGGCAAAATCCGTTACTACGCTGCGATACAAATTCGCAAGCTTCTGATATTGAGGCTTCTTTCACCGCGATCTCCAGTTGAATCCCACCGTTTTGGCCGGCGAATCGTTCCCTTTTATTTATACCCTCATGTCGCGATTAAACTCTTTTCCACGTAATTTGCCTACGGCAAATGCGAGACTACAAACAGTGGGTCGCATCTGCCGGATGCGACTATCAACCAGGCTTTGGGAGGGCGAGGCTCCTGCCGAGCCAGCAGCGCAAAGGTTCGGCAAGAGCCTCATGCTCCCGAGTAACGAATTTATTTAGTAGACTCAACGGAAACATGTTTACAGGGATGGCCTCACCCTCCCTAGCATGATCGCGAGCAACCAGCACCTCGGTAGGGAACCGACGCATCCGTACTTAAGTCTCAGATACCATCTTGAATCCGAGGCGTTATTGAGAAAGTTCGAAAAAAAGTCATTACCGAAACTTCCGCGTCCCGAAGCTTTTTCTCACCAGCTTCGCCCGGCGGAAGAGTAAATGGAATTTTTGTGGTGTAAGAGGACTTTAGAATCAGCTTGTCTTTTACGGTGATTGTTATGATCGCAGTGGTAGGCGTGAACGTCACGATGCGATTGCTTTCCAGTCCGATCATCTCTGATGTTTCGGTTTTCTCTTTGCGAAAATCGACCTTCAGCTTCGCGTTTGCTTTGCCTTCCACCCGATAGCCAGATCGTTTCAAAGCGTCCGTCAAATCTGTGGCTATCTTTTGTTCGTCTATCGATGCCATTTTCCCAACAACCAGTTCCACTGCGTCTCCAGACACCAACGGAGGAACCGGCTTTGCGCTAGATTGTTTTTGTGCCAAGGCCAAGCTAGCTTGGCTCAACTTGTTCTTTTTGACACCCAACACCGTCCCGTCCGCTCTTTGTAAATACACTTCGTCTTTCACCATATTGACGAAGACGGCCTGCAAAGGGCTTTTCTCCGTCTCAATCTGCCAGCTGCCTATGGGAGGGCGGTCAAGCATCGGTGGAAACGCGTAAGCGATCTCACTGGTCGGCACCACAATGTTTTTTCCTGACGTCAGTTTCACAACTGCCTCGGAATCACCAGAGATGAGTTCGATGACCTTTCCCTGAAGTAGGGTTCCTTTTTGAAGGATAGCGATTCGGTCTCCTGGTGAAATGCTATATGCCGTTTTCATTCCTAGTAAAATGAAAATGAACGTCAATATCGCTATCCGTTTTTGCAACATATGTCGGTTTGGTAAGAGACTGGCTGATCCAGTGGTGATTGGGCAACCAATGAATCTTACCACAAACGCAGTTCGGAGAGCCTCGCCAGACCTGCCCCCTGCCACACTATGGCAAGACTTGGACGCGATGACTTTCAGTAATCGCATTGGTCTGGCCCAGGCTGGTTACCGAAGCAACTAACTCGCCCGCGGCGACTTCGTCGTGACGCAATTGGATGACACAAGAAAAACTGTCGTTGGCCCGGAAGTACTTGATCGGCTCCAAGTCGATTTGCCGGTCGGAATTCGAGAGCTTGTACTGCAAGTCCTTGGCTCGAATCGATTTCAACACCGCACCTTTAGGCATAAGGATACTCAAGGCTACACGTTGATCCGGCTTGTTAACCAAGTTTGCAATCGTGATCTCATAAGTCCCAACATCTCCTTTTCGAATGGAGTTCGTCACCGGCTGAATCGTGACGCTCAATCGTTTTTCGGAAGGCGATTTGAGCGTTAACTCGGGCTTATTCAATGGTCCGTTGGGTAACGGCCCGCCAGGTGGACCGTTGGGCATGCCGCCAGGTAGGATCTCTCCTGCCCCGTTGTTTCTTGCCTCAAGGGTTATGTTCTTACGGTCGCCAACCCCGTCTGCTTCCACCGCGACATCGATTGAAGCCGGACCTGCCGCAATGACTCGGAATCGAGCGGTGAAGTAACCAAGGCGACCGTTTGGCGCGATATCCCCCAACCGCGTCCACCTGCCGAGCCGATTTGCCTCGATGTATTCAACACCTTCGCTCAGTTGCCATCCGCCGTTCGCTTGCACAACTTGCAAATTTGGACTGTGTTGCATGTTTATGACGGGCGTACGAAGGAGCACTGGGCCCGTGTTGTTGACGGCCCATCTTGCGGAAAACTCGGTGCCGACGGCAACTGCATTTTGTCCAGCATCGCTTTCCAAGATCAAGCTTAACGATGGGCGTTTCGGAACGGCAGGGACGCCCATAATGACTGCGGATTGCGTAGCTAGCTCTTGTCCCTCTGCACTTACCTTCACTTGCACGGAAAGTTGTCCAGCGCCATCTACTCGGAAGTCTGCAGGAAGTGTTTCCGGTTGGCCGACCCGCAGAAAGCCTATCACGTTCTCAACAGAATTCGAATTGGTCCGGGAGTGCAATAGCCCTGGAGTGCTCTGAAGCGACACACGGATATTGTTGAGTGTCTGTGTGCTCTTGTTTGTTACGGTGACTTCAAATTTGGCCTCATTGCCAATCTCGACTTCATTGGTATTCTGCATAGGTCGTATTTGGACATCGACCTGTGGACGAATAAATCTAGTTGAGACTCTTTGCCTGAGCGGCTCGGTTCTATTGGCTCCATTCGCTTCAAAGAGAATATCAACCTGATTTTCTAGTTGAGGACGTAAAACCAAATTGATGTCGAAAGCGCTTCGCGGCATCAGTGGACCAATGTCCCATCGCCTACCGTTTGGGGTTATGGAGCTAGGTTGAACATTGGTCGATAGTAGTTTCATGCCTGGCGGAATGACGACGCTTAGGTAAACATTCTCTGCCACACGATCGCCGGTATTTGCGAGTGTGGCGACGTAATTGACGGGTTGGCCAGGAACACCGATTTCAGGACCACCAACATCCAAACGAAGCTCGGGAGCGCTCCAAGTTACCGTTGTCGTATCGCGGCCAAGTGTAATCTCACGAACGTTGTCGTTCGGCCGAGCATTACGAACAACCTCCATCTCCACCATGGCTGAACCAATGGGATATTTTTCGTCATGAAGGATGCGAACTGCTGCTTTTCCTTCAGCGTCCACATTAATTTGCTCGACATCTTCACCTTCTCGCCCAGGCATCACAAATCTAGCGATTTCTGGATTCAAAATGCGGTACTTGACTCGATAGCCTACAGCCGGCGAAACTCTATCTGCCCGTTTGACCGATGTGATGAGCCAAGCTTCTTTACCGCTTTCCGTCGTGACACATTTCGGGAATTGCCAACTCGCGTCCTCCCAATAGATCGTTGCTGTTTGACGGCGTTGATCCCATACATCGCTATCCGGGGCAAGGACCGTTACCTTAGAGGTCCCTTCGCTCGGACTGGTTAAACTGATCCATGTCTGCCCCTTGCGCACCGGCAAGTCGTCATCCGGAGTGGATGTTCCTCGCGTGATCGTCCACGGTTCGCGACTCGTACGTCCCTTTGCGAAGTCAATGCCAAGCTTTTCGACTTTCGGGCGAAGGTCTTTCTTGAACAAAGAAGGTCGCTGCCCTTTCGAATCGTCGCCAACTTGGACAATTTCCCCGACGCCATCTTGCGAAATCATGAACTCAATCGGCTCGTCGGTTACTAAGTAGCCGTCTTTACCGCACACTCCAGCAAGGAGAATTACCTCGCCTCCAACGGGAGCGATAATACTCGTTGGAGTCAGGAGCAATTGCCCACAACGGCCGCGTACCTCTTCGGCTTCTTTTCGTTTTGCAAAACAGCCTTTGCCAGACAAGCAGCCTTTGCAAAGTTTCTTGTCGCCGGTTTGTGTACAAGCCGGAGGATTCGGCGGCGCTTGAAAGGCGGGTTGCGTTGACGGGTAACCGTTGTTCGGATCGTGCGGGTTGATGAGCGTCGTAAAACCGTTCGGTGTAAAGATCCTATTTCCCGTCGGGTCGATGGCTGGTAGCGAAAGTGTTTGACAGCCGCTAAGAAATACAATGAAGCTCGCGATAGAAAGTAGCAGGCCAACTCGGCGTGCCGTCGCCTCAAATAGCAGAGGTCTTAGAATGGTGGAGGGCAGAAGGAATGTGCGTGTCACTCGCAATGCATTCAAAACGCCGATGAAAGAGAGACGGATTGATGCCCCGTTCGTTTCATTCGATCTTAAGTTTGCGTTAAAGTGATTGCGGAACATCCGTTGTTTCCAGTCCTGTCCTTGGCGCTGCCGCAGCCATTGGGCAACCGTATCCGTTTTGTCATGGTCGTTTGGGTTCTATCACCACGAACGTGGCAACTAGTCTAATCACAACTTGAGGACAAAACCTTTGGAAGGTTAACCCATGAAATGCGCCCAATATCATTGGACCAACAATTCAGAAACGAAAACCTGAGCCTTCCTATTCAATATTAGGACCGTAGCGATTCACGCGTACCTTGCGTCCTATGGCGAATTTGCACAGAAAGAGCCCGTGCCGTAAGAGTTTTATATAAAGTGAGTAAGTTCCCTCAAGTTGTGATACGGGCTTATCCTTTTTCGGTCGATTGCCCTCGTCCAAGGCTCCGCCTGGGGTATGCGACAAAAACCGTTTTCGAACTTTTTTCGATATGCAGTTACAGCCTATTTTCATTCCAGCACTCGACCTTAAGCCCGAAGAGGCTGTAAAAAATGTAGGACGCCCTTTTTAGGGCGTCGAAATTGGCCGCTTTTTGCAGTAACGACGGCCTGAAAAGGCCGTCCTACGCATCTTCTGCATCTTCCTTTTTGGAAAAACGGGAATGGTCGAGCCTATGTCCTGTTCCTTCACGCAGCTCTCTTCGGGCGGACTATCGAGCCTTTAGAACGGATGTCAGCTTTTCTCGGAGAATCGGTTCACAGCCTACCCCAACCCAGCGCCAATCGTGGTTGAATCGTTCTTCGAAGGCACGCTGAGTTGGGACATAACCGGTCCAACATTCGCCGTAGCCGATCGCCATGACGAATGAATCGGGACGAATGCGCTGCGCCATCAACTGGTAGCCAACAAACGATTCACCCGGCAAGATGACCACTTGTGCAGGCCCCAAATCCAAACAGGGCAGGTCGATCGGTTGGCCTCGCTCGATTCGATTCAGGGAGGCAAGCCCCATGGCGGCGAGAATGCGATCGCGCGTACTCGCCTTTTCGTTCTTCAAGACTGCAGTCATGGTATCGCGTTTGAAAGGCTCTCCCTCATGAAACGGCAATTGAAAAGAATCGCAACGAAAGTCGAATTTGTCGATTCTATGTGTCGCCGTTGCCTCCGAGGCCCGCGCCATGGCTTGATAGAGTCGATCGGTCAAAACACCGCGTGACTGCGGAGAGCCGTCGTTGTACTTGCCAGCTGTAATGTCGCCGCTACAACCCGACGCATAAATCTGCATTGTGCCGGGAGTATCAAGCTGCCGGCGACGACGCGCTAGGCCAACGAAGTCCGCAGATACTCCACCTTGTCCGTAGTAACTCATCGGATGGGTTGCATACGAACTGAGGACAGCCAGCGTTTCGTCTCCAGAAAGAAATCGGATCGACTTCAAATTCGGATCGATCTCTCCTGGGTCGGCTAGGGCTTCAGGTGAATCGGGGGCGGTTCGGCTATAGCGATCGTAACTTACGGTGCCATCGGCAAGTATCAAGCGCCTGTTCGAGGCAATTTTCTCAACTGCCGTTTGACCGATCGCGATATGAGTAACCGGTTTTGCGGCGGCCAACGCACGCTTGACCGCCGAAGCCACGTCTTGAAGGCATGCTTGATGAAAGGGAACGTCGAACAACTCGCCAACCAACCCGACGGAATCGAGAAGTGACTGAGCCTCCGTATCGATAACGGGCGCATCGTGTTGGTGAAGCGAACAGACCAGCACCCGCTCGCGAGTCGTCTTGGCGGCTGCAGCTAGCGTATCGCGCCACAAGTCATAAGCACCGTTGCGCACTTCGCACCAATCAAGTGCAACGAACACAACTGGAGCATCTGGACCGAGCAGGACAAAGCCCCGCGCTTCTAACGGATCGTCAATTCGTAAGGCCTTGGTGTCCAAAATTCCCATGCACCGGTGCCCCAGGGGAATCGTTATGTCGGTAGCAAAAGCACCTAACTTGAGTTCCTGAGCCTCCAGGCTTGGGATGCATAGTGAACTTACGACCAGTATTATCCATAAGCATCGAGACATTGGATTGCCTGTCTTAAAAAATGGTTGATTCCTAAGCCCAATCGGCTACGTGCGGATTGCTTTACTCGTTCCAGACCATGACTTCGCTCACACCACTTCGGGCTTGCCCCGCATTTTCAAAAACAATTCGGAGCTTGGAACTGGTCGTCGGCGAAAAACGCACTTCGTTCCAGACACCTCCCTGTGGTCGTTCTGGCAACTTTTGGGCATCAATAAGTGGTTTCCACGCTTGGTCATGCCAAGTCTCAAGGCGATAACTCAGCGGTGGTTGGACTCCGCCGCGATCATCATAGATGGCTAACTCGACTCTTCGAAACTCTATTTCGCGTTCGAATTCGATTTCCAACCAGTCTGTTTGAGTCGGCGATTCGTAACTCGTCCAGCGATTCATGGGCGTTGGCAGAAAGTTGGTCTGGCCATCAATCGCTTTCATCGGCTGGCCCCCAAAGCGATCGCTGTGCGAGGCAGTCGCTTTGGGAAAGCCCGTTCCCTTTGGATTGAATGCAA
This sequence comes from Pirellula sp., assembly GCA_031424235.1. GTDB lineage: Bacteria > Planctomycetota > Planctomycetia > Pirellulales > Pirellulaceae > JBKCUI01. Next base: position 25,938 of record JANPHB010000097.1, read on the forward strand.
GGTTTCCGTCTGGTGGTGCAGCCGGTACGTACTGGCCAGTAGCCGGCCCCCAAACTTCAATCTCGGTAAGCCCGGACCGGAATTCGCCATCGTGTTCCAAGCTAATGCGTAGTTTCCGAAACAGCTTGTTCCCGAGTGAAATCCGAGTGGCACGATGTCCAACGAACTGCTTCGTTGAGCCGTCGTTGCTCCACCTTTCAATGGTCTGCCATTTGTCCTTGATCCAGGCTTGAACCTCGAAGCTACGAGGAGAACGAACTTTCGTTGAGTCATCCTTGGTATCGTCAAGGAAATACAAAACGAGCTCGCTCAACTGACGTTCAGCGCCAAGGTCCAGCTCTAGCCAATCTTTTGCATTCGTTGAACCCTCAGCGGTCCAGCGGTTAGGCGGGTGGAGTATGTACCAATAGTTTCCGTCGTTCAGTTTGCTCACCGAAGTGTTCGAGGCTGTCGTCGACGCGGTTAACCTTGGGAAATAAGGTCCATCGTTGTTGACGGCATAGTTGATCATCGTTTGGGACTTCTCTGTACTAGCCTCTCTTATCGATGGCAGTTTTGCCGTCATCGGCTTGAGAGTCTCATTTGTTGCGATCGTTTTTCCATCGACTCGCAATATTAGGCCCTTTCCTAATCCATAGCGAGTTCCGCTTCGATCCCAAAGGATACTCATGTTCCGTCCGTGGTAACGGACATCGTCGAGCGCAAAGTAATCCCAGGTTGACGGGGCTAGGGGATTCAATTCGATCGTGTCATCATCGCGTGGGACGAGTCCTATCAAACCCGTAATGACGAGGTCGCAGTAACTTGAATGAAAATAATGCTCACTGTGATTGTAATTGTCGTGCCCTTCGAAGGAGCCTGTGTCAGGGTGGAGGGCTTCGGCAAGATAGGGACGCCCGTCCTTGCGATGGCTCTTGGCAAATGTTTGAAGAACTTTCAGATAATCACTCGCAGAAACATTGCTGGGTGGTTGCGTTTGCTGCAAAACGTTAGCGAGCGCTTTCAACGTTTGTGATGTTGCATAGGGCCACGATTGGCCGCTCCACCAGCAACAGCTCTTTTGCAGGAGAAACATGGGGTCATTGCGTTCTACGGTTAGAGGTCCGAATTCGGCATAGAAACCATCCCTATCCATCAGCTTGTTCCAAGCCTTTTCGAAACCTTTGTCTCGATCCAGCATATTAAATTGCCAGGGCACATAACCGATCAGCTCGCGGCCGTGTGTGTCACCAGCGTATTTTCCGGACTGATAAGTGAGCGTGCCTTTTCGCAGATTGTGCCCGTCTCGATTCTCGTCGTCGCGAAGCATTGGAAAAAAGAATTGCCGTTTCGGTTCCCAAAGCAACGCCTGCATTCGCTCGAGCAATCGGTCGGCCTTTACCTTAAATCGCTCCGCAGTTTCGCCTTGACCTGAACGTTGAGCGATCTTGGAAATAGCCATGGCGTCTGCCCACATGTAGGCATTGATCGTTGGACGATAGCTTGGAGCCCCTCGAAGGATATCCTGCGTTTGACGACTGTTGATATTGAATTCCATTCCGTCGTCATGACCTGTCTGCCAAAACAAACCCACTTCGGGTACGAAGTGTCTGTGTTCCCATGCCTCATAATTCTTGATCAGGTCGGGCAGTAGCCCAGTAGCCCAGTCCTTTGCTGGATGGACTTGGTCCACCGCCCACACAGAATCCGCCAGCCAAGTGCTATAGTTTCGTGGTTGGGCGCCTGGGGTTCGTAACCAGTATCGCGAATAGTCGTGAGCCACCTGAGGCGATTTTAGCCAACGCGCTTCGTACAACTGATGACCTGCCGGGCAACTGATGGCACCGTACGCTCCCGACCAAAACGGCCGATCCATAAATTCAGTGAAGACATAGCCGGTTGTTGGCGAACCATAAGTCAAATGCTTGGTGAGCAGCTCCCAACGATAATAGTAAGTCTTCGTGATGTCTTCGTCAGGACATTCAAAGAAAGGTATGTTGTTCGAATACCACACCCAATCGCGATTGTCCAAATACGCTTGGGACTCCAATATTTTCGTTTTATCAAGTACTTGCGCCTCGAGTTGGGAATTGACAGCGAAGAGCAAAAAAATAATGAGTAGTTTTCGACGCATAGCAATTGTTGGATTGGACGAAAAACGTGAGGAAACTCTCGTCGAGCATTGTAGCCAGACGGCCGGTGCTTGTCCCATGTGGCCTCAAGGTCACTCTAAACTAATCACTAAACACAAATTCGTTTGTATTCAGCAATACCAAGCTTAGTTCCACCAGCGACCGCGTTGTGAGAAACAACTTGCACGACTCCAGCTCCTCGTCTCGAGGCTTTCGAGCCAAAATCTGTCGAAACAGTTCTTGTACCTGACTTCTATGATCACTATGAAACTCACCTTCGATGTCGTCTGCAATCTGCTTTGAGGCTTGTACAGAAAGCTCGCCATTCATCATTGCCAATGATTGCGGTGCCACCAAAGAGCATTCACGTCGCCCACAGGATACGGCATTCTCCGGAAGGTCGAATGTTTCCAACCAGGGAATTCGAATGGTTCGCTTTTGGACCAAATAGAGGCTCCGAACGGTCTGGTCGAATGCAGGAGATGGGTACCAACCTTTGGTTCTGGTTTCATTATCGTCTAGAACCGCGGGATTGGCTGCCAAGGTCGCGTCATCGAGGACAGGCCAAACTGGCGGCCCTCCAGCGCGTTCTTGCAACAAACCAGAAACATGCAAGATCGAGTCCCGTAATTGTTCGGCACTCTTTCGTCGCAAGTGGTTCCGTAGCGTCCCCACAGAGCGGCCATTTCCAGCACTTGGGTTGGCAATGAACTGTTGCCGATACACATTGCTCGAAACGATCAGTCGATGAATATGCTTGAGCGACCACCCACTATCAATCAGCTCCATTGCAAGGTAGTCCAATAATTCTGGATGCGTCGGTAGTGCTCCCGTCACCCCAAAATCGTTCGGAGTAGCAACGATTCCTTGCCCGAAGTAATTCTGCCAAATTCGGTTTGCGATAACGCGCGCGGTCCATGGATTCTCTCGCGACCCGAGCCATCGTGCCAAAGTCAAACGTCGCCCAGTTGTGTTTGCATTAGGTCGCTCAACCATCTTGGCATCGTTTGGAAAGAGCACTGAGGGAAAGCCGGGGGCGACCATATCCTTTTGAAGTCGATAGTCGCCTCCAGCAAGAACATGTGTCTGCGGAACGACGTCCACCTTGTCATGCATCACAAAACCTTTCGTAAGCAGACGCTTTGTCTTTTCTAAGGATTTATGCTCCGACTCGGCCCGCTCTAGTTGCTCGCGTTCATCGGCAGTCATTTGCTCTCTGACCTTCTCGGCCTTCAATTTTGATGGCTGGCGACTTTGCACGCGCATTGTGATTTCGTCAATGGCCGCCTGCACCTGAGTGATTTCAAGATCCACTTTGTCGTTATGAGCTTGAATAGCCACTTGTGCATCTTGCAGGTCAATGGCAACTTCGTCTGTATCGTGGCTTGCGGCAAAAAAAGCACGCAGACGATAGTGGTCCGCGTGCGACAACGGATCCGTCTTGTGATCGTGACAGCGACAGCATGACATCGTCAATCCGAGCATCGCACTGGCTGTCGTCTCCGTCAAATCCGACATGAGTTCGGCTCGCGCTCGGTCTTGCTCATTGAACAACCCTGCCGCATTGTCCCTTGGGCCAAGCCGCAGATAACCTGTCGCAATGAGTTGATCTTGCTCATCGGTATTGCGTGGCGGACCTTCTTGCAGTTCATCACCAGCCAGCTGCTTTTCGACGAAACGGTCGAATGGCTCATCGTTGTTGAGCGCGCGAACAACATAATCACGATACATCCAAGCATTCGGCCGCAATTCGTCCCAATCGAAGCCATTGCTATCGCTGTAACGTACCACGTCCAGCCACATTCTCGCCATGTGAACACCAAACGCAGGTGAACTCAAAAAACGGTCAATCAAGAGATCGAATTTGCCAGCAGTATTGTCTTGAACAAAATGTTGCACAAGAGTGTGGTCCGCCGGGAGACCCGTTGTATCCAGCGAAAGGCGACGAACCAATACATCATCCTGCGCAACTGGAGCAGGTGTTAAGCCCTCCCGCTCCCACTTTTCTAGAATGAAACAATCGATTGGATTTCGGCACCAAGCCGAATCAAGCACTTTGGGAATTTTCGGTCGTCGAATCGGCTTGAGCGACCACAAGTCCAACCGTTTGCCGCCAAACAACACTCGAATCGGGTTCTTCGGGTCAAACAACGCTTCGCCTAGGACAACTTCCTTCGTTGAAACCATCGCATTCTGCGGTTCCTGAACGTCCCAGTTGGCTCCAGATTCGACCCAAGCTTTTAAAGTCGCGAGATCGGTCGCATGCAATCTGCGCTTGGGCGGCATCAACAGCTCTGAGTCCTCATGTTCGATGCGTTCCATAAGCGAGGACGGTTTATCGATCGCAGCTTCAGGCCCCAATGCCACAACCGCCCCGTTAGTCCCGCCAGCAAGTAGACCAGCGAGCGAATCCAATCGAAGGTTCGCTTCTTGCTTTTCAGGGCCGTGGCAAGAGACACACTCACGACGCAAAATGGAAATAGCTTTTTGATTGAGTTCGCTTAGGTCCTCGGCGTAGGAGACCTGACCCAAACTAAAAACAATTGCCGCGGCCAATGCCAAGTCTCTGAAGAATCTTCGGGAGGGCGAGGCTCCAGCCGAGCTTGCGGCGTCACGGTTCGGCAGGAGCCTCACCCTCCCTAGCAATGAATCGGTTATCAAATTCGAAAAATTCATGTTAGATCAGCAAGTCGAGGAGAGGTTTGGCTGTGCCCGCGACGCCGGTAATCCGTTCGTCTCGTCCATTTACTTCGTAGGATAAATCCTCAAATGTAATCCCCAATGCGGTCAAAATGGTTGCATGCAGATCTCGGAATTGGACAGGTCTTTCGGTAGCCATTAGACCAATGTCATCGGTGGCTCCAATACGCGTACCTGGTTTCACGCCGCCTCCAGCCATCCATATGGTGAAGCCGGCTGCGTTGTGCTGACGTCCCATATCACCTTGCATCATGGGAGTTCGCCCAAACTCGCTCGCCCAAATGACTAAGGTCGAATCCAAGAGCCCTCGCTGTTTGAGATCGGTGAGTAGTCCAGCGACGCTCTTGTCGGTCCAGCGCGCTCTAGGATCATGGTTGTCGGTCAGTTTGGCATGTGCATCCCAACCATCTTTGTCCGGCATGTCGTACAACTGAATAAAACGGACTCCGCGTTCTACGAGCCGACGCGACAGCAGGCATTTGCGTGCAAAGCTCTGCGTTCTAGGATCGGTTTCTTCCAGCCCGTAAAGCTCGTGAATGTGTTTCGGTTCGTCTTCGAAGTTGCCAACGTTGAGAGCCGCCGACTGCATACGATACGCCAATTCGTAGTTTGCGATTCTTGCATCCAATTCCGAAAAACCAGGATGCTCCACTCGATGCATTTGGTTGAGTTGTTGCATCAAGTCAATGGATTGACGTTGCCCACTGGCTAGGAATTCCGGGGGCAACAGATCCAAAACGGGAAGCCCGCGATCGCGCAACCGAGTCGGCTGGAAGGCAGGAGGCAAAAATCCGTTGCTGTAATTTGCATTTCCGCCCAATGGACCAGCGTCGAACAGGACTACATAACCTGGCAAATCGGTATTCTCGGTACCCAAACCATAAGTTACCCAAGAGCCTAAACTTGCTTTGCCTCCACGAACGTCGCCCGTATGCAGTTGATAGCTAGCTGGTGCATGGTTATTGGAATCGGCTTGCATGGAATAGAGGATTGCGATGTCATCCACATGTTCCGCCATATTCGGAAAGAGACTGCTAACCCAAGTACCCGATTGGCCGTACTGAGCAAACTTGTAGGGACTCGCCATCAGTTCTTTCTTGCACCCGTGGAACACGTTGGCATGTCGAGTTTCCTCCACCGACTTGCGAATCGAATCTGGAACCGGTTTACCATCCAACGATTGCAGGACAGGCTTGTAGTCAAAGGTGTCGATTTGAGAAGGGCCACCGACCATGAACAGAAAGATGACGGACTTGGCTCGCGGCGCAAAATCTGGCATCCTTGCAGCAAACGGGTTTAAGGGATCGATGGCACGAATGCGCTTTTGCGGTTCACCTGCAATCAAAGTCGAGCGGCGGATGGCCTCGAATGCGGTCAAGCCAAACCCCATCCCCAGGCTACTAAGAAATCGCCTGCGTTCGCTCAGATGGCTTTCATGATGGGAAGATCCGCTAATTGGCAACACGATTGATCCTGTCTCGGCGTTGAGAGGGTGCAAGGTCACTCTCGGCAAGAGTGGCCCACCGTGGGACACTTCTGCCGGGTGTGTCCGTGAGGTGAATGCAATATTTGCTAATTCGACACGCTTTCTCGCTTTGGAACAAGTGATCTCTCAAATGACTAGACCTCTTACGGGAGAGGGCCTGACAATGGTGGTGACTCAAAATACTTGCCGTCCTCTATCAGACGCGGGTCGCCAGTACTCGAAAGTACCCCCATCAAACGCTTTTCCAACTCCGCTTTGACCGATGCGTAAGTCGGGTCCTCAGCGACGTTTTTTGTCTCGTGCGGATCTTTCACCAGATCATAGAGCTCGTACTTGGGTCGCTTGCCATAAACCCATTCGTAATGCGATTTCCACTTCGTCGAGTTACGCTCTCCCACCAGCCAAGCTTTGGTCGGTCCCGCATCATCATCGGGATGGGTTGTTCGCGTGTTCTTTTCGATTTCGTCGGTCGTCGCCAAATTGTTCCCTTCGAGACTATAGGGATCGCCAAGGGGCCAGCGATCTGGTTTAAAGTTAATGATGAAGAGGTGTTCCGCAGTGTGGATCGCTCTTTGTGGATAGGGGCTGAAGTCCGCCCTCGCGTTTTCAACATGACGTTCTCGCCCTGTTACCACCCAGGTTCGATTTGGATCGACAAGTCCCGACTGATTGGATTTCAGAACCGGCCATAGGCTTTGGCCTGTCATCACATCCGGCTTTGGAAGACCGGCAGCTTCGAGAAAAGTCGGTGCCAAGTCAGGAAGATTCACAAAGTCATCGACAACACGGCCACCGACAACACCTGGTCCGCTGATGGCCAAGGAGACTCCCGTACCAAATCCATAAAGATTGCACTTGCCATGTGGAAAACCGGGAGCACCGTGATCGCCGCTGATGGCAATAAGCGTGTTCTCTCGTTCGCCGGTTTTATCAAGCTCAGCGAGGATGACTCCAATGCCGGCATCCCAGGCTGCAATCTCGCCGAAATAGTCAGACAGATCCTCACGGACCTCGGGTACATCAGGCAGATAACGTGGCATCTTTCCTTGAAGTGAATCCGGATCAATGTTCCAAAGCTTTTTCCCGCTCCCTTTGATCCAAGTTCGATGGACGTTGGTAGGTCCGAACCAAAAACAAAACGGTTTACTGGAGTCGCGAGCCGACAAAAAATCCGAAAAGTTTGCTCGTATCTCGGAGTATAGCTCTTCCTTAGAATCGTCTAGCGACTTGCCTTTTTCGGCCAGCTTCGTCACGTTTTCTGAGAACTTATTGAATCGGCCACCTGCTTTTTGGTAGGAAAACTTCTGACCGCCAAAAGGAGCATCTGGCGGCGTACCTGGGCTCCATACTTTGTACGACTTGCCGAGCTGATAGCCTGAATCCTTGAGGAGCAGTGGAAACGATGGTATCGACGCATCCCATACAGCACCCTGCAATATTGCGCCGCGACCCGTCCGCCAAAAGTACTGTCCCGAAAGAAGCGAGCTCCGACAGGGTGTGCAGGAGGGGGCGTTCACATGCGCATGCCGAAACAACACTCCCTGCATTGCGACTTTGTCAAAGTTAGGTGTGCGCACCACATCATTGATGCTTCCCTTTCCGTTCACTTCGGCGTAGATACTCGCATATCGGCCCCAATCGTCTGCGAACAGAAACAAGATGTTCGGTCGCTTGGGTTCGGAGGCAGACAAGGACTGGCAACCGATAAAAGATGCCACGCAAATCGCCAGGTAAAAAGTCGGTTTCATCGCAAGGAATTGAATTTTAGTGGGCTTCACGGAGGGGATGTTAGCGACCAATCAATGGGACATGCAGATCGTCGACAAAGATGACAATTATAACGTGATGTACGGCAAGGCGGGTATTAAATTCCCTAACGACTCTTCCGCCAGTTGGCAGATCGCGTGTTCAACCACTGGGACTCCTCATCTAACCCATGCTTGGCAAATATTTCACTTAATGCCTTAAACCGTTTCTCCGGATCGAACTGTAGCGTCGCGAGCAGTTTTTGGTGGCAAACCGGGCATTCGTGAATCGAAGAGTTGTCCGCTTCCTTAAGGCTATTGCTTCCGTTCATACTGCAATCATAAAAAATGCAGTGCTTTAAGCCGAAGACATGACTTGCTTCGTGGTTGAGCACTTTGAACGACCTTCTCAAAGTCAATCGTTTGGAGTCGGCATTGGAGGGCTGTCCCCAAAATTCCGGAAAATAACGCGCCAAGCTGTAAACTCCAGTGCGTGTTTCGAAGCTCCCATATCCAAAGACGCAATTCAAGTTCTCGGCATAGAGGTCGGTCATCGTGATTCCCAAATAGATTGCCGCATCATCGGGAAGTTTTGGCTGCAGCAGTCGGCTCACCAACTGCTTTGCATCGTACTGACGATCATAACCATCACGGCGACTATCCTCGTCGAGCATTCGTCCCATTTTGCTTTTTCCGGGATCGGGAAGAGTGAGTGGTTTTGCAATTCGGGCTGGCATCTGAAAATAGACTTGCGCGTACTCCTGCAATGCATCTAGCAATTCACGTTGACTTTCCGAAAAATCGCCTAACGGTTGCAGAACAATCTTTTGCCGTTTCGCTGTCTTCAGAATTCGAATGTCCTTGGACCGATACTGTTCGAACGATTGGCCTTCTTCGGGAAACTGCGACAACCATTCTCCCGGCTTCGGCGGTCCAAGTCGGGTGAAATCCGACTCCTCGGTCTGGGAGACACCTTGGTAGACCGATTCTTTCAGCCTTGCTACTTGAGACTTTTCTTGTGCCTGAAGCCCCGGAGAGTGAATGGCACAAGACACGGATGCGGCGATGAGCCATAGCAAAAAACGATTGCTGTTAAGCATATGTTGTGACAGATCTTATGATTTTTCTCTCCCCTTCTCCTCCTCTGGAGGAGAAGGGGTCGGGGGATGAGCGACCGTCTAGGAATTAGGCAATAGAGCCGATTCGAAAATTTTAAATTTTTCGAACTCATTCAGTGCTCCTCAGGGGCTCTGCCCCCGAACCCCCGGGATTTTTTTAGGCATGACGCCGAACATCATTTATTGATTTGTGTTCAGCGCAGCATTAAGATAAGCACCGCTGG
>JANPHB010000098.1:0-20356 GCA_031424235.1 Pirellula sp.
TTTTTTTTTGCGGTTCCCCGGTCCTCTTGGGTGCGGGGGGGCCCCCCCCCCCTCGCTCTTTAAACACACCCTTCCCCCGGCCGCGCCCCCGCCGCCGGGGGGCCCCCCCCCCACGGCTCTTGTATTCATCGTGCCTAGAGACCGTGGGGCAAGCCCCACGGCTACAAAGTGCCGCCGCTATCGCGGCTATGAAACAAAGCGATCTTTAAGGAACATGTTTTTTCCTGCCGCTTCCACTTAGCCATCGCCAGTCGCAGCTGCTACACTTGAGACATTCACATCTTGCAAAATTGCGACACACAGGATCTGTCTCAAGGAGATTTCCTGATGAACCCCAAAATCCTTCAAGTTCTAACCGTTGCCTTTTCTGTGACTTTGGCAGGTTCTTACGTCTACTTCGCAGGCAAACCGAAGCTGCGGCCCGCGCTTGAGCCACACTCCATCGACGTCACGAATACGGTCGATTCGAATAAGTCAGGTCTCGCTGGTCCCACCTTTACCTCCGACTTGGACATGATCCCAAGCACGAAGTCGTTCCAAATGGTTCCACCCGACCTTTCGGTATCAAACCCAACGACGGAAACAAATCCCTCGATGCAACCGGATAAAATAACCGATCAGGCTATTATTGACGTCTTGCGAAAGAAGTCGAATTTTTCGATCAAACAACAGTCGATTCGGGAGATCTTAAAGACTTTCTCGACTCAATTCAAAATCCCAATCATCATTGATGAAGCCCGTATCAGAGAAAAAGACTCCTTAGACGATCCAACAATCACCCTAGAGCTTCCCTCGGTTTCATTGCGATCTGCACTCAAACTTATTTTGGAGCCCTTCGAACTAACCTACGTGGTGGAAAACGATGTCTTACTTATCACTGCACGCCGCAGTGACATGATTATGGGTACGAAAGCTGGACGGATCGATCTCACAGACGATATTTCCATGCCGCCAATTCTAAAAGATCTTTATCAGACACCGAACCCCACCTCAAAATAGAAAGCTGGGGACATGATGCTCACGTACATGCTTTCGGTAGCGACTAGCTTCTTATTTTTGTTCACGGTTTTCCGCCCTCTCGAGCACCGATGATTGATTAAATTGGGGCCTCGTATCACCGCTCCAACCATCTTTGCAATGCCAAGTTCAGTAAAAACCTTCGGGAGGGCGAGGCTCCTGCCGAGCCACTGATGCAATGGTTCGGCAGGAGCCTAACCCTCCCAAGCGATGAATTGCCCGGGTAAACTTGTACAAAACATGTTTGCCGCGGTGGCCTCGTTTTCCCCGTCAGTTCCCCAACTCGTATAATGCCAGAAGATAGAAGTATTTTGAGAACTAAAGAGTAAACGTAGGGAAGAATTAGATGACGGAACGGGCAGTATTGGCTGGAGGTTGCTTTTGGGGCATGCAAGATTTGATTCGCAAGTTGCCAGGTGTCGAAGCAACACGAGTCGGCTACACAGGTGGAGATGTTCCTAACGCAACGTACCGACATCATGGTACTCATGCCGAAGGGATCGAGATTCTCTTTGATCCACAGAAGATCACGTATCGACGAATCTTGGAGTTCTTCTTCCAAATCCATGACCCGACGACTCCGAATCGACAGGGAAACGATCGCGGAACCGCATACCGATCCGCAATCTATCACGAAAACGAGGCGCAAAAGCAGACGGCGATTGAGGCCATTGCCGACGTAAATGCATCGGGATTGTGGCCAGGTAAAGTCGTTACGGAAGTTGCTCCGGTAGGTGATTTCTGGGAAGCCGAACCAGAACACCAGGACTACTTAGAGCGGATTCCAAACGGCTACACTTGCCACTTCCCCCGGCCGAACTGGGTTCTAAAAAAGTAGCAATCGAGAGTAAAGCGATTGTCCTCAATCGCTTTGCAGGCACTGTAGATTGTTTATGGAGGAACGGGCCAAGAGCGAGTAGTCACATGGCGCTTCGCTGGTTTTGGTAGGGCATAGGCCTTTTGCGTCGATTAGACATTCACTGGCCGGCTTGGAGCTTGTTGATTTAGTCGTTTAACAGTCAGCCGAAGGCGTACTGTCAATGAAGCTAAGTACGCCTTCGGCTGACTGTTAAACGAAATGTAATTGGACAGACCGGGCCGCCAAAAGTAGCAGGCACGCTCCGTCGTGCCGTCCGCTGGAGTAAATTGACAATGATTCTTGGTGAACGGCACATGGATTGTGCCTACTACTTTTACTCCAGCTCGATTTTGTCTTGCCCGGTCGATTGCAGGTAGTATCCCCAAAGAAGAAACAGGCCACTCGTTGCGAAGTAACCACAAGCAAGTTGCCACATCGAAGATCGCATCCCACTTGGGAGGATCCACTCGTCGGAAAGTCCTGGTAAACCGATAGGCAGAAACAGCGCGTTGTTGGGCATCGGGGAATGGATCAGCCCAAACAATGTGAAGCCGCCAGCTAGCGCTGTAAAGATTGCAGCATGCATCATTCTTCGGTCGATCGCCATGGCCAACAAAGAAGCCCAAAGCAAACTGGTCAGAATGAAGCCTTGCTTGAGGAGATGGACTGTCTGAAGATCGGACGCAAGATCAGGGCGGAGTTGAAACGCCGCTTGTACCGTTTTCAGCTGATGCGCCGCACCCTCATTATCGGAGACATGCAAAGCGAGGCCATCGATGGCTTGTTGAAGATCAGGGCGCAGCGAAGACTCACCGAGCGAAATTCCGATGCCACCCAAAAGTTGGTCTGCGTAGAGATAAGCCAAAAAGGCCAAAGCCGGCACGCAGGCCAAGACCAAGGCAGGGTAATGTCGTTTGGGAGTCGCCAAGAAGCTTTGAGCTGAAATTTCGAGTCCCACAAATATCAAAATCGGATAGACCGCCGCTTTGGGAATGAGCATGTAAAAGTAGCCGAAGCCACCGAGCAGTCCGATAGCTCCGACGGTAACCGCTGTCCCTAGAACATAGGCAGCTCGACCGCCCATGGCTTTGTAGGCGGGATGTCCGATGTAGGGCGTCGTTTGTGTTACGCCGCCGAAGAGGCCAGCGACAAACGTTGCGAACGCTTCGACGCCCAGAATCTGTCCCGTTGAATAGTCGTCACCTGCCGCGCTGGCGGACTCCGTGCAATCGATACCACCGACTACGGTGCACAAAGCAAATGGAATGGCGACAGGTAGATAGTTGATCGCTGGCCCCATTTGATGCCACCAGTCAAAACCAAGAGCCGACATCCACGCAGTGGGAGGCAAACCTGGCGCAAGTGACGCCAAAGTCGGAAGCGATTGTCCCGTCACAATGATTTGGATGTAGTGAATGATCCCGCCAACCACCAGTGCGGCAAGCGTGCCTGGGATCTTGAATGGCAGAGGGACGCGGCCGACCAAGCTGGCCAAGACGATCGCCAATGCCACGAGGCCGACGATTGGTTCGCGAAACACATCCACCAATGGCACGAAGCTGATAATGACCAAAGCGATCGATGTTAGCGAGCCAAACAGGCCGGCTCGAGGGATGACTTTGCGAACCCAAGCCCCAGCGAAAGAACAAACGGTTTTGAAGACACCGGCATAGATCATGCAGCATATGCCAATATGCCAAGCGATCGTGGCCGCTTGATCTGGTGAGGAGCCTGCCTTGAGGGCACTGGAGTAAGCTGCCCCGACCACAAAGATGGAGAGGCCAAAAATGCTCGGGGTATCTAGCCCGAGCGGCATGGCGGTCACCTCTTGCCGGCCAGTCTTTTTGGCAAGCTGAAGAGCCATGAAAAAGTAAAGCAGGTCACCGACCAAAACGCCGATCGCGGTTCCCGGAACCATGTGGCTCAGCACAAATTCCTCTGGCATCCCAAAGCCCCCAACAAGGAGCCCAACCATCAAAACGAGGCCCGCGATGTTGTCCAAGAGCAGGCCAAAATAAGCGTTCACGTCGCCTGACGTTGCCCAGCGGTATCCACGATTCATTCGCAATTCCTCAGCTCGATTTGGAAAATCTTTGGATGGAGAGCCTAACACTGAAGCAAATGCTGTCAATCAATTTTGAAGATTCAGCGAATGTCGGTCGCCAATACTTTGACTTAGTAGATACCGATCGACTACAATACCGTGCTGCCGTCCTCAAGGCTCCGGTGTCTACTTCTCCCTAAACGAACCCTATTGCGACTTTCCACCCGCTTCGTCGTCAAGCCAAGAATTTCGAGATACAACGATGAAACCGCAAATAGATACCGAAGGCATGGAATTGGATTTGCTGGGCCTCCAATCACATCAGCATGAGCTATCCGATGAGGAGATTGTCTCTGCGTATTTGGAGTCGAGAAATGCGCGAGATTTCGAGAGATTGGTTCAGCGATACGAACGTGAGCTGTTTACCTTTCTGCGACGGTTCCTGAGCGATGTCCAGCAGGCCGAAGATGTCTTCCAGGCAACCTTTTTGAGCGTGCATTTGCGTATCGATCAGTTCGAACCCGGTCGACGATTTCGTCCCTGGCTTTATGCGATCGCAAGCAACAAAGCGATCGATTACATGCGGCGCAATCGACGACACCAAGTCGCGAGTCTTGATGCCAAAATGTCTCACGGAGACTCCGAAGACTCGATGGTCAATCAATTGTCGGGAGGGGTTGCGACTCCTGACCAAAATGCGATGACTAATGAAACGAGTGCCCGCGTTCGAGCTGCCGTACAGGAACTCAGCGCCCCCACTCAGCAACTGATTCAATTGGCTTTTTATCAGGGCATGAAATACTCCGATATCGCTGAGGTGCTTCAGATACCACTTGGTACGGTAAAAAGTCGAGTTTTCACCGCAATTCGCAAACTGAATCAGATTTGGATGCGTATGAATGATTCGTCGCCGACTGGCAATTCGTAGTCTGGCGGACTCGCAGCATGGACGTGCTCTGTAGTTTGTTATAAATCGCTTGGACAACTGACAAAGCTTCAATGAGTCGTAATAGCAGTATTTCTGACGAAACCCTTCTAGGGTATCTGCTATTGGCATTGCCAGAGGACGAGCAATGGCGAATTGAGAGCTTGGCCTTGTCCGATTCCGTTCTTCAGCAGCGAATTCAGGATTTGCGGGATTTACTTTCGCCGATGCAAGCATGCTTGCAACCTGCAGATCCACCACGAAACCTGACCGCCTCGACGATGGCTATGATCGAACAGTCACAAGGTTCCGTAGCGAATCCTGGGCTAGCTGAGTTGAATATGACGCAGCCGTTGTATGAGACCAGTCGGTCCACCCGGTTGGCTTGGGTAGATAGTGTCGTGGCTTTAGTGGCTGGAATTGCAATATTGACCGTTTTGCTTCCGAGCGTATGGTATTCTCGCGAGTCAGCTAGACGAACTTCTTGTGCAGCGAATTTGCGTGAACTTGGACATGCTTTTATTCTGTTTTCGCAAAACAATCCAGATCGTCAGCTTCCGCGGATCGACGTCAACGGCCCGCTTTCCTTTGCGGGCGTGTACTCCATGCGATTGAAGGACGCTGGACTTTTAGGAGCTTCAAAGTGGCTTTGGTGCCCGTCAGCAGGGAGTTTGAACGCTGGGCAGGAGGTTCCGTCGGTGGAGGATTTTCTTTTTGCTTCCCCCGCAAAGCAAGAAAGACTTCGATTCACAGTGGGAGGTAATATGTCATATAACCTTGGAAATATGGTCAATTCGGACTACACAACGCCAAGCTTAAATGGACGCACGCACTTCGCGGTCCTAGGGGATTCGCTACCGAAAATTGCGGACGACGAGTTGGATGCCGTACACGGAGCGAATGTGGCGAATGTTCTCTTTGACGATGGACGAATCCAATCCGTCCAAATCAAATGTCGGAATGTATCTACATTGCTCGACAATCCCTTTCTCAATTGGGACATGCAGCAAGCGGTTGGGAAAGGGCCGGGAGACACGTGCCTTGGACCGAGTTTCCAGAATCCGTTCAAACCCCTTCGTAGCGAATAAGACTGTTTTCGCTTTCGTTCCAAGGCTCTGCACTTCTTGTTGATTTAGTCGTTTAACAGTCAGCCGTAGGCGTACTTCCAAAAGAATGCGGTACGCCTACGGCTGACCGTTAAACGAAGTCCCTTCACTGAACCGCTTGCGCCGTTCCGCCAACAAATTGAGTGGCATTTTGCCTATAGTCCATTGAGTAGCGTTCGGTCCGAGACAAAGCTCTCTGCCGTTTGGCGACTGATTCGGTTGCTGGAAAGCAGACGCCGAATCGACTCGTCCATCGAGATCATTCCTTCCGTTCGGCCAGTCAGAATATAGTTGTCGATGCTTTCCAGCTTTCCGATGCGGATCGCTGCTCCGATGGCAGGGGTGTTGAACATGATCTCGAGTGCCAGCTCTTGTTTTTCTCCGTCGATGCTGCTGTGGAGCAAGCGTTGGCAGACCACTGCCCGAATTCCACTTGCCAATTGAGACCGAATTTCTTGCTGATGTTGCTGTGGGAAGAAATCGAAGTATCGAGAAATTGCCCCTTTTGCGTCGCGAGTGTGCAGGGTCGAAAAAACCAAATGCCCCGTCTCGGCCGCACTGAGCGCCATCTTCGCCGTGTCGATGTCTCGAATCTCCCCGACCAAAATTACGTCTGGATCTTGCCTTAGACCAAATCGCAATCCGTCCGCAAACGAAGCAACGTCTCGGCCCACTTCTCGTTGCGACACAACAGAATGAGAGTCGCACGTAAATCGGTATTCAATCGGATCCTCGATGGTAAGGATTCGGTAGCCTTTGGTCCGGTTCAATTGCTCCACGATCATTGCCAAGCTTGTGCTTTTACCCGCCCCTGTCACGCCCGTAAATAGAACCAGGCCGTTCGAAAAGGCTCCCAAACGCACGGCAAGTTCTTTCGGAAACGACGACCAGGCAAAATCAGGAATGGAGTCGGGGATAACGCGAAGACAAGCTCCCACCGAACCGTACGAACGAAAGAGATTGACTCGAAAGCGAGTCGGCCTGGAGTCAACTTGAAGCTCCACTGCGTAGTCCAAATTGAGATCGCTCGCAAATTTCGTCCGCTGCGATTCGGTCCAGATTGGCTCTATCGCTTCCGTGAGCGATTCAGACGTGAGCGCCTCGCAACCGCCAATCGGCGTGATTTTTCCGTGAATTCGCAGAACAGGCGGGTAGCCACACACCAAGTGCAGATCGGACGCATTCGTCGCCAACGCTTTTTCAAGCCATTGAAAAAGCGGCCCGAATGTTGAGTCAGCAGAAGCTTCCATAATACAAGGCAGTTCGGAGTTGGTGTCACAGACTGTTTAGGTTCGAATGAGTGCCAACCCATGGAGGCGGCATCGGTACCCCGTAAAAGGCCGAAATACAATGCAGATTAGGAAGAAAACAGCTCTGTGTGATTAGTGAATCTACTTGTAGCTGCCTTTTTAGCAAATTGCGGCCAGAGCTAGTCGAGTGCCATTGGCGATATTTCTTTCCAAATTATTCAAAATCGACCTGTGTTGGTCTAGGCGGTATGGCGTGGATCGGTACACTCTTAGCTGTGAGTATTGGCATAATTGGCAATTCAGTTCCAGGCAGTAGACCTTGCGTCGTCACCTGTTTGGGCGTTTATTTGGGGGGAGAGAATTGGACGGATACTTTGTTGTTCAGATTCAATCTCCGTTACCCACCCATTTTTACCGGATTGAGGCCGACCGTGACAGGTTGCGTGCCTTTTCTGGTTCCTCTTCGGTTAATCGTTGCAAAATGCCTCACTTCTATCGTCCGGCACATGCGTCTTTCCCGGTCGATGCGAGCTGTTGTGGCGATGTCTGTTGAGTCAAATCGACCAGCTTTCCGACCCGACGTTTCGAATCATCTTACATTTCCTTTCAGATCCACTTTGAGAATTAGCTAGTCTCCATGGCAACATCCTCCAAGCGACGATTACAGCCCAAATCAATCCGTGTATTCGGTTCTGGCCGTAGTCAATTCCCTATCCCTAATTTGACCACATTGCAAACGGCGTCGTACGAGGCCTTTTTGCAAGAGGACATCCCATCGGATAAACGGAAAAACCAAGGGCTTGAGTCTGTCTTTCGCGAAATTTTTCCTGTTGAGAGCTACGACAAAACCGTTGCTCTTGAGTACTTGCGCTACGAGCTTGGCAAGCCGCGTTATACGCCAGAGGAGTGTCGTCAGCTTCGGTTGACTTACGGCAAGCCTTTGAAGGTCTGGTTTCGCTTGAAGCGAGATCAGCCGCTCGAAGAAGAGGTCTATTTGGGCGACGTCCCAATTATGCTCGGCGGTGGCGAGTTTATCATTAACGGTGCTGAGCGCGTCGTGGTAAGTCAGTTGCACCGATCACCTGGGGTTGACTTCGTTGAGGAATCCGAAGGTACGTCTGAGCGAAAGCTTCCGTCTGCTCGCGTGATTCCAGAACGCGGTAGCTGGATTGAAATCAATGTTACCAAGAAGGACTCGCTGTCGGTTCGTATCGACCAATCCGGCAAGTTCTCGGTCATGACCCTTTTGCGTGCGATGTCGCCGAAGCTGAGTACTGAGCAGGATTTGTTGAATGCGTTCTACGAAATCACTCCGGAAAAGCTTTCGGGAGGAAGCAGCGTTTCCAAGATCGAAAACAAGATCGCGGGCGACGATGTTGTCTATCCGGCAGATCATGAGCGAGCTGGTGAGATCATCATCGAAGCTGGCCAGAAATTCACGAAGGCGCTTGCTGAAACCGTTTGCACCAGCGGTGTGAAGAGTGTTCAAGTAATGGACGCGCCTAAGGTCCCTTACATCATCAATTCGATCGCGGAAGACAACACCAATTCGCACGAAGAGGCTTTGCTCCGAATCTATCAAAGGCTTCGTCCGGGAAATCCGCCCGCCTTGGAAAAGGCTCGAACGCTTTTCCACGAAAAGTTCTTCGATATCAATCGCTACCGCCTCGGTCGCGTCGGTCGATTCCGTGTGAATCGCAAGCTGGCGTTGGAAGTGCCTGAGGATGAAATGGCGCTGCGTCCAGAAGACTTGGTTGCCTCGATTCGATACTTGATCGATTTGTTCGACAGCGAATCCAATGCTCGCTTCGACGACATCGACCACCTCGGCAATCGACGATTGCGAACAATTGACGAGTTGGCTTGCGAAGAGCTTCGAAAGGGCTTTTTGAAGCTTCGTCGTACAGTCCAAGAGCGAATGAGTCTCAAGGAAGTCGAGGACATGACCCCTCGATCGTTGGTGAATCCAAAGAGCATTAGTGCGGCGATCGAATATTTCTTCGGTCGTGGAGAACTATCGCAGGTCGTCGACCAGACCAACCCTCTTTCGCAGTTGACACACGAACGTCGTCTGTCGGCTCTGGGGCCGGGCGGTTTGAATCGAAAACGTGCAGGCTTCGAAGTCCGCGACGTTCACATTTCTCACTACGGTCGTATTTGCCCGATTGAGACTCCTGAAGGTACGAACATCGGTTTGATCAGTTCGCTCTCGATCTATGCGGGTGTTGACGAATACGGATTCTTGGTGACTCCATACCGCAAGGTAGCTGAGGGTAAAGTCACCGAAGAAGTGGTTTGGCTTCGAGCGGATGAAGAATCCGATTCTTACATCGGCCCAGCCGACTTGGCGGTCAAAGACGGTGCGTTGGTTGCCGGTCCGAGCTTGATCGCTCGCCACCGAAGCGACTTCGAAATCGTGCCTCCGGAAACCGTTCACTATATGGACATTGCACCGAGCCAAATGATCGGTGTTTCTGCAGGTTTGATTCCGTTCCTTGAGCATGACGACGCTAATCGTGCACTCATGGGTTCTAACATGCAGCGACAAGCGGTTCCGTTGTTGGTGGCTGAACCAGCCATTGTAGGAACAGGTCTTGAGCGAGAAGTGGCAGCCAATAGTTCGATGGTGGTCCGTGCT
Organism: Pirellula sp.; assembly: GCA_031424235.1. GTDB lineage: Bacteria > Planctomycetota > Planctomycetia > Pirellulales > Pirellulaceae > JBKCUI01. Next base: position 9,840 of record JANPHB010000098.1, read on the forward strand.
CGCAAGGCTGGAAAGGTCACTTACGTCGACTCGATGCGAATCGAAGTAGGCAATGACATTTACCATCTAAAGAAATACCAAGGACTTAACGAACGTACCTGCCTCAATCAACGGCCGATCATCCAGATGGGTGACAAGGTTGAAAAGGGACAGATTATCGCCGACGGGGCTTCGACCCACTTGGGTGAACTCGCACTCGGACGCAACGTTCTGGTCGGCTTCATGTCGTTCGATGGCTACAACTACGAAGATGCGATCATCATCAGCGAAGAGTTGGTCAAGCAAGACGTTTACACCTCGATTCACATCGAAGAGTTTGACGTGGAAATTCGCGAGACCAAGCTTGGCCGCGAAGAGTTCACGCGAGACATTCCAAACGTTAGCGAGAAAGCCCTTCGCAACCTTGACGAAAGCGGTATCGTCCAGATCGGAACGTATGTTGCCCCTGGAGATATCCTCGTCGGTAAGGTTTCGCCAAAGAGCAAGACCGAGCTAACGCCAGAAGAAAAGTTGCTTCACGCGATCTTTGGTCGTGCAGGTGAAGACGTCAAGAACGACTCGCTCGAAGTAAGCTCGGGTGTTGAAGGTATCGTGATTGATACTCAGAAATTCTCGCGTCGAATGAGTCTCTCCGAAGAGGAGCGAAAGGAATTCGAAAAGGAACTCAAGCGAGTTGAGACCGAAGGCAACAAGGAGATCGCTACGTCGTTTGCATCGTTTGCTGAAGAGCTTGAAAAAGCTATCGGCGGCAAGCTGACCGATGATGATGGTACTCCGTTGACCGGTGGCCAAGATCCGAAGTACATCGCGGAAAAGGCGCAAACGTTCAATTTGTCTCGTTTGATCAACCGACTCGATGGAGGTCTGCATGCAGAAGTCAAGAAGGTTTACAAGAACCTTTGGCCTGCTGTAGAAGAAGCCCTCGATATTCGTGACCGCCAGCTCAACAGCATGAAGCGCGGTGACGAATTGCGAAGCGGCGTACTTCAAATGGTCAAGGTCTACATTGCGACCAAGCGAGTGATCAGCGTTGGGGACAAGATGGCCGGTCGGCACGGTAACAAGGGAGTTATCTCCAAGGTGTTGCCAGTGGAAGACATGCCATTCTTACCAGACGGTACTCCATTGCAGATCATGTTGAATCCGCTTGGGGTTCCAAGCCGTATGAACGTCGGTCAAATTTTGGAGACGCACTTGGGTTGGGCCGGAGCCACCTCGGGCTTCCAAGCTCTGACACCGGTCTTCGATGGAGCCACCGAAGGCGACATCAACGACGCGCTCGAACAAGCTGGATTGCCACGTCACGGCAAGATCAAGTTGTATGACGGTCGAACAGGCGAGCAAATGAACCAAGAGACAACTGTTGGTTACATTTACATGCTCAAGCTTCACCACCTTGTGGACGACAAGGTCCACGCTCGAAGCACTGGTCCTTACTCGCTCATCACCCAGCAACCGCTCGGTGGTAAGGCAAGATTCGGTGGCCAGCGATTCGGGGAAATGGAAGTGTGGGCTCTCGAAGCTTACGGTGCAGCGTACATCCTACAAGAACTGCTGACTGTGAAGAGCGACGACGTCGAAGGTCGAACGAAGATCTACGAATCGATGGTCAAGGGCGAGAACACACTGGAAGCCGGAACGCCAGCTAGCTTCGACGTTTTGACCAACGAAATTCGCGGTCTTGCACTCAACATGCGACTCGAAAAGCGACGCCTGTAGTCACAAGCGATCGCAAGTCACAACTTGCGAGTGCATGACACGTCCTTTGAAACCACCAAAACGCGAGATTCGAAACGAGTCTCGCAAACTCAAATAAGCATTCTCCACCCTCACCTATCACCTTAGACGATTCCATTTGACTTGCTTACGAGTTGGATACCGAGTCGTTGAGAACAGGAGTTTTTCGTAATGGCCAATGCCGAAGCCACCTACGATCGCGTAAACGATTACACCTCAGTCAAGATTTCTCTCGCGAGACCACAGGACATTCGTTCTTGGTCGTTTGGTGAAGTCAAGAAGCCTGAGACCATCAACTACCGTACCTACCGTCCGGAAAAAGACGGCCTCTTCTGCGAACGGATCTTTGGCCCTGAAAAGGACTGGGAGTGCGCTTGCGGTAAGTACCGTGGGATGAAGTACAAAGGGATGATTTGCGATCGCTGCGGTGTTAAGGTTACACACTCGCGCGTTCGACGTAAGCGAATGGGCCACATTGAGTTGGCAGCGCCAGTTGCTCACATTTGGTTCTTCAAGGCCATGCCAAGCCGCTTGGGCAATTTGCTCGAGATGAAGACCACGAGTCTAGAAAAGGTTATTTACTTCCAGGATTACGTTGTCACCAACGCTGGAACGACCGAGCTTGAGAACCAACAGCTTTTGACCGAAGAAGAGTATCGAGCCGCTCGCGCTCAATACGGTGAAGCGTTCGAAGCCGACATGGGTGCCGAAGCAGTTCGCAAGCTGCTGCAGTCCCTCGATTTGGTGAAGCTCTCCGAAGTACTTCGTGTTGAACTGGCAGAAACAAGCAGCAAGCAACGCAAGAAGGACTTGATCAACCGATTGAAATTGGTCGAGTCGATTCGCGACAGCGAAAACCGTCCTGAGTGGATGGTGCTCGATGTTATTCCGGTGATTCCACCTGACCTACGTCCATTGGTTCTGTTGGATAGCGGAAACTTCGCAACCTCCGACTTGAACGACCTCTATCGCCGTATCATCAACCGAAACAATCGATTGCGCAAGCTGGTCGATTTGAATGCTCCTGAAGTCATCATCCGCAACGAAAAGCGTATGCTTCAGCAGTCCGTCGACGCGTTGTTTGACAACGGCCGTTGCAAGCGTCCCGTTTTGGGCAGCAGCAACCGACCGCTCAAGTCGCTGACCGACATGATCAAGGGCAAGCAAGGTCGATTCCGCGAAAATCTTCTTGGTAAGCGAGTCGACTACTCGGCGCGAAGCGTTATCGTGGTTGGACCGCGACTTCGATTGCACCAGTGCGGCCTGCCAAAGAAGATCGCTTTGGAATTGTACCAGCCGTTCATCATTCGCAAGCTGAAAGAGCTTGGCCACGCTGACACGATCAAGTCGGCGAAGAAGATGTTGGAACGCAAGGATGAAGAAGTTTGGGATATTCTCGAACAAGTGATTCGCAATCACCCAGTGCTTCTCAATCGTGCACCAACGCTTCACCGAATGGGTATCCAAGCGTTTGAACCAATCTTGGTCGAAGGCAACGCAATTCACTTGCACCCGTTGGTTTGCAAGGGATTCAATGCTGACTTCGACGGTGACCAGATGGCCGTGCACTTGCCGCTCTCGATCGAGGCACAAGTCGAAGCTCACACGCTGATGATGAGCACGCACAACATCTTCGCACCGAGCAATGGCAAGCCGATCATGAGTCCATCGCAGGATACTGTGATGGGTTGCAACTACATCACGGTGGAGTTGCCTGATCAAAAGGGCGAGGGCATGACCTTTGCCACGATGATGGAAGCGGATTATGCAAATCAGCAGGGTATCATCGCCATGCACGCCAAGATCAAAGTTCGCTTGCCAAAGGATCGACGTCTCAAATCGGATGAGCCGGGCGTAAAGTACGGTGCAGTCATCCAAACTACCTTCGGTCGAATTTTGTTCAATTCGATTTTGCCGCAGGGAATGGACTTCTACAATATGGCTCTTAAGGGTAGCGATTTGGCTGCCGTTATTAGCGACTGTTATCATCGTCTTGGCCGTCGACCAACGATTAAGTTGTTGGACGATATGAATCAACTCGGTTTCCGCGAGTCGACCAAGAGCGGTCTTTCATTCGGTGCAGACGACCTTATGACGCCAACTTCCAAGATCAAGCACATCGCCGACGCTGACAAAAAGGTGATGATGTTCCAGAAGAACTATTTCAAGGGGGTTATGACCGCCAAGGAACGGTACAATCAGGTTCTGGAAGCGTGGACAGCGACGCGAGATTTGATCACTGCGGACATGATGCTCGCGATGAAGAACGATACTCACCGTGGCAACTGGTATATCAACCCTGTGTTTTTGATGGCGAACTCGGGTGCACGAGGTGGTATCGAGCAGATTCGACAATTGGCGGGTATGCGAGGTCTGATGGCCAAGCCAACTGGCGAAATCATCGAAACTCCGATCAAGTCCAACTTCCGCGAAGGGCTAACCGTACTCGAGTACTTCAGCTCGACGCACGGTGCTCGTAAGGGCTTGGCGGATACAGCACTCAAGACGGCTGACTCGGGTTATTTGACACGTAAGCTGGCCGACGTCGCTCAAAACGTGGTTATCACGATGAACGACTGCGGAACGACCCAAGGGATCACCAAGGGTGTTATCTACCGTGGCGAAAAGGTCGAAGTCAAACTTGCCGATTCAATCGCTGGTCGCGTAAGTCGCCAGAACATCGTCAATCTGATCACTTCGGAAACGATCGTCGGCGAAGATCAAATGATCACTCGCGAAATCGCTCGTAAGATCGAAGAGATGGGCTTGGAAAAGATCCAAGTCCGGTCGCCGATGACTTGCGATGCTCCACTCGGAATCTGCCGTACTTGCTACGGAATGGACATGAGTACGGGTGCACTCGTCGAAGAGGGCATGGCGGTTGGAATTATCGCCGCACAAAGTATCGGTGAACCTGGAACGCAGCTAACCATGCGTACCTTCCACCGAGGTGGTGAAGCCGGTACGAGCTTGATCGATAACGACATCAAGGCCAAGAAGGGCGGTATCGTCAAGTTCTTGAAGATGCGTTTGGTGACCAACGATGATGGACATGACGTGGTCTTGACCCGTAATTGCGAAATCGCCCTGGTTGACGCAAAGGGTCGCGAAATCGACCGATACGACGTCCCATCCGGTGCTCGCTTGAGCGTCAAAGAAGACCAAGAAATCGTCAAGGACCAGCAAATTTGCCAATGGAATCCGCACAAGATTCCAATCTTTGCAACGGCCAGCGGTAAAGTGGTCTTCGTTGACATCATCGAAGGCGAAACCATGAAGCTGGAAAAAGACTCCGGCGGTATTATCCGACGACGTATCATGGATGCACGCGGAAAGTTCCATCCGCAAATCGTGATCGAAGACGCGGACGGCAAGGCTATCGACGTGCACTACCTACCGGACCGTGCGTTGATCAACTGCACCGAAGGCAAGCAAGTAAACGCCGGTACAGAGTTGGCGGAAATTGACCGAGAAGCGACTGGGGTGAGTGACATCACGGGTGGTCTGCCTCGAGTTACTGAAATCTTCGAAGCTCGCAAGCCAAAGGATCCGGCCGTTGTTGCTGAGCTCGACGGTATTGTTGAGATTTCGAAGGACCGCAAACGCGGTAAGCGATCGATTGTCGTTCGCAGCGAAAGCGGCGAAGAAACAGAACACTTGGTGCCACCAGGCAAGCGTTTCATGGTCACCTCGGGTGACTCTGTAAAGGCCGGTCAGGCCCTCGTCGAAGGTCCACTCGTACCGCACGACATCCTGCGAGTCAGCGGTGAAGAAGCCGTACAACAGTACTTGGTCCACGAAGTGCAACAGGTTTATCGTCTCCAGAAAGTGGAAATCAGTGATAAGCACATCGAGATCATCATCGCTCGAATGTTGCGTAAGATTAAGATCACGAACGCTGGCGATACGAACTTGTTGTCCGGATTGGTCATGGACCGATTTGAATTTAAGCGACACAACGATCAACTCGCGAAGTGCTTGAAAATCTCGGATCCTGGCGATACAGAGTTTGCACTCGGTGCGATTGTTCCAAAGGAAGCCTTTGAAACATCCAATGCACAGTGCGAAGCTTTGGGTGGAAAGGCTGCCAAGGGCAAGAAACCGAAGCCAGCTCACGGCGAAGTTCAGTTGCTGGGTATTACTAAGGCCGCTGTTCAAAGCAATAGCTTCATCTCGGCTGCAAGCTTCCAGGAAACCACCAAGGTGTTGACCGAAGCAGCGTTGGCTGGCAAGGTTGATAGACTGGTCGGCCTAAAGGAAAACGTAATTCTTGGTCACTTGATTCCAGCGGGTACTGGTTTCCGAATTTTCCAAGATTCGGAAGTCAGCTATCGCAAGGAAGCATTGGAAGACCTGGTCAACCGAGGCACAGCCGCTGCAGAGCAAAGTTTCCCATTGCTAGCGGATGCACCGCGACCTCAAACGGGAGCCGAATCGGTACCGCCGCCATCGGTTTCCGATGCGGAAGTCAACGACGAGTAGTCGAGCGGTTGGCTTGAAAAGTTATTCTAAATGGGGCATGCGAAGCATGCCCCTTTTTTCGTTTTTGGGCTTTCGGGAAAGTCACCCTCCCACCGGGAGGGACGGCCATAGAAGTCACCCTCCCTCCGGGAGGGTCGGCCAGAGGCCGGGGAGGGTGAACTGACTTGTACAATCGCTGTTCGCACTTCACCCTCCCCGGGCCGAAGGCTCGACCCTCCCAGAGGGAGGGTGACTAAACCGGAGGATCCCAATGGAGTGGTCGAGTAATCAAACCGAATTACGAGATTTCATTCCAGACCCTGCACCACTTCGTTTTATGAATCTGTACTCCAGCCCAAGCAAACGCGAGATCCCGATCACCACAATCTCTGGATCAGCTTCAACATCTTCTGCTGTATAGCGAAGCACCTGCCAACCTCTCGATTCCAAATGTCGCTGTCGCAACATGTCCTCCTCGGCAGTACGGTCGTGGTACAAACCGTCAATCTCAACTATTAAACTTTTTGAAACGCATGCGAAGTCAGCGAAAAAGTGATCAATGGGATGTTGCCGTCGAAACTTCAGGCCACAAACTTGATTTGCTCGAAGAACAGACCACAGCAAACCCTCCGACTTGGTTTGACCGCGCCGAAGTTCGCAAGCAGGGGAATTTGTCTTGCCACTTTTGGTCGACCCTCGGTCAGTTTTCATAGGACCTACGTGTGGGTTAGAAAAAAATTGAAAACTAGACGAAACGATACTACTTACGCAAACCAATTACTTTAGCTCGCGAAGCGAGCCCAAGTCACCCTCCCTCTGGGAGGGTCGGGCCTTCGGCCCGGGGCGGGCGAAGTGCCAACTACAAACCTGCAAGCCACTTCACCCTCCCCTCGCTTCGCTCGACCCTCCCAGAGGGAGGGTGACTCAACCGGGTTGCTTCTAGCCACCCGGAGATCGCTCGCGGAAGGTGACTTTGCTCCCTCTGCCTGAAACGCGCGAAACGGGCGAGAAGGAAAAGAAAAAAGGTATGTTTTCTAGCTAGACTTTTCCAATACCCAAACCTACTATGCGAAACACAGTAGTTATGTGTATTGCAAATAAGGGGAGTCTTGAACCAATGGAGGATTCGAGCATGGATACAACTTGGCTATCTCAAATGCGGAAGGGCATTTTGGAACTTTGCGTTCTGGCGGTCGTTACGCGAGACGAGACCTATGGTTATGCGATCGTAGAAACGCTTGGAAAAATCCCCGGGATGGAGGTGACGGAGAGCACCGTCTATCCACTTTTAGCAAGGCTTTCCAGCGAAGGACTTTTGAAGCACCGCATGGCCAAGAGTCCGAACGGCCCCTCTCGACGCTACTACAGCCTATCAGCAGCTGGTAACAAGCGGCTCAATGAGTTGTCGAGTGCTTGGGGAACGATCGTCGATAGCGTTTCGAGTTTGTTGTCGCAACGCGAGAATTCGGTCGCTTCCTAGCGATCACTTTACCTTAATGTTTATCGAATCGAAAAGGACTGGATCACTATGGAAACGAACGAAGCATATCCGGAAATCATCACTCAAGCGATCAATGCATTTGTCGATCGCATTGAGCAAGTGCTATTAACAAGGGGAACTGCACGTGCAGAGCGAACAAGTATCTGCTCCGAAGTGGAAACACAAATCCACTTAATGATTGAGCGGAAAATTGAATCGGGCTCGGAGTTAAGCCTGGAGCTTGTCACAGGAATCATCGAATCGATGGATCCCCCTGAATCGTACGGGGTGCCAATGGATACGACTGCGGTTGAATCGACATCGACATCTCAACCGACTTCGACCTCTCAACCGACTTTTAAGGCGCCAAATGCTTCGGAAAGTAAATTTGGTTTCGCTTATGTAAAGAAGCTCCTGGATATTCCCAAGCGTACTACACCCGCAACGGACTGGGTTGCCATTGGCGGCCTTGGGGCGATTTGCATGGGGATTTTGCTATTTGCTATGGCAGTGCTGTCTGGACGTCGTGGCGGTGAAGTTCTCGCCGTAGGAAGCTTTTTCATGATTTTCGCGGGATCGATCGCTAGTGTCGTTTCGTTCTGGCGAATTCGGCATTCGAACGGACTTTTGACTGGGCAGAAAATCGCTTCGGCCGGGATGATAGCGGTACCGTTTTTTTTGGTTAATGTGTTGCTGTGTGCAATCCTGTTTGCAACTCCGATCGGTTACGTCCTCGGAGGGGTCTTGATGTTCGCAGCGTTAGTTTATGGAAACTATCGAGTGATACGGCATACGATTGCTTGGCTCGGAGCGTATTCAGTGAAAGTTAGCGATGCAGATGCGAAACCATCCGAAGCTAGAAACGATACCACGGAAGTGTCAGGGCCGATCTTAGAAGCTGGGGCTTAGGCCCCGGATTGCGATTGCATGCCATTAGTAGCCACCGTCGCCAGACGGTGGAACCTCTAACTTTCCTTTGGTTATCAAGTTAAGTTAACGCCCTCAGGAGAGCGAGGCTCCTGCCGAGCTGTCGACGCAATGGCTCGGCAGGAGCCTCGCCCTCCCGAAAGGGCACACCCGGCAGGTGTGCCCCACGTGGGTCACTCTTGCCGAGAGTGACCTTGCACTGAAACACGGCCAGCCCTAAGCCAGCGACCAGCCCGCCCTCGGTTTCCGAGAAATAAACTCGTCCGCTTGTGGGCAATTGGTTGCTCTCAATTGTTTCGCATCCCATTCCAATTTCTGGTTGGATCGGAATGCGACATTACCAAGATGGTTAGCAATAGTGAGAAGTCCAGCGTAGCTAAACGGGCTGCCGGTCGGTGTGCCGTTTTGGATTGCCAATAGCCATTCTTCGTGTTGGCCTGGCGAGTTTGGAATGAACTGCTCTGGTCGCACGAAGTCCACGAACTTCTCCTCTGGAAGCAATACGTGCTTGTCATAATCGGAGAGCACCATTCCCTTGTCGCCAATAAACAGGATGCCGGAGTTCCATTGCGGGATACCTTTGTCCTTCCAAATTTGCGGCTTGTGGGTTCCTTGGTACCACGAGACCTTGCATGCTGGCATCTCTCCACGTGGACCATATTCGTAGATCGCAGTCATGGATGCGGGTGCAATTTCGCGATGGGGTTTGTCGCCGATCGCTTCTACGGTTCGAGGCGCATCAAGTTTGAGGGCCCAAAAGGGCAAGTCGTTCATGTGGCTTCCAAGATCCGACATGGTTCCACTGCCGAAGTCCCACCAGCGATACCATTTTGGACCCGGGAAATAGACATCGTGATACGGACGCATCGGAGCCGGGCCGATCCAAGCCTCCCAGTCCAAGTTGGCTGGCACGTCCATCTTTTCAGCCGGTCGGTCAGTGACATAGACAATATCTTTGTTTGCATCGGAATCCTCTTTGCTTTGGAGTCCCCATGCGCGCGAAGTCCATACGTGGGCTTCGTGGACATTGCCGATGGCTTTGGACTGAATCAATTCAACCACGCGTCGGTAGTTTGGCATGCCGTGAATTTGAGTTCCCATTTGGGTCGCAACATTCGCTTCTTTGGCCGCTTGCATGATGCGGTGCGCTTCACCGATGTTGTGCGTCAGAGGCTTCTCGCAATAGACAGGTTTTTTCTGTTGCAATGCAGGAAGTGTCGCGAACGCATGCGTATGTTCGGTCGTGCTTACCACAACCGCATCGACATCCGCGAGCTCGTCCATCATGCGTCGAAAATCGGTATAGCGTCGAGCGCGTTTATGACGTTCGGCGGTTCGATCCAAGTGTTGGCTGTTGACATCGCAAATGCCGACGACGTTCACGGAACCGGTATCGTACAGCGAGTTCAAGTTCCCGCCGCCGCGCCCTCCCACCCCAACAAAGGCCAAGTTCAGTTTGTCGTTGTGTGCCCTAGCGCGGCTAGGCGAGCTTAACAGCGAACAAGCGATCGAGCTTCCTGCAGTGATCTGAAGAAATCGACGTCTTGAAACATCGGAAAATTGGGGCATAGTGTCCTCGTTGGAGTGGAAGGGTTTTGGGAGGTATTGCAACGTTGGAGTATAGCCTTTATTGCGAGCGTAAGCACGTCGGCCGTCGCAAACATTGAGTGACCTCCGTGGGTCGCATCTGCCGGATGCGACGTACTGAGTGCTTAGGCCCTTTCGGCAAGAGTGCCACAGTTAAAATCAACAGACTTTTGCGGTCGACTTCCTAGTGCCGGAATTGGTAGTTGGCCTTTGATGGAAGCGACATCCTGCCTATTTGCACAATAGTGCTCCATCGCAGGTCCAGCGGTATGGTTTTGCCATAGTTTCATTATAGTAGTCGATGAATCGAAGTATACGATCCTCG
>JANPHB010000099.1:0-7976 GCA_031424235.1 Pirellula sp.
GTCTTTACGAGGAATGGGCAGATGGGACTGTTTTAAAATCCGGTCACTGTGCCGGGGGTTTCGGGTTTTAGCATTCTTTCGGTGTTTCCTATGCGAATAGTGACGGGACCGGTGCCGCTGACAAGTGTCTTCAACGTCACACGGCCTGTGGCTTCGGCGGTGATTTCGACTTCGTGGTCGTGCAATCGCACCCGCGAGACTGTGAGCGATGGCCAGCCTTTCGGCAGTTGAGGGGCGAGGGCAAAACCAGTGGGCTCTGGCGTGAGGCCCAGGAAGCCGTAGAGCATCACCTGAGGGACCAAAACACTCTCCATAAATTCCTGGTCCATGCCCAAGCCACCGGCCGGACCGCCCCCTTGCATCGTGCCACGACCATGCTTGGCGTAATAGGCGCGGTAGCCCCCTTCGGCTTGCACTTCGCGGAACCATTTCAGGATCTCGCCGAGCCGTTGCCACGCGTCGTCGGGACCTCGCGTTTTCAGCCTCGACATTACGTCATAGTAGCTGAAGCCAAGTACAGCGCCGCCGTCCTGGACCTGGTCGCCCCAAGCGATTGTCTCCGGTGCACTCCACACCCATTGATACGTCTCCACATTCCGCAGCGTGGTCAGACGCGGGGCGAATCGCCAATGGTAGATGTCCGCGCCTCGTGATGTATCACTAGCCACCTCACGCGAGCCATCGAGCCACGCGAGGATGTTCTGGGTCTGCTCGGGCGAGGCGAGACCGTAATGGATCGCTTGCTGATTAAGGAAGGTGAAGCCATAGTCATATGCCCGCCCTTCCACATCAATCCAGCCCACGAAACGCCCTGTCTCCGCATTCCAGAATCGCTGCTGAAAGTCCTGACGCACCGTTTCCGTTAGCGTGGCCAAATCCTCTGCAGCAAAAACGCCTTCCGATCGCGCTGCCCACTCTGAATGGCCAGCAACGGCCTGCTCTAATGCAGTAAAGTGTCGCAACGCATCGTAGAGATAGATCGTGGCTGCCCCATCTCGTCCACCGAAGGGCAGTAGGTCGAAGTAGTTCCCACCAACGCCAAGTCCGATGCGGATGGTCTTCTTTCCATCCTCCTCAATCACGATTCCGCTGCGTCCATCATGCCCAACCCACGGCATGGTCACACAGTGATTTTCGCGGACACGGAACTCCGTCACCGCATACCGCAACGCCCTCCGCATCCGCACCAAATTTTCGCGAAGGAAAACTACATCATGCGTCCAGTCAAAATAGTCGCAACATCCACGGATGAAGTGCGGATTGGTGATGGGATGCCGCGTATCAATCGCCGTGATGAGCGATTTCAAATCGACTGTCGCTCCCGCCGACACGTTATCAATCGTGAGCCGATAGCGATTGAGTATCCCCGCGTAGCTGGGATGTCGGTGCATCGGCACATTCGCGTAGTGCACACCTTCCGTCGATTGCGGTGCCGCTACCTCGACATAACGCGTTTCATCCCACGCCGCTTCGCCCTCTAGTAGCCACTCAACCTTTGCCAATGCTCCCACTGACTGTTCCCGTCCCCCCCATTCCAATCGTACGAACGGAGCCACGATGGTGCCGCAGCGAAATGGCGGCGTGGAAATGCGGATAACGCCGCCTGTGGCTCGGAGCTGTAGCCCTCTGACCGGGTCTATACCGCATAATTCGGCACCTGAAACTTCCCAGCCATCGGTGTTCGTCAGCGCCTTCAGCCCGAAGTATTGCAGCCCATAAACTTCATCATGGGTGGAGAAATGAAAACCCGCGCCTCCCGCCTGTTGCCACGTTGGAAAGGGCCAGCCCTCGCTGTGCCCCAACCCCCGATGCTGCTGCATGGAAACATAGCCTTCCTCATCGATACGCCGCTTCAAAAATACATCGCGATACTTATCCCGGGGCTCTTTGCCCGTCCACAAAGTGGCCAAGGGAAGCCATGTATCCCAAAGTGTGCAACTCGTGAACGCGTGAGGATGATGCAGTGCATGAAGTTCATTGAGCGCCTGCATTTCTGCCTCCCGCCCCGGCACGGAAAAATGCGGTGGCGTCTGGGCCGCGACGCGTCCTGCGAGGAGGAATGTTACCGCCAAAAGATGGCTGAGGGATGGCTGCCGGTGCTGACTCATTTTGCGACTGGAGTTCCGTTGGTTTGGTGGTTTTTCAGAAGGAGGAAAAAGCTGTAGGCATCGAGAAAAGTAAAGCGATCCCCGTCGGGAGCCGCTTGACGTTTACTCGCATGCTCGATCAGATGCCAGCCCGCGAGGAAGTGAGCAACGGAGCGTTAGTATCCAAGCATTCAATGGTTTTGCGAAGCAGACGACATAGTCGCGCGTGTCGTCAAGATACGTCCATTGTAAAACGGACTCACCTGCACGAATCTTGTGTTTCAGCGCCTCCTGCATTCCCCAGCCGCTACCAAGGGGCACGATAGTGTCGTCGATCACTTTTGGCGGCCCAAGGATCGAAGCAACATCGGCAGGTGTCATGTCAGGAACTAGACCGCGAAAAAGGTCTTCAAATTCCATTTGAACGATACCCTTCAATTGCAGCTACGGGATAGAGGTTAAGAATGCGAGGCTGCTTGGCGGCAGAACTAGTATTCTTCGGCGCGGCGCCGGTAAACACGGTCTTAATGTATCCCATCTGGTCGGTTGAATGGGCAGCAAAGCTATTTGAAGGCGAGCTTAGTTTGGCTGGGCGAGTAAAACCGACGCACCGGCGTGTCAAACCGGTGCGATTTGGACAGTGGTGCCTGGCCCTCGAAATGGCAGAAGTCGGAAAGTACTTTGGCATATGGCCAATACGAGCGCAAGTGGATTCGGTTTGACGAACGCTTGGTTGCAACCCCAAGGGGCTTGAGCCTGAAAACGCTATTGGCGGAGGTTGCTCAGCTTCGTTGAACCCCGGTCTGTCGCCCCGCATGTAAGGTGGTCTGGGGAGAGTGCCCGGCAACGGGAATCCTTAACCGATTTCGTCGCGTTTTTGGGTACTGTAACGAAGGATCGCGTTAGAGATGTCGTTTGAATCAAAGCCGCACTGGTCGATTGATCCGTAAAAGCTAATGCACGCGATTATTGCATGTCGTTGCGCGGCGGTCAAAAATTCCCTAAATTCAGGAGCAGTGACTGAATTGTAAATTAGCCGACCGATGAAGTCGTGCGTGAACTCGCCACGTAGCTCCGCAGTCATGAATGCAGGAGTGTGGAAGTACAGACCTCGTGCGTCAAGAAACGATGGTGCGGCATTGCAATGGTTCAAATCGTCCGTTGAAATCCGACGCCAATCAGTTCTTTCATCCTTCTCTCTGAGTGCTCGCATTTTGTCTGGGCCGCAATAGTCATCCATCCCATCGGACTCCCATAGTCCAATCCCGTCATCCAGCGCTACGCCAGCAAACGCTGCGGCAATCTGCTCAATCAGTTCGTCTGCGCGTTGGCACAAGGCAAGCCTTGTAAGAGCATCTGCAATCGTCGAGCGATCGTAGCCGCTATTCCGCATTTCTTCGATGTCAGCTTGGGTGATGCGTTCCATTGTTTAGCGACGAACGACCATGTTGACCGAGCCCCGCCAACACGGTCTCTAAAGTTCGAAACGGACCGTCGGGGGCAGCGGTCCAACATCTTGTACGTCGCTATCTAGTCTTGTGTACTCTCAATTGCCAAAAGTGCTTGATCAATGAAGCCTAGAGACTCTGCAGCGCATCGTTCGTGCGGCTCGTACCATTCCCATTTTCGGAGCCGAGCCCGTTCTAGCGAACCCTTAGTTTCGGCCGCTTTCGGACCGAGTAAAATTATAGCCTCGCAATAGCTTTGGAGGCAATCACCAAAGTCATCATTTTCGATCGCTGCTGAAAGTAGCGGAACGAAAAATCGGAAGTTCGGCCCCCAACCGTGTTCGACGACATATTCGCAATACCCCAGAATCGAATCGTACGGCTGGCGTCCGTGCAAGAGACTCAGTATCATCGATTCGAGGATTGCGATCCATTGACGCAGTCGCATCCGGTCCTCGGGGGAGATGAGCTTATTGCGGACAAGCATTCCGTCATCTTCAACTCCCTGATTGCGAGCCCTTGTCGTCAATGTCCAGAGCGCGTACGCAACAGGACGCTCAATACTATCCGCCGATGAAAAAGTGCTACCAACAGAGAGAACTGATTCAACGATTGTGTGAAAGTTGTTTGACCTGATGCCAGAATACGGTCGGAGACAAGCAAGGAAGCCATCTTCGTGATAGTCCTCGGCAATTCCTGCGTGCCGCAGTAGTTCATTCCTTGCGTCGTCGTATTCCATTGATGGTCTTGGGGCTCCTAGCGACGAACTATTAATTCTCAGACGCGTGCGCCGGTAAACGAAAGTCTCATTGTAGCCCAGTTAGCTGGTAAAATGGGCTAACAGCAATCCAGACTGGATTATCGGTATGTTAACGCACCGGCGTGTCAAACCGGAGCGGGTTGGGCCGAGATCACACCTCGATACGCGGACCGCACATGCTAATTCTGGGAGAGTGCTCTGAAGCAGGAATCCTTATCCGATCTTTCCGCCAAATTATGGTTTGTAGGACGCTCGGATGCGGTCAAGCATGTGCTGCGCGAACGGCAAAAGCTCGCCATCGTCGCCAAGGACGCGTACCAAGGCTCCAGTATCACCAATAACGTAGTCCGAATATTCCGGATTGTTGCCTAGTCTCGCAATAATCGAAGGGTCTGTTCCGCCATACCGCAGAGCGCAAACGCAGCAGACCCGAATCGCGTTACACGCGTGTACCGTTTCTTCGCAGTTTTGCGGCTGACGTACGAAGTATGTGTTGAGGTTGTCATGAACAAGGGACGCAAGTAGTTCAGGTGCTTCACCCTCGGGAGCCTCGCATTGCAAACAGTCGCCAATAATACCGTGAACACTTCCGGCCCCAGTGCATGATTGCCCAGTTGTGTAAAAGTCCCCAGGTGCATTCAATGGGAATCGGCGTGGATGTTGGTATTCATCTGACATGTTGGTTCGGAATTGGAAGGGGATAATGCGTCAAAAACCTTGGCGTTTGCCTATGAACCAGGAAGAAGGCCATTTAGGATTCCACAAAAACGTCCACCCAGAGATTGTCGGAACCGTCGCTCCATCGGACAACAGCATGAGCACCACGAAGCCACAGGTCAATCTGTGGTTTATAGGGGTCAATGCGACGAATCTTGTCGGGGCAAAGTGGAGTTAGGCAATATCCTTGAACTTCAAAACTCGCCGCGAGGGTATACAGGGGGGCGCGAAGAAACTGCATAGCTTCGCACTCAAGACCACGTGAGTCGAACGCAAAGCCAATGTATAGGTCGCCCAATTCTTCGACGATTGGAGCCGCCCGCTTAGATTCGGCGGTCGTGATTGCCCGTCTTATTATATTGATCGGGTATTTAGGCGCATCAATGCCACAACATTGACTGCCACGCACGATAGCGTCGGCCACCAAAGCTCGAAGTTCGTCGTCAGTAGCGTCCACGGCGTCAGGGACAAGATATATTCCGTCGTAGTGTTGCTCAGCATCGATACAGAGTTTGACTCGGGCAAGTAGCTCATTGCCACAAGGAAGCGGCGCAAATGCACTCGCTAGACGATCGGGATAACGCCGTAGATCCGCCAGAACGCCAGCCATATCGGCCGGTTCATTAAACAGTGGGACAGATGAATCGGCCAATAGTTCGTACCAAATGTCAAGCCATTCGCGGACATTTGCTTCAGCCATCTTACAGTGTCTTTCCAGGTCCAACGAACTACTAATTCACAGACGCACGTGACTGTGAACGAAGTCTCATTCTAGCCCATTTAGCAGGTCAAATGGGCTGACAGTATTCCTGAAAGGGAGGTCCAGGCCGGATCATCCTGAAATCGACGCACCGGCGTGTCAAACCGGAGCGAGTTGACGTTAGGCAAGGTTCTCCGTTTGTTGCATTCCCGACCCAAGCTTGCTTCCAAGGGAGGTACTGCATTGTGTGGGCACTTCGGTTCACTGCTTGTTTCGCCATTGCTTCTATTGTTGCGCCACACCAATGCTCTTGCATTCCGGGCAAATCGCCCAGATGGTTTGGCCACGCATGCCGCCCCATATTTCTTCGGTATCGTTGCAATCCTGTTGTATCGCAATGACTTCCATATCTGCGTCGGACTTACACTTTGGGTTGTCACAAAGAAGAATTGGAAGCGCCAATTGCCGAAAAGGAGGATTGTACATGGCTCTGACAATATCCTCCAATTCCCAATCGCCATCAGGGCCTTCGTCAGGTGATATCCGATACTTTTCGACGGCAATGCGTACCGCTGAGTCTCGATCAGAATCCGTTAGCTCTTCCCAGCCGTAAACGCCTTTATAGTTTAGCGCATCCGCCGGATTTCGGGGGTCGTAAGGTTCGAGAGTGAACGATGTTGATTTTGTATTGAAATACCGTGGAGCATTCCAGGGAGGACACAGCTCATCGTTGTGAGCGTAAAAGGTAATTTCGTTACCGGAGTCTATGGAGTAGCCGCAGCTCGTGCCGTAAGCAAAAGGGAAAAGCAATGGCAAAAACAATATGCCATCGATCGCAATCGGAACCAGTGGATCAGAAATGTTCAGCCAATAAATGACATGCAATGGATGCTCAGCATTCTTAAAGCGAATACCGTAGTCTTCATGAGTTCCACCAAACGAGTGTCCAAAACTATCGCCGGTGCCAATTGCATCCAGCGATATTCGCTTGGGTTCGTATCCAAAGAGTCTCAAAGGCATGGTTTTTTTAAATGGCGAACTTGTAATTCTTTGGCAAAGCGCCGGTAACACTACCCTAATTTACCGCATCTGGCTGGTCAATTGGGCATGCGAGCAGCTTGGCGGTGAGTGTTTGGCTGTGATCCAAGTAAACACCGACGCACCGGCGTGTCAAACCGGAGCGAGTTGGGGGTTAGGCAAACATTCGTGATTTTGTGCGTCCCTGACCCATGCTTGATCCCAAAACAGGAACCGCCAAATGCGGCCAAGAAGGCTAGCCAGGTATTGTGGCAGGGGCCAGCGAAATCCGGCACCAATGCCGATCTTGGTTCGCCGCGATTCCAATTCATGGCGACGTTAGCTCGAAGAATTCTTCGGAGGCTTCGCAGGTTCCGGATCGACAACAATCATCCTAATAGCTTTCGCGCGTACGAGGAAGCGACGCCCCTGTTGATCTTCGAGGATTACCATCCCATTGAGTTCGTACGGCAGGTGCGTCTTCATACTCTCCGTATTCGTAAATCCAAAGAATCGTACGCGCTCGAAGTCCTCGGAGCCAGACATGTAGACTTTGGCCCAAGTGTCACGCGTTAGAATTCCACGCACTGCAATGGTTTCTGGATTCGGTCCCGCGCGATTGATGCGTCCAAGTAAAGTGAAAAAGATTGCGAGTGCAATAATGCCAAGGACGACGCAAAGCACTCCGACGCCGAGCGTGCTAAACATTTCGATGGCTGATTGGTTCATTGTGGATTTCGACGTAGAAGGTGGGAGCTTGAATTCTGTAGGCGAACTAGTAATTCTCCGGCACAGCGCCGTTAAACGCTTTCCTAGTGTATCCCCTCTGGCTGGTTCTATGGGCAGCGGAGCTTCTTGGAAGTGCATGTTTGGCTAGGAGCCGTGTAAACACCGACGCTCCGGCGTGTCAAACCGGTGCGAGTTGCGGTTATGGGAACTCACCTAAGTTTGTTACGTCATTGTCCAAGCTTACTGCCAAGAACGGAAGGCTGAGCTCAAGTGACATTGTGTAAGCATACGTGCGATGAGAGTATCGGAACAATCGCAGTCTGGACGAACGCCGATAATCTAGCGGCGGCCGAAAATTATGGATTTGATCAAACGGCCTGACCGCCGCTTGGTTTCATCGGTTTGTTCTGTCGTTGCTCTGTGGGCGATTCATGCGATCCGCCTCGTCGACCGGAATGATGTAGTACTGCATTCCGTTGAAGTTAAAGGGCTTCCAGGAGTCGGGTACGGTCCTGTTT
>JANPHB010000100.1:0-71224 GCA_031424235.1 Pirellula sp.
CACTATTTTACAAATGTGCGCCGGGGGCGCTCGCCGCGCCCACGTAACCAACCAACACAACCGAACCGCGGCTCGCCCCCGCGGCTCAGTTTTTTTGACTGGACGCCCGGGTTGCGGTACTTCTTGGTACACGATTACTTCTTTCGCTCGTATTGAAAGTCGAAGGTTGTTTCGGCGAGTGTGACGTCCTTCACCGCCTTAAGTAAGGCCGCACGATTGTCGCTGCCCTTGGCTAGTTTCAACTCAGCCGAAAGCGCATAAACCGTAACGTGGTACTTCTTTAAACCAGGACCTTTGGAACACATCGGATCGTAGGCGGTTTTCTTTTTATCGTTCAAACCGACGATTCCCGTTTGCTTATCGTTCTTGTCAAGATGGTCGACGCTGGCTGGAATGTTGTAAACGAGCCAATACGACTTCTCCTGATCGGGTGCGGTGTGCCAGAGACTGAGCGCGTACGACTTGGTTCCAGCAGGCGCGTCTTTCCACTGGATCGGTGGTGAAGCGCTTTTGCCATCGCATGTAAACTCAACTGGTATCATGCCATCGTTACCGATCGCGGAACTAGACACCGCGAATCCTGTTTTCTTGCCAGAAGATTCAGACTTCTCTGTTTTGGTAGAGCTCGCCTCGGGCGGTTGCTTGCCACGCGGTGGATCATTTCGGGCTGGCGGCTCTTTTCTGGGCGGTGGATTGTCTCTTCCACCTGGGCCACGCTGTCTCGGCGAATAGACTTCGGATTTCGCTTTGCCGTTTCCGTCCACAAAATCAAACTTGACCGACCCGTTGTCGTTGAGAACATAGTTCACGTATCGCGTTTCGTTCCCAACAACGACTTTCACACTAAAGCTCTTGTTGTCTTTGGATTCGAAGCCAGTGATTTTTGCCCCACGTAGCGGTGAAAGCGTTCCACGCACCCCCTCAGCTCGCGGTTGTGGATCGACTTGACCGTCACGTTCGATGACTTCACCATGGAATCCGCCATTCAGATATGGATAGGTTTTAGTCGCATGATAGTGGTAGCCTAGCTCTGAAGAGGTGTGACCATTGAATGCATCGAGCCCCTCGACTTTCGAACCGTCCGGCTCGGTGTCCCCGTAAATCGGGTAACCATCCAGTGCATAAGCAACCGGCTTGTCTTTGCCAACGATCTCCTGCAAGTGCGTGGGGGCGATATGATAATGGTAGTCGTCGGCTCGACCGCAGTGACCACCGAATTCGTCCAGTTCACCAGCGATCAACGTATCTGTTCTGCCATCGTTCTTGATCGGGTTGAAGATCGGAATACCGTTAGCGGCTAATGCGATCGCACCGCGAAAGAAGTGCGACTTTGCCGAAAGGGGATTCTTGGCGACAACGGGCTCGAGCGGAATCCGCCAAGCGTTGTCACCAAAGTAGGGTTGCGGAAGCGGCACTTGCTGTTGCCAAGCAGTGATACCGACCATCATCCGATGGTCAGGCATCGAATTCGATTCGACGTAGAAGAACTTGGCATCTTGTCGATACTTGAGCGCATTCAGTTTAGCGAAAGGCTCAAAAGAGTCCGCGATCAATGGCTTGCTCGGTGTCTTGGCTGCAGTAAACTTCGCAAGCATGACCGTTCTGGCATTTTCATTTAGTTGTCTAACTTGCTGCACTTTTGTTTCGATCCATTTCTGATCCGCTGCGGTCAATTTGGCGATTTCGATCGAAATGACTTTGCCATCAGAGCGGCGAACTTGAGCTTTGCCGTCCAGCGAAGCCACATATGACGCATGCACGTGCGCACCAGTTTCGCCAAATGTCCAAACACGCACACCAGCGTCGCCAGGGCCATGATCATGACCGTCGTGTGCAAAGGCGACCGACTGCGTTGACATGCAGCAAACAACAGCAACGAATAGCAACGCAAGACTCCATTTCCTCCTCGCCCTTGATAAAGGGAGAGGGGACTGTGGCCACATTGGCAGTGCAAAGTCACTCTCGGCAAGAGTGACCCACGGTGGGGCACACCTGCCGGGTGTGTCCTCGAAGTGAAAGTAACGTTTCCTTTTCATTTCGCTCATTCCTTGTTCGATCCCTTCTTGGCACCTTTGCCGTTACCTTTGTCGTTTTTGTCTCCACCCTTGCTAATTCTCCGTTTCAACGTTTCGATCAGGGGCATGGTGGCTTGTGTGCTCAAAAAAATCGAGCGGTAGCTCATTTTCATTCACCAAGGACAAACGCAGAGCCAACCGATCTGGGCCGTAGGACATTTGCACAAAACGCATGTGCAGCATGCGACAACCGACAAATGGACGCGACGTATTGTAACTTGGGAACGACCCAAGAACAGCAACGGTGATGGACTGAAACAAACCAACGGAACGCGAAACCCGGCCATCGCATCGCCGGTCAATGGAGCTTGATACCGGTTCATCAAGGAGCGGAAAAACCAGGAAAAATTAAACGCCCAATCGGATCTCCACCTGATGGCCTACATTGTCATCCACTAAACAAACGACATGTTCGACTTGTTCAATGCCATCCACTGAGAGCGATTGGATTGTGTTGCCACCATCGTTGCAAGTTACGTTGATATGGTACACCGTTTCTCGAAATCGATAGTGCATCTTGAATGATGGCCAATCACGAGGTGGCCGTGGATTAAATCGGAGCTTATCGACGTCCAAATGAAGCCCCAGCAGCGATTCGAGGATTAGCCGATACATCCAACCCGCCGAGCCTGTGTACCATGTCCATCCACCACGCCCCACGTGCGGTGCTACTCCGTAGACATCTGCGGCCACAACATAAGGCTCCACTCGATACTTTCCAATTCCAGCAGGAGTGGAACCGTGT
Organism: Pirellula sp.; assembly: GCA_031424235.1. Lineage (GTDB taxonomy): Bacteria > Planctomycetota > Planctomycetia > Pirellulales > Pirellulaceae > JBKCUI01. Next base: position 2,821 of record JANPHB010000100.1, read on the forward strand.
GAGATCGGGTTGATAAGCGCAAACAACTCCCAAGCTCGTTCGGTATCGCCCATTTCAGCAAAGGCCATCGCGGTCCAGATTGCTCCATGCGTATATTGCCCACCGTTCTCGCGGACGCCGGGAACGTATCCTTTGATATAACCTGGGTTGAGAACCGATTTATCGAACGGTGGGTCGAGCAATAGGATCAAGTGCTCATCCTTTTTGACAAGGCGATCGTAGACGCTTTTCATGGCGACCGTGGTTCGCTTCTGCGTACCTGCCCCCGACAAAACCGACCAACTCTGCGAAATCGAATCGATTTGGCATTCCTGATTCTCCGAGGAGCCAAGTGGCGTTCCATCATCAAAGTAAGCGCGTCGATACCATTGGCCGTCCCAGCATGACGCTTCAATGTTCCCTCGCAGCCGCCCCGCTTCTAATTCAAGGCGATCTGCCGTTCCGATATCGCCACGCTGGCGTGCCAGCGCTGCAAACTTGTTTAGAACCTCATAAAGAAAGAATGCCAGCCACACGCTTTCTCCTTTGCCGTGTTGGCCGACAAGATTCATCCCGTCGTTCCAGTCACCGCAGCCCATCAGCGGCAATCCGTGTACCCCAAACTTCATCGCCCGATCGATTGCTCTCAATGCGTGATCGTAGACCGACCCGATATCTTCCGAAATCTGTGGCAGATCGTAATTCGCTTCTTCGTCCTCATGCAATAGGCGCGATGTCAAGAACGGAATCGGTTCATCGAGCAGTCCTGTATCACCCGTCATTTGAACATAGCGACAAAGCGACAGAGGTAGCCAAAGGAGATCGTCTGAGAACTGCGTGCGAACGCCTCGGCCGACGGGTGGATGCCACCAGTGTTGCACGTCTCCTTCGCGGAACTGCCGCGACGCAGCCCGTTGAATCTGCTCTCGGAACAGGCTTGGCTCGGCATGGATAAGAGCCATCGAATCTTGAAGCTGATCGCGGAAGCCATATGCGCCACCCGACTGATAGAATCCGGATCGAGCCCACATGCGGCATGAAAGCGTTTGGTAAATAAGCCAACCGTTGGCCAGAAAGTTAACCGATGGATCTGGCGTTTCGATGTGGACAGCACCCAGTGTTTGACTCCAATAATGCCAAACATTTTCGAGAGCCTTGTAACTGTTCTCGGTTCCTCGCGTTTTGTGAATCAACTGGCGAGCATCGTCTTCGTTCTTGGCTGAGCCAATCCTAAACATCACCGTTTTTTCTTCGCCGTCATCGATTGTCAGATGCGTCTGAATCGCCGCGCAGGGATCAAGTCCAGCGCCAACACGATTCGACAACTTGGTCCGCCGCATCGCCGATGGACTTGACGGACTCCCGTTTCGACCAAGAAACTCCGTTCGATCGCAAGTGATCGAACGATTCGACTCACTGCAATCCACAAAAGCAACCCGGTCAGCAAACTCAGGACTATACGGATTTCGTGCGAAAATCGCTCCCGTTACTGGATCCACTTCTGTCACAATGTGCATGATCGACTTGCTGCGAACTTCGCCAAGAACCCATTCCCAGTAACCGGTCGCTGACAGACTCCGCTCTCGTCCTGAGTGGTTTGTGACCTTGAGTCGCGCATACTTGATCGGCTCGTCGATCGAGACGTAGATGCACAACTCGGTCGTGATGCCGTCTTCGGTATAGTCAAACATGCTATAGCCGAATCCGTGGCGAGAAACATATGTTCCAGTTCCCCGTGCAGGGGATGGTGAAGGCGACCAGACCTTGCCCGTCTCCTCATCTCTCAAATAGATCGCTTCGCTTGCCGTATCCGAGACGGGGTCATTGTTCCAAGTCGTAAGTCGAAACTCATGACTGTTTTCCGTCCAAGTGTACGCGCTGCCGCTTTCCGAGATCACAGTGCCGATTTTGGCATTCGCAATGACATTAACCCACGGGGCCGGCGTCGCTTCACCTGGCTTGAGGGTGATGACATACTCTCGCCCATCTCGACTAAAGCCACCAATACCATTATCAAATTCTAGATCGCGCTTTGAAGCCTCAGGTGTTGACTCCACCTCAAGTCGAGCCTTAGTCGCCCTGAATCGAGGCATTGCCGTCTCGGGTCGAACGCGACGATTGACTTGATCGAGAAGTGTTCCAGCGTCATCCTGAAGCACAACCCGTGCAACGGTTTGCAACAGAGCCCGATCCTCCTCGGACATATGCTCGCCACGCCGCACAAACACCCCTCCCGGCCGATCGACCAAGGCAGCTTCGGGGCTTGCCGAGACAATGTCCAAGATGGACTCTTGCAACGACTGACGATAGACCGAGTCATCTTCGTTCCATATGACCAAGTCGACAGCCAGCCCTTTCATTCTCCAATACGCATGAGCCCGAACGGCCTCTCGCACCAAATCCAGTTTGTCCGCATCGCGAATTCGAATCAATACGATGGGCAGGTCCCCGGAAATCCCGTAACTCCAAAGTCCTGATTGGCCTCGTCGGTTTTGGATGAGCACGCTCGCTTTGGCACGCCGCATTCCCGATGCATAAATAATGGAACCGGCTAATCGACTGTAAGTCAAAGCCTCCGATTCCGAAGCGTTAAGCTGTTGAAGCATAATAAGCCCACGGGTCCAAGCGAGTTCGAAGACTCGGTCCGCCATGGTTCGGTCAAGATACTTCTCTACCATTGCCTTGGCAATGTCACGTGACTCCCCAACGCCCGTAATCGCGTCTAGGGTTACCGTTTCGTTGGGCTGCAGAAGGATGACTTTACGGATACTTACGATCGGATCGAGAGTCGCGCCTTGGCTGTTGGAAAGCGGACTTCGACTCTTGAGCGATGCGGGAGAAGCAGCTGTTTGACCACGTCCGAGAAATCGCATACGGTCGGTCTCGTAGGACGTCTGTTCCACCTGTGTGCCGGTCGCAGTCATCATGTGAACCATCCACGGTGGATGCTCCTCAGCGGATCGAGGCCGACGGGTGCACAGAATGGCACCTTGCAATGGCAAGAGTTCGGTTTGAACGAATAGATTACTAAACGCTTGATGCGACTCGTCCTGGGGTTGAGGTGCCAATACCACTTCAGCGTAACTGGTGATTTCGATGCGACGAACCCGTTCGGAGCGGTTCGTAATTTTCGTTCGACGCACCTCTAAGTCGTCCTCGGACGCAACACTGATCATCGTGTGCATCTCGATTTGCTCATCGATGCGGCGAAATTCCGCTCGCGACTGTGTGAAGATAGCTTCGTACTTTTTCGCGATCGTCGCTGTCGGCTGCCAGGCTGTTGACCAGACCGTATCGGTATCCAAATCTCGGATGTAGCAAAAGTTACCCCAACAATCTCGTGTCGGATCCTCTCGCCAACGCGTGACGGACATGCCACGCCACCGGCTATATCCTCCGCCGGCGCTGCTGATGGCGACATGGTACTGGCCATTGGACAGGAGATGAACATCCGGTACCGTGGTGGTCGGGTCCGTAAGCACGCGCATAGTACCAGACTCTTCGACTGCCGAAGCACGCGTTGCGTTCGCTTCGTTCGCATGTGGAAAGAGCGGCACTGTCGTACGCGGAACGCGCTCCTGAAGCAACAGCTCCGTCGATCGAAACGCCAAGTCCAAATTGAACCGCTTCTGCATCGGCTTGTCCAAGAGAACGTAGGCAAAGGACAGCAAGCTCATACTGGCATGATGCGCCATGTATTGTCGAATCGTGACACTTGTCGTCCCGGGAGGCAATCGTGAGGAGGTGTAGTCTATCGCTTCATAGAATCCGTATCCGCCAGCTCGTTCTTCCCCTGCGAGTCGCTCTAGATTTCGACATGCTAAATCCGGGGCAACCATCAATGCCAACGCGGAAGCATACGGCGCAATCACCAAATCATCGGCAAGCCCCCGCTTCAATCCCAAACCAGGAACACCAAAGGCGCGATATTGGTAGTTGAGATTGAGATCGAAAGCGTTATAACCCGATTCGGAAACGCCCCAGGGAACACCACGCTGTCGACCGTACTCGATTTGCCGAGCGACCACGGCCCGATAGGTTTGGTCGAGCAAAGTGTAGTCGTACGTGGGCATCACCAGGAGTGGCATCAAATACTCAAACATGGAGCCGCTCCAACTCAATAGCGCAGGCTCTCCTTTCGTACTTGTGAGCAATCGCCCCAACGCAAACCACTGCTCCTGCCCGAACTGTCCTTGAGCAATGAGAACGTACGTGGCTAGTCGAGCCTCCGAGGCCAACAAGTCGTAACAGCCTGAGTCGACTTGGTTATCCGTGACGTTGAAACCAATAGCGAACAGATCGCGCATTTTGCTTTCGAGGAAACTGAAATCCATGTCTGCGAGCTCCCTAGACTCAAGGCAAAGCAGATCAAGCTCTCTCATGCGACTGGAGGCAAACTCAGCCGCCGTAACCATGGAGGATTGCAATGAATCCAACCACACGAGCGCCCCAGGCTCTACCAACCGAATTGCGTCAATCATCGGAAAAACCGTCTTTGGTAACGACGCAATCATTCGAAGTGTCGGGGTGGCGCTAATTCGTTCTAGCTCCAACTGGAGATTATTAAGTCGCTCTCGACTCGGCTCTGTTTGTTTCCCCAATGCCTGATCAGCTGGGATGGCCATGGTGGACCACTGCCCCATCGACCGCAAATCTGCGAGTTGCTCGTCGCAGGTTTGAGCAACGGAATTGCACCACCAAATGGCTTCGCTTTGGGGAGCCAAGGTTTTTTCCAACTCCACCATTTCGTTTTTCAGCTTGGGCAAACACTCAAATGCCGATCGCAGATTGGCTTTCTGGTCAGCAAGAGAATCCATTAGAAGTTCGATTCGACGATAGCTTGTATTGCCAACCAATCGTGTAGCGACTTCGCCTGTCCCAGTTGTGTTCTTCGCCATCTCTTGCAATAACACACTAAGCGTATCCTGCAGCCCATGAAATACCTGGGCAGGGACAATGGAGGAGTCGAGCATCTGTTCGAATCCAGCTGCCAACACTCGCAAATGCCCTGCAAGATTGCCGCTATCGACAGTCGAAACATATCGAGGCAAAAGTGGCGCCAAGGTCTTGGTGTCATACCAGTTGAAAAAATGGCCGCGATGCCGTTCCATTTTTAGAAGAGTACCAAAGGTGTTTTTTGTCCGCTCCAGAAGCCTAGAAACCGAACAGTAACCAAAATCATATGCTGCCAAATCCGCCAAAAATGCCATTCCAATATTGGTTGGACTCGTCCGGGAAGCGATGATTGTTTTCGGGTTCACATGCACGTTGTCGGGCGGTAGCCAATTGTCTTCTGCAGTGACAAAGACCTCAAAATACCGCCACGTTCTTCGAGCCATGCTTCGGAGAAATCTGCGTTGCGGCTCTTTCAGTTCAACCCCTTGGATCGGAATGATTCGACTCAACCACCAAGCGATTGCCGGTGACGCTGTCCATGCAATTAAGAAGGGACTTGCTATTGCAAGCGTAGATGGATTCGCTATCGAAATGACTGCCATTGCGAAAATGGCAACCAAGGGAGCAATCGACATACTATAGACGAATCCAAGCAGATCGGAGCGAGCACAACGTTCGGAATCGCTTGAAGTTCGCCATTCGAGCAATCGATGTTTCGTCCAATGGACACGTACCAACGTGCGAACGATTGCATCGGTACTTATCCAGACATCATAAGGCAAGTACACCAACGTAAACAACGACTGGGCGATAGGCCGAACAAGTGCCTGTAGAGCTGAACGCACGTGCGTTGCGACCGAAAGATCGGTAGGCTTGAAGGCAAAATCGATCAATGCTGCCATGATCCTCGGAGCAATTACGACCAGCACAACAAACCAAGTGGCGGCAAGTGCAGCGGATGGGCTTGCGAAGAACCATGCGCACAGCAGTAGAGCGACCATCGCAATCGGCATGAGGCTTCGCCGAAGGTTGTCAAAGATTTTCCACCACGAAAGTGCGGAAATAGGATTGCCAATATGCGAAGACTGGTTGCTCCTCACCCGAGGTAATAACCAAGCTGCAATTTGCCAGTCGCCTCGAATCCATCGATGACGCCGACTCACATCGGCCGCATAACTGGACGGATGATCTTCGTACAAAGTCACGTCGCTGATCAGCGCAGAGCGCCCGAAGCAACTTTCGAGCAAATCATGGCTCAAGATCGCATTCACTGGGAAATTTCCGCAGCACTTTTCAAAGGCGTCCACATCGTAAATGCCCTTGCCGATGAACGACCCCTCGCCAAATAAATCTTGGTAAACATCGGACACAACGCGAGTGTAAGGGTCGATGCTTGGATCCGAACCGATCAATCTCACGAACCAAGATCGACGTGAGCTCGCCAAGCTGATGGCAACGCGAGGTTGGAGGATAGCGTATCCCGCTGTAACCAGTCCACTTTTAGCATCGATCGTGGGGCGATTGAGAGGATGCGCCATGGCCTCGACCAATTTTCTCGCAGAATCCCGAGGCAATTGCGTGTCCGTATCGAGCGTGATCACGTATCTGACGTTCGAAAGATCAGCGAGATTGCCCGAGACATCCGAAAAACGGTTCGTTGCACCTCGAAGGGTCGCGTTAAGATCGGCAAGCTTGCCACGCTTGCGTTCAAAGCCCATCCATGTACCCTCCGATTCATTCCATTTTCGGCTTCGGTTCAGCAGGAAGAAGAGGTCGTGATCTTCGGCGCCGTAGGTTTGGTTGAGTCGATCGATTCCACGTTTGGCATGCGAAACGAGTTCCATATCGTTTGGCATGGTTTCTTGGCTTGCGTCTAGAAAGTCGGTCAGCAATGCAAATTGAAGTGAAGAATCTCGATTGGCTAGGTAGCGAATCTCCAACCCTTCTAGCAAGTGGTCGATAGATTCCACACTTGCCAACATCGTGGGCACGACGACGACGGTGCGATGTTCCGATGGAATGCAAGTGCGAAAATCCATCCTCGGCAAGGCATTGGGGCGCAACAGAATCGTAGCCAGCCAATTGACCATTCCCAACCCAAATTGAACTCCGCACATGACTACAGGAACAGCAATGATACAACGCAGCAAAATCGAGTTCGCAGCCCAATCGCCAACGCGACACAACACTTCGATGCCAAGCCAAGTGAAGACCAAAACGGCCACTAAGTAGATCGATAGCGGAAAGGTCCGTCTGAGTTTGTCCACCACGACCGAGGTCGTAAGTCGCATTTGCACGAGCCGCTCAAGGGCTGTCCTCCCTTGATCAACGAGATAGTACCCAACGTGCCGCTTGCGAGAGTTCGCATCGCCGATAGGCTCATTTTCAGAAAGCTGTATCGCACGAAACGCGACGTCGAACTCGGAAACATTCGAACGTTTCGCAATGGCTTCGACCGCGTGCCGGTAGCGATTTCGCGTTTGAAAGTCCATCAGTCCATAGATCCCCGAGGGATCGCGATTGAGCGTTTGCTCGACGAGGCTTTGCTTGGCAACAAATTGCGGCCAATCATGCACACTCAAAAAACGCAAACTCGTAATGCTGTTTCCTACCGAAATTTGCTCGGCAGCTTGCAATTGTCCTTCGTCGAGGACGAGTTGTTCCGTGGAATAACCCGAGTCGGTCAGGCGGTGCTCAAGCCAACCATGCACAAGGGTGAAATTCGGATTCTGGCCATGAAGATGGCGAGTCAAGTCGGCGAGGAAGGCACCTGATAGCGGTGGATTCGATCGGGCCATATCGGCCAATACCAAAATCAAATCGGAGGGGCATTCCTCTACCGTGGTGATCATTTTGTCAGCCCACTCGGCCGCGAGATCCCGATCTCGACGCGCGATGGAAATGCGAGCCGCGACTCTCCGAAGGTTTTCAATCAATGCCAGCCGAATCATCAATGGCAAAGCCCAAAGTTCGCCAAGCTGGAGCGGCACAATCGACTGATAGGCGGTGATGAAGCCGTCGAGGGCCTGGGCATCCACTCGACCATCGGTATGTGAGATCAGCTCAAGCGAGATCCCGTAGACGCGAGGGTAATCCGCTGCCGGCCCGTTGGTCAATCGTGGTAGTTCTTGGCTGTACGAGCGAGGCAAGAGTCGGCGCGTCGAGTGAATCTGCTCTTCTAGCAGATAGAAATTATCGAGGAGCCATTCTGCAGCAGGAGAAATTCTGCGATTTTTAACGACTGCCGCAGCAACCTCATCGTAAGTAGCCTGAAGTATCTTTTCATTCTCCGCCAATCGACTGATCAGCTTGTCCGCGACTTTTCCAACCGCTAGCTTGTGCGTGGCTGCCAAATTTCTCGCATGCCGTTCAAGCTGATCGGCGCTGAGCAACTCATCTCGAAACGGTTGTTCCAATGATGCAGACTCTGGCGCGGTCCGCGGAAGCACGCAACTATGATAGGTCGTCAGCGGATTTGAGGTTTCTGCCATTGTGAATGCCGAGTCTGTTTTGGGTAGGATTTCACGACTATTCAACGAAAAAAGCCGACGTGGCGAGTAGTACCCCAAAGGGTACACTGCCTCGTCGGCTTACCTGTTGACTAGCGATCCGAGAATGCCGAATCGCTCTTCTATATAGTCATCCGATTGATTTAAGTACTGTCCCTAGCATAAGCTCTCAAAGCCAAAGAGCAAGGGTCGATTAACCGTCAGCCGTAGGTGCACTTGTTTCTCTTAGGCGAGCGGCAACTCTGATTATGTCGGGAGGGTGAGGCTCCTGCCGAACCATTGCAAAGCTCGGCAGGAGCCTCGCTCTCCTATTGGTTCCCTGGTCAGGTAGTTTCAGCCTGCCTACCTCCTAGGCGTTCAGATCGCAGTGTGCTGACCGCTAAACGAGGATCCGATTCCGCATCGGAGCATCAAACCATTCGTAAAACTTTCCGTCTTTCTTCATTGCCTTTGGCTCGAATTGCTCTACCATTGGACCCGTCGAGATCGCAGGGCCGATTTTTATAGGCTGCTGTGAACTCGAACACCAAAAATATCGGATGACAAATTACACGGCAGCTTGCTGGTCCACACCGGACCACCCCCAAGAGGCCTGATACATGTAAGCCGACGCGTTGACGCACCTTCTAAGTGCATCCATGCGTCGGCTTTTTTCGTTTCTCCGTAGCAACATGCTACAAACCAGTTGAGGCTCTATCGATGAAGTGTTTTCCAAAATTCCTGTTCATTATCGCGATCACTCCCATCTTGGGCTGCAATGAGGGCACGACAGGCGGCCCGGGTGTTAGCGACCCCAAAGTCAGTAAGTCGGTCACGGGAAGAGCTGACGACACATTCAATTTGAGCGTGCCACTCGTGCAAACCTCCGTTCAACAAGGCAAACAAACAGAAGGAATTATCGGAATCAATCGCGCCAAGAACTTCGACGGTGATGTCACCCTTGAATTCAAGAATCTTCCTGCCGGTGTGACGATAAAGCCGGAACGGCCGATGATCAAACACGGTGATAGCGACTCCAAGATCTCGGTTATCGCAGATGATTCGGCAGCCAAAGGTGAGTTCAAAATAGACGTAACGGGCCACCCCAAGCAAGGCGCCGACGCCAAAATCGAATTTCGAATTGCGGTCACAGGACAAGACAGTTTCAGTCTCAATATGCCACTTCTCTCCACATCGCTCAAGCAAGGCGAGTCCGAGTTAGTGTCCATCAAAGTAAATCGGGACAAAACGTTCATGCAAGACATCACTTTGAGCCTGATTGACCTGCCCGCGGGAGTAACGACGGAGCCAGCTAGCATTGTTAATCGAACTGGCGAAAGCAAGACCGAGTTTAAGCTCGTCGCAGCTAAAGATGCGACCCTAGGTCGCTTTGCGGTCAAGCTGAACGGTCATCCAACGAGCGGTGTAGACGCTTCCAAAGAATTTAACTTCGTTGTTTCGAAGGACGAATGAGATGAAAGCCAAAACCCATTCCATCCTCACTGTCGTCAACGCCCACGCGGATGTGGAGCGGTCCTTACAAGAGCGCTCAGAAGTCGATGTAGATCCGCAAATGCGAGACATTACTCTTGATGAGCTGCCCTCGAGATTGCCAAATCGAATCGCAAAATTCTATCGCGGCAAAAACAACTCCCTGCAGCAAGGGGGGAGTGGCGTTTCCTGGGGAATTCTGTTTGGCTCAGAATATATCTGGGCTCCAGATATTGGCCCGATGCTCATCGTGTGTCCAACCAAAGCAACGAACTCATTAAAGCCACTTCCTGCTGCCACAAACAGTCCGAAAATTTCCAACTGCTGCATTTTGCAGTTTGAAAACCGACTCAGTACTCGCAGTTCCCTACGTATTTTTCACAGCTACTAACCAAAACGTTTAAGGTGCACGACTATGTTATGGACTATCTTTGTCATCCTTTTGATCCTCTGGGCATTGGGGCTCGCAACCGGCGCAACGCTCAATGGATTCATCCATATCCTACTAATCATTGCGATCGTCGTAGTGTTACTACGGGTCATTCAAGGACGTCAGCTAGCTTAAGCGGGCGGCGGTCTGAAAGTAGCACCAGGAAGCTTCGATAACCCGACGCATAAGCTGGGAAATAGCCGCAGCATTTCCGGCTCGGCCTGTTGATTTGCTCGTTTAACAGTCAGCCGAAGGCGTACTCTCTTCATTTGACCGTACGCCTAGGGCTAACTGTTAAACGAAAAAGCAATTGCGCATGCATGAATTCTCTATTCAATGCGTTTCGGGCCGTGAATGCCGACGCGAACCTTTTGATCGCGGCTTTTTGCCTGCTCACCGGGCGGTTTGCTACGTTCCGCATTAACCATAAAGGAAAACCAAATGGAAACAACTCATTCCTCGAAACCAATCTCCAACATTGACCTCAGACAGATTCGCGATCTGCTCCACATGAACATCGATAGCCGAGACGGCTTCGCTTATGCGGGTAAACGCCTCGCTGAGAAGCACTCCTCGCTTTCGATGCGATTTCATCGCTACTCCCAACAACGTAACGACTTCCTCGAAAAGCTCAAGGAAATTGCTGAGGTTAACCATGAAGAATCAAACGAACGTGGAACCATTGCAGCATCCTTACACCGTACCTGGATGGAGCTGCGAGACGAGCTCAATGAAGTCGTCGATGTATCGGCGGTTGTCATTGAAGCCCAGCGTGGCGAAAGCTACATCAAACAAGCCTACGAAACCGCGATTGATACCGTCATTGAACCTAGACTCCAATCGCTCCTAACGCATCAGTATCAATCGATCAAAGAATCGTACGCTTGGCTCCTCGGTTTGCACGAAGAGGACGAGCGGCGGAGAGGCCATGCGACTGCTCCTAGTGGAATCGAACACGAGAAAGAGACTTTCGAATGACAACAGCACAGATATCACGTCCTAACCTAAGACCAGTCCGTTCGCCCCGAACACTCTTGGTGGCCCACTCCGATCACTATTTACTCGAGCACCTCGTTCTCGGATTGGAGCAGTCAGGCTTTTCGGTGCACAACGCCAATAGCGGAATCAACTGTGTCGCCAAATTGAGATGCATTAAGCCGGAAGTACTACTTTTGGATCCGCATTTGCTCTGGGGTGGTGGCGATGGAGTGCTGGCCTCGATGGTTTCCAATCCAGCACTCGTTTCCATTCCGGTCCTACTTTTGGTGACTTTCGAAACAGACATAGCATTTGCGAATAGCCTTAGAACTACGGTCAGTGATGTTCTTTCCTTACCGAGCTCGAAAGAGGCAATCGCAGACCGATGTCTTGAATTGGCAGAATCGAACAGCGGACGGAGTCTCAGATTGGGCGAGGACAAAGGATTTTTCAATTCGTCAACGGACTAAGTGAATTGCTGTACGTCGACTTAACAAAAAGTGTATTGCAAATGAATTCTACCTTGAGTGATTTCTGCGACGCGGTGCGGAGCCGACAGTGCCACGCGATTGAGGCAATTCTCAAGATCGCCGAGGCAAAAGATGCAATACTCAATTGGGAACGCGAGTTTACATTGATGGCATCGCAGAACAGTAGCGACGAATGGCCAAGCTCGATCGCAACGACACTAGCACTTGCTTTATCGCAAGTCGACCAAGCCGAGGAGACAATTCTCGATGCTTTTTGTCTGAGTCGGCAAAACCAAAGCGTCGCCAAAACTCAGATCGCCTAGCACGACGCGCAAGCTAGTGAACCTACCATTCAATTCACTAGCTTGCGCGTCGCGTCAGGTGTTTTGGAACCCGTTGCTCGCCTTAGCAACTCGTAACAGATTTTGCCTTTAATCAAGTTCCAAATCACGGATTCAACATGACCATCAATGCAGGAATATGGATTGATCATCACAAGGCGGTTGTGGTTTTACTAACAGACGGTGTTGAGATCACAGAAGTCCTTTTGGCTGATGTTGAAGCGACCAATGCACCTGATACTTATAGCAATGATCGCAACGGGCATACCCGCACCGACTTCATTGCAGAAGACAAACGGGAGCAAAAAGCCATGATTCACTTTGTTAAGCACTATGACAACGTCATCGCGCACCTACACCATGCTGACTCGATTTTCATCATGGGACCTGGTGATGCCAAAGGCGAATTCGGCAAACGAATCGAAGAAATGAGTTTAAAAGGGCGAGTCTCACATATCGAGCCAGCGGACAAAATGTCCGATCGCCAAGTCGCTGCACATGTCCGCGAAGTGTTTGGGGCAATAGTCGATCCGAAAATCAAAGAAGCGGTAAGCATTGAGCCGCATCGGATACTTTAAAATGTGGGCAGGAATGCTTTCGCGTTGCTGCTCAGAGGTTGTTTTGTTTCGTTTAAGAAGTAGAGAGAGATTATTATGTTTCGAAGACTTTTAGTTACGGCTGCACTTGCTGCCGCGTTTGTTTTGTCTAGCAGTGAGGCATACTCGCAGTTTGGTGGCCTGCAAGTGCAAGTTGGAGGTTATGGAACAGGAGTCCGTGTCGGCAACTCAGGATACGGCAACGGTTACTATGGCGGATACGGCAATGGCTACGGTAATACGTATTCCGGAAACTATGGCAACTACGGCTACGGCAACTACTCAAATGGTTACTACAACAATGGGCTGGGATACAACAATTATCCCAACTACGGCTACAGGTATGCTGCTCCTAGAGTTTATTCCGCTCCGATTCGAAGCTATTCAGGGCGGCGATATCGCTATCGGTAATCCGTAGCTGCTCAACTGGATTGCACTACCGACTTTCGAAATTGGGCTGCTGCCACAGTAAAGAACGATCCACCGTTGATCGCTAACGCGAGAAATTGTGGCCACGCAACTTGGATGCCAGCACCTCAAAGTAAGATCGCTTGCGCCAACACAACGAAGTGAGTGGTTGGCGCCAGAAGCATCGCATTCGGAACTGACTTTGGCATGCTTTCTCGTGGTGATGAGTTACCGGAGAGCATCTGTAAGGGCAACCGAATCAAAACCGTGAGCATCCCGAACTGGGGCATGGACCTTCCCGCTGTCGCCATCAATATCCCCTTCGACGTTGCGGCAAGGAGATGAACCTATTCCAAATTGGCCATGCTCCCACGACAACAACGGCAATTCCGACAACCATCCATTTCTTCGATTTCGATTGCACGATGCGCCCTTTCTGTTCAGATCGCTAGTCGAGGATAGAGACGAGCAGCAACGGCAATAAGTACAATCGTGCTCAGACTCAAAACGGCATAATCGGTAGCAAGGCCGATGGTGCTTGTGCTACCAATTACCATGAATGTTCGAAGTGCGTCGACGACATAAGTCAGTGGATTGCAATGCGAAATGACCTTCAACCAGTCTGGCATCATGGCCGTAGGATAGATCGCATTGCTCGCGAAAAAGAGTGGCATGGTCAGCAGTTGTCCAACGCCCATGAATCGCTCTCGTGTCTTGACGATGCAAGCGATGATCAGCGAAACGGTTGCAAACAAAGTAGCCGCAAGAATCACAATCCCTACGACGTTAAGGATCGCGATCGGGTTCCAGTTGATTTTGACGCCGAGCAATGCAGAAATGGCGAATACGATAATTGCTTGCGAGAGGCTGCGAATTCCGGCAGATAAACCTTTGCCGAGCACCAACGCGCCGCGAGGAGTGGGGCTGGCCAGGAACTTTTGAACAATTCCCAAGTCCCGCTCCCAAATGACGTTGATACCGAAGAAAATCGCAATGAAGAGTACGCTTTGAGCAAGAATGCCAGGTGCAATGAAATCGAGATAAGGTAGGTCGCCTGTCTTGATCGCACCGCTTTTCGCGAACACTTGGCCGAAAATGAGCAACCAAAGGGCTGGCTGGAGAGCTCGCGTGATCAATTCTGTGAAATCATGTCGCAGCTTGCGAAGTTCGAACTCGGCAATTACCAACGATTTATAGAGAAGCCCTAATGTGTTTTCGCGTAACGTATTGTGCATATTGTGGCTTACCCAAGTCTCTGCGCTGTCGCGCGATCAGTCGATATTTTCCGGAAGGCTCCCACGGTTTCAGTGGAGCCGCCCGCGTAGTGACGGAAAACTTCGTCCAAGGAATGATGGTTGCCACCGAACGATGCCTCGAGTTCTTGGCAGGTCCCAGCGGCTGCGATCTTTCCTGTTTGCATGATCGCAATCCGATCGCAGTGTGACTCTGCCTCGTCCATGTGGTGCGTTGTAAAAAATAGCGTGGTGCCATTGTTTTGCCTTAGGTCCATCAGCAATCTCCAAACAGCGTCGCGAGCGATTGGATCTAGCCCCACGGTCGGCTCGTCGAGAAACAGGACTTTCGGTCGGTGAAGTGTCGATAATGCAATTTCGAGCCTACGCACCATTCCTCCTGAGTATTCATTCACCAATCGGCTTCCGTCGGAACTCAGGCCCATGAAATCCAAGGTTTCGCGTATGCGAGCTTGTCGCTCCCCCATTGGTATATCGTAGAGTTTTGCGAAGATCAGCAAGTTCTCGTATCCTGTCAACGAACCATCGACAGAGACGGCCTGCGGTACGTAGCCGATCTTGCGACGAACGCCAACGGATTGAGTCTTTATGGATAAGCCCGCAATCAATGCGTCCCCTGACGACGGTGGCAAGAGCGTGGTTAGCATCTTGATTGTGGTCGTCTTTCCTGCTCCATTCGAACCCAACAGACCGAAGACTTCGCCTGCTTTGACATTTATGGAAATGGAATCTACTGCCACGAGTTTGCCAAAGTGACGCGATAGTGCCTGGATTTCAATGACGTTCTCGCTCATTTGGTCGCTAACTCATTTTGGTAAATAAAAAAAGCCGACGCAGCAACACACTAATAGTGTTTTGCTGCGTCGGCTTACTCGATATCTGGTCTCTCGTGCCATTGGCCGAGATACCATCTGTAAAGTCATCCGAATAGTTTGTTCGTTGCGGCGTGTGTGACTCGTTTTAGACGTGAGTTATCACTTCCAGGACAGAGTGATTGTAGACTTGGCCGCCATTGTTACAAGGTCCAAAGCTTTTCAAAGTTTCTGCGATTGCCTCTTGCCGTTCAATTTGGCAGTGCTAAGGCAGGGTTATGTCAAACACGGTTAAAGCGTCGTTGGACGCTGTAGGATGGGACCGATGTCCCATCCTATTTTTCGTTCGGGATAACGCCATTAAACGACTACCTTTGTCCATGTTTTTGAACAAGTCCCACTCTCAAGTCGCAGACGTTTGTCCCCGTAGGTCCTGTTAACAGCAATGCTTCAGTCACATCAAAAAAACGATTGGCATCGCAGCGTCTTAGGAAATCTTCCGACGAAATCCTCAGCGACTTCATTTTCGCAAAAACTTCTCGGTCGACATACGCGCCTGCGGCGTTGGTCGGCCCATCTTCGCCATCCGTTCCACCGGAGACAAACGCCAAATCGGTGTTCAATGGCCATCCGTCGCATGCATTATACCAATCCAGAAAAGCCAAGGCCAATTGCTGATTGCGGCCGCCAAGCCCCCGCGATTCCGAGGGTGGTAAAACGACGGTTGGTTCGCCACCAGAAATGATGCAATCGATCTGAGTCTGCTCGAGTGTGGCCTGCATTTGTTGGGCAAAACGATGACCGAGAAGGGTTGCCTCTCCTTCGCTTCGACGCTCCGACTTCATCCAATATCGGTAGCCAAGCTCGACTGCTTTTTGCCCCGCAGCGTCTACGGCGGTCGCATTGTTTGCCAAGACGATCGGAGTCAACTCAAGGTCGGGATTCTCTTGCGATCGGCTTGCTGCACTCCGGCGCATTGACTTGTTCAAGACATCGCGAATATTCGGAAACGCAGTAGGTAAGAGTTTATCCAGAATAGCGATCGCTTGAGCAGGGTCCGGCGTTGGCCTGAGGATGGTTGGCCCAGAGGCGATCAAGTCGAGTGGATCACCCAAGACATCGGAAACAATGCACGTGATCAGATTTCTGGCCTTGCACGCCCGTGCAAGCCCACCGCCCTTGATATCGCTCAAACAACGGCGAACAGAATTGAGCTGCTCGATATTCGCACCTGAGGACGATAGAGCTCGTGTGAGCTCCACTTTTTCTTCGAGGCTCAGGCCATCCATGGGCGAGCATAACAACGCCGATCCTCCGCCACTGATAAGTGCAATGACACAATCACTACGGCCAGCTTGTTGAACATGTTTTAAGATTTGCCGCGTCCCATAGACCGCGGTTGGCGTAGGTTCATTGCAACCTTGCGGACGCGCTTGGCAAACCGTTACGCCGTGAGTTTCGGGAAATGCGCATTCCTCGACAATCGTATGCCCATACATTCTGACGGAAGAATTAGCCCCCTGGGGGACGTTGATCCAACCCGTGATCTTGGGTAGCTTTTTTTGAGATGACATCAAGGCAGACAGCAGGCCCGCAAGCATACCTTCGCTTGCTTTACCTGCTCCAACAATCACAAGCTTATCCGAGTTCTTCAAATCAAAGACTTGATCTGCGATGGTGAGCCAACGCCCGTCCCAATGCGTTTGGTTTGCCACAACCGTATCGGACCGCACAGCGTTGACCCCGGCAAGCCAAATTGCAATTGCATCACGAGTAAGTGGCAGATTCGGCTGCTTTGCAACTTGAACGCAAGGCTTCGTCATGGAGATGCAAAAGATAATGGTTGAACGTCTACGGAAACGGCCAGCTGTGTGTACCCGCCTCCGATAAAGACGCCATGGATGGGAGCAACGTCAGCGTAGTCTCTGCCCCAAGCGACTGTGATATGTTCGATGCCCGGGATCAAGTTGTTGGTTGGATCAAAATCAATCCAACCTAATGGGCCCGCGTAAGCACTCATCCAAGCATGCGACGCATCGGCACCGATTAGTTTCTCCTTGCCTGGAGCCGGATGGGTCAGAAGATAGCCACTGACATAACGAGCAGGAACTCCGAGCGAACGGAGACAACAAATGGCGATTTGCGCAAAGTCCTGACAGACTCCCTGTCGTCGAGCCAATGCTTCTACCGGTTTGGTGGAAACTTGAGTTGCGTCAGGCGAGTACTCCATTTGACGGTAGATCTTGGCCGTCAGTATCTGGACGCACTCGACAAAACTACGATGATCGACCGCAATTTCACGAGCAAAATCCATAAATGCTTTGCTACGTTGGCAGTGACGCGAATCGAAGAGGAATTCGCTGGCCTTGCGGTCTTCGTCTTCAACGGGTTGGCTAGCGGCTTGAACAACTTGCGACCAGGTAGGAGACTGTTCCAGCGAATATTCGGGAACACTCCGTTCGACAATGGATTTGGATGTTACGGTTAAATGAGGGTGGAGTTGCTCAATGCTAAAGAACTCGGCTCGATTGCCGAAACTATCGACCCACTGGTACCGAGCATCAGGGACAGGCGACACATCAACGTGCGATTGGTGAACACATTGGTAGGGTAGGTCGCGTGGTCGCAGGTGCATTTGGTTATGGCATAGCGAGCTTGGCGAGGAATACTCATAGTGCGTTCGATGGGTGATCGCATACTTTTGAATCGGAGCAGACATTCGGAATGGTCAGGACAAGCGTGTGAAATCGCGTTGCTTTGATGCGCCAATTCTAGTTGGTAAACCAAGTCCCAGGTAGGGAGCTAGTCTTTACCGTAGTGCTTTACTTTTTCCCAAAAGCCTGGGAAAGCATCTGACTTGTGGAAGTCTGGGCTATTGTCGATGTCATGGCAAGTCGCGCACTTATCACTGGCCTTATCCAACGGAAGCCGCATTTCCTCTCGAAGCTTCTTCAAGAATTCGTCGTCGGCTTCCAAATCGCCAAGTTCGGCAGCCACGTGCTTCGAGCCCGGTCCATGGCAGTTTTCGCATCCGTTTGCAACCAGATGAGGTGTTGCTTCCAACGATTCGTAGCCCGTTCGATACGGTGCAAAATTTCCCGGGTTCCACCCCGTTACGTGGCAAGCTACGCACTCAGGATCAAAGTGCCTTGCCATCGACCTCTGCGGAGGCTTGACAATGGAATCGGTCGCGTGCGCGTGAGGTGTGTTTTTCCAGACTTCAAAAGCTGATGTGTGGCATTCACCACATTTCTCTGAACCGACAAACTCGCGGGTCGATGGATGCAAAATAGGCCGTTTCCCAAGACCATCGAATGTTACTGCCTTAAGCTCGTCTTGGTACTTGCCAAACAGCTCGGTGACTCTTGGTGAGTCTTCGAATTGCGAGCTGAGAGCAACACGTTGATATCGAAAAGGTTGTTTTGGGTCATTGAAAACACCGAACAATCCCGTGTACATTCCCTTCGTTCCAACCTGAACCATCAGACTGTTTGTGCCTGGAATCTGTTCGGGCTGAAATGTGGGTTCACCAAAACCACCTGAAGTAATGATTAGTGAAAATCCGGGAACGGCTTTTGCAATCGCTCGCGATTCTTCGAGCGAGGCGTGCGAAACAAGTACCATATAGTCACACTTCTCTGCACGCAATTTACCCGCTACTTCTTTCAAGGCTGGGATGGCTTTTGCTATCGTGACCTCTTTATTGTCTTTCGCCTTCTTTGCGTTCTCATCGCCTAGAACGGTCGTGATCCCAATCTTCTTCCCTTTTACGGTAAGCGTCTTGAATGCAAGGTCGAATTCCTTCGCGATACTCACGTTGGCTGAAACGAACAGTCCCGGCTTGTCAATCATGGCATACATTAAGTCGCCAGTGTTTAGCAACAAATCGTCTTCGCCAAAGCCCACCGCTTGATATCCGAGCATGTTAAATGCATTGGCGGTCCAAGCAAACTTGATATCCGCTTGATGGCCTCGTCTTGGATCTGGACTGCCAACTTGAAAGACTTGGCCTCCCCCATCGATCGGAATTACTTCCCAACCACGATCTCGAATCGACGTCAAAAACGTATCGCGTCGACTGAGTCCACCCTTTTGATTTTTGAGGCCCGTACATCCGCATGGCTCAATGTAGCCTGTCTGGCTACCTGTCACGAAAAAGACAAAGAGAGGATCCTTCCAATCTTCAGCAATCTTTTGATTTTTTTCTTCGCTGGTTGCGACGGTGATTGGGGGTTTGCCACCTGGAGCAGGCGCAGCGGGGGCGTTGCTTTGTTTTGCAATGTCGGACGAAACTTTGCCTTCATTTGTTTGTGATTTTTTGGAATCTTTGTCGGAAACCGTTTTCCCAGGGAATCGAATCTGAACCTTGGCTTCCTTCTGTTCTGGCTTCTGGCCACCCTGCGGTGGATCGCCGTGTAAGTTGGGAAGAACAAGCGAAACAGTGACGCCGACAGTCAATGCGAGCAAAACTTTGAAAGCTCTCCGTTTATCCGTACCAACTTTTGGATGTGCCACCGTTCCATGCTCCCTGCAATGCAAGCGGACTGATTCGATTATTCCGAAATGCGGAACTTGATGTACATCGGAAACTTAGGGGCGCTTTCCATATTGGTTTCCAAAACTATCTTGGCAAAATCTTTGTTGAAGGCTCCCGCGAACTCAATAGGAGCGGTTCCTGGAGCAACCTCAAGTGTAACTGAGAACATTTTCTGTTTTTGCGTTGATTTCAGTTCGGCAACGGTGACTTTGAGCTTCCCTTCTAAAGTAGCGGGTAGCGACTCTAACGCAACCTTAATCTCACTCGCTTGCTCATCCCTGATTGCTAGCACGATACTCTTCTTTAGTCCGACGCTGGACTTCGCGGTGCCCAAGTCGAAGATGTTTCGTTCTTCATTGAAGTCATTGCCAGCAATAACTCGAATGGGTGATACAGAGCGTCCCTGGATTGGAAGATTGATCTGCTGCTCTTTGGCATCGGGCTTATCCGATTTTTTGTTGAATACCATGTTTCCTGAAAGAGGACCTGATGGAACACCTTTCTTTAGTTTGATCTTAAAGTTCACGTAGGAATGAGCGTCGGAATACTCTGCAATTTCACCCGCCTGCAGTTCTTTGGGTTCTTCCATTTCGCAAACGATCTTGGAAGCGATTTTCTCATCCGACCAACTAGCAGATGTTACTTTAATCATTCCTTCTTCGAAGCTGTAGAGGCGGCCTTTGATTTCATGTTCTTCGCTGGCGAGGAAATCACGAAAGTCCATGGGCGACGGTTCAAACACATAGGACTGGCTGATTTTTCCTTTGATCGTAAGTTTGATTTCTTCCTGATCAGGAGCGTTAGTCCCAATGGTTGCAGTTTGGGCAAAGTCGTTAAAGACACCTTCAGCCAACCATTCCAGGTCCACTTGCGTTTGCTCCCCTGGATTTAGCGTTTTTGAATCTAGTTTTCCTACGGTACATTTGCACGAAGATGACTTGTAGACGACGTCAACTGGTGCTTCGCCAACGTTGCGAAAAACAAAGCTATGCGAACGTTTCGTACCCAGTCGCATCGTTCCGAAATCGAGTTCCGTACCGCCAATTACCTCAATTTTCCCCGGCTTCGCCTCCAGCGACTTCGCTTTCCGAATTGCTGTCTCCATATCCGCTTCGAAACCCAAAACGTTCTGAATGCCACTTGTGCGGCTGTGGAATTGTGCCGTCGCGATTCCGTAGCCAATTCCGATACAAACCAAAAACAGTAAAAACGTTCGCATTTTTGAACTCAAGCGGGCCGAAAACAAGGAACCAAGGGATAGGATGAGAACTAATCGTACCAAGCACAACGGGTTGTGCTAGACAGTATTTTGTTCCAAAAGCTACGGAACGTTAATACGCAACCAACGCAGAATGGGTTCGCCCTTTGCGTCGCCGTCGCTCGCAGCCACCCATGCATCCTTCTCGACGGGGCTGTCGGAAGTGTCCAACTCTTTCGGGAAAAAAACGACAACTCCCGAAATCTTTCTATCCGCATGCGGCGTTTCTCGATCGATTTCAGCCGCTTTTTCGACTTGAAAATGCGCCTCCCTGGTTTCCCCACACCAGACAGCGCCAACCGCTGCTTGCAATCGAGTCTGAGCCGAATTGGGGTAAAACTCAGCCGCCGAGCAAAAATATTTGAAGGCCAGCCGTTTTGCGGCAAATGCTAAGTCCTTCGTTTGATCCGATTTAGAGTACCTATCGGCTAAAAAAGCATACCATCGCCCCGACTCCATGTAGGGAATCCAATGGTTCGGGTCCCGTTTCAAATAATCCGCACAAAATTCGTCCAACATATCCGCGTATTTTTGCCGAACGGAAGCGGAAAGGTCGCTTCGTCGAAGCTCCTCAACACACTGATACGCAGCCAGTTTTGGCAGCTCCGGATCAAACGGATCGAACTTGACCAAGTCTAGCCATTGACTCGGCTCTCTTCCCGCAAATGGATTTCTCGAATCCAAAACCGAAAATTCGGAGACTCGCAAACGCGGCAGATAAGTCGTTCTCGCGAAGTCCGCCATCGCCAAGATCCCGATCGCAAGTCCGAGCAACGGATATGACGATAACTTCCCTTTCAACTGCGTGCTATTGGCCAACTGGGATGATGTCATCCCGAACGCAAGTCCAACAAAGACACACACACTGTTCATCACACCCGGCTGCATCCAACCGCCGGATGCGAGCAAATGAACCAACACAACCGACGACGATACCAAGCAGACCAATGTCGTTCGCTCATTGTGTGCAATCCACTTCGTGCGTTCCACCAATACGAATACCAAAATGGAAACACCAACAAACAATATGCTTGCGTTGAAGGTATCGTCATCGCTAAACAACAATGCCGACATAAAAACACCAACGCAGGCACAAAGACCACCAAAGACAATGGATCGTTTCCCTTCCACCATTTCCGTCGCGTTCGACTCAAATGGATTGCCACTGTCTCGATTCTTGGTTCGGCTGCAATCGAGTGTTTTCAAAAACAAGAGCGTTATAATCAGAGATAAGACAATTAGCAGAGGCCAGCCGCCTGCTGCAGCGGTTTCCAAAACAAAGTTATGCGGATCTGCTGGCGATTCGGATGCCGTAATCACCTTAACTCGATTGTAGTTTTGCTGAAAGTTGGCGACTCCATAACCAGTCCACGGCCTAGCTTCGATCATTGTCATTGCACCTCGCCAATAGTCCAATCGGAATGAAAGTGATTTGCCCGCTTCAGCCAATATCGCTGGATCGCGCACTAAAACCGTGCCGATGGAAACGCCACAGACGATTGAAATCGCAATGAAGACGATGTTGAATCGTTTTGCAATTGCCCAACCACCTTGCCGGATCGATGGATGCAGCAAACTACCGACCACCAAGCAAAGCATAGCCGCTAGCCATCCCGAACGACTCTTGGTCAAAAGCAACGTGACGAAGAAGCTTGCGGTCAAACAGACGCAAAGAATCGCTGGCACCCAATTCCAAAGAGGTGAAGCCACACGCTTTGATTTCAACGAAGTCAAAATCGCAGCCGCTTGCCCGCTGAGCAACAAGATCAAGAATACCAACCAAGCAGCCATCAATCCGGCCAGTGAGTTGGTTAGAGCAAAAGGTCCCGTCGGCTCCAGACTGTGCAAGCGATTTGCAAATTGCATCGCTCCAGAAGAGCCTGCTGCAAGCCCCATTTTTTCCAAAATCGAATTGGGATCCGAGGCAAATCTTTCCCGAAACGCTGGCATGCTGATAAAATACTGATGGCCCGCATAAGCCACCGTACCCGCCGCACAAGCGATCATCAAGGAACACAACGGAGATGTGATACGCGCTCGCATGCTCAACTTGCCGATGGCGAGCAACAACATTCCTTGTGCAATCCACTGCCAACACCCGTAGTAAGCCAACCTCGCGTTACCTCGCCCTGAAACGGCAAACGTACAATACCAAAGCCACGCACCAAATAAGGCAAACGTCCAACACAACCAGGGAAAAAACGGGCTTGTCCGAACGGTACCCGCACTCAAAGCCGAGTCGACACCGACAAGAATCCAAATGCCGATTGCGATCACGATGAAATTGATCGAACTTCCCAACGCGACACTGGTCGCGTCGCAGGGATTGACTTGGGAAACTACCAAACAGATCGCCAACAAGAAGATGCCTAGTTGTCGCGGCAGTTGCAATACCCAGAACTTGTTCACTTGGTCTGTCGGTTTCAATTCAATTCTCATTTGCATTCTGCGAGGAAGCCCCAGAGTCCGTAGAAGCAGGAAGCTTCTGACCTGTCAAACTTTCCAAAACACCAACGAGTGCGAGCATGCAAAACACAATCGCCAAAATAATCACAGCCCCCCAAGCATCCGTTCTTGGCAGAAGCAGCGCTCCGAGTGAGCAGGTTACTGTCGCAAGGTAAATAGTCACCACGGCTTGTTTCTTGCTCATACCCAAGTCCACCAACCTATGGGAAAAATGTCGCTTGTCGGCCTGAAACGGACTGCGTCCTTCCCGTAACCGAATCCAGATCACACTGACCATGTCATACAGGGGAATCGCAAGCACACAAAGTGGAGCAAGTACCGCATGTGGCGTATTCCCCTTTGCGCCCGTATAGGTCGACAAAAGCGAAGCAATCGCGATCCAGTAACCGACAAAATAGCTCCCGGCATCTCCCATAAAAATGGTTGCCGGCGGCCAATTGTGCTTTAGAAAACCAAGCAAGGCTCCCACCATGACCAATAGCATCGCAGCGACAAACAACTGCGGTTGCCCTAGCAAGGACTCAGGCGTCACAATCAACATCAAAGCTAACATGGCACATATGATGGCAGCCACGCCACCACTGAGCGCATCCATGTTGTCTAACATATTGAACGAATTAATGAGCATGACTATCCAAATCACGCTCATGATCGACGTCAACCAGGGTATACCAATGAAAGCCGTGAGTTGGAGATTCTGCCAGTAAACCACCGTTCCAGCCACGATGAACTCGACACCTAAACGCGATTGCCACGGAAGCGAATAACGATCATCGAGCAGCCCTAAAAAGGCAAGCACCGTACCGCCACCCAAAAGGACCCAAATCTGCAAGGCTTTGGAAGCAAGTCCAGGCAAGTGTTCTTTCAATCCAGTTGGCAGCCACGACTTGCCCAGCGATTCGTTACCCTGGAGCACAAACAATCCGACCGTTCCGATCAAAAACGTTCCTGCTACTCCCAGCCATATGCCAAGCCCGCCTCCAAGCGGAATTGGGATCGTATGCACTTTCCTTGCATTTGGTTTATCAAGCAGACCAAGCGCGCTCGCATATCGCTTGACAATCCCGACTGCAAATAGAGAAATAACAAATGCAGGCAGAACGGTGACCAGCAACATCCCGAAAATCTGGAACCAAAAGGAATTGGTGGGACTAACCATGAATTCCCCAAACCTGGACATTGATCGAGAAGTGTTTCATTCGTTTTCGGAACTCTGAGAAGAGGAAATGGTTTGGGCACGCAATAGTGCGGCCACGTTTTTCGCCAAGTGACTTCGGCAATCATGAAAGAATAGTCGAAAGTCGTCTCGTTGATAATCAGGATAGGTCCAAGACATCGGCTGCCACTGCTGGTCCCGAAACGCAAGTGTTACTTCCGCATAAATGCCTTCCCGAAGATAAAGGCGATGTTCCCGGTTCTTGGTTGAGGCCAAAACCAACTTGGTCATCGACATATAACCTGGGTCGATATTGAGTGGACGTTGTTCCGCAAATGTCCCATTCTTTTGCAGTTCGTCCTCCCAGTCGTGCATCAGCAACTTATGGCTGGGTAACTCCGCGGGATCGTACCAAGGCGATAAGATCGCAATTTGTTTCTTCAAGGAATCGCCCATCGTTCGATGGTAGTACGCGGACTCGCAAAAACTAAATAGAGGGCTCTTTTTAGCGATAGGAGCAAGCCTCTGGCTGACTCGCTCCCAAAGCCATTCCAGCGCTGATTCATGTCGACTAAACGCGGCGATGAACTGCACACAAGGTGGATGCTTTTTTACTGAGCCCATTCCGTGTTCGCTTACTTGCCTTTGCTCTTGCCTGGGCGGTTTGAATCTGCCGCGTCCGCTGCCTTGGCTTTTTGCAAATTCAACTGGGACTCTGCGAACCGTTTTTGGATTTTGGACGCTTCTGTCTTGACTTTAGTTATCTTCAATTGGATTGCTTTGTGCTCTTTTTCTTCTTTGGCGACTTCGCTCAAAGCTTGAATGACCTTTCGATCCCTGTCCACTTCGCCCTCAGGTAGTAGTTTTCGCAACTTCTCCAACCCCTCTTGCTGAAGAGTCAGTTGTTTCGACGCTTCGATTGCGATCGGGTCTTTTGCAATTGCCTCATTCTCCAACTCCAGTGGCTTAAGGATACGTTTCAGAAGTTCTTTCAATTGGTTGTTGACTCCCGAGTCATTCTGCTCCAAGTCGTCCAGCAATGCGTTCCGTGCCTCCTTCGCTTTCTCAGAATCCTCCTTGACCTGATTCCAATCGGCAGCAGCGTGAACCCGATCTCGAATCTTGCTTGCAATTGCCTCCAACTCAGCGCCTGCCTTTCGGACTTTTGCTAACGCTTCTGGAATGCCAAGCTTTGCTCCCAATCGGTCTTCCGTTTCCTCCCTGGTTTCTCGTAGCCTCTTTTTCGATTGCTGAAGCGTCTGAGTGGACTTTTCGAAACGAGCCAACTCGGCTCTCAATTCCTTTTGGATTGCGGCAAGATCTTTTTTTGCTTCGGAAAGGCTGTGCTCCGCCTTAGCAACACGCTCGTTCTCGTTGCGTTCATCCTGCTGCCTAGCTCGATTACTCGTTTGTGCAAACGCACTGAGTGGCATCGAACAGACCGATACTATTAGAGCTAGCGATACAACGGCGATGCGATAGTCGATTTTGGTACTCCGGTTTGCTTTCCTACTAGTAGTGCCGATGTGCGATAGGGTAGACGCTAAAATTCACGGTGTACAAAACTTGTACGACACAACATAATACCACTGTTCACTTTTCAACAACGCGTAATCGATGATCGATTATCCTAATTGTAACTAAAATCGCGTTGGGGAAAGAGTTCTTCGGATTAGGGATTGGGAAATTGCTGTCTTGGCGACGCAATTCGACTTAACCTGAGGAATGATCTGCTGCGATGCAGATGTCACTAGGTCGATCCTTTTCATTTTCAATGGGACTTGGATGTTGCGCCCTCGACGTCGAAGACATACCGCCGACTACTCCGCATCGGATTCCGATCTCAGGCCACCACGTGGACTGCGTTTATCCCACAAAGGAAAGGTGGAGGGCGAGAAGCTTTCGCGATCCTCGCCTGTACCGTGGAATATTGTCGTTCCTACACATCGGCGCGAGCGTGCAACGGAAGGATTATTGTTCGGCAGTGCGGTGGCTGAGGCCTTGTCGTTATCCCGCCATGGACTCCACCCTCGCGTGGGCCTCAAACTCTTTGGTCGAAATCCACTCCAGTATGAGTTTGTACCGGGAGTCGGGACAACGAATCATCGCACCCATGCATTGATGATGACCTTTCAGGCGATGCTTCAATCCAAAGCAGACCCAACTTTGTTTGCGGTAAATCTTCGAAAACGAATCGCTTGGTATCAACGAGCTTTTCCTTTGCGGCACATTCACACGCATGTAAGAAGGCTTATTGCGAAAATGCGCATCCAGCCGCTCGACGATTCGCGGACAGTAGGCCTGGCCGACGATCCGCTCGTTCGCTCCTTGGTCATGAGCATTATGCTGCAAGGATGCGCGGACTCCGGAACGACTTGGTTTCAGTTAGGTGTCGGAGTTTCGCACTTGGATTCGCGTGTCCTGAATGCGAGCCTCCTAGTAGCCTATTCCGCTCAGTTGGCCCAAATGGTGGACCAGCAAAACGTTGTGCCAACGGAGATACTTGCCCGGTTGGTTGCAGTTACAGAGGATTCGGAGCTCCGTTCAATCCTGATGGAAATGGACGATGCGCTAACCCAAAACCACTCGATCGCCACATTTGCAAAACAACTGGGATGGGCCAATGGCCTGCCGAATGACATATTCGCCGCAGTGATTGTCGGCGTTTATGCATGGTTGCGACACCCAAAGCGGTTCCGCAATTGCGTAGAACGCACAATTCTACTCGGTGGAGCGTGCAGCAGTGCAGCCACGATCGCCGGCGCACTGTCTGGCATCTCCCTGGGCAAACGAGCAATCCCAAACGAGTGGTTACGATGCCTGTCGACATACCCTCACAGCAGCAAATGGCGAGAAGGACTTATCGAAAGAGTCAAGGACTGGCCGCACGGCGTCGATGATATCCAATCGACTGCCGCCATGCCCTCCTCCATCTTCGGCCAACTTGTACGAAACGGTGTTTTCTCCGGTTTCAGAATCTTGCATGGCTTGATTCGCATGCCGATGCGACTCTCGCAATTTAGCGTTGAAAAGCGGCGTTAGCCAACAAACAACTGATCCATCACTCGCTGCGTCGCCAATGCGATATCACCCCAGTGTGGCTCCAGTTTTCGATCGAGCACAATTCGATTGAAAGTCTCGAACATGTTGATTTCTTGCGCAGGCGAATGTCCTGAATCGTACTCGTTGGCAACCACTCGACGTGAACGCGCTTGCATGTGAAAATCGCAGCCGTTGACAACGAAGGCAGGATTCTCAATGGCAAAGGAGACCTCACAGCCGAAGTGCGGTAATACAAAGTCGGACAAAAAGGCATTGCCCTTGGTACCACTGATGTGAGCCCACTGCTGATTCCCTGTCAAAAAGGAACAGTAGAAGCTGCCGCTGGAGCCGCCCGGAAAAACCAGCTCCGCTGAAAACTCAGCCGGAACCTCGGTCTCACTCTTTTCGCCTCGCATGCCCGTCAAGCATCTTCCTGTCACTTGCGTCGGAAGTTGCCATCGGTTCGCCCACAATAGAAACCGAATGCAATACCAACCTAAATCGCCCAAGCATCCAAAGGGCTCCAACTGGCTGTCGACCCGAATGTTCTTCTGCGAAAAGGTGTCGTCACCTAAGAAAGAAAAGTTGCAAGCGATCCGCTTCATCTCGCCCACGGAGTTGCCGTCATCCAGACATTGACGAAGCAGTGGTAGCCTGGCGCTATGCATGAACATAACACCATCCATAAACTGGACACCCTTTCGTTTGCAAACGGCCAGAATCTCTTCCAGATCGGCCACCGAAAGAGCAGCCGGTTTTTCGGCGAGCACATGCTTGCCACTCTCCGCTGCCGCGATGATCCATTCCTTTCTCAATCCGGTAGGAAGCGGAATGTAGACCGCGTCGATATCCTTGCGTTCCAGCAATGCCTCATATCCATCGATCGCCTCAGGCTCTTGTTTTTGGGGTGTATTGGCTTGGCATTCGCGAATAAATGCCTTTGCGGCTTCAAGGCGTCGGCTGGCGACCGCTACAAGTGTCCCTGACTTTGATTTTGCAATGGCTCGCCAATTTTTCTTTGCAATTGCGGCCGTTGATAAAATGCCCCACCGGCACAATCCAATACTGGACATATCAATTTCCTCTGGTGTTTTGGTGAATCTTTTACGTGCTCCCAGCTTGCCCGCCTTGGCATTTTGCTACTTGAAGCCCTACTTGCGCAGATTACTTGGTCATTGTGAACTACTTGTCTTGAAATCCATCTTGACCCCACTTACGCCACTTCTATATCCTCCGCTTCAACCACGGCAGGTTCGGTAAAGACGGCAGACGTGGTTACTGTCAAAGGATAGACCGAGCGTGCGAGTTTGGCGACCCGTCGTCAACATTGCAACGAACATTCAGGAAGGATGATTCCCCCAATGTCGAGCACTAAAACTGTTTTTACGACCGGCGAGGCTGCCAAAATTTGCAAGGTGAGCCAACAAACGATCATTCGTTGTTTCGATAATGGATCGCTGAAAGGATTTCGCGTTCCAGGTAGTCGATTCCGCCGAATCCCCCGCGATCTACTGTTTGTCTTCATGAAGGACAACGGCATCCCAACCGATGCTCTCGAAAGCGGAAAGAAGAAATTGTTGATCGTTGATGACGATCAAGATCTGGTTGATCTCATGTACGACACCTTTGAACGCGATGGCAGATTCGATATCCGCACCGCAAACAATGGTTTCGACGCCGGGATGCAAGTCAAAGAGTTTCGCCCTGATATTGTGATTTTGGACGTTATGCTTCCAGACATCAACGGACGCGAAGTTTGCCAACGAGTTCGTGGTGACCGAACCATGGATTCCGTTAAAATCCTTTGCATCTCGGGTATGGTTGAGCAAGACAAGGTGGCCGATCTGCGATCCGCAGGAGCAAACGACTTTATGCAAAAGCCGTTTACAACAGACCGCCTCCTCGATCGAGCCTGCGACCTGTTGGAAATTGACCGCCCAGTAGCGATTTAATCACAAAAAGTGGGATAGGCTTCCAGCCTGTTAAAGTCTTGGGAGGGTGAGGCGCCTGCCGAACCGTGGATTCGCAAGCTCGGCAGGAGCCTCGCTCTCCCAGAGATTTCCATACGAGTTTCATTGCGGTGATATTCACTGAAGCGGTCTGACGCCTATCCCATCAAACACCAAGATTCCTAGCCGTCTCATTCGAGATGGCTATGTTCGTTTTATGACCTGTCTAACGAATGCACCTCTAGCTAAACTGGGGTGCGTCTACCGAGCGGCGAGTTCCAAAATCCCCAGCACGACGCGCAAGCTAGTGAATTGACCATTTATTTCACTAGCTTGCGCGTCGTGCTAAGGTAGTTTTAATGCTGCCGCTCGCCTTAAGATACCAAAAGCGAAGAAGGTTAATCTGACGTGAAAAAACCAAACCAAAACGCTGACGCACAACGAATCACCACCGCCGAACTTTCAGCCGCAAAACGCCCAGTTCGCCAATCCAAAAAGACCGTTCTCATGATCGCCTCAATGGATGCCGGAAACGAACATTCGGACGTTGATTTTTCGCCAAACGATTCCCTGCAAAACCTCCCCTCCAATTCCATTCCCGAATCCAAATCGCAGCGCATTGCCACGTCGGCCAAATCCATATCCCCGGAACTGGCGACGGTATTTTCGTGCAAGCTGATGGCGGTCGCTCTCCAACTCAGATCTTGGCAACACTCTCAAAACGAAAATAAATCAATCCTGGACGAGATGGAAGAACTGCTCGACAGTTTTGACGACGAGGCCAGTCTAACACCGTTCCATGGAGACGCCCCTCAACGACTCAATCATCTGTTGAGTCAAATGCATCGAAGAGCGATTCGCGTTCGAGAGCGAAACAATGCGGCGGATGACGACCAAGCCACAGAGCTCCTGTCCAACGCTCTGCACTCCGTGATCGGATCGATCAGCCAACGAGTCCAGTTTGATGACGCGGTTGCGCAAACAAGCCAAAGGCAGATTTATGAATTCGCCTATGGACTAACCCACGAAATCAATAACCCACTCGCGAACATTGCTGCTCGCGCACAACAAATGATCTCTGCGGCCTCATCGGAATCCGATCGACGATCCCTCGCAACCATCGTCGATCAAACCATGCGCGCTCACGAAATGCTCGCCGAGATGATGCGCGTTGTTCAACCCCGCACCGTTCAACCTCGTATCGAAGACCTTGTGGCAATCGTCCGCCAAGCGGCTGCCGTTCACGAAAAACAATGGAACCACGCTCAAATTCAGTGCGTCCTTCGTTTACCAGCCACACCCTTCTATGGTCTCGTAGAAAAAGCTTCTCTCATCGACGCGATAAGTAGCCTTTTGCAAAACTCCGTACAAGTTTGTCGACCAAACGATCGGGTTGAGATTCTGTGCGAAGAAGTCCACCCCGGACAAACAAACTATGGCCCTACCAACGGACCATCACAAGGTACTCAAATCGGTGAAATCGAACCGCCACCTCGAATCCGTGTTGCCGTTCGAGACACGGGCCCTGGAATGTCGTTGGCGGCCACCGAACGCGCTTGGGACTTATATTTCAGTGGTCGAGAACATGGTCGCGGGCTAGGAATCTCTCTTGCAAAAGTACGTCAAACCATAGATGCTCATCAAGGATTGGTATGGCTCGAAAGCAGTCCGAACGCTGGCTGTGCAGTTGAAATTCGATTGCCCAAATCGCCCGAACCGCCTGCCCAACGCAAGGCATTTTCGATTTGACACGAGAAGCATCTGAATGACTTTACCTCGACGAGCAAAACGATTGCTGTCTTTGGCTGCGCTCACGCTGGCGACCGGTTGCATTCAAAAGACTTATCGCTACGGTATCGCAAACGAAGAACGTTTGGCCACGCTACCCCGCACCCCAAATCTAATCACAGTTGGTGGCATTCACCCTCGTATCGACTCGATCGAACGAACGGTTCAATATCCCGGAACTGTCTATCGAAAATGGTTTCCACCATCAACTCCCGAAGCCGATCCTGCACCCCTAAGACTGCAGTCTGTTCAATCGGCTACTGACTATCTCGATGACAACGGACTCAAGGGAGTCTTCGTCGACGTTCGCGAATACAACCCGCGTGAACAATGGAGGAGACTTCAAAATAACAAATTGGTTTCTCCATTTTGGAAGTACACCGGAGGTAGTCTGTATCACGTGGGCTACTGCATCTTCCCGGGACGAGCCTTCGGAATGGATTCCTACAATGGGTTCACGAACACGCTTTCCATTAACTCCACCTCCCCATCGAATTCGCTCCTGCGCGCAGGCTACGTCAAGAAACTGTACGAACAACGGTACCCAGGCACCTACCTGGCCGTGAATTGGCTGCCGATTTTTCCCCTTTTTCGAGATTCCGCCGTAGCAAGCGATGTCATGACCTACGCTCGCGTCAAAGAAAAATGGCCCCTCGAAAAAGACTTACTTCCCCAAGTTTACGCACAAATGGGGGGGGACGCGGTTTCACAAGCGACCTCGCTGGTCCCGGGTGCCTCTTACTTGCCTTTCTACTTCAAACCATTGCTGACCGTGGCAGGCAGCGCCGCTGGCGGCGCGACGGGAAAAGTAGTTGCCGATCAGAGAGAAAAGCAATTGGCACGGACTCTGCCTGGGACTCTCTTGAGATAGCGGCATTGCGGCATGTTATAATGGTACTGGCTCTTTCCAAGAATCTATTTTGACTGACCCCGCGCCCGCCGAAAACTCGATTCGCTTCCTCCCTCTCGATTAGCGTCAATTAGTGAAGATTAGTGTTCCCAACCTTTCCCCTCAGATTGCAAACCGCTTCCAACTTACTCGTAGCTGGATGCGTAAGAATTCAGCTCGTTCTGAATTCTTACGCATTCAGCTATGGTAGTTTTCAATCTTCCGCTTCCCTTATCAGGAAGCTTTTTATCGTAGTCTCATTTGCTTGCCCATTTCCATTGTCAGCAAATGGCGATGACTGGCCGAATTGGCGTGGTACTTCGCGAAACGGTGTTTCCGCCGAAAAGGATTGGCAACGCATTTGGCCTAGCGATGGCCCGAAGATTCGGTGGAAGGCCAACGTTGGAGTTGGATTTTCCACCATGGCAGTTGCCGATGGTCGTCTCTACACCATGGGCAATTCCGACAACCGCGATACAGTTATTTGTTTGGATTCCAAATCGGGAAAAGTTCTCTGGAAGCACTCATACGATTGCCCGCTTGACGATCGATTCTTTGAGGGAGGACCAACCTCCACTCCCACGATCGATGGCGATCGAGTTTATACCCTTAGCAGGCAAGGTGACATGTTCTGCTTCGATGCTCTCGCCGGAACCGTCCATTGGTCCAAAAATGTTGCTCAGGACGCGGAAGTGCGAATTCCAGGTTGGGGATTTTCGTCGTCTCCCTTGGTCCATGAAAACCGATTGATTCTCAACGTTGGGGAATCTGGCTTGGCAATCGACAAGAGCACTGGCGAGATTCTTTGGCAGTCGGGTGACGCAGAAGCGGGTTACATGACTCCCCATCGACTTCGGATCGGTGAACGCTGGTTTGCACTGATTGCGTCAGGCAAATTTTATCAATGCGTCGATTTGGAGTCAGGCAAAGTTGCTTGGAAACATCGCTGGCTGACCACCAATGGCTGCAATGCAGCAGACCCCATTGTGGTAGGCGACCAAGTCTTCATCTCCTCAGGCTACGGGCGCGGAGCCGCGCTCCTTTCGTTTACCGAGAGCTCGGCGAAAGTTGTTTGGAGCAATACCGAAATGCAAAACCAGCTCAACTCGAGCGTGTTGGTGGATGGATTCGTTTATGGTTTCGACGGCGATGAGGGTGGCGCACCTCAGTTGAAATGCATGGAATTCCCTACAGGCACTGTCCGATGGAGCCAAGCAGGTTTCGGCGCTGGGTCCTTGATGGTGGCCGACAGCCAGCTGATAATCTTAAGCGAAACGGGCGAGCTGACGATTGCCCCCGTGTCCAACGAATTGTTTAAAGCTTCGGCTTCGGCAAAAGTTTTAGAAGGAAGGTGTTGGACCGTTCCTGTGCTCAGCAACGCTTGTATCTACTGTCGCAATGCGGTCGGCGAGATCGTTTGCATAGACGTATCCCCTTAAATGAAAACTCAACCCATGACACTTCCTCGACGCAATTTCATTCAATCCACGTTGGCCACAGGACTCTTGTTAGGCGGCGCACCTAGCATCCATGCGACCAGCAAAGCCAAGAAGTATCGCACTGCGTTGATTGGAAGTGGCTGGTGGGGAATGAACATCCTCAAAGAAGCCATGGCGGCCGGCAACTGCCAAGTCGTCGCGCTCGCCGACGTGGACTCGGACGTACTTGAGCTTGCGGCCGAAAAAGTGAAGAGCCTCTCGGGGGACGTCCCCAAAACCTATCAAGATGTGCGTGAGCTAATCGACAAGGAAAAAATCGATATCGCCATTATCGCAACTCCAGACCACTGGCACGCATTGAATGCGATCGCGGCCATCGGCGCGGGCGCACACGTGTTTGTAGAAAAACCGACTGGGCATACAATCCAGGAGAGCCGCGCAATGCTCAACGCAGCCCGAGCCGCCAATCGCACCGTTCAAGTTGGGTTGCATCGCCGAATCGGTCCTCACTATGTCTCGGGCATGAAATTCTTAAAGGATGGCAACGTCGGCGATATTGGCTCCGTCCGGATGTTTGTTCACAGTACCGGCGGTGCCGAAAAGCCAGCTCAAAACAGTCAGCCACCATCCAACTTGAATTGGGACATGTACTGTGGACCAGCACCACTCCGACCCTATTGCCGCAAGATCCATCCGGGAGGATTTCGCAACTACCTCGATTTCGCAAATGGAACCCTCGGCGATTGGGGAGTCCATTGGCTCGATCAAGTTCTTTGGTGGTCCGAAGAAAAGTACCCCAAAAAGATTTTCTCTTCCGGCGGCAGACCCATTTCGGGGCCAGCGGTCTTCAATGAAAAAGAGCAGACGACAGACACTCCTGACTCCCAGATTGCGGTGTATGAATTCGAGTCGTTTACTGCAACTTGGGAGCACCGCAAATTTGCCGGCAATGGACCAGAGAAGCACTCCATCGGCTGTTACTTTTATGGAACCAAAGGCACGTTTCACATGGGCTGGCGCGACGGTTGGACTTTTTATCCAGCCGACTCCAAACAACCGACCGTCCATCAAGACGCACAGCATGACGAGCCAGATGGCCACAGTATCAAACTGCTCTGGTCCGATTTTATCGCAGCCATCGAGTCGGGTAAGAAACCGACTTGCGATATCGAGATCGGGCATCTCGCAACCAACATGAGCTTGCTCGGCATGCTCTCTTACAAATTAGGCCGCAGTATCGAATGGGATGGAGCAAACGAAAAGATCATCGGCGACGAAGCCGCAAATAAGCTGCTGCGAAGAGAATATCGGGAACCGTGGAAATATCCGACCTCTTGAATCGCATTTAAACCACAGAGACACGGAGCACGCTGAGAGCTAACGCTGACGTTTCGTAGCAATAGATTTTTGGCTCATAGCACAACTCGTTTGATTCCTTTCAACATTGTTTCTGAATGAAAGTTCAGGATAAGCCCTCGATTCCATCCTCCTTGCCGGAGCCTAGCGAGTGCTGCTGCGGTATGAAGTGCCGTTAATGACTCAACGTACGTTGGGAACACGGGTACCTCGTTGGCGACAACCATAGGCACTAAAGCTTCCGTGCTCAAGCACTCGCCATCGACGACAAGCGGAATAGTCATGGCTCTCTGGAATGAGATATCCATTTCACCAAGCTCATAACAAAGGCATTCCTCATAAGTACTGGCAAGCATTCCTGGTCCAATCCGCCTGTGAACTTCAATCGCGCTGTGCACGATCGCCCTAGAAACTGCATCGAACCGATCCATTCCCATTGTCCTCTGTTGATTGTTGCTGGTTGGAGGCTCCCAGACTCGCGATTCTACTTTGCGTCGAATTCCGTCCTTCAAAACCGCTACGTTAAAATTGATAAGCAGCCCAAGTGGGAATTTTCCTAATCGAAGATACGTCAAAAGTTGGGCATCATGAATACCTTGAAGTTGCGAGACTGCTTTTAATTCCAACGGAAGTCGTTCTTCAACCAATATATCCAATCGATAACCACAATCGAGTAGAGCATTCTTGTAGACTAAAGGCAAAGAAACTTGGCGTCTGTTCGCAAGGCCAAGTCGGGCTAGCCGAATCGATAGTGCCTCTTCATACGCGACCTCTCGCAAGCCCGGACCAAGTTGCCGATGTATTGCGATGGCAGCTCCAATGACCGCCCCCGTGAGCTCACTGTCTTCACTAATATCCATAATTATTCCCAAATAGCAAAGTCTCAAGGCCAATAAATAGACGCTATATTTTACCAAAGCCAAAAGTCTCTGCGATCTTCGTGTCTCTGTGGTTTAATTCGCAACCAAAGTAGTACCGAGGAAGTAACAACACACGGAAGAATCCTCATGAACTCACGCCCCATTTCCATTGCAAGCCAACATCGCGTGGCCGTTCTGACAGGTGCCGGGATCAGCGCTGAAAGTGGAATCCGAACGTTTCGCGATGCAGGTGGCTTGTGGGAGAACCATCGTATTGAGGAGGTAGCATCTCCGGAGGGTTGGGCGGCTGACCCAGGAAACGTCTGGCGATTTTACTCAGCCCGTCGAGCACAAGCTCGCGAGTGTCTACCCAACGCCGCACACCGCGCGCTAGCCGACTTAGAATCCAAAATCGGTGAACGCCTCGACTTGATCACTCAAAACGTCGATGACTTGCATGAACGCGCCGGGTCGATCCGTGTCTTGCACATGCACGGTGAGCTCGCACTGAGTCGGTGCGAAGATCCCACATGCGGAACAGAGCCATTTCTTGACTCAAAACTCTACGAGTCCATCGACAAGATCGCTCGCTGTGCATGCGGAGCCAGGATACGTCCGCACATCGTCTGGTTTGGGGAGGAGCCATTTGAAATGCGTCGAATCCAAGCGGCGGTATTGCGATGCGATTTGTTTGTCGTCATTGGCACGTCTGGCTCAGTTTACCCGGCAGCGGGCCTGGTCAACTTGATCGCGGCTCGTCGAGCAGATGGGGCAACAGCGAGAGCCATTTACGTAGGTCCCGAACCGCCTCTGAACGCATCGAGTTTTCAAGAGATACGCTTAGGAACAGCATGCGAAATCGTTCCGACCCTGTTTCACGTTCGCGAGTCGGAAGTGGAATGAGGTCATCTAATTGAGTCAGGCGTCCGTG
Source organism: Pirellula sp. (assembly GCA_031424235.1). GTDB lineage: Bacteria > Planctomycetota > Planctomycetia > Pirellulales > Pirellulaceae > JBKCUI01. The sequence continues at coordinate 39,634 of JANPHB010000100.1, forward strand.
AGGGATAAATCGGTAGCACGCCAAGCAAGGTGCGAACTTGGGCACGAGACCTCGGTTCGCTTTTGTTTTATGCAATTCGGATTCTCTGCGATCTTCGTGTCTCTGTGGTTTATTCCAGAGGCCCACATGTACTCCATTCGCTACTCGTCACCGTCAGCACCGGATTGCGTTTGCGAGTACTTCTTTTGATGACGGATGAAGTCACGGAACTCTTGCGGCCACTGTGTTTCCATCTGGATTGGAGCTCCCGTCCGAGGATGAGTGAAGCCTAGCGATTCGGCGTGCAGTGCAAGTCGACGACAAGGCCACGCCCAATGTTCCGCTTGTCGGGCTTTGTAGCGTGGGTCACCCAAGATCGGGTAACCTGCTTCTGCGAGTTGAACTCGGATCTGGTTGCGTCGGCCGGTTTCTAATCGTACCTCTAAGAACGCAGCATCTCGCCATACATGCCGTGTTTCGTAATGCGTGATAGCTAACTCACCATGTTCGGCATTGGGAACCGAATAGCGATTGAGATCGGCATCGGTGGCCAAGTAGCTTCGCAATTCATGGTTTGCTGGTTTTGGAATACCAGCGACGATGGCGATGTATTTGCGTTGCGGTTTCCTCATCGCGAATTGATCTCGAATGGCTTCGGCCATCTCCAGCGATTTCGCTACGACAAGAACTCCCGAAACACCTCGATCCAATCGGTGGACACAGAACGCTCGCGCGTTAGGCACGGTCTTTTGGAACTGACGCTCGACCAACGACATGAGCGTGTGAGGCTCACGATGCCGAGTCGGCACCGTTAAGAGATTGGCCGGTTTGTTCACGATCGCCAAATCATCATCGTCATAGAGGAACTCAACTGATCGACTGGACGATTTGTTTTTGGATTGTGCGGGCGCTAAGATCGGCTGGGGGACGATATCAACTCCGATGAGATCGTCCACTTCGACGACCAAAAATGCCTGGCGTTTGACCCGTCCATTAACGGTCACAAAGCCTTCTTCGATAAGCGGCCCAATTTGGGCACGGGGAATCTTGAAAAGATTTTGCAGGACATTCGAGAGCTGACGCGCCGGCTGAGGGATGCTGGCGGGGACTTTTGCAGTTTTTTGAGACATAGACCGCTATTGGAATCACTCTGCTTTGCGCATTCAAGGCTTTTTACGTATTACCTTAACGAGATTGCAGGTTTTGACAGTGTTGTGACGCCACAATCTGGTTAATTGAGCGTTGCTAAGCTCATGAGCTATAATAGGAGAGCCCTTGCAACGGTTTTTCAGCTTAAGGAGTAAACCATGCCCTCGCCGTTTCCCGGAATGAATCCCTATTTGGAACAGCCCACAATGTGGGAAGATTTCCACAATCGATTCATGACGCACGCAGGTGAATCGCTGGCTGCCCAAGTTCGCCCCCATTTTTTTGTGAAGCTCGAAGAACGCGTGTTCATTCATGAACCGACTTCCGAAGAACGGGGCAAATTTCTCGGGAAGCCCGATATTGCCTTGTTCGCCTCCGGTCCAACGAGTGAAATGCCAGTAGCCGTCGTCGCTCCTGCCATCAACAAGGTCCAATCCATCATGGTCTCCATCCACGATATCGACATCGAACGCCATTCCTACATCGAAATCCGAGATCGCAAGGATCGGCAGTTGGTCACGATGATCGAGGTGTTGAGCCCTAGCAACAAACGCTACGGCCCAGATCGCGAGCAATACATCATGAAACGTTCGGCGTTGACGTACAGTACCACTTCCATCGTGGAGATTGATCTGTTACGAGGTGGCCCTCGCTTGCCATTCCTGGATCTCCCAGAATGCGACTACTGTGTGACGGTTTTTCGCAAACCAAAGGCGCCCAAAGCGGAAGCATGGCCCATCGGTCTGCGCGATGAGTTGCCCGTGATCCCGATTCCGCTGAAGGGCGAATTTCCTGACGCTTCCTTGGATCTCAAGGCTTTGCTCAATCGGGTTTATGACGCAGCCGGTTACGAAGACTACTTGTACGAGTCGCCCCCCGAACCGCCACTGAGCGTGTCCGACGCAAGCTGGGCAGCGTCGATTCTCGCGTCTTAAGGCCAGCGGTAGGCATAGAAACACCATAGCACGACGAGCAAGTTTTGAATCCATTCTCTAGTTAACTAGATCGCGAGTTTTGAAGTTGCGAGTAATCTGTGCTTCCGGGCCAACGGCCCAGCAATTTACATAGCCCAGCCCAACGGGCTGGGTATTCGTTGCAATTGCGATTAAGGGCCAAAGGTCCGACCGTTTGTTGCCTAACGTCTCTTACAGACGCAAACGGTCGGGCCGTTGGCCCTATCCATTCGTGTACCTGATTTGCCCCAGCCCTTCAGGCTGGGCTATGTAAACGAACGGGGCTTTGCCCCTTAATCAAATAGTGCAACTTCAAAACTTGCGCGTCGTGCTAGTGTTGACCCAACCACTACTCCTTCTTTCGCGAATTGGACTTCCGAGCCAATCGGTGATGTCTTTCCTCGCGTGTGTGCATCCCCCATCGCAACGATTCGTCTTGTTCGTACCGTTTGCCAAGCGTTAACGCCGTGAGAGCCTTCGCCAGTTCAAAACCCAAGTAGAACGCATGCGATGGGTCGACATTTCTCGACTCCGGCAAGCTCATCAGTTCTTCCATCATATCAAAGGGATCGGTTCCTCGAATGTGAACCCCCGCGCTGATCAAATGCAATTGCTGGTCGTCGATGAGAATTCGATAGTTGTTGTCCTTGATGTTCGCGACCAAGCTCTCGATCGAATCGGCGGAGAAGTTCGCTCGAGATGGATCTCGCAGCATCACCAATCGCTCCTCAAAATGCTTCGGTGGTATCTTGTGACGAACCGCATAGTTGACGAGCCGCCGAGCAAGATCGCATTCCTTAACGCTAGACTGAGCCCACGATATCACTTGTGTGGTCAACACACTTCCAATTTGTTGCTCTTCGCAAAACCCAAGGAGCATGGTATTCAAGCCAGCAGAATCACAATCGGTCAGCTCGGTCAAATTCCCAATCCCCATCATCATGGCGGCTTCCGGAAACATGGCGCGTGTCTTGAGATAGCGGCCCAACGAGGCAGCAAATCCACAACCAATCGGTTCCAAAATGGGATCAAGCCGAAAAGGAACGTTGCTTTTGGCAAGGAACTCAACTGTCTCAATCAAACTCGGTTCAAAATCCAACGTTTCGTCCGGCACCACGACCACTTCGCATCCCCAATCCATTGCAGCGTGACGGTTGGTTTTGTTGACCGACAAGACCAATGTCGCGCCAGCAGCAATCGCAGCGGAAGCTTCCCATGTGTCAAAGGTATCAATCGAAAGCGCGATTCCTAAGTCCCTGAGCGCCTTAACCGCATCGTCGACTTGTGACCATCGAAAGCCAGGTTCACAACCCAGATCAATTCGATCGGCCCCATCGCTGACGAGCTGCCTCGCTTGGCCAATGAGGTCTTCGATCGAAAGCCTCGGCGCATAGTTGATTTCTGCAATTATTTCGATCGAAAATTGCCCATAGTCATCTCCTTTGAATCGCTTTCGACCAAACAGGATGGGTAAGTCACGAACATCTTTCGGCCCACATTCAATCGGCGTTGAGACAGCCGATCGAATCTCATCGATACCTGTTTGAAGATAGCCAGGAAGAACCACTCGCGTTGCATGTTCGGGTATGCGCATATGCTTGAGCAACCACTTAGGCGTCATAAGCGCTGCAACCGTGATAGGCAACACATCGATGGTGTATTCGAACCCTTGCTTGATCGCAATCGATGCAACAATCTCGCGCAGCGCAGGTTCAGCAAGCTTACCTGTTACAAAGTGAATCGACTCTGGCTGCTGGTCCGAACTCATGCGCGCTTTTCTTGGATCATGTTAGAATAACTTTTTGGGGTGAAGCCGTTTTACCACTTGACCCGTGCCTTACAAATACTAGAACATAAACATAACGAGAAGCCCAATGAGCTCGTAGTCATGATGACTCGAATTCGTGGCCGGTGCTTCTCGTTTTTTTTTGCCCTGACTGCATCGTCGATTATGATCGAAATTCTACACGAGAACGCTTGGTTCTTGGTCATCAACAAACCTTGCGGCATTCTCACGCAAGCCGTTCCCGGTATCGAAAGTGTTCAGACAACGCTTGTCAAACAACTGCAAGAACGCGATCCGGTCTCGCCCACACCGTTCATCGGAATACCGCATCGGCTCGATCGAGTCACTTCAGGAGCGATGGTGGTCGCAAGAAATCAACGAGCATTAAAACGGTTGAGCGACCAGTTTGCATCCCGGAAAGTAAACAAGATCTATCATGCAATGGTTCCTAGGATGAATGAACCTTCGGAAACGAGATGGACAGATTGGATGCGAAAGGTTCCAGATGAGGCGCGTGCGGAATTGGTACAGGAATCCGATCCCGATGCCAAACAAGCGGTTTTGCGATTCCATGTGGTGGACCAGCACGTTTTGGGCGAGTTGCCGGTCAGCTTGGTCGAAATCGAATTGGAAACAGGGCGAATGCATCAGATTCGTCTTCAATTTGCTTCACACGGCTACCCGATCCTGGGCGATCTTCTTTATGGAAGCTCAGTCCAGTGGCTGGGTGCAGTCCCTGGCGAGCGAGAATCACCGATTGCTTTGCATGCGAGAAAAATCGAATTTCGACATCCGCAAAACGCGGAACTTGTATCGGTAATCGCGCCATACCCTGTGGGTTGGCCAAGTTGAGACCAAAGTAGCAGGCACACTCCGTGTGCCGCAGCTGAATCTTGGCGGACGGCACTTGGAATGTGCCTGCTACTTTGTAGAGGAGTCACGGTTCGGAGAACCGAGCTACACTTACCAAGCGTAGAACTTACGCATCCCAGCGGCTTGGTTGCTGGGTGGTACTTCGACGAAGCCATCGGATTGGATTAGCGACGCTATGTCACCCGAGCCCTGGCTGGTTACCAACGATAATCGCCCCTCTTGGCTCAACGATACGAGACGAAACCAGGTCAAGTCCGTGGTCTTGGTGTCACTGGACTCAAGCGGCATCAAGGGCACTGGTGCAGGTCTTGAAAAACCACCCATATGCAGAATCAATTCCAATGCATAGCGTCGAAACGTGACCGCGACGCTCAGCGGGTTGCCAGGTAGCCCGAGAATTAACTGACCCTTCGGCCCAAAAGCACCTAGCATTGGGCGACCAGGTCTTATCGGGATTCGATGAAAGACAACTTGGCCTCCAACCGAACGTATCGAGTCGGGAACATAATCTGTATCCCCCATCGATACGCCTCCTGTCAGCAATAGCACATCGCATTGGTCAAGCGAGTCATGGATGGCCCGTTCAGTTTCTGATCGTTGGTCTGAAACCTTAGAACGCTGAGTTTGGAGCCACGCTTGGTTCGCGAGCATGGATTCGAGAAACGGACCGTTGGAATCGCGGATTTGCCAAGGTTCGATTCTTTGTCCGAATTCGATCAGCTCGTCACCTGTGTTGATAATGTGGACGCGAACTTTCTTGAAAACCTCAATTGAATTTTCCTCCAAGAAAGTCATGGTCCCTGCAAACCTGCTTGCAGTCAGCAAGGAACCGCGTGGAATAACCGTATCTCCTTGTCGTGCATTCTCACCTTTGCGTCGAATGTTGAGTCCTTGTGCAATGGATTCTTTCGGTACCTGGATGGTTACCTGCGAAGCGGACTCGTTGCAGTCTTCGCGGCGAACGACGCAGTCGGCTTGCGAGGGTACAGGCCCACCGGTAAAGACTCGCACGGCTGACTTCGGTGCCATTTGCTGAGGGGCAGAGCCTGCAGTAGCGGTTGTGAACACTGGGAGAGGATTGCCATCGATGTCCGCCGATCGCACAGCGTATCCATCCATGGCGGAGACATCCGTCGCAGGGCTATCGCGAAAAGCTTGAATGTTTTGGGCAACGACACGCCCGGAGGACTGAATGGCCGCGAGCTGTTCCACACTGACAACTTGCAAGTGTGATTTTAGCTGATCCATCTTGGCGGAGATGAGATCTATCTGGGGGAGGGATTGCATTCGAATGTTGGTTAAAAGACGAACACCCGCTGGATGGACCAACGGGTGTTATTTGATTCGGCGGCAAAATTTCCGCTGAGATTATTTTAGCGAAGTTTACTTCGTAATGTTGGAGGTTTCTTCGCCCTCGCAAGTGAGTTCGGACTTAGGCAATTGTGCCGTCGGCACGTAGGTTTGAATGCCGACGTAGCTTTGTGCAAACGGAACGGGTGAACGTCGCAAGAGAGCGATCTGTCGTCGAATATTCGACAGGTCTTCTTGGATGGTCTTCACTGCGTTGATGCTTGGGGCCTTGGACGATGTCGAATCGAGCGAGGCAAGCTTCACAACCAACTCGGCTCGTTCCATGACGCTTGCTGTGAGAGCTTCCGACATTTGGTTGCGTGCTTCAGCGACTGCGAGTTGAGTGGCGAGGGTAGCATTTCGATGGGCCAGCGACTGGAGCTTGTCCATCGAAGCTTGGCGTTCGTCCATCAACTGACCAGTCATTTCTAAGCGGGTCGAAAGCTCCGTATTGGCGACCAGCAAGTCGACGACCATAGTCACAGGCAACGAAATACTCACGTTCCCCAAACCGCTGTTTCGAAGAATCGATGCAGCTTCTGTTTCTGCGTTTCCGTACCCATAGAGTGCGATATCAACGCCCGGCGGTGGCGGCGGAGCCAGTGGGAGAACAAGGATTTGCTCCGATTCTTCGTCGGCAACGACATTCGCTTCTTCTGTTTTGTCGCAGGCTTTGCCGGTAACGGGTTCGTCCTTGACGTCGTAACATTTGTTGCCTGAACAGATCCGATGCCCGCAAATGATGACATCGCTAACGAGTTCGCCTAGCTGGATTCTTGGGATTTGCTGGGTGAACCGCATCGGTTTGGCAATGGGGGAGGAGACCTGAGTTTTGCCTGCCTTGGGATCAAGTTTTTGGAGGTCGACTCGTGGCAAGTCGTTGGCGGCCGGTTCGGAATCCCCGTAATGGACAGCAAAGCCTACGGAAAACCTTGGGCTTTTGGACAGCCATTCGCTAACAAAAGCTGCGATGCCGTTTTTGGAAGGAGCCAGCTGCAACTCCAGAACGGTATTGTCAGCAACGTTACAATTACCATCGGTGCATTTACCATCGGTGCATTTGCCACCTTCGCAAACTTGGCCGTCGCAACAGACCCCGTCCACGCACGGGCATTTACCTACGGCCTCGGTTCGACACTCCTTGGTTGTACAAGGAGATTTGGGATCCGAATCGTCGCCATACGCGACTGAAATCGTTCCGAAACTGGCTGCCAAAGCAACCATAAAGGCTTTGAATTTTGACGCTGCGTCCATGCTCGCATCTCCGAAAAAGTCGATTGACTTAAGGGTTATTGTCGGGATTAGCAATGTGCTCCCGCTCATTTCCCAAACTTTAGCCAATTCCGGAAAAAGATTAAAGATCGAAATGGATTGGGTTTGATTGGCAGAACAGTCTACAAACCGGAGGCGATCCCGGCTATCATCGATTCCTTAGTAATTTGCTCTGAAATCGAATCTTCCGTATCTAAATCCTATGTCTTCAGTCCCCTTAAATCGGACCTCTGCTCCTCCCGTTTCCACTTCTGCCCGTCCCGTCGCTGTCGTGGACATCGGGGCAACCAGTGTACGTATGGCGATCGCCGAAATTGATCCACGTGGCCATGTTCGGATTTTGGAAGAGGTTTCCCAAGCCGTTTCACTGGGAAAAGACACCTTTGCCATCCAACGCATTCGCCGTCAGAGCATCGAGGAATGCGCCGTTGTTCTCAAGAGCTACCGCCGGCTGATGCAGGAATTTGGGATTTCTCGCCCCGATCAAGTGCGTGTGGTTGCTACCAGCGCGGTGCGAGAAGCCAGCAATCGCTTGGCATTCATCGATCGAATGTACATCGCGACCGGCCTCGAAGTCGAATCGCTCGACGAGGCCGAAGTCAACCGAATCACGTATATGGGGATCCAACCCCTTTTGCAAGCCAATCCGGCCCTCGCCTCCGTCAAGACAATCGTTGTCGAAGTCGGCAGCGGTAGCACCGAGATTTTGGTGGTTCGAGGAGGAAATGTCCTGTTTTCCAATACCTATCGACTTGGTTCGCTTCGACTGTTGGAGCAAGTCGACCGGCTCAACACCTCGCACGCCAAACAGCGTTCGATTATCGAAAGCCAAATCCATCGCCTCGTCCATCAAATCTATGAGCACGTCGACTCAGACAAACAGATTCAAATGGTTGCGATTGGCGGGGATGTTCGGCTGGCAGCAGCCAATGTGCCTGGCTCTGAGTTCAATAAGCAGATTTGCAGTGTGCCGGTCGACGGGCTCCTGGAATTTGCCAAGCTCGTCAGTGTTCTCAAGGAAGAAGAACTCGTCGCTCGCTTTGGATTAACCTATGCCGATGCCGACACGGTATGGCCCGCCTTGATGAGCTATGTTTTGCTGGCAAAAGAGTTCCATTGCGATCAGATTCACATCGCCGACACAAACTTACGCGATGGGCTTTTAAGCGATCTGGCGGTGAGAGACGCTTGGACCGCAGAATTCCGCAATCAAATTATTCGCTCGGCGATCAATTTAGGTCGGAAGCTTGGATTCGACGAAACGCACGCGCGTCACGTGGCAACTTTGTCGCGAAAGTTGTTCTCCGATCTGGTCGAAGAGCACCAACTCGACCAGCGTATGGAGTTGATCCTATACTTAGCGGCACTGCTGCATGAGATAGGCTCGTTTATCAATGCGAGAAGCCATCACAAGCATGCGATGTACATCATTCGCAATAGCGAGCTGTTTGGGCTTTCGGTTCGTGACGTGCTTTTGGTGGCGCTGATTGTTCGATACCATCGACGTTCATCGCCTCAGCCAGACCACGAGGGCTATGCGACTTTGGATCGCAATGACCGAGTTGCCGTTGCCAAGTTAGCTGCCATTCTTAGGCTAGCGATTGCATTGGACGAATCGCGTTCGCAACGCATCAGCAATATCCGTTGCCGGCGTGATGGTGACCGGCTAACCATTACAACGCATGGGATCGAAGACGTATCGCTCGAGCAACTGACCGTCCGTCAGTCCGGCGATTTGTTCGAAGAAGTCTTCGGCATGAGCGTGTTCTTGCGCAGCGAAACAGGCTGAGTTTAATTGTCATCTTCATCTTTGCGACGCCAAGTAGTAGCCACCGTCGCCAGACGGTGGAGCCTCTAACTATCGTTCCAATGTCAAGTTCAGTTAAAATCTTCGGGAGGGTGAGGCTCCTGCCGAACCGTGGCGTCGCAAGCTCGGCAGGAGCCTCGCCCTCCCGAAGGTTTTAACTGGACTTGGCTTTGCAAAGATGTTTAGAGCGGTGGCCTCGCTCTCCCATAGAGCACTTGGCAATGAGACGATTACGTGCTAGGCACGCCCTCAAGCTCGAGTAGCCACTTCTTTGTCGGAAGACCGCCACCAAAACCGGTCAAGCTACCGTTGCTGCCGATTACACGATGGCACGGAAGTACGATCGGAAGCGGGTTGCGTCCATTGGCGGCGCCGACCGCACGGACCGCTTTTGGGGAACCAACGCGTGTCGCAAGCTCCGCGTAGCTCCAAGTGTCCCCATACGGAATTTGGCTGAGCATTCGCCATGTTCGTTGCTGAAAGTCCGTTCCGGCGAGACTGAGAGGCAATTCGAACGCTTTGCGGGTTCCAGCGAAATACTCGAGCAATTGCTCGCGAGGCTCGCGTGTTGCGTTGCTATCGCAACGCCAGCCTGTTTGAGTTGGCTCATGCTTGTTGTTTTCAAACAGGACATATCTTAAACCAGATTCATCAACCGCGACAGTCAACAACCCGATGGGCGTCTTGAATCGATCAAACCACATGACTCACTCCTACGTTGTCTCGCCAGATAGATGCCAAAGATGTAATACGGCATAGGCTCGCCACGGTCGCCAAATTTGGGAACGCGATTCCGTTTCCCGAATTCCCAAACGCTTGCCTTGACCTAGGACTTGCTGCAAAACCAAATCACCAGCAGGAAAGGCATCGGGATGGCTCAGTGCACGCATCGCGACATACTGCGCCGTCCAGGCTCCGATGCCGGGCAATGCGATGAAATTGTTTACAAAATCGTCTAATCGCTGGCCAGCATGAAAGCCAACTCGTCCATCCAATACCGCACTTGCCAAACTACGAAGCGTTGCTGCGCGTGCTTTCGGCAATCCTAACTTCTCTAACGGCGCGTCGACGAGCGATTCAGGATTCGGAAAACATCGGTCCAATCCCGACGGTCCGTCAACTCGTAGCTCACCATAATCGCGAACAAGACGTTGCGCCAGAGTGGTCGCCCCTGCAACGCTTATCTGTTGACCAAGCACCGCGCGTACCGCCACTTCAAAACCGTCCCAGCCACCTGGTACTCTTAGACCGGGACGTCGCTCAATGCCTCTGGCCAGCAAGTGCTCCTCCGACAAAACCGAATGGACTGCAGATAAGTCAGCATCCAGATCAAAAAGACGACGCACCCTTCTGACAATGTTCGGAATAGCCCGTGGATCCACGTTCACAATCTCGAGCAATAATTCAGGCTTCGATTCGTTTTGAGAAACACGAATCCAAGTTGTTGCGGCGGCTGGCCCCAAAACTCTTTCGTAGCTGTCGGCATTGACCCGCTCAATTCCTGGCATTACACGCTTGGCAAAAAAAGAGAGCAGCAATGGGAAGTCCAAAGGCGGACGATACGCCAGCCTCAACTTTAACGCGCCGACTGGCGTGTCCGTCCTCAATCTGCGAATTGCAGTAGGGGCCATTCCGCAGCCCTCAGTGAACGCTGCATTGAATCGTCGGACGCTCTGAAAGCCGGATGCGAATGCCACTTGGGTCACAGGCAGGGCAGTCTCCGTCAATAGCTGTTTCGCTAGCAACAAACGCCGCGTCGTGTGCACGGTAATCGGAGTCGCGCCGGAATGTTGCAGAAAGAGGCGACGCAACTGCCGTCCGCTGACTCCTACTTTTTCCGCGAGGGTTTCAACCGAGCCTTCCTCCAAAGCTCCGTCGATGATCAAAGACAAAGCGCGTTGCACTAAATCCTCGCCACCCCAAGTGGCTCCAGGAGACAATTCAGGGCGACAACGCAAGCACGGCCGGTAGCCGGCGTTTGCCGCAGCAGCCGCCGTTGGGAAGTACAAAACATTGCTCTGCTTTGGCGTCGGAGCAGGACACACGGGACGGCAATAGATTCGGGTGCTACGAACCGCCGTGAAAAACAAACCGTCAAAGCGAGGGTCCTTGGCAGCTCGTGCGCGATCACATTCGGTTGGGGATGGCATGGATGATTGGTACATCCTGGCATCATACACTTGCAAGCCATAGAATACTCGCCGTTTTCGGACATGACTACCGTTCGAATTTTACGGTAAATACGTCGGCAAAAGGTGAAGGGGCTTCGTTTAACAGTCAGCCGTAGGCGTACTGCCAAAAGAACGCGGTATGCCTGCGGCTGACCGTTAAACGACTCGACGAATGTCGATGTGTTTGGGCGAGCAGCGTCATAATAACTACCTAAGCACGACGCGCAAGTTTTGATGTTGCACTGTATTGAGAAATGTAGCTGAATTCGTGAGAATTCAGACGCTTTGCAATCAAGACGCGGCCAGAATTCTCACGAATTCTGCTACAAAAACACAAGTGTGCAACTTCAAAACGCGCAAGCTAGTGAATCTACTATCTAATTCACTAACGTGCGCGTCGTGCTAGGTATACTGGAACGCGCCGCTCGCCTTAAAGTTTTAAGTTGAGCATCCCATCAAGGGAATCTCGAAGCTTGGCTTCCGACGTGCCGCCTCCACCTACGATAACTTGTTTTACTTTACCGTCGCGATCAATGATGACGGTCTGAGGGATCGCTTGCGCGTGATACGAACGCGCAACAGCGCCATCCGAATCCAACACAACGACTGGACTTATCTTCAGACGATCTAACAACGCTCGCACTTCGGCTGACGTTTGCTCGATATTGACGGCGATGACGTCGACCTCCGCACCTTTGTACTGTTGGCCCAGGTCGGTGATTTTTGGTAATGAGGCGACGCATGGGCCGCACCAGGTGGCCCAAAAGTCCAAGACAACAACTCGCCCTCGAAGATCCGATAGTTTTAGAAGCGTGCCATCCAGCTTCTTCAATTCAAAATCTGGCGCAGCATTTCCAATCATCTTTGCATGTTCGGAATCGGGGGCGCTGCCTCCTTCTGCATCAGGCGAATCCAAATCGTTGACAAACTTGGGATCGGCTGCATTTTCTAGAGTCCACTTTCCAAACCGATTCTTCTTGGCTTCATCTGCGATTGCATCCCCAAGCACCAGCTTCGAAATCTTGGAGAGGTCGATATGGCAGTCGCCCAATTGTGGATGCTGGCCGTACAAAATGTCTCCTTCCACTCTTTCCGGTGCTATGCTGACCCGCGTTCCAGAGCTGTCCAAAGCCTGGCAAACGAGGTCACCCTTGTTCTTTTTCTCGGTATCCACTTTGACTTCCGCGGGCGGCACAGCTTCCGGCTTTTTGCCTGGTGGCACGATTTCAGGTGCATCTTGGAGCCAGATGATTTCGGCTACACTTTTCATCTGAATCTTGCGTTCCTCACCTCGAACCTGGAGCGTAATATTGTCCACATCCATGCTCAACAACTGCCCTCGAATAGCATCCCCTTCTCGCGATACAACCAAATGTGTAGGAGGATTGTTGCGCTGCGATCGAGGCAGCGTTAGCAACCGCTTTCGACCTACCTTTTCCATTGTGTCCGTTCCTGTATAAACAAGTTTGCGAACACCGCGAACCATGTCGACATCAATTTTGTTCGTGCTGAATAGGGACGACTGAAAGAACATTTCTCCCTCGCTCACACTTTGGATGTCAGCGGCAAAGCAATCGCCACTCTTGAGAAACAGAGAAGGCTCATCTTTGTCGAGTGAACGTCCAGAATCCACTGTCACCTTTTGTTTCGGGGGCTTGTCTAACTTGGGTTGGCTCGCAATTGGCTCAATCGTTCCTGTGACTCCAGCAGCGATGGCTAGCGGGAAGAGAGCATTCGACGGTTTCCAGTTCAATGTCTGGAACTCGATTTTAGGGACATTGCCCGCATTCGCCGAATCCATTGGGACGATTCTGCCGCGAGAAATAGCCCAAGGCGAAATAAGCCGCATCGAAACAGCATCCGCACTCTTGGCTTCTTCCTTGTTCGGTTCCGACTTGAACTTACCGCTTTGTCCGATTGACATGATATCGTTCAAGGGAATGACGACTTCGTTCTTTGACTGTTCGAGCGAGACGACAAGATGGTCGGATTTGATCGAAACTGTTTGGCCCACGAATCTGGCCCCCGACCAGAGTTGTATGAAAAAGAGCTTTTGCTCTGCCATTTTGGTTGGGTCGATTGGGGTGTATGGGAACTCGATTCGATCCACTTGGTCCAACATTACGCGCCCAAGGTTTTCGGACGTAGCAAACCCGAAAGAACGATCGGCTGGCTCGAAGCCAATCGGCTGCCCCACAAACGTTTGCCCGTTCTGGAGTAGAGTTTCAGGCGACTTGATTTGTCCGTTTTCTGAATCTTTGCCCTTTGCCAAAAACACCGGTGTAGAAAAGATAGAGCGGTAGATCTTGAGCGAGCGAAGCGAAAGTCGCCCAGCATTTAGGTTACTAAATAAAACGGTCTGCTTGCCAGTCAACTTCATGTTTTTGCTTAACGGAAGCTGAGCAAGTGCCACTCCGTTTTGGGTGACAACCAGACGGCCTCTTACAGAATCGCAGAGCACTCGCAACGATATCGCATTTGATCCATCGAACGGTTGAGTGATCGTGGTAATGTCCGCAGTGATGTTGTCCTCAACAAGCACACGTATAAAAAGCGTATTTCTGTTTTCGGGCTTTTTGAAACTGATTTCCAATTTGCTCTGATCGCTATCGCCAATTTGGAGCCCAAATTCGGGCGTCATGGACTGCCAAGCGACGCTGAGATCAATTGCAACCAAGTCAGGAATGGTAACGGTTGACGAAATGACCGCTCCACTTGTCTCCGTATCGTAGGAACCAAGACCAACAAACCAACGATTACCCAATTTGGGTTCTGGCTCTGTTTGCTTCCAATCAGAAAACTTGATTTCTCCTGATTCGGATGCTGACGTTGAGGGAGTACGGAGGATACTACGCACCGTAGCTGTCGGAATATGTTGTTTCCCAATCAACTCATTCTCTACGTCCACAAATGCTTCGCTGATCGAAGTGACACTTCCCGTGATGGCTTCCCCATTCTGCAATTCGACGATGAATTGGGGTGGACGCCCCTCTTCGATTGGCTTTTGAGTTTGGATGGGCTGGACTAGGCTTTCGACAAAGCTCCAAGGGACGACCATGTCCGACACAAACGCGGGACATCTCCAAACCAAGTCCCCGTTTGCGTCGCTGGCTTTTCCAAACTCACCACGATAGACGTCTCCGCCGACGAGTTGGAGTTTTCCAAGTAGACTGTCGGCTTTCGTGTTTTTGTTTTCGACTGGATCTGCGGCGAAGCAGACTGTTGCGAACAGCAACGCCGAGATGGTAGCCAAAGCAATTTTTGTCGGTCGCATAACAAATCGGTTCGCTGTTTTATCGTTCATAAATCGGTAGGAATCGGAAATTCAAAGCAAGTGCTAACAAGGACATGGACGTGGCCACCGCTGGCCCAAAATTTCCGTCAAAATGGCCATCCGACTTCTGCTTTTGCTTAAGTTCGATGATGAGGTTCTTGTTCCACTTTTCCCAAGACGCTATGTCCGCTTGAAACAACGCTTGAGCTTTGTAGTAGGCCGTGTACTCCCCATAATGATCACCAACCAAGTTGGAGTCGCTGGCTTTCAACAGATTCGCCGTGCCTTTGTATTGTTTCAAATCTTTTCGGCCGGCGATGGAGAACACCAAGCATGCAATGGCCGTTCTTGCTGGCGAATCGCCCATGCCGCCCATACCACCTGCATACGCAACTTGACCGTTGTCGGAAGTCATGCTCGTAAAGTACTTAATGGCAAGGTCGATGTTTTTGTCTGGAACCTCGATGCCCGCATTCCGAGCAGCCAAAAGCGACATGAGGACAGCCCCGGCCACCGAGGTATCGGAATCCGTTCCGTCAGGCGAATACCGCCACGCACCATCTCGATTCTTGTTCTGACTGGTCACAGATGTTCTAACCGCTAACTCAAGCGACTGACCAATCGAACGCACTCGTTTTTTATCTGTCCCTTCTGGCCAGAAGTTGCGTTCGTCGACGGCACCATAAGCCTCGGCCATCGCGAGAGTCGCAAAGCCATGATGGTACATACTCCCACCGAAGTAACCTGTCGTTGCACTCTGCTCACGGATCAAGGATTGAATCGCTTTGCGTACCGGAACACTATATTGACCGAAATTCGGATCTTCGCCAGAAGCGAGATAGGCCATAAGAGAAAGTCCAGTGCCACCGGCACCGCCGCCCTCGCCTCCAGTTGCCTTCCATGTCCCATTGTCATCTTGATTGTTGGTCAGCCAGCTTAGACCACGATCATAAATCTCTCGAACATCTCGTGAGACCCCTTGCCCCTGGACGGCGTCCCGACGCGGCGGTTGGGCCTGTACAACAGGACTGAGAACCAAAACGAACCAAAAAACAAATGCAACAGATCGCAACTGGAACTCACTAAAACAGTAAAAGAAACGCAAAACGCTCATCGGATGACATCTTTCATCGCGGGTAATAATCGATTCATGGGGACCGGCGAAGCGGGTTCCTTCAGTGCGGACAACTGTTTCTCACTTAGAATTTCTTTGGCAATGGGTGCCTTTCGAAGCTCTTCGCAAATGCTCTGAAAGTCTAATTCACGACCGCCCCATTCCTCCACCCATTCCTCGATTTTCGCCCTCTGAACAGAATTCAAACCCAACTTTCGCTGCAGGCTGAGCAGGCTTCGCAGCTGGTTCGTCCGTTTTAGGTTGGCAAGTTTCCTACCTTCATCCCCTTTGATCTTCTCGGTTTGCTCTTTGGTTAATTGCGACATCAAAACTTTATGCCAAATAGCTTTCTTATCCACTTTGTCTGACTGGACCGACGACGCAAATTGCCAAACTTTTTGCTGCATCTCTTGCAAAAGCTGTGGTGTCATTTTCCCATTGTAAGGGCTCAAGATAGATGTGATTCTATTCTCGATGTGCTGGACATCGACATCGATGGCTTCGTTCAGTTTGCTCCATTGTTCGTCTGTGAGGTTGCAAATACTATGGACACGATCAAGCTCACGACGAATACTTTCGCGCTTCAACTTTTGAAATGCAGCTTTCGAACCTCCCAACGATCCGTACATGTACTCTTCCATTTGCTGGCGATTCATTCTGGGCAGAACACCACCGGCAAAGCCATTCATGCCTCCTAGTTGCTCCTCTTCTTCTTCAATGTCCACCAATGGAATTTCTTGAGCCAAGGATGTGTTTGAAATGAGCCCAAACGCAATCAAACTTATCGAAAGTAGAAAACGAATCAGGCGTTTCGCGACCGATCCATCACGGTTTCTTTTCATCGAAAGACCTTTCTGTATCAGCTTTGGGTTTTTCGATTTCTTGATCAGCCGGTTTGGAATTGTCTTTCGCGGCGACCTCAAAAGAATCCGCACTCACTGCGGTTCCCACACGAAATCTTTCCTCCAGTGCTAACGAAGGGGAATCGGCGGAGGCTTGTTGTGCCCCAAAACGCTGTTGTTGGTCTCGGGTGGACAATGCAGCCCGTTGCGACTCCGAAAGGACAGGCGTTATCCAACTTGGACGAATCTCCGGCAAAAGCGACGCGTTGTCAAAGGTTGCTTCCAACGAGCGATACCAACGGTCCTTCCACTTTTCGTTGAGAATGACTTCAATTTGATCCATCTGGACACCGCTCAGGTTCAGTTTTGCCTGAAGCGAGTCTAAAACTTTGCTGATGACCGCCTTCTGCCGCCATTTCATTCGGTCCGCAAGTTCCAAGTCGTACTTCTCAAGCTGCTCCTTCGTCGCCACGGATTCTAGCCAAAGTCGAACAATTCGCTCCGCCAAGCCATCTAGATCAATCGTTCCATACACATGCTCTTGCGTTCGTTTTACGATGGACGCGTTTGTCTTTGGTTTCCACTCCGATTCAGCCAGATCAGCTAATGCCTGCTGCTGTTTGAGTTCCAAGCCACAGATATCGCCAATAATGGTGAGTTCGTTTTGGATTAGCCCTCGCATTTGCTTAAGCAACTGCGGCTTTGAATTGACTTGCTGAACATTAACTCCGCGTAACACTAGCCCCATCTCGGGAACAGCGACATCGTCTGCAAGGCCAATATCCACCACAACGGGCTCCAACTTCTCTTGCTTTTGCGCAAAGAGATCGTTCGAGCCCACGATCACAAGAATCACACCCACTACGTATCTGAGTCTTGTTCGATGGGCCAATGGGCGACGGGCAAATTTCACGGCAGGGCCTTGCGCTCAAGTCTTTGAAAGTATTCGTCAAGCCCTTGGCGATACTCTTCAGGAAACGAGGAACCAGACGTCCCAGTCGATTGCTGCACTCCATGGTCCTCGCGTACTTCCTTTTCGTTGATCCCAGCACCCAGCAATGCAATAGCTGCGTCTTGGGTTTCGCCACCACCTCCTCCACCTGGATCCGAACCGCCACCGCCACCGCTCTTAGGATTGATCCGCTTGCTCTTGAGCAACAACTCAATCACTTCGGTCTCAGCTGCAATCGCAAGCTTGGATGTGTCCGGCCGATCCAGAATTTCTGCGGCATCGACCATCGCTCGGTCCACTTCATTCATCAATGCAAGTTCCTTACCAAACTCTTCTTGAGCATCTGGCAATTCCTCAATCTTAATGCGAACAGCTACAATTCGCTCTTGAAGACTAATCTGAGTCGTCGCCAGCTCATCGACCATGTCCAAATACTTGTCGTTCTCTGACACAGGCTTGGCTTGCTCGGCAACTCGCGTTCTTTCTCGAAGATTGATTTCTTCCTCAAGAATCTTCATGACTTCAAGAATGATCGAAGGTGGAAGGGAGCTTTTGGACTTGCTTCCTTTGCACTCGCCTTTGCACGCTGGATCGACCAAGTCTTCTGCCCAACGATCCATCGTATCCGACCAGTATTCGGCTTCTGCAATGGCGATTCCTTGCGACTCAAGGACTCGGTTCGAGAGCACCCGAATTCCTCCAAGCACGTCTTCCTTTTTCATTTCCTCGAGAACACTTTGGAATTTGACCAGAGGTCGACGTTCATGGAAGGCCTCTAAATCATCGATAATCAAGCCGACGTTGTTGAACGCGGCTTCCTCTCTGGTCTTTAACTGCTTGATTCGAACTTGTTGCTCATTCTTGAGTTTCTTCAAGCTAGAACCAAACGCATCGTCAACTTCACTCGACGTCGCATCCGCGATTTGCATTTGTTCTCGAGAAGCCGCCTTGAGACGTTTCACAAGCGTGCTCCCTTCAAGATTAGCCATCAGGTTATTGAGCTCTTCAGCAACTTTGTCGAATTCAGCCAGCAACTCCTCTTGCTTGCGGACCGCTTCTTCGACTTTGTTTTCCTCGGCAGGTGCCTCTTCTTCTTCTTCTTCTTCTTCGCCTGGTTTCTTTGGCTGCGGTTTGCCCATGACCGTGGTGTTAGGCAATCGCAATGGCGATGGACCGCCAGCTTTTTTAGCCGCCTGGTTTGGATCATCGGCTGGAATGGCTGGCTGTTGCGAAGACTCGCGGTCAGCGATGGATGGGTTTTGAGGTTGAGCCGGCTTTGGATCTTCCTTGGGCGGACCGGCAGGATTGCTGGCTGAATCTTTGCTTTGACCCACCATCGGCCCTGACTTGGACTTTTGCCCTGCCGATTTCGCGATCTTCTTCTCGTCTTTCGCCTGCTTCAATAGGTCAGCGACGGAAGGCATACGGTTGGCAGCGATGTCCTTGAGGATTTGATGCATCTCAGCCCACTTTTCCAAGTGGCCAACTCCGATCTCGGAATTTCGAGCTGCTTGTCGAAGCAATTCTTCGCCGCGGCCAGTCAAGTTCTTTAGCCGGCGACCGTTGGCTTGTTCCGCAGACGCTTGTTGCTCAATCTTGCGCTTCGTTTCTTCCTTATTGAGATCATTTTCTGACAGGTCACGAATTTTTTTGTTCGTGTCGAGCAGTTGCAACTCGCGATCGCGAACTTCCAACGATTCGCGTTGCCACTTGCTCAATTGCTCTAGAACCCAGATTGCGTGGTCGCTTGGTGTCAATACATACAACAAGTGAGGTGTCGAATAGACGCGACCTCGCTCAGGTAAATAGTCCTCAACAAACATTCGAAGCTCGAGAGGCTGGGCTGGTATCTTGAGAGTGGTCGCTTGAAAGGTTGCCATCGCATCCAATGTCTCAGCATTTGGACTCCCGGCCGAAAGCATAAGCTCACCTTGAATAGGAGCTGTCCCCTTGAATCCTTCGGCGGTCCGCCATTCCATACCGATATGCTTGACGCCGAAGTCGTCCACCGAGCGGACAGTAAACTGAAGCTGCTCCGAATCCAACACGACGCGCGATCGGGGCAAGCCATCTGAAAAGACGGCCGGGGATTCGTCATTGCGAACAGTAACATTGACGGAGAAGGGTGACTTTGAGGTTAAGCCATAAGTATCCGTCCAGTCAAATTCCACCTTGCGGGATTCGTCCATGACTTCGCTCTTGGGACGAAACGACTGATCCTCGACGCCAATTTCGCTTCCGTTAAACTTGGCCGACACCAAGGCACGCGATGCCGTTGCGTCGAACGCGACGCTAGAGCCCAAAACGACGGAGAGACCACCGCCACGAACGTCCTTGGAAAGCAACTGTTCACGCTGCAAGTACTTGGGTAACTCAATGGAAGCTTGAATACGTTCCAGCTCAGGCCGCAGCTTGGGCTCAATTTGAACACTGGGAGTCGCATCACCAATCGAAAGAGACAGTGTTCCCGATTCAATTTGAGGTGGCAATTCGAAAGCATACTCACGATCCTGCAAAGTTGTTTCAAGTTCGGCCTGACCGCCGATATTCGCTTTTGCTTTAGCAGGGCTCCATTCGGAACCAGATGCCAGCTTGACCGAAATAGGAAAAGCCTCGCCATGCGGTACGATCACTTTTTTCGGTAGTGGCTCAATCGCTGCAAAGGTGTAACGTTGGATATCGCCAAGCGGCGCCGCAAATCGTGCCCAAGCATTGGAGATAGCTGCAGGGAAAAGGATCCACAAAACCGCGACGAGCGCCAAGCCTGTTGCCGCGAGCGAACCCCAGGCAAGATGGCGAGAGGCAGGCGTGGCTGTTAGGAAGTTTCGTTTGGCGGAATCCTGAGCAACTTGATTCAAAGCAGCTTTGCAAAGAGCGGGCGACCGTTTCTGTTCGGAATCGCTGTTCGACAATTCGATGGCCCCCAACAATGCATCGCCAACCGCAGGCAACCGTTTGCCCAACAACTTGGCCACGGACTCGGCGGATCGAACACGAACTACCCATCGTTGGAACCAAAACGGAATCGATGCAACGCCGACCGTTGCACAAAGCAACACGGTCGCTCGAATCCATGCGGGCGAATCAAACAGTCGATCCAATGCAAAGACACAGAGGACTCCGAAAAAGATCGAGAACAAGGCGATGCAGGTCGCCTCAAGCATCTTGATCGTCCAAACACGCTTCCGAAACTCGGACAGCTGCGCGACCAGCGAAGAGGGAATTGCGATACGGTTCTTCGTCTCGGAAATGCTCATTATGGAATCGGACTCCTTTAGGCAACCAATGTGACTTGAT
Organism: Pirellula sp.; assembly: GCA_031424235.1. Taxonomy (GTDB): domain Bacteria; phylum Planctomycetota; class Planctomycetia; order Pirellulales; family Pirellulaceae; genus JBKCUI01. The sequence goes on from JANPHB010000100.1 coordinate 60,453, forward strand.
CTAAAATTCAATATCGCGACTCCCCCAGTTCTTGCCGTTCCGCAAAAACTGCCTACCATGGTTAGATCGATCCGATTGAATTTTGTTCAGTACTAGTATAGAGGCAAGGGGCAGTCAAACTCAAGAATCGAACCAATTTCTAGTCAAAGGAACTCCGCTTTTCCCAGAAATATTCCCCCTACTAGCCAAAAAACAGGTTCAGCGTGACCGGTCGTGTCAAACGCATCGGCGATAAAACGAATGTCTCAGCCACAGCACCCCTCGATACGATATCAGGCTTGCGAATTGGCTGCCGACTTTTGTGACCGTCCAATTCGCCGTTCAACAAGGGTAGTAAAATGGCCAAATTCTATGTTCAAAGTGGTTCAATTCGTGGCGTTGTGGATTGCTATGATTCGGAATGTGCAGCTGTCTGGATTGTGAACCGGGTCATGAACCAACTCGCACCGATAAGCGACGAGGCCATTTACGACGGTGAGGATAATGCCGACGTCGGCATGTTTGCTCTAGACGACTCCATTCGAATCAGCGAACGGGGCTTCAACCGCGACGACTGCGAAGTCATGGACACACACATGGCCTTCGTCCAATGGCATCAACTCAAACGAGCCATCGAGGCAATCCACCAACAGCTCAATGACAAGTTTGATAATGAATGAGATTGCGACTCGAAACTTGGGCAACGGCGTGAAGCATTTCGTAGCGAAACTCGTCAAGAGTTTCGGTCGTTTGGGCGATGCAACCGAAAGTCTTGACGACTTTCGCTACGCTCATGGCAGGATCTCAACGCGGTTGCCCTGCCGCTTGAACTGGACGCCCGATTGCTTGGTAATCTCTTTCAAGATGTCGTCTACCGGCGAATTGTTTAGTTGCATCTTTATCGGCTTCGATTTGTGGTTCGCAGAAAGTGGTAGCGGAAAAAATTCGAGCTTCGCCCCTGCCGCGAGCGAACGAATCACATAATCTAGCTCCCCCTCCATCGTGGCCGTAAACCCCTTTTGCTCTAATTTCGGTTTTTCCCACTTCTTTTTCGGAATCAATGGGCGAATCAAATCCCAATGCGCCGCGACCGTAGCCGTCACCCGCCAACCGGCAGGCTTGGCTGACTTCGAGATCGAAGCGCTCGGCCATTGTGCTCGCCACTCCTTCCAAGCTACAGACCCAATCTTCTTTTCGATCTCTTCGCTCGAATAAGTCCAAGCCACGTTTGGATCGACTGGTTGGATCGGCGTAACCGCAAGAACACCTTCTCGATCTGCAAGACACAAATCGAACCCGCTCAACAAACAAGCGCTGATCGCCGCGGCGGAGGTCGTCTTTCGAAACTCAAATCCCCTCCAAATATCATGCTCTATCTTGAATTCCAAGTTGGCATCGGGAGCGCATCGCGTCGAAAAGTCTTGAATGACACTTAAGGCGACGGAACCATCTGGCCAGCCAAAGGGTTTCGCACCCGCAGACCGCATCTTCTTTGCGGACGGAGAAACCGCCAGCCGCCAATAATTCGCCTCAATTTCATCGCGTTTTGCAGATGGCACAACCATGATGACACCATCGAGAGGTATCAAAACAGCATCCACCTTATCGACTGCTCGATTCAAGAAACTTTCCAACGTTTCATCCCGTCGATCCATACTGATCGCCGTATCGCGAGCAATGCGCCGATCGCACCAAATTGGAACACTGTAAGCAGCTGCGATGTTGTCCAGCATCAGCTCAAGCGATTGACTCTCAAACGATTGCTCGCAAGGAGCCTGAAGCACTTGCTGTATCTGAATCGCGGACGCGCTCAAGCATGGATGATTCGACTCGTTTTGACTGAATGCTTGCATTGGAATCGATGCAAAGACAAACAATGCGAACAGAGCAAGAGTTACCGAACGGTTCATTGTCAAGTGTGAACAATCTGCTTTTGCAAGTTTGTATTCTTGGCAAATCAACTGATTGCGAAGTGAGTCCGGAGTAAGTAAAGTGAGACGAGATGAGTTCATTGAGTAGGTTCCTTTCATTCCGAGTCCAACTCAAGCGGACGAGTCATTTCAGTATACATTACTTTTTCCCCCTCCGTCTCAACATCGTTGAGCCCACATGGCCAAGCTCCTCCAATACTTCGAAAATTACCTAGCAGACTGCGAAACCGAAGTCGGTGCGCAGGGTGGTGATTCGTCGAAATGGATAACGCTCGTTCGCGAACAGTACGCCCCGCATACACTCAAACGAATGCTGGCATCTCAGCAAGATGACGTGCGCCGCGCTGCTGCTTGGGCACTAAGTTATCTTGGGGACGAGTCCCATTCCTGCCCCTTGGGTATGTTATTGCGAGACTCTGCCAGGATGGTCAGGACCTGTGCAGACGAGGCCCGCCGGGCGATCGCCCAGCGTAGTCAGAGCCCATGGCAGCGACAGACGGTCGCCAGAGTCGAACAGCTCTTAGCCGACGGTCTATTCAAGTCCGCTACCGAACTGGCTAGTCATTTGGTAGACGAAGTTGAATCGCGGTCCGATGTTTACATGTTGCGAGCCTGGGTTCGATTCAGCGACGGTGATATCGAGCAAGCGGCCGAAGACTGCAAACGAACCTTGTCGATCGATCCTTTTTCCTACCAAGCCTGCGTGGCGTTGGGCCAATGCTTATGGCATTTAGGCCGAGACTTAGCAGCACGCGAATGCTACAGCGAGGCGGCTCGGATTTACCCAGACTGGGAACCTGCCCGAGCGGGACTGCAAATGCTCGGGGCAAACCCATAGCTTAAGCGATTGATCGAATCGTTTAACGGTCAGCCGAAGGCGTACCAGTCGTTTAACGGTCAGCCGTAGGCGTACTGGAACCGTTCGAAGTACGCCTACGGCTGACTGTTAAACGAATTCCACAGAAGCGTACTCGGCTTCTTCGTCTATAAGCTTAAGGCTTCAGGATTTTTCGCCCAAGCGTCGGATTGTAGGTAGTCCAAGCGTCCCGAGTCCGATCGCTCTCGACGAGCGCCAAGGCCGCGTTCAACTTCGCATCCATTTCGTCGAGATAATGAAACGCCAGAGCCTCAACCGTCATCGGCACCTTCGGGCTACCATGCTCCAAGTATCCGTGATGGCTCACAATAATATGTTGTAGACGCAACACGAGCGCTTGATCGACCACAAACCCAGCGACACTCACTTCACGAACCTTTGCGTCCAACATCTGAACACCTTGTACAAGGTGCCCTAATAACTGGCCAGCATCGCTGTAGCTCAATTCGCCTTCAAACAGCAACTCCTCCAACTTGCCAATGTCATGCAACATCGCGCCAGCCAACATGAGATCGCGATTGAGCACGGAGTAATGCGACGAAATGCGATCCGCCAAACCCATCAACGATACAACATGCTCCAGCAGTCCCCCTGGGTACGCATGGTGAGTTTTAATTCCTGCCGGTGCAAGACAAAATGATTTTGCGATCGCTTGGTCGTTGTAAAAACTTTCGGCAATCTTGCGAACGGTTTCGTTCGAAATCGTCGCAATGAGTTCACCAAGTTTGGTCCAGAGCAGCTCGACATCGACACGATTCCCTGAATCAAAATCCGCAGGATCCAATGCCTTCTCATCAACCAAGTTGATCTGATTGACGATCAACTGCAGAATTCCATTGTGAAGCTGCGATGCACCTTGCACTTGGACGTAAGAACCCTTGACGAATCGCTCCGCCAATTTCTCATCCGCATTCCATCGCATGCCAGAGATGATTCCAGTGCGATCTTGCAATTGCATCAGCAAATACAAATTCCCCTGCCGATTTGCCCTCAATTGTCGGTCCGCAATTCGGAAAGCAGAGTCGACCTGCATTTGCGGTTGGATTTCGCTCACAAAGAGTTTTGGCATATTGGATGTCTATCTTGGATGTTCGCTTGGGATGGTTTGCGTCGAAACTTCTACAAGATAACGTCCCGCGGCTGGAAGTCTATGCGGGTACCCTAGCTGCTGGCGCTCGTGTAGCTCTTTAACGCCCGCTGAAAAACCCATCGACTAAAAATGAGCCAAACGACAGTCGCAATGGGGGTGAAAACCATCAAGCCCCATTCCCATGGCTGTTTGGGTACAAGCGGCTGTGCCATAATTCGCGCCGGCACATTGACCACGACAAGGACTGGTAACGCGAACGTAAAGCCATACCAAAGCGGAATCCCCCAGCCCGCTTCGTAAATGTCCATCGGATACCGTGAGAAGTTGGTGATGTAAAACCAGAAGTCATAAAGGCTCTGATTTCGCCCCAACCAAATACTGGTCGCCGCCAAACAGATCATCAAACAATAAAGCAACACAATCCCGCAAGCAATATAAGCAAAATACAAAAGGATGATCCCAGGACCGATGCTCCAAGCCGGATCGGTGCGATAGCTCAATTGGAACACCGCATAAGCCAAAATGATTAGGCCGAGAAAGAAATTGCTGAGAGAGGACCATTCGACTTTGCGAAACGAGATCAAAAACTGAGTGTCGATCGGCTTGAGCAACGCGAAATCTAAACCGCCCGTACGGATCAGTTCGCTAAACTCCTGCGCGTTGGGCATCAAGAATGCTTGCACAAGTGAATTGATCAGCCACGTCGTTGCGAGAAATACGTAAAACTCATTTTGCCCCCAACCAGTCGCCACTCCAATCGATTTGACGTAGTGAAAGACAATCAAATAAAACCCTAAATTCATGAGCAGCCACGAAAGACTGGAGACACAATCGAGCAAAAAGTTGCTGCGAAAGGTCATGTCCCGAATGAGGCTGTTCCGGGCAAAGGTGACGAACACACCCAAGTAATTTGGCTTGTCGGTTTGTGGCATCGTTGGAGTGAGTGTATCGTTTACGACATGAGGTCAAGCGAAAATCCTGCTCGATCGTACCCGACTTGTGCAAATGGCGAAATAGCTTTGGAAACCCGACGCATAAGCGAGGAACTCGGCCGAATTCGTTTGCACACGATTTGCATTGTGTTTTTTCCTTTCTAAATCAGTTCAAGCGGAATGCGTCCGCGGCTCGTTTTGACCCTAGTCCGATGTCCATCCCTAGATTCTTAGTCCCACAGCTTCCAAACCAAGGCTCCGTCGAATTGCCTGCCGATGAAGCTCACCACGCCAGTCGTGTCCTCCGCTGCTCCCAAGGAGACTCCATCGTCCTTTTCGATGGCATTGGCAATGAAGCCATGGCGACAATTCTTTCGCTCGACAAGCGATCGGTCACGGCCACGATCAGCTCCTTTGTTTTTGCCCCCAGAGATCACTCAGGTCGGTTGCATTTTGCCATCGCCATGCCCAAGGGGGATCGGCAACGCAATACGATCGAAAAGCTCGTCGAGCTCGGAGTCGACACACTGATCCCACTCGAAACGGCACGATCCGTGGCCGTCGTGAATGATGCCAACTCGGAGCGTCTCGTCCGTTATGTAGAAGAAGCATGCAAACAATGTGGTCGCAATCGCCTCATGTCGGTTCGCCCGACCCTGCGCGTCAGTAACATCAAAGACTATGCGAACTCACTCGCTCCGCAGGATACCTCCGCACCTATCCAGATTTGGATTTTGCATCCCGAGATCGACGGCCAGTCCGCGTTCAGCATTCATGCCGCAAACGCGTTAGCCGCTCCGAACCAGAGCCTGCTCTTTTTGATTGGCCCCGAAGGTGGCTTCACCGACGCGGAAGTGATCGAGGCAGTGCAGCAAGGAGCTCGCATCCTGTCCCTTGGCGAGCGCATTCAACGCGTAGAAACAGCAGCCTCAACCGCGGCCGTTCTCGGCCACTGCTGGCTGGCCGAATAGTCAGGATGATCGCATGCGCCAATCACCTTAGCACGACGCGCAAGCTAGTGATTCACTCTCGTTCCAGGGCTCTGCCGCTCTGCCTTGGTACGCACTGCTGTCGAGGCTCCGCCCAACGCAGTGAAGCATTTTTCACCGTGAAAACAGGTTTGAAAGACAGGCTTTTGTGTAGCGAAAGTCGTCAAGACTTTCGGTAGCATCGCCTAGACGACCGAAACTCTTGACGAGTTTCGCTACAAAATGCTTTACGGCGTTAGGCGGAGCCAGGGAACAAGTTCAATTCACGAGTTTGCGCGTCCTGCTAAATTGGTTTTCAGCCATCGCTCAAAGTGGCATTCGAGTCAAACCAGTTTCCAGAGACTTTCCCATTCGAACCACGCTATGCTCTCCATCGCGAACTTTTGCTCCTCCGCTGTCTTGGTTTGCTGGTTCATCTGCTCGTGCGCTGTGACAAATTCTGCAGGCAAAAACTGACTCCCCTGAACAAAATTCAGACTCTTCGCGACAGCCAATAACCCTTCCGTCTCAATTCTCTGGACCACTGCAATAAAAATCGATTGCAACAATCGCTTGTCATGGACCTTCCGAAACCAATACTTCGCATTCCAATAGTCCCCTTCCAATCGATGTACCACTCCATGCAAGTAACTCGCTAGCGGCGTCGCTCCATCCTGAACAATCTCATGAGCCGGCTCAATGATCCCAACCCGCAGCCAAAGCATCGCCGCAACCAACGAATCCGAGGCCAATCCACTGTCCTCGATCAAGCCATACAATCGCTTCCCTTCTGCCGATGTCACTCCGCAATCGACCGCTCGGATCGGGAGCGTTTTTGGCAACGAGTCCAACCACTCTTGAATCTTTTCGTTCACAGTAAGCGAGTTCATCTGAAATCCAAATCAATTTGTTTCAATGTGTTCATCATTTGCGAATGTCGATTTTAACTAAACCCCATGATCCCGGAATCGCTATTGCCTGAATCATTAAGATTTAGAGAAACAACCACCGAGAGAATCGAGTAAAATGAATCGAAACTTGCAACGACGTTCCCCCTTAAACCTCAGTCCGTTCGCTATCCCGATGCAGCCAACAAACAACACCAAGGCAACCAGCGTATTCCGTTCGTTGCGGGGCGGCTTTGCAGGTGCAATCGCTGGGGTACTCTTGGGGATTCTAATTCCTTGGCTGTTGCTTCCAGTACATGTCAATAACGCCAAAGATCCAATCAGTTGGGGCTTTCAAACGTTTGAAGGGATCTTACAGTTTTTTGCCATGATCGTTGGAGCAGGGGTATTGGGAATATTCGGTGGATTGACCGGTTCTGCAATCGCCACAGCAACTTTTGATCCAACGTCGAGCGACATTCCCAACCGTATGCGTAGCAACGAAATTGGCTCAGCCAACTCGACAACCGAGCCACTGTCGATTGAGCAAGAAAAACAACAATTGAAAGCCCGACTCGCTGAGCTTGAATCGCAGAGCGAAAATTAGTCGATATCCAATTCAATTCTCTTCATTCGCCCCGAGGCTCCCGTTTTGATCGAGACTTGGCGCTTGTGAAGCCCAAAGTGACTTGCGATCAGAGAGATTAGCTCCGCGTTGGCTTTTCCGTCGATCGGCTGAGCCTTAACGAATGCGACTAATGTCCCTTCCTCGTTGGTCTCAACTTTTGACTGCTTCGAATTCGGCTTCACTTTCACTTCGATGATTTTCGACATACAACGAGAAGCCTACCCTGCCTTAAATCGAGTCCTGGACACATCGCCGTATATTTTACCGGTTAATTGGCCGGTGGGGCGTTAGCCAAATGGCAATATTGGCATTCACTTTGTTAGCGGAACGGCGCAAGCCGTCCGGTGACCGGACTTCGTTTAACAGTCAGCCGTAGGCGTACGGCCCAAAGAATTCGGTACGCCTACGGCTGACCGTTAAACGACTAACTCAACAAGCCGCAAGCCGTCCGGCGAGTGACCAGTATCCCGCGAAACCGGCGGGCTGGCGCTCTGCCGCTACAAAATCACAATCGAAAGTAATTCGCCGTTCAATGGATTGGAACACGACATTAGAGTAGCAAGAAAAAGGGTCGCGATATAGTGAGCGAATTTCCACTGTTTTCAAATTTTCGGCGCTACAACCCACATCGCAAGCCTGCTATGTTAAGAATTGGTGATACGTTCGAGTTCCAAGGCGAGGGAGATCAACGATGCAACACGACACAATTCAGAATCAAAAAACACGTCGAAGATTTATTGGTGACGTCGGCTATGGCATGCTGGCGGCGAGCGTCGGCGCAAGCTTGATGGACGAGATGGGATTTGCTGCCCCGACCGACCTGACCGAGACACGGCTCAATTTCGGTCCCCTCGAGCCGCTAGTGGTGCTATTGCAAGAAACGGAACCATCGAAACTCATGCGAGAATTGGTAACCCGATTGCAGGCCGGGCTACCGCTCAAGTCGCTTGTGTCGGCTGCCGCTTTGGCCAACGCCCGAACTTTTGGCGGTGAAGATTATATCGGGTTTCACACCATGATGGCGCTCGCACCGGCCTTTCGCATGTCCTCCGAGCTTCCATCGGAACGTCAAGCTCTTCCGGTCTTGAAGGTGCTGTACCGCAACACCAATCGCATCCAAGAATTCGGTGGTCGCGAACGGGAAGTACTGCGCTCAATCCCGGCCGAAGATGTCTCCTCAGCAAGCAGCAATGGGATCGTCAGCTCCGAAGCGCTCCGCGAAGCCGTCCGAAATCGCGATGTCGCTAAGGCGGAGAGGCTATTCGCTTCGCTGGTTCAAGGAGCAGACCCAACTTCGTTAGCTCTCAACAACGCTTTAGTATGCGTTGAAGACGAGACCGAAGTCCATCGAGTCGCGTTGCCTTATCGAGCATGGGACCTACTCAGTATCGTAGGAATGGAACATGCCCACACGATGCTGCGACAGTCCATTCGCTATTGCGTCAAGGCAGGGCAAATGTCGCACGGAGCCGACAACGAATCCCCATCGACCATCCTGCCCCGTTTGTACGATCAGTTCCATTTGGAAAGCGAAAACAAGTCGAACAAAAAAGTCGACAGCGCTTGGATACGCCAATTTTCGGAAACGATTTTCAAGTCGACGGCCAGCCAAGCAGCCGAAGCCACGGCCGCCGCGATAGCGGATGGCGTCGAGTCCGATGCAATTGGTCGGGCCATTACTTTGGCAGCCAATCAACTCGTACTGAAAGATCGCGGTCGATCACCTCGTGAAGAGCAAATCGGCAAGCCCATCGGCAGCGTCCACGGCGATTCGATTGGAGTCCACGCAACCGATTCAGCCAACGCTTGGCGGAACCTAGCCAAGCAATCGGATGCAAAAAACCGAGTCGCGTGCTTGATCTTGGGAGCGTACCAAGTTGCTTACGATCGCGTCTCTCGCGGAGGAGATTTCCTGCATTGGGATGCGATGCCGCTGAGTCAGTCGCTCGAAAGAATTTCGGAAAAGGAGCCCGTGGCATTGTTGCAACAGCTTGACGATGCCATCAGAAACAATCTCCAATCGCAATCCGCGTCTCTCGTTGCTAGGTATGGGCAACTCGGTCACGATCCGAGAGGGGCCTTCGATTGCTTGCTCAAGTACGCGGTCAGCGAAGACGGAGCGTTGCATGCAGAGAAATACTATCGAACAGTGCGAGAGGAGTTCGAAGCAGCAGCCGCAGAACACCGCTGGGAATTCGTGATCTCGTTGGCCCGGGTAACAGCCAGCGAATACGGCAAGCAAGCCGCAGGCTACCAAGAAGCGGTCGACTTGCTCAAAGTGTAAAACGATTGTCCTCAATCGTTTCTGAACTGAGACTTGGCTAATCCAAATTAGACAACGCAAATCCGCCTCTTGGCCGTTTCTTCCAAAATGGCCTAAAGTGCCCGCCAGCGATTGAGACAATCGCTTTACTCTTAGCTATACGTACCAAGTTGAGTCAGCTTTTCAGCAAGAGCATTCAAACAAAACAATCCGCAGCCTAAGTGAATTGTCTCCATCCTTTTCGAAAATGGGACCCCATCCTATTCGCTCGATTGAGCAATCATTCCCGCAGAAACTCCAAAACCTTTGTCCATTGTGCTTGTGTGAGGACCGTCGATTCGTCTCGCAGCATAGTCGTTGTTGATTCGTGTCTGGTCATCGCAATGCCGAGTGCAGTTGCCGTTTCAACGTCTATCGCGGTAAGGTGTTCTCGTAATATCCGAGTTTGATTTGGATCCTCCGTTAACAGAAAGGGGTATAGTCGTTTAGACTCCTTCTTCGCTTCTGGACCTTTGAATTCTGCTAGGGCTCTAGCTACGGTTTCATTTAGATCCGGACATTTCTCAAGCACAGACACAATGTGTCTTGGCCAAAACCTCAAGTCTTCCGATTTCACATTGGCCCCAAAGGTTCGGAGTGAGTACAGCATCCCGCGAACGGCGTATCGGTCCTCACTACCCAGAACTTTTATAATCTGTTCCTTTGCGTCTGTATCCTTATACAAAACCTTGGCAAGCACGCCCAATTCGAAGGATGCATCAGAATCATCCAGGGCAATCGCTAATTCTTTCCACCATTCAGTATCGCGATGTTCCGTCACCCATGCTATTGCTGCTAATCGTTGACCTTTGGTGTGAATATGATAGTCCGTCATGTAGAGCTTTAACTGCTCCTGTGGTGATGGGCCTTTTTCGCTCTGGACTGCAATAACCTTCTGTATCTCTTCTCGCGTTAAATTGCTGATCGGCTGATTAGGACTGATATTCAATTCTTTTGCAACTCCATCGGGATCAATCGCCAAAATTGCGGAAGACGCGTTCGCCACAATTGGCGGGTCATCTAGCAGGAGTGCCGGAACTAGCCCTTAAACAAGCGAACGCTTGTTTGTCGGAGCCCCATTTTTGCAGCGCAGCGGTGACCGAGCCAGCGGGGCTGGTTTGATTTTTCTATTTTAGGCTGCTTCATCTTTTTTCGGTTTCTAACTTGGTTTGGCGTTG
>JANPHB010000101.1:0-17809 GCA_031424235.1 Pirellula sp.
CTTGGCGTTAAACATTCTGCAAAAGGACACTACGATTAAAGATGCAATTCGAGGCAAGCGTAAGCGATGTGGCTGGGATAACTCTGCGATTGAGAAGCTACTCGCAGGTTATTCATGCTGCTAACGTGCGATTGCCCTGCGTTGGCCCGGAAGCACAGAAAACATGCAACTTCAAAACTTGCACGTCGTGCTAGGTATATTTATAAAAGCCTTTTAAAACCGGTACATCAACGGCTAAATCTCTTCGATTCGGTAGCCGTTGGCTTGGCTGTCGAATGTGAGAACGTATTCTGCGTTAACGACAGCCGACTGTTTAACGTGAGATTCGAGGATGGACTCGGTGGTTGCCGCGTGTAAAGTAGCATCGCCGGGTCCTGTTGCGTCGAGGATGACCAGGTGCAAATCCTCTGGGCCCGTTTCAATCAAAGTTTTAAGATAGACTTTGACTAGCGGAAAGGGAGTCAGCGGTGTTTCGCTACTAGCCCGAAATGTGTCGTAGGGGGCTTTGTTTGAGAAGCCGTAAAGAGCCTTACATGTCCTGCCTGAACGCATTGCCAAAACCGTTGGCGAGATTCTTGTTTTGCCGTTTAGTAGCACATAATTTGGTGTCGCGTAGGTTTCCGTAGAAGTAGTCATAGCGTCTGTCGTTTCATTTGGATGGCGGAAAAACCGAGATGCCGCAGCCAAACGCACACCTTGAGATTCGATAATTGCTTAAAGCTATCAGAATCACTTCGGCAAAGACGGAGAAAATGGATACTTCGTGCTGCTTTTTGCTCTGGCTGTCGGTTCCGCAAGATGATAACGTCCAAAAAATCGTTCAAAACTACGGATTTCAATCGGAGTGGGCAAAAAATGAGCAATGGACTTGGACTATTCAATTGGATTCGCGATGGTGTCAAGCAGTCTGTTTTGTTAGGGGTCAGCGAAGCGATCGATACGCTTGGTGCTCCAGAAGAAAATCGGACTCTCAATCCAGCTTTGCTTTCGTTTGCCAAGCAGCCGGTTGCAACGCAAGCAAATGTGCGGATCGAAGAGCCTGTGCAGAGAAAAGCTCCAGCAGCGCCTGGTCGCAAGCGATTGGGCCGATCGCTTCGTGATATCGATCCAAAGCCAGCTTCGTAACCTCAATCCATGCTAACCATTTTGGCCTGCAGCGTTTTGATCCGATGGCTTCGTAAAGAGAACGCATGGCGGGCTGCACGTACCGTCATGGCAGCCATCGCTGTTTTTTTCTGTGGTTGCAGTCAACTAGGCTCTATTCCCAAAACCACGCTTTCGATTCCCTCGATATCCTTAAATCAGGAAACGCAGTTCGCCAACCCGATCAATGTGAACACGCAGGACTCTGAGTTCCTGTGGAATCAAGTCGTTAACACCGTGGACGATTACTTTCGGATTAAGAGCGAGCAGCGTCCCACGCGAGATGAAATGCAGTGGTTTGCTGGTTTGCTGGAGACCTATCCGGAGGTTTCCGCGACTTATTTGGAACCCTGGCGCAAGGACGCCTTGGAGGGATATCAGCGGTGGCAAAGCACCCTCCAGACGATGCGACGAACCGCAATTTTGCGAGTGGTTCCAAACAACCAGGGCTTCTCGGTCGGGGTGGAAGTCATCAAAGAGATCGAAGATGTGGATCGTTCGCAATATTCGTCCGAAGGTTCCGCAATCGCCCGTCATGACGGTTCGGTCGTTCGATCGGATCCGAAGCTAGTCGGGCAGCCCATCACACTTGGTTGGATTCGCCAAGAAAATGACAAGGATTTGGAGCAGCGGCTCTTGCGGGAGATTCTGGGGCGTGTTTCCAACGTTGCACCTCCAAGAAAGACCTTCCTAGGGCGTTAGCCGGTTGTCTGTCGCTTTGTTATCGGTACGGCGCCAGGTGCTGTTGATTTCGTTCTAGCGCAAATGCATTTCGTTTAACAGTCAGCCGAAGGCGTACTTCGCTTCTTTGACAGTACGCCTACTGCTGACTGTTAAACGACTAAACAAGCAAGGCCGCGAGGCGTCCGGTTTTTGCCGCATTTACCTGGTCATTCACCGGAGGGCTCGCGCCCTTCCGCTACAAAAACACAATCGAAATTAAGTACCAATTGGCTTTAGTCCAAGGTAGCTCCACATTTCTTCGGCTTCGATTACAATTCTTGGCTTGTACTAACTTGCTGTTGAATTTCTCTGGAAATTCACCCGTTCACTCAATATTGCTCCATCGCTGAAGATAATGACCACGACGATCCAAAGATTAAACGAAGCCGAAAAGCTCAAAGACCAGGGTAAGCTTGAGGAAGCAACCGCAATGCTAACCGGTATTTTGGCCGATGACGATAGCCATGTGCTTTCGCATATGATGCTGGCTCGAATTTACACACAAACCGGCAAACATGAGGATGCGGTAAAACATGCTGAACGAGCATGTGAACTTGAGCCGAATGATTCGACAAATTTCACCGTTTTGAGTGTCACGTACCAGCGAGCCTGGGCAGGCACGCAAGATCAACGTTATATTCAGATGGCAGAGGATGCTATGGCTCGATCTCGAATGATCAGTGGCTGATTTGGTCGCTGCTTTGCGATGGCATTTCGTTACGCCTTTTGATTTCTAAATTTCCTTTCCGCGACGATCGTCGCATTTCCCGCCGAACTAGGTCTTTCCATATGAGCCTTCCTCCTTGGTCATTGGGTGTTTTCACAAGCATCGACGCCGGTCTTGGTGTTCATTTGGAGGTCGCACGCGACCTCAACATCCCGTCGATCCAATTGCATACTCCGCATGCCACTGGCCGCACACCTGAGGCCGCAGAGCAGTTTTTGAAGAAACTCGATAGTTATGGTATCGAGTTGACCTGCGTCTTCGGTGGATTCGACGGCGAAAGTTATGCGGATATACCAACCGTTGAAAAAACGATTGGACTCCTGCCGGTCGCCACGCGTTCGGCCCGGTTGAAAGAGATGAAGGAGATTTCGGACTTCACAAGACTGCTTGGTTGCAGTGCCGTTGGTTTGCATTTGGGGGTAGTGCCACACGACGTGAACTCGCAAGAGTACAAAGATATTCTTGTGGTAACGCGGCAGCTGTGCGACCATGCAATGCACAATGAACAAAACATTCACCTAGAAACGGGGCAGGAGTCGGCGGACGCGTTGATGCAGTTTATAGGCGACACACAACGCGCGAACTTGTTCATCAATTTTGATCCTGCCAACATGATCCTTTATGGTATGGGAGAACCGATTCCGGCTCTCAAGCAAGTCGGCTCGCATGTTCGTAGCGTCCACTGCAAAGACGCTACTTGGAGCGATCAGCCTACGATCACCTGGGGGGCCGAGGTCCCGCTTGGAAAGGGACAAGTTGACATGCGTGCTTATCTCTCAACGCTCAAGGAGATCGGCTACCTCGGGCCATTGACGATCGAACGCGAGATCCCTCAAGATCGAGAGCGACAAAAGGCAGAGATCTTGCACGCGACAGAATTGCTCACGCAACTCAGAAGAGAATTGCTTGGGGCAAAGGCTTAGCAATCACTTTCGATTGGTTCAGGCAATCTACTGAGCCGCGGGCGCTAGCCGCGTTATGGTTTCCATGGTAAATACTGTTGTCGCGGCTGGCGCCCGCGGCTCAATTCGAACAAAGTGCCATTGGGCGTTAGCACGAAGGTACTCACGTTCGATTGAGTTTTTGTAGCGGCAGGGCGCGAGCCCTCCGGTTTTGCGGCATTTATTCGGCATTCACCGGACGGCTTGCGCCGTTCCGCTAACAAAGTGAGTGCTGTTGGGCGTCAGCCCCGGCTTCTACAGGTTTACCCAACATGCTGATCTTCGACGCGCACTTAGACCTTGCTTTAAACGGAGTCGATTGGAATCGCGATATTCGTCAATGTGTGGACGACATCCGGGCCCAAGAGATCACACTGGAAATGACCGATCTCGGGCGACAAACCAATGTTTTGAGCTTCCCTGAACTTCGGTCTTCCAAGGTGGCCGTATGCTTGGCCACGTTGCTTGCGAGGCAAGAACAGCAGATCAATCATTCCTTTGGCTGGACGAGTCCCCACGCTTGCTATGGAATGGCCCACGCGCATCTCGCTTACTATCGGGCAATGGAGGCGGATGGCTATCTGAAACCGATCAAGACACGAGCTGAGCTTAGGTCTCATTTTGATGCCTATCAAGCGGAACCGGAGACGACGCCACTTGGCTTCATTTTGACCATGGAAGGGGCTGACCCTCTCTTGACCCCGAAAACCGTCTTTGAGTTTCATGAGGCTGGGCTGCGTGCGCTCGGACTAACTCATTATGGAACCAATCGCTATGGAGGTGGAACTCGCAGTGAGGTAGGACTTTCCTTGGATGCGATTGAACTGCTCAAGAATTGTGAGGAGCTGGGGATTACCATCGACATGACGCATCTTTCCGATGTTTCCTTTTGGCAAGTTGCGAAACACTTTCAGGGACGCGTCCATGCAAGCCATCAGAATGCAAGAGCTATTTGCAATTGGCAGCGGCAATTTAGCGATGAGCAGATCCAGTTTGTTATCGAACGCGATGGCGTATTGGGCGTCGCTTTGGATGTAATCATGCTGCAGGATGGGTTGGTCCGAGGCAAGACCAAGCCTGTCGCCACGCTAGAACGCGCAGTTGACCAAATCGATCATATCTGCCAGCTTTCCGGTTCGATTCGGCACGTCGGACTTGGCTCGGATTTGGATGGCGGGTACGGCTATGAACAGACGCCAGCCGATCTAAATCGATATCGTGATCTGCAATCGATGGTATCCATCATGCAACGGCGAGGATATCCGTTGCAAGATATTGAGGCCTTCTTTCACGGAAATTGGCTGAGGTTTTTCGGCGAAGCGTTGCCGGCAACCTAGACCAGTCTAAGAACTTCGGCAATGTGTTTTACCAGCTAACGCCCAACGACACTCTCTTTCGAATGTGTTTCTGTAGCGGATGGGCGCCAGCCCGCCGGTTTCGCGTCATTTACAGGCCACTCACCGGACGGCTCGCGCCGTTCCGCTAACAAAGCGAGTGCCATTTGGCTAACGCCCAACGGCAAATTGCCCAGAGCCAACGTAGTTAGTATCTACCATACTGTCCTTGTGCCGGATATGCGTTTTGACCATTGTTGGTGCTCGATGGCATCGGGTAGTTATATTGCTGCTGGGTATAACCGCCTTGCAGTCCCTGGCCATAGGCCGCTGTGTTCGCTTGATAAGGTTGTTGTTGTTGTTGCTGGGCGTACCCGTTTTGCCACGCCTGTGAAGCTTGTTGCGATGTTCTAGACTGCTGGGCAGCATAAGGTTGTTGGTACGGAGCTTGGGGAGTCTGTTGCTGATAGCCTTGTTGATAAGGTTGTTGGTAATTTGCGGGGTACTGTTGCTGTGAGTAAGCCGCTGGATATTGTTGTTGCTGGTTGGAAGCTGGATATTGTTGCTGTTGGTACTGTGCCTGCTGGCCGTACGGCTGGGCTGGATAGGTAGTCTGTTGTGAATTGTAGGCCGAGCTTGTTGTCTGGGGCTGAGTGGATGGAAACGGGATCTGATGTTGGTGGTTAGGTCCTTGAGCCGCATGCAGAAAATCGACGGTGGTTTGCCCCCAATTTTGGGAGATGGCTTCGTTTTCAAGATTGTTTATTTGCTGACTTGCAACATTTCGGAGTTCAACGGCTTTGTGGCGGTTGAAAGTAAAAGTTGGGAATCCGTTGACCCAAGTAATATTGAGAAGACCAAACACGATCGCGACCGGAGCGCCAACCAGCATAAGCAATGAGCCAAGTCGAGTATCCGCAATACGTTGAACTGGGGCGGGCAGCGCAAGTGCAATAAGTCCAGCGGCACGTTGTGTTGTCGTGCGTCGACTCGTTCGCCTCCTTGATCGTGCCATTGTTTCCACTCCTGGCGGACAAGCCAACTGTTTTCGTGAAAATACCCACAGCTCGCGCCTGCCGCTTCTGGACCATAACAAATTGGAGAGGTCAACGCGATAGAGAAATCGAACTGCTGTTTCGGTGGCTCTTTGGCGGCCAATCAGCCCGTCCTCGTAGTGGAAGTTGTAAAACTCCCTGGAGCTTGTAGCGGAAGTTGTAAATCTTCCTGGAGCTCGTAGTGGAAGTTGTAAAGCTTCCTGGAGCTTGTAGTGGAAGTTGTAAAACTTCCTGGATCTCGTAGCGGAAGTTGTAAAACTTCCTGGTGTTCCATGCTCTGCAGGAACTCTAACGAGATTCCACTACTTGCTAACTCAACGCCAGCCGCTCCGGGGACGCTATGTTTTCAAGCGGAAAACGTGCAATTCAGTGCAATCGTTCGGGGGGAAATTGACAGTCCTCGAGCGGCAGCGGCTCCTAAGAAGTAAAGAAAAACCCGTCAGTGGGGCCTTAGTCAGTACAAACCACAAAGTCCGCTGCGGGCTCCCGCATGCTCGCATTGGATGGAGGCGTTTTAGCTTACGCAACCCAATTTGTCAGGTAGGTTTCCATGATTTGGCGTCGGAGCCTGAGGTTCCGAATCGATGCATGGAATTGCGACCTAAGTTTTCTTAGTGGTTTAAAATGGACTTGAAGCTGTTCAAAACAGTAAATTACTGCATTCATGCAGTTCGCGACTCCGTCTGGCTGAACAAAGCGTTAGACCGGTTCGATGCGATCATTTATGCACTAACCGATCTTCGGACTCCCAAGGATCCGAACAAGCCGGACATCGTCGAGCTTGAAAGTCGGATTCTCTATAGCGCGAGCCCGTTTCCCGTTTTTGATGCAAGCCAGGCACCAGAATCGCTCGGCGAATTCGAATGCCCAACGCATATCGCCCAAGAGGATTGGGATTCGTATCTGCTCGAGATTTCTGCTAGCTCGACTTCCGAATCGCTGCTTAAGATCGCTGAAGCCATCAAGTCTGCACGAAGTATTGAAGGCGATTCTGACAATACAGACCTGGTTGACGCGGATGCCGACGATATCGCTGATTCGCAGAGTTCATTCGGTGGCATTGCAGATATTGAAACCCAACTAGATGACGGTTTCGATCAAGTTGAACACTTGCTTACAACTTTGGAAACGCATGACGCCTCCGATTTTGTCGTTCACGGAACTGACGGAACGGATCAATTGGGGGGTGCCTGGGTCTATTACGGTAGTGGCGAGAAGGAAAACGTCAATTTGCATCATTTGGGAATGCGACTTGATGAGGCCGGAAGTACTCAGGTCTACGGATGTGGTGTCACCGATCTAAATCGCGGTGAAACGCTCCTCGAAGCCGTTTCTGCTGCCGTCGCCATCCACGCGGCTGATGGAGCCATGGAAAGTCAGGGCGTCGAAAACACGGATGTATGGTCCTTGGATTCCCATTTAGGCCAAGCAGACACGCTCGATGAATTGGATATCCATCTAGCGAGCAGTTACGACGGCCTACTTGCTCGATACTCCGTTGAGAGCTTAAACGCGACAACACAATTGGCTGCGTTGGTCACAGTGGCTGGGGATGAGACGTTCGAGCTGAATCGGTCTCACGAACTTGTTTTTCTTCAGGCAGGATTACTCGACTCCGATTTGCTGGTTGCTGATCTTGAGGCTCAAGCGATTGCACAGGGGAGATTCATTTCGGTCGTTGTCTTGGACGGGATCGAAGACGGCTTTGCGCAGATTGATAACGCGTTGACTCAGTTTCATGGATTGGATGCCATCCACGTCGTCTCACACGGCAGCGATGGCATGATCCAACTTGGGAATTCGTGGCTCTCGTCGGCCAATCTTCAGGATCACCTAGCTGATCTTCAACAATGGGGTATGGCTCTTAAGGACGACGGCGACATTCTGATTTATGGTTGCGATGTAGCTGCTGGAACGGACGGGCAATCGCTAGTGGATTCTGTGGCTAGACTAACCGGCGCAGATGTGGCCGCATCAACCAACAAGACGGGCGACCTTTTGCGAGGCGGCGATTGGGTTCTGGAGTATGAATCAAATCAGTCTGATCTGTCTGATCCAAAAGATTTAAAAGATCAGTCTGATTCGTCCGATCCGACAAATCCGACCGATCTGTCACGAATCCAAACGCGAATCGCGTTTGGCCTCAGCCTGCAAGAATCCTATGCCGGCTTGCTCGCGACCTACACCGTCACGAACACCAACGACAGCGGAGCTGGTTCACTTCGCCAAGCGGTTCTGGATGCCAATGCCAACGCGGGCTTAGATACCATTCTGTTCGACTTGCCAACCGAGGCAACGGTTATTTATCTTGAAAACGCATTGCCAGTATTGACGGATATTGTCGATATTCGATTTAATGGGGCTGATAAGCTATTGATTCTTGACAACGCAAACCTGACTGCGAGCGCATTGCAATTCGCCACAGGCAGCGAAGGGAGTCAAATCATTGGGGTCGAATTTGCTACTTTAGGCCTCGGCACGAACGTTTTGGCTGCGATCAACGAACCAACGAACGTGCTGAACTTCAGTAGCTCGGGTATTTCCGGTGTGTCCATTTTACCGACGCCAACGATTCCAGGCGGAACTGAGTTTGGCTTCGTACAGACAATACAATCGTTCTCTGGTTCCGCTCCGAATTCGTCGGACGTCCGGTTGGAAACCTTGGACTCCAACGTAAACACTTCCGTTTCGATTAATGGTTCGTCGGCCAGTGAAGTTGCCAGTGAAGTTGCATTGCAAATTGTAGGTGTCCTAAACGAAACCCAGAGCACTTCGGTTTCAGTTGCAGCTATACCGACGACAACGGCCAGCACAACGGAAACCGAGCCCCCAAAAAGCGATTTGCTCGGACTCGAATCGATTGCCACTGCTGATGATTCGGTTGTATCAGCTTCCAGCAGCAAGATATCGCCTTCCAATGTCTTCCTCAACGAAGCCTATCTGAATTCGGCCAATCAGAACGAAGTTCCTGGTCAACTTAACTTGGGCAATATTGTGCTCGACGGTCAGTTTACCGAGGCAAGCGCTCCAGCATTGTTTCCTGGCTACACCGCCTACACCGATGGGGGGTTGGTGGGCGAGTGGCGAGTGGAATCGGGAGTCATCGACCTCAATGGTGAACACTTCGTGCCATCCCCAACAGGTGGTCGGTCGATTGAGTTTGTCGGTGGCGATGAAGTAGGGGCGATTGTCCAGTCGATTGCAACGGTGCCTGGTCAAACCTATCAGATTACGTTTGCCATGTCAGGAAACTGGCGGCAACCGTTTGAGACCAGTGGCCTGCATGTCGAGGCTGGTGGTCAGTCTGCGGAAGTTGCTGTTTATGTCAGCCAATCCGAAAACGCAGGTGTCGAGCATTGGCAAACGCGTACCTTCACCTTCGTAGCCGTCAGCGAAACCACGGATTTGAGATTTGCAGCCATCGCGGATGCAAGCATCCAGCCAGGGATTCTCAGCGATGTCCATGTGACAGAATTAACGTCGGCTATCGTGGCTGTTCTATCTTCGGATCCTAATCTCAAATTCAACGCGTTGACCGGCGAGTATTTCCGCATCGATCCGATCGACTGGCAACTGAATGACACCGCGCAACGGCAAACGGAAAGCGGCTCGGTCCAAAACGACCTAGATTTGCAACGCCCCTTCATCGAGTCCGTAGAGCGATTCATTGCCGAAGGGAGTGTAGAACAGTTGTCCTCAACTGTTCCGCCCCCGTCAGAAACAATTACCCTACTTGGCGAAGGTAATGAAGCCATTACGGGCGGTAATGGAATGGACTTTGTCCGCATGGGACAGCAAGCAGCGACGACCGACGCAATCACTCAAACTACCGCGAGTGAAGGTGAATTCGCCACCGATGGCCCAAAACCAACCGCGCAACTCAATGGTGCTGTTGTAGCAAATGACTTGATTGCTACGAGCGTCGTCTTGATTGACTCGCAACTTCAAGATAGCAATCTACTCGAACGGGCTGCTAGTTCCGCTGGCATGGTCTTCGTCTATGACAGCCGCTTCGATTCAGTGAACACCATTCTGTCAGGAGTTGTCCACTGGGCCGAGAGCACTAACACTAAGATAGACTCAATCGCAATACTCGCACACGGTGCAGCAGGGAGCTTTGCCCTCGGCAACGAATGGATCTGTACCACCACGCTCGACCAAACGAGTGAAGACTGGATTCGATTGAGTCAAGTGTTGGCAAGTGGCGCAAACATCGAACTCTTCGGTTGCAACGTCGTTGCACAAGGGAGCGACGGACAGCTATTGCTAGACCAAGTCGCCAAATTGACTGGCGCCGACGTCTTCGCATCGATTAACGTAACTGGAAAAGGAGGTGACTGGATTCTAGAGGCATCTTCTAGCGGTTCGGAGGAGGAGTTATCGCACGGTCTTCATTTCTCACTAGATATGGAGCAGCTAGAATCCTCCGACGTCTCTCTCGCTTGGTACAACTCGAGTTGGGCGTTCCGAAAAACAATCACAATTGACCGCACAATGGTTAGTGGCGGCGCGGACTTATCCAGCTTCCCAGTCCTAATCGATTTGGGGACAGACTCCGATCTTGCAGCTCGCGCTTTGGCAAGCGGCAACGATATTTTGTTCACCAGTTCTGACGGATCAACCAAGTTGTCGCACGAGATCGAAGTGTTTACTTCGGCAACGGGCAGGCTGACTGCTTGGGTCAAAGTTCCAACGCTTTCTGTAACCGCCGATACTGTACTTTACATGTATTACGGGAATAGCTCCGCCACGAACCAACAGTCGGCGACATCGGTCTGGAGCAATTCGTTTTCTGCCGTGTATCACCTGAATGACTCCGCAACTACGATTGTCGACTCCACCAGCAATAGCTTGAATGCTTCCGCGGTCAACGGCGCTGCATCTACTAGCGGGAGAATCGGAAACGCATTTAGCTTCGACGGCGTGAATGACACCATTTCTTTAGGTACGAATCGCAACTTCGTCAGTGGTGTTTCAGGTGCGACGTTTACCATGTGGATCAATCCCAATAATGTCTCCTCGTCCGCAAACTTGATGGCGCTGAGCATCAACAATTCGGGAACTGCTACCGATACTTCGCGGCTGGACCTAAATGTGGTCAATGCAAACTTGAATCTGATAGTCAGGTCTGACGACTCTACTTCTTCTAGTATCACGACAACGACGAATGCATTGGTAGCGGGTGCTTGGAACCGCGTGACAACGGTTGTCGATGTCAATGCTGACACCGTTACGATCTACGTCAATGGAGTCGCGCAGGCAACATCCGGTTCCATCAATCTGCCGGGAACTGCTTTTCCGTCGACGGCTTCAGCAGTTGGTGCCATTGGCTCACAAGATACTGGCGGAAGCGGATACTTTGCTGGCAAAGTAGATGAGGCACGCATATCAACAGCGGCAAGAACTGCAGGATGGATCGCAACGGAGAACAACTCACAGGCGTCGCCCGGAACCTTCTATGCGCTTGCATCACAAACTGCGTTGAACTATGCCCCGGCAGGAACAGACAAAACCGTAACAACATTGGAAGATACGGCGTTTACTTTTGCTGCAAGTGATTTTGGGTTTACAGATCCCAATAACTCCATAGTCAACTCGCTCTCTGCCGTTAAAATCAGTGCGTTGCCAGTGGCTGGCGCTCTTACTAATAATGGTGTCGCGGTAACGGCCGGGCAGACCATCTCGGTTGCCAATATCAACAGCGGCTTGCTTAGATTCACACCAGCAACCAATGCAAATGGAACTGCTTATACGACTTTTACGTTCCAAGTCCAGGACAATGGCGGCACAGTCGATGGCGGCATTGACTTGGATCAAACTCCTAATATGATCACTTTTAACGTGACCGCAGTGAATGACGCTCCTGTCGCCGTAGTCGATACGGCCACAGCGGTCGAAGCAGGCGGAACCGCCAATGGTACGGCTGGAACCAATCCGACGGGCAACGTTCTCACCAACGATACCGATGTCGACGCGGGTGAAACCAAGACGGTCACCGGTGTCCTAGCTGGTGTCCAAGCGTCAGCCGCCGTCAACGTTGGTTCGGCTGTCACTGGTTCCTTTGGTTCGATTAACATTGCTGCCAATGGTGCATATACCTATACCGTTGATAACAACAACGCCACGGTCCAAGCCCTGCGAACATCCGCCAATACGATCAACGACGTTTTTACCTACACGATGCGGGATACCGCTGGCCTAAACAGCACGACGCAAATCACGGTAACCATCCAAGGAGCCAACGACGCACCGACGGATATCACAGGTACGTTGACCATCGCTGAAAATAGTGCGAATGCTAGTTCCGTGGGAACCGTTGCTACTACCGATATCGATTCGGGCGATGGATTTACCTACGCCTTGACCAACAACGCCGGTGGCAGATTCGCCATCAACGCAGCCACAGGCCAAGTTACCGTGGCCAACGGTAGCCTTTTGGACTTCGAAACGAATACTTCGCACAGTATTACGGTTCAAGTCACCGATACGGCTGGTGCAGTCTTTAGCAAGTTGATGACAGTCAACGTCACCAACGTTAACGAAGCTCCTACCGCAATCAATGTTTCGCAATCGGCGACCATCTCACTCACGGCCGACAATGTGTATACGCTATATGTAAATGGCATACAAGTTGGTACGGATAGTACTTGGACTACTATTGAATCGTATACCATGAATCTAAACCCGGGAGATCTCATCGCAATACGAGGTCAAGACGCGGGAGGTGTTGCGGCCATGATTGCGTCGATCCAGTATGCGAATGGAGTGCAAGTAAATACAGATGGTACCTGGAAAATTGCAACAACTTCGCAAACGAATTGGATGAATCAAGGCTTCGATGACTCATCCTGGATTTCCGCGTCGACCTTTGGCGATTCAACAATCGCTCCGTGGAGTGGGAGCCTTTCTGGTACGCCGGTCGCCAACTCGACAGCACAATGGATTTGGGCGTCGGACAACAATGGAATCAACGACGTTTACTTCCGCTTCACGTTGGCCAATGGCTTGCGTGTTACCGAGAATGCAGCGAACGGTACCGTGGTCGGTACATCGGTTGGGGTAGACCCAGATGCAGGTGCGACGATTTCGTATAGCTTACAGAATTCCGGAGGCGGACGATTTGCAATCAATAGTTCCACAGGTCAAATCACAGTTGCAAATAGTAGTTTACTCGACTTTGAAACGGGGCCAAACCAATCAATTACGATTCGAGCGACTGACCAAAGTGGTTTGACTTTCGATCGAATAGTTACGATTTCGTTGGCCAACGTCAACGAAGGCCCCGTCGCGGTTCTCGACACGGCCACGGCTGTTGAAGCAGGTGGAACCGCTAACGGGACAGCGGGTACGAACCCAACCGGCAACGTTCTGACCAATGACACCGATGTCGACGCGGGTGATACCAAGACGGTGACCGGTGTCTTAGCTGGTGTCCAGGCGTCCGCCGCCGTCAACGTGGGTTCCGCTGTCACCGGTTCCTTCGGTTCGATCACCATCGCCGCCAATGGTGCTTATACCTACACCGTTGATAACAACAACGCCACGGTCCAGGCGTTGCGAACATCCGCCACTACGATTACCGATGTGTTTACCTACACTATGCGGGATACGGCTGGCCTGACTAGCACGACTCAAATCACGGTCACCATCCAAGGAGCCAATGATGCACCGGTGACCTCGACCTCTGGCGGTACTACAGCGTATACGGAAAACGCTCTACCCATAGTTGTCGATTCATTGCTATCGATTACCGACGTTGATGCACTGAACTTCAACGGAGGCGCACTAACCGTCTCAATTTCGGCAAATGGAACAAGCAACGATCGGCTAATGATTGTTCCTAGCGGATCTGTGACAGTGGTTGGGACTGGTGTTTTTTTCAGCGGCACGCAGGTTGGCACAATGAGCGGTGGTACTGGAACCACGCCGTTGGTAATCACCTTTAATGCCAACAGCACGCCCGCCATCGCACAAGTTGTGGGGCGTCAAGTGAGCTACTTCAATGTTTCAGATAATCCCTCGACAACGAATCGAACGATTGATTTTGCCGTGACTGACGGTAGCGGAGGTACCAGCAATATCTCTCAACAACAAGTCTCTGTCGCCGCCGTCGCCGACGCACCCATCGCGGTCGAAGACCGCGCAGGACTCACGTTCGATGGCATTGATGACTACGTCAACATGGGCAGCAATCCGGCGCTCGAGGTGACAAACTTCGTGACGATGGAAGCGTGGGTTCGACCAACGGCGTATCCGGCCTCTTCCAGTCTCATTCTTAATAAGGAAGGCGAATACCAATTTGGAATCAGTTCAACTGGAAATTTGCGTTGGGCAGTTGCCAACACGAATCCTGGATGGGCATGGGTTGATACCGGTTATGTTCTCGGACTCAATCAATGGGCTCATATCTCCGTCGTTTACAACAACGGTTCGGTTAGCTCGTACGTCAATGGAAACATCGTTCATAACTATTACGGATCGGGTGCAATCGGCGATGCACACGCCGCGCTCGATGACCTTCGTATCGGTGGAAGATCCAACAGCCCAGCTGGGCAATACTTTGCCGGCGACATTGATGAGGTTCGCGTCTGGAATGTCGCGAGAACGCAAGGCCAACTCCAGGCCAACATCACAGTTCCACTGGTTGGAAATGAAAGCGGTCTAATCGGTTATTGGCGCTTTAACGAAGGCACCGGCACCACCACTGCCGACTTAACGGCCAACTCAAACATTGGCACATTCGTGAATGGTGGAGCTGGAGCTGCTGGACCGCAGTGGACCGGCTATTCGACCAATCAAAACTCCAGCCTCAGCATTCTCGCTGCATCGGGAGTTTTGAGTAACGATCTCGACGGTGAAGCCAACACGCTGACCGTATCGCAAGTCAATAGCAGTGGAGCGAATGTCGGGTCTGCCTTTACATTGCCTTCGGGAGCCTCTTTGACACTTACCACGACAGGATCGTTCACGTACAATCCCAACGCTGCCTTCAACTACCTGGCGATAGGTCAAACGGCTACGGACAGTTTCACGTATCAAGTAAGCGACGGAACCGGCAACTTCGCCACCGCGACCGCTTACATCACCGTGACCGGTCTCAACGATTCCCCAATCGCCGTTTCTGACAATGCCACGGCCGTCGAAGCAGGCGGTTTAGCTAATGGAACAGCAGGCACAGATCCAACGGGCAATGTACTTACCAATGATACTGATCCCGACGCGGGTGATACCAAGACGGTTACCGGCGTCCTAGCTGGTGTCCAGGCTTCAGCCGCCGTCAACGTGGGTTCCGCCGTCACCGGTTCCTTCGGTTCGATAAACATCGCGGCCAATGGTGCTTATACCTATACGGTTGACAACAACAACGCCACGGTTCAAGCTCTGCGAACATCCGCCAATACGATCAACGACGTGTTCACCTACACGATGCGTGATACGGCTGGGTTGACTAGCACCACGCAAATCACAGTCACGATCCAAGGTGCTAACGATGCTCCGACGGATATCACCGGTACACTGACGATCGCTGAAAATAGTGCAAACGCGAGTTCCGTGGGAACCGTCGCGACAACCGATATCGACTCGGGTGACGGCTTTACGTACGCCCTGACTAACAACGCCGGTGGTCGCTTCGCCATCAATGCTGCCACCGGTCAAGTTACCGTCGCCAACAGTTCTTTGCTCGACTTCGAAACGAACTCGACTCACAGCATCACAGTACAAGTCACCGACACCGCTGGAGCGACCTTCAGTAAAGTCATGACTGTTAACGTTACGAACACCAACGATGCTCCGGTGCTCGATAACAGCGGCAACATGACCTTAACCACTATTACCGAAGATCAAACCACCAACACCGGTAATACTGTCGCCAACATCATTCTCAGCGCCGGCGGTGATCGCATTACCGATCAAGATGCGAGTTCCGTCGAAGGGATCGCGATCACGGCGACCACCAATGGCAATGGAACGTGGCAGTATTCGACCGACGGCGGGACGATCTGGACTGCCGTTGGTTCCGTCTCCAACACATCGGCTCTTCTTTTGCGAGCCACCGATTCATTGCGATTTGTACCCAATGGTCAGAACGCCACCTCGGGTGACATCTCCTTCCGAGCTTGGGACCAAACAATAGGAACGTTCGCTACCAAAGTTGACGCGTCGACTAATGGAACAACCACGGCCTTCAGCACTGCGACGGAAGTGGCATCGATTACGGTGGCTGCCGTCAACGATGCGCCAACTTATAGTCCCTATGCCCCTACGCTGGCGTTGAATGAAGATAGTGCATCTCTGACAGTGGCTGTATCGAGCGTCCTGAATGGACGGATGAGCGACGTGGATTCGGGTGCCGTGCAGGGCTTGGCATTTACATCAATGGCCGGAACGGGCGGAACCGTATCGTACAGCCTCGATGGTGGTACGACTTGGAATACTGTGGCGGTAAGTCCTACCGCGGCGCTATTGCTGAGGTCAACCGACTTGGTCCGCTTCACTCCTGACGGGCAAAATGGCGGTACGCTCAATCTGGGATTTCGAGCTTGGGATCAAAGCAGTGGAACTGCAGGTGGCTTCGGTGATACATCGGTCAATGGCGGAACCAGCGCGTTCAGCAGCATCGTGGATACGGTCACTGTTACGGTCAGCAGTGTGAACGACGCTCCGGTATTGGATAACACTGGTAACATGACCTTTACTTCGATTACAGAAGATCAAACCACTAATAGCGGTAACACGGTCGCTTCGCTCATTACGAGTGCGGGCGGCGATCGGATCACGGATGTCGACTCAAGCGCTGTCGAAGGAATCGCGATTACGGGAACAACCAATGGCACTGGTACTTGGCAATACTCAACCGATGCTGGAACTAGTTGGACCGCAGTGGGAACCGTCTCCAATACGTCGGCCTTGCTCTTGCGAGCGACCGATTTAGTGCGATTCATTCCGGACGGAAACAACGGTAGTACCGGCGATATCACGTTTCGAGCTTGGGATCAAACCTCCGGAACATTTGGATCCAAAGTAACGACAGCCAGTAACGGCGGCACGACTGCATTTAGCACAGCCACGGAGATCGCATCGATTACTGTCACCAGCGTCAATGATGCGCCCGTAAGCGTGTTAGATAACGCGACGGCGGTTGAAGCGGGTGGAACCGCTAATGGTACTGCCGGAACAAACCCCACGGGTAACGTTCTGACCAACGACACGGATGTCGATACGGGCGATACCAAAACGGTCACCGGTGTCCTAGCTGGTGTCCAAGCGTCAGCCGCCCTCAACGTGGGTTCGGCCGTTACCGGTTCCTTCGGTTCGATCACCATCGCCGCCAATGGTGCTTATACCTATACGATTGACAACAACAACGCCACGGTACAAGCCCTTCGAACATCCGCCAATACGATCACCGACGTGTTCACCTACACGATGCGTGATACGGCTGGGTTGACTAGCACTACGCAAATCACGGTAACCATCCAAGGTGCCAACGATACACCAACGGACATCACAGGCACGTTGACCATCGCTGAAAATAGTGCGAATACTAGTGCCGTGGGAACCGTTTCGACCACCGACATCGACTCGGGCGATGGCTTTACCTACGCCCTAACCGACAACGCCGGTGGCCGCTTCGCGATCAACGCTGCCACAGGCCAGGTTACCGTCGCCAACGGTTCATTGCTCGACTTCGAATCCAATACCTCGCACAGTATTACGGTTCAAGTCACCGACACAGCGGGAGCTACCTTCAGCAAGGCTCTCACGGTCAACGTCACCAACGCCAACGAAGGCCCGGTTGCGGTTCTCGATACGGCCACGGCAGTTGAAGCCGGTGGAACCGCTAACGGCACGGCAGGAACCAATCCGACTGGGAATGTTCTAACC
>JANPHB010000102.1:0-1517 GCA_031424235.1 Pirellula sp.
CTTGGCGTTAAACATTCTGCAAAAGGACACTACGATTAAAGATGCAATTCGAGGCAAGCGTAAGCGATGTGGCTGGGATAACTCTGCGATTGAGAAGCTACTCGCAGGTTATTCATGCTGCTAACGTGCGATTGCCCTGCCTGGTTCCCAGCGACAATTCGCGATTGCATGACGGATTACCTCAGCCATGTGGTCAACCTATT
Source organism: Pirellula sp. (assembly GCA_031424235.1). Classification (GTDB taxonomy): domain Bacteria; phylum Planctomycetota; class Planctomycetia; order Pirellulales; family Pirellulaceae; genus JBKCUI01. Next base: position 204 of record JANPHB010000102.1, read on the forward strand.
CAATTTTCATGAGTCCATTGTCCCGATTCTAGAAAAGGGCGTAAACAAGAGCCACTGTTGTAGAATCATCGACATGGGCACTGGCGCTGGAGGGGGTTGGCCTAAACTAGCACATTTGCTCGTTCAGAGGCTTCCGTCGCTGCAGATTGTATGCACCGATTTCTACCCTAATTACAGAGCGCTAGAACGCTTGGTGAGCAATGGCAATTCCGTCATGACGTTTGAACCGGCCTCAATTGACGCTCGCGACATCCCGGATCGACTACTAGGTCTGCGCACTCAGTTTCTATCGTTTCATCATTTCAAGATTCAGGATGCGAGGCGCATTCTGCAGAATGCCGTTGACGCTAGACAGCCAATAGCAGTATTCGAAGCTCAAAAACGCGATGTCGCGCACTTTTTTAAGTTTGCACTTTCCCCTCTGGCTGTCTTGTTGCTTTCCCCAGCAATACGTCCATTCAAATGGCGTCGCCTGTTTTTGACCTATCTGTTGCCAGTTGTACCGCTGTTCGTGTTTTGGGATGGATTGGTCTCCGTGCTCCGGACGTACAACGAAGACGAGTTATTTGAACTGACCAATTCGCTAAATGAAGGTGACTCATTTGTGTGGGAGATCGGTGAGTCCAAGTCCGGCTCAATTGTGATTCCTTATCTTCTTGGCTATCCGCGATGAGTCATCCGTTTGGGCGCCAACGGTTTTGCCTTTGCAGCCTGCGAGCGACTGCTATCGTGCCTAATGACGAACCGTCATTTTCTAGCAAACCATGACACGCCCTCCTTAGGCTTGAATTGCATCTCGGTTGGCATCGAAAAGTCTACCCGAACTGGGAGGTGACTAAGACAGTGGTCAATCCACCAGTGCTTGCGGCGAATAGCTGGATGCGATGTGGTTGAGTGCTGACGCTCTCGGACTAAAGACGCTTCGACACTGATCGTCGCTTGAAGTTGTCGGGTTCAATTGAGTCTTCTCCGGAGTAAAACCAACCCGCCGGAGCAGCAAATGCGGAATCGGTTAGCTCTCGTTCACCTTCGCCACCACTTCGGCTATTGAGAAAGTTAATCAACACTAGAACGTCGATTGGAGAGATACTTGAATCCCCATCCACATTCAAGTTGCCATTGATCGGTTGTTCGTTTCCGCTTCGACTGTTTAGGAAATTGACTACGACTAGGCCTTAAACAAGCGAACGCTTGTTTGTCGGAGCCCCATTTTTGCAGCGCAGCGGTGACCGAGCCAGCGGGGCTGGTTTGATTTTTCTATTTTAGGCTGCTTCATCTTTTTTCGGTTTCTAACTTGGTTTGGCGTTGCGGTTA
>JANPHB010000103.1:0-3857 GCA_031424235.1 Pirellula sp.
GGACAATTCGAACGAGACTCGCGACTACTTTGATAAGCTTCTCGCTGAGGTCCGCAAAGAAACATCGTTCTTGAAAAGGCCACCGCTGCTCGTGCCGGTCGGCCATGTGATGAATGAACTCCACACGCAGATGAAGGCGGGAAAGGTGCCGGGCTACACGAGCATTTATCAGTTCTACAAAGACGGCATCCACTTGAACGAAGCGGGCTCGTACCTCGTCGGCTGCACTTACTTTGCAACTTTGTTGAGTCAGTCGCCGGTTGGATTGCCGACTGCAGCCTACGGAACTATTGATCCCACGCTGGCCGAGACGATTCAGAAAACCGTCTGGCACGTAGTACAAACGCATCCCGACGCCATCCATCCAAACACTGACACGAAACGGCCATGAACATGACCTTTCTTTTTCGTTTACTATTGGTCGCAACCGTAGCGTTGAGCTTTTTCGCCTCACCGGGACGGGCCGCTGACTCGCCAGTGAAGATTATTTTCGACTCCGATGTAGATTACGACTGCGACGACATCGCCGCGCTGTTCATGTTGCACGGTGCGGTGCAGCGAGGCGAAGCGGAGTTGCTGGCGACCATTGGTTGTACGTCCACTGACGAAATTGCCCCTTGCCTCGACGCGATTAACATTTGGTTCGGACGTCCTAGTATCCCGGTGGCTACGTTGAAGGATAAGGGCTTCATGGATCACAAAGGGTTCGCAGCCCAGATTGCCAAGCAATATCCATGCAAGCATATTAGCGGCAATGACTACCCCGATGCGGTCGCCACCTATCGCCGAATCCTGATGGACCAAGCAGACGCAAGCGTTGTGATCCTCGCGGTCGGACCGCTTCGCAACATCGTCAACCTGCTTTTATCACAGCCGGACGAGGTCAGTCCGTTGGACGGGGTCGCGCTCGTGGCGAAGAAGGTGAAACGCCTCGACATCATGGGCGGCATGTACCCGCCACAAGGAAACTTGAAAGAGGGCGAGTGGAACTTTAAGCAAGATCCGGCATCCGCCGCGCTCGTCTGTTCCACCTGGCCGACGCCGATCCTATTCAACGGCGAAGGGGGGGCAACGAACTCTGGTCGTCGCGTGACGTTCGAGATGCCCGAACATAATCCATTGACGATGGCTTTCCGGCACTCAGCAGATGTGGGGTTCGCGAGTGATCGGTTGAGTTGGGATCCCATTTCAACACTCGTGGCGGTTCGCGGTCCAGCCCCTTGGTTCGAGGTATTGAAAGGGGGCACAAATGTGGTCGCCCCCAAGACCGGGATCAACATCTGGAACGTGGACACGGATCGTGGCCATGCCTATCTGGTCATGAAAGCGCCTAAGAGTCAAATTGAAACGGCATTGGAAGACCTCCAGACAGCAGGTCGAGGACGACCGACGAAGTTGACATTCAACAGTGCCTACTATGCCGATGCCGGAATGTGCCGGATCACCGCAAGCGGCGAAGCCGAACCATCGATGGCCGCTGGGAAGGCATTCGATTCAGATGAACGGAGTATCTGGCTCGACCAAGCCAAGTTGAGCTGGATACAGTGCCGGTACATCGACGGTCGAAGGTATTGCGCGAATTCGTACACGGTCGTCTGCCCCGATCGCGAGCGTTTGCCCGCGTCTCTGAAACTCTCTGGGTCCAACGACGGCACCAATTGGACCGAACTCGACGTGCAAGAAGCTCCGGTTTTCAGTGAACGAATCTCACGCCAAGAGTTCGCGTTGGCGAACGCCGCCAAGTGGAATCGCTACCGGCTCGATGCGACATCGATTAATGAGCAGGAAGGAGTTCGGATCGCGACGATCGAACTAAACGAAGTCATAAACTGTCAGCCCGAAGTCGCCGTCGCCTCCGTGACACTCGATGCGGCGGAGCTTTCTCTTTCTGCGAACAGCCGCAGGACGGTGAATGCCACCCTGGTCCCTCTGAATTCCTACGAGCGCGAGGTTGCATGGGCGAGCAGTGATCCCACCGTAGCCGAAGTGAGGAAAATCGGCGAACAGGTGGCAATGGTCGTCGGGAAAAAGCTAGGGAAATGCACCCTTATTGCGACCGCAGGTGAAGTGAACCAAACCTGCCCGGTGACGGTGACACCTACGACACTACCAGACGGTTGGGACTTCAACGAACTCAACACTCCAGCAATCCCTGGTTCGATTGACGTATCCGAAGATAAGTTCACCTTGATGGGTTGCGGTCATGCCATGACCTCGTGGTGGAAGCGAGTGCGTGATCAAGGCGTGTTTGTCAGCCGGCCCGCGACTGGAGATATTGAATTAACCGCGCGACTGGTAAGCCTATCCGGCAACGTTGGCGGGCCTAACGCCTATCACACGGACAGCCGTCCACCGACGGCCTCGGGATTGATGATCCGCCAATCACTGGACGAAAAATGCGGTCGCTACTTCTTGATACAGGTCGAAGCGACCGGCAATCTCGTTTGCCGCTGGCGCGACAAAACCGGCGACCAAGACGACAACCAGTCGAAATCGCTCGGCAAGATTGCGGTGCCAAGCCACCTGCGGCTCGTTCGGTCGGGAAAGGTCATCGACGTGTTCGCGTCCACTGACGGCAAAGTCTGGGGGCAGCCTCTCATGTCTCACCCAGCCGAGTTTTCTGCAGGGAGTCGGATCGGACTCTTCGTTTGCTCCGGCAATACATTTGCCTCTGCGAAGGCTGTGTACGATTCCGTGACGGCGAACTTGGTCCCTGCGAATTAAAACGTGCGCACCGAGATGCCAGTGAACTCCTTTCTCGCGGCGCAGGACGCCATTGATCTCGGTGGTCGTCGAGAGTTGTTCGTCGATAACCTGATTGGAATGCTGTCGACGTCGGTGAGCCAGAAGCATAGCGGAATCAGGACTCGACTGCCAAAGAATGTCAGTGACAAATGGGGAAAGGAGTCTGTATAGCCCCAACTCGCTCCGCTTTGACACGCCGGAGCGTCTGTACTTGCTCGGCTCCCAGTCAAACATTCACTTCCAAGTAGCTTGGCCGCCCATTAAACCAACCAGATGGGGTACATTACGAATGTGTTTACCGGTGCTGAGCCGGAGAATTGCTAGTTACGCCAAGCAGGACGAAGAACGATTGGCCTCCATGGGAAGAACGCGAGAACTCATTGGAAAAATTTGTGTGGGGTTCGGGATTGCGCCGCAATTCGAACTCAACATAGAGCTGCTCGCCCCCATACTCTCGAAGCTTTCTTCACCATTGCCAGAAGACCTGGCTGAGTACCTTGAGTACTGTATCCCGACAGAACCCTATGGAACTGGATGTACCGCCTATTTCCACGACTTAGTTTCCCTGATTAAAGAGAATCGAGACTATGTTCCGGGCGGTGATATGATAGAGCTGAACATGCTTTCTTTCGCAAAGGACACCAGCGGAAATCAATATGCTTACTCGGTTGACGATGGAACAGTATACTGGCTGGTTCTTGGAGATCATCCAACTCCGCTCGCTGCAAAAGCGGCAGGTGGAAGTTTTGATTCGCTCGAAGACTTCCTTCTCAGCATCATCGCTAGACAGGATTAAGCGTTCGATGAAGCGTAGTTTATGGTAGCAGAGCAAGCTATGTTCAAAGTGCTTTTAGGCTCAAGCCCCTTGGTTTGCAACCAAGCGTTCGTCATTCTGAATCCACTTGCAATCGTTTTAGTCATATGCCAAGGTCTTTTGTTACTTCTGTCATTTCGAGGGATGGTCTCCGCCCCCAACTCGCTTATTGTGACCCGCACACGAAATTAGTTGGCCGAAGTGGGAGCCCATTTGGAGCTCGGAATGTAGGCCAAAATAATACTGGTGCGGCGTTTTTTGCCCCGAGTTTGAATAACCTACTTTTAGCCGAAATTGT
>JANPHB010000104.1:0-22473 GCA_031424235.1 Pirellula sp.
GGTCTTCACCTGAAATCCTCCGTGCTAGCGATAAAACGTTTGTGTTGTTACTACGTTAAACCACAAAAACACCAGGAGGTTTCAGGTTTTTTTATGAAATCGTCAAGAAACCTCAAACAAGCTTCGCTTGATTGAGGACTAATATTGCTATCTTTGGCGTTGCAAAACATTCCAACGCGAGCGATCCACCGGACTTATCGAAACTGTCCGATGCCGAAAAGGCACAGGGTTTTGGTCAATTTCAGGTATCTGAACCGGAAAAGAAGCTCGAGGAGCCTCCCAAGAAACCTCGCAAGCCCCAAGATGATCCGGATGCAATTCGACGTCGACGAGCCGAAGAAGATCGACTTCGCCGAGAGCGTGAGCAACGCCAAAGGCAATTGACTTCAGGCACCGGTGCTGGGAGCGCTGCACTTGGCGGCGTCGCAATAGGTCGCAGCTTCAATAACCAATTGGACACCAACCGAACCAATAACTGGGGCACTGGGGCGAACGATCCGAACTACTCCTCTTACGATCCGCATGCCTATGATCCGCAAGAGACTCAAACCGTAGACATCGTCGCCGAATCGTCTCAATACAACTTAACTGAGCATCCAGAGCCAGCGACAACGAAATTCAGAAAGACGCGATCGCATTCCCTCTCCGTGGCCGTAGACTCGGTTTTCTTTCGCGATTTCTCTCGTTTGAATCAGCCCATTGCAAACGGAATCAACTCATCGCAACTTGGATTCGCCGGTACCTCCGGAATCGAGAGTCTGCTCTCATGGAGACCAAGTTCTGAGGAGGACTATGGCCTCAGTCTCGGCTTTGCGCTCGCCGATGGCAACGATCATGCGAACGTTTTGGCTGTAGACCGTCTTTACACAACTCCGTCCATTGGTTTTCTAACGAGTCCATTTCGTAGCGTTCGCGAAACCTCGTTTGCGACCGTGGAGGGAAATTTGTTTTTGGCCAACTCACCGTACCAAGCAGCCGTTGGACTGCGTTGGCTTCACTTGGACGATACTTTAGAAAACCAAGTGCTACCGGCGGGATTCACTCATCGAATCGCGACAAACTCCGATAGCCTGTTGGCTCAGTTTACGATTCAACCATCGATCGAATGGAAACGAGCAAGGCTTGAGTCCCTCTTTCAAATTGGCGCAGGTGCCTTTACCGGGAATGCGACGACAAGACTGGAGAGGGTAGTTGGTGGTCCCTCCAATGTTCCAGATGACATTCAAACGAGTCGCACAACGGGGGCGATATTCTTCAAGGGGCAGCTCGGTGTTGCTGTCCCGATACAAAAATGGTTCGCATTCCGCGGCGGGTTGCAGCTTCTCGCTCAGTCCGACATCGCTCAAGCAGCTGGGCAGATGGCGCATACGGATTTTGTTCAACAGAAGTACCATTTACGCACCGAGTCGCTGGTTCTCGGTGCTCTGTTCGGCGGAATCGAATTGAGACGGTGAGTAGATCGGAACTAAACTGCGGAGCAGTGGCATTTTACAGCCACGGATGAAATCCGTGGTAGGTATTGAACGGATGGTCTAAGAGTCGCGGAGCGACGGCATTCCCACTGAAGCTATTTGGCTTGATGATCAACATTGCATTGGGTTGAGAAATAATTCTCGGTCAATGCCGCTCCTTCAGAGCTCTGTATCAATTGACTCGTTTTACCTGGGGTTTCGTTCGCAAAACGAACTCACCCCAGGCTTTCGAATCCCATCGCATTCGCGATTCTATCGCAGAACACTACCACGATTCGAGTTAGCCAAGGTACTTGATGAAACCGCCTGCTTGTTCGACCAAGTTCATGGTTACACACCCAATGGTCACTCTCGGCAAGAGTGACCCACCAACAAACCCCGTGGGTCGCACCTGCCGGGTGCGACGGAAGCAATTACTACATAATCCCCTAACTAAGCCTTGTTATCCCGCGTCGTTATCCTTGCCCAAGCGTCCTTGAGAGATACGATGCGGTTGTAGACCGGAACCCCAGGCTTTGAATCGACGACATCGGCGCAGAAGTATCCGTTTCGCTCGAACTGAACCTTGGCACCAGGCAACTGCTTGGCCACTTCAGGTTCGACTTTGGCTCGCACGACCCGAATGCTATTTGGGTTGATGTTATCAAGGAACGTTTTGCCCGCGGGAGCATCTTCTGGATTTTCGCTCAGGAACAAGCGATCGTACAATCGCACTTCAACCTCCGCCGACTCGCTAGCCGAGACCCAATGGATGGTGCCTTTGACTTTGCGTTCGATGGCAGTGGGTGAACCGCTCTTGGTGGTCGGATCGAAGGTGCATCGCAGTTCAAGGATGTTTCCGTCTGCGTCCTTGATCACTTCATTGCACTGAATCACATAGCCATACCGCAATCGAACTTCACCTGCAGGCTTGAGCCGGAAGAACTTCGAGGGTGGTGTTTCCATGAAGTCCTCTCGCTCGATGTACAGTTCGCGTGTGAACGGGATCTGCCGCGAGCCACCGCTCGGGTCCTCGGGGTTGTTGACCGCATCCATCCACTCGGTTTGCCCCTCAGGATAGTTGGTAAGCACAACTTTGATCGGATCGAGCACGGCCATGAATCGAGGGGCGATGGTGTTCAAGTGATCGCGAACGCTTCCCTCGAGGACAACGACGTCGATGGTGCTGCTGAAGCGAGCGACGCCGATGCGTTCGCAGAACATGCGGAGACTTTCAGGGGTATAACCACGTCGTCTTAAGCCGCTGATGGTTGGCATTCTTGGGTCGTCCCAGCCAGACACATGATTCTCCTGGACCAGCTGCAGCAGTTTGCGTTTGCTCATCACGGTGTAAGTTAAATTCATCCGAGCAAACTCCATTTGTCGCGGATGGTAGATGCGAAGCGTCTTGCAAAACCAATCGTAGAGCGGTCGGTGATCTTCGAACTCGAGGGTGCAGATCGAATGAGTGATCCCCTCGATCGAATCGCTTTGGCCGTGCGCCCAATCGTACATCGGGTAAATGCACCAAGCGTCACCGGTTCGATGGTGATGAGCGTGCATGATGCGATAGAGAACAGGATCGCGGAGATTGAGGTTGGGCGACGCCATATCGATCTTCGCCCGCAGCGTTTTGGCTCCGTCTGGGAATTCCCCCTTTTTCATTCTTGCGAAGAGGTCAAGGTTTTCTTCGACAGAGCGATCGCGATACGGGCTATTGCGACCTGGTTGCGTCAACGTCCCTCGATGCTCGCGCATCTCATCCGCATTGAGGTCACATACAAAGGCGATCCCCTCACGAATCAGTTGACAGGCCCAGTCGTGAAGTTGTTCGAAATAATCGGAAGCGTACAGCAGCTTATCCCATTGGAAGCCGAGCCAATTGACGTCCGTTTTAATCGAATTGACGTACTCCTCACTTTCCTTTGTCGGATTCGTATCGTCGAACCGAAGGTTGCAGTGCCCGCCGTAGGTTTTGGCCAAGCCGAAATTGAGGCAGATACTTTTGGCGTGTCCGATGTGCAAATAGCCGTTCGGCTCTGGAGGGAAGCGGGTATAAACCGTCTTGCCGGCGAGTTCCTGCTTGCTAGCAAAGTCCTTTTCGATTTCGATTTCGATGAAGTTTTTGTGGGTATTTCCACTACCGTGGTCACTGGCGTCGTTCATTATTTCGATTCTTCCTTGGTGCGTTTGGTTAATGGCGCTTAGGTGCGAAACTGCATTTTGTTTAACAGTTAGCCGTAGGCGTACGGTCAAAGGGACTGAGTACGCCTACGGCTGACTGTTAAACGACTAAAGCAACAAACGCCTCCGATTCGTGTTGTGATAGTTAGGGTTTGGATTGCCGCTCGCCTACCTTGTTTATTCTAGCGAAATTGCCTCGTCCTGCATCCACGCTTTTCAAGGAGACTGGGAATGGCGCCAGGGTTCATCAAAACGTCATCCCTGGGTATACTGAGCACATGTCTATCATTCAAATCGATCAGTTGGCCAAGTCGTATCGCGTTTACCAGAAGAAAGAGGGGCTTCGGGAGGCCCTGCGAGGACTTTGGCACCGCGAATACAAAGAGGTTGACGCGGTCAAGAAAATATCATTGCGAGTTGAACCGGGAGAGTTCGTCGCATTCTTGGGCCCCAATGGAGCCGGCAAAACCACAACGCTGAAACTGCTCTCGGGCGTGATCTACCCGACCAGCGGCACGGCAACCGTAATGGGGTACGTTCCCTGGGAACGCAGCCTAGACTACCGACGACGGTTTGCTTTGGTCATGGGACAAAAAAATCAGCTCTGGTGGGATTTGCCTGCCCAAGAGTCCTTTCGACTGCATCAGCAAATTTACAAGATCGAAGCAGCCCAGTTCCAAAAGACCCTGGATGAACTTACCAGTCTGTTGACGGTTCGGGAACTCCTCGGACGACCGGTTCGCGAACTTTCGCTCGGCGAACGGATGAAAATGGAGTTGATTGCAGCGTTGCTTCATCGCCCTGAAGTCCTGTTTCTTGACGAACCAACGATCGGCCTGGACGTCATTGCCCAGCACAACATTCAGCAGTTCCTAAAATTCTACCAAGCCGAGCGAGGCATCACGATCTTGCTGACCAGCCACTACATGAAGGACATCGCCGCCCTCTGCCAACGCGTGGTCGTCATCGCGCAAGGTCAGATTCAGTACGATGGGTCACTCAGCGGGATCGTGGATAGCTTCTCGGGCGACAAGATCATCACGCTGCAGCTCGCTGTGGGGCAGACCGATGCCGGCCTTGAACGCTTTGGTCAACTCGAGAAAGTTGCGATGCCTCGAGTCTCCTTTCGTTGCCCGCGCAGCGAAGTCTCGAAGTCCCTGGCAGAGATCTTGAGCAACTATCAAATCGACGATATCGCGGTCGAGGATCCTCCGCTCGAAGAAACGATCGCGAAGCTTTTTACGCACGTATCCGGCGACAATGTTGACAGCAATGCAGGCAGCGATGCGGTCGCGAGCAAGCCATGAGCGATTCTCGATCACAGAACCTTTCGGATGGCTTCAAGACACGCTGGATGATTTTGCGGATCGCATTGTCCGAACGCCTCGCTTACCGCGGTGATTTTGTATTGGGCACACTAATGCGATTTCTGCCCATCATTACCCAAATCTTTTTGTGGTGGGCCATCTTTCAATCGATCAATCCAGAAGATCCCAACGCAGGACGCTTGTCCGGCTATTCGTTTCAAGACATGGTGGCTTACTATTTGCTAACCATGGTTGGTCGCGCGTTCTCATCGATGCCAGGCTTGTCATCGAGTATTGCGACCAAGATTCGCGATGGCGAAATCAAAAAGTTTTTGGTCCAGCCCGTGGACTTGATTACCTTTCTTTTTTGGTCGCGTGTCGCGCATAAGATCGCATACTATACCATTTCGACATTGCCATTCGCTTTGGTGTTCTTTCTCTGCCGTAGTTACTTTACCTTAGGCTGGCCTGATCCCTGGACGATGGCGGCATTCGTTGCATCGCTTTTTTTGAGCTTTACTCTCGGATTCTATCTCGAAGCCTGCATCGGTTTAGTCGGCTTTTGGATGCTTGAGGTCTCATCGCTGCTGTTTGTCTACATGCTGTTCCAGTTCTTTTTGTCGGGGCATATGTTTCCGCTGGATATTCTTCCCGAACCGTTTTTATCGATCGTTAGCTTCTTACCGATCAAGTACTTAGCCTATTTCCCGGCTGCGGTGTTTCTGGGCAAAGTCCACGGAACGCAATTGGCAATCGATATGGGGATGCTATTGGCTTGGACCATTTTCTTTTTCGTGATGTCGCAAGTGATTTATCGTCGAGGGCTCAAGCACTACAGCGGCTACGGCGGCTAGGCAAGGACAATGCTCTGATGCGGATAAATGCGATTGAATCGCGAATGCGATGACAGTTGATAGCCTGGGGTGAAGTTCGCGCAGCGAACGCAACCCCAGGTAACACGCCCACATCCATTGAGAGCTCTGAAGGAGCGGCACTCGGGCCATCCCTCGACCCGCAAATGCACATTGTTGTTCATGGTTTACCTGGCTACCGATGTAGAAATGCCGTCGCGATGCGACTCTTGCCTAATCGGTTTACGACTAACCACGGATTGCATCCGTGGCTGTAAAATGGCACTGCTCCGCAGTTGAAAAAAATGCGAACGTGATACCCTTTGAGCACTCAAAACGACTCCCTCGAAGTCGCAGCAAGCGCCTGGATCAAATACCCAAGTTCTTCTTCAACTTCCGATGCGTTGGAAACAGTGGACGCGATTTGACTTTTGACAATCTCTCGAAATCGCTTCCGCCAGCGATGGATCGTCGTCTTAACAACCTCGACGGAGACGCCGAGTTCGGCCGCGATGTCCGCATGCGATTGTTCGATGGAGTCTCCGCTCAGCCAAGGTCGCAGCAATTGAAATTTCGCGGAATGTTCTTGCCCCAATTCCATCTCAAGATCTGTCAGCGAGTGTTGTAGGATCGACTTTGCCCAATGGCGGTCGAAGTAGGCGTCGGGCGGCAATGTGTCGTAGTTGGTTACGCTTACGGAACTCAGATCGCATTCGTTGATGCGAACATGCGAAATGATTCCGCCTCGCTTATCCGCTTTTTCCTTGGTCCGCTCATCAGCCAAAAAGTGTTTTACGGCCCCCAGCAGATAACTTCGAAACTTGCCTTGCATTTGGGACAATGTTTTTGGGAAGTTTCTTCGGTCATCGCGGTTACCAGAATACCAATTTGGAGTCGGTAGCAACGCCACAGCGGAGCGACTACAAAGAAACATGAGGATTCCAATCCCAAAGGTTACCAGTTTAACCAGAAATTCCCTTCCAAATCGGTTCCTTTGCGTTTTCGATTCGCTATGCTGACAACGTCCAGGCAAGTCACTTTCGCCATCAGGGACTTTTAATATTTGTCGTTTTGTCCGGATCGGGCTTGTCCCGACCGGACATCGCTTTGGTGTTCTAAGGGGCCGCGTGATGAAAATGACACCTCCGGATTCGTCGCACCGCCTTCGGCGAGTGTAAAACGATTGTCCTCAATCGTTTCGGAAGTGCAGACCACAATCGCATTCCAATTGCACCTTCAAGTCGTGGCTTCTTTGTTCTGCGGGATGGGGCCTAAAGTGCCCGCCGAGCGATTGAGACAATCGCTTTACACTGTGCGACGAATCCGGAGGTACGCGGTCGGGCGGTGTGAATCTAGAACTCCAAAGCTGCGAAGGGAGGGGCAAGCCCCAGCCGTCCTGAAATGCTTCACCGCGTTGCCCCTTCGGGGCTCGTCTCTCGATAGGGCTTCTCACCGTGGCTTATCAGCGCTTATCAGCCACGGCTAGGGATATGCGGCCATTCAGACCTAATTTGTGCAACTTCAAAACTTGCGAGTCCTGATAAAGCTGTCGTTTCACTAGCTTGCGCGTCGTGCTAAGTAGTTTTTCCTATTTACCCAACGTCACCGAGCGACACCACTGCCCCGTGCTTGAGTGTCACTTGGCGTTTAAGTTTGGCGTGTTCGGCTAGTTCAAGATTGGGATCCTGCTCTACGATTTTCTGAGCAATTCTTCTCGCGCAAATGAGGACTTCCGAGTCCCGTACCAGATCGGCAATTCGCAAAGGTGGTAGCCCGATCTGTTTTGTACCAAGTAAGTCGCCTGGACCACGCATTTGCAAATCTTGCTCCGCCAACCGGAACCCGTCGTCGGTTGAGGCCAAGACGCTGAGCCGGGCGTTCTCCTCCGGTGCAACTCCTGGTTTAGCAAATACGCAAACGTATCCTGGAAAACTACCGCGTGAAATTCGGCCACGTAGCTGATGCAGTTGCGCCAGCCCCATGCGGTCCGCGTCCAAGATCGTCATCACGGTTGCATTCGGCACATCGATGCCGACTTCGATCACCGTGGTAGCGACGAGTACTTGCGTCTTCCCGGAAGTGAACGCATCGAGCTTGGCCTGCTTCTCGCTCCCGTCCATTCGTCCGTGAAGCAGCTCGATTCGAAGACCAGCAAGCGGCCCGGTCATCAATTGTTGATAGACTTGCTCGGCGCCGACGATCTCGGCTTCGGTATCGGATTCGACTCTCGGAGTGACCACATACGCTTGGCGGCCGCTTTGGATCTGCTTGACCACAAACTCCCACCATTTGGCTTGTTGTGCGGTGCTCCCCAAATAAGTATGCACGGTAGCTCGACCAGGTGGTTTGTCTCGCAAAACAGAAACGTCCAGGTCGCCAAAAATGGTCATGGCGATGGTGCGAGGGATCGGAGTTGCGGATAGCACCAAGTAGTGAGGCACCATTCGAGACTCACGCAAGTTGGCACGCTGTTGCACTCCAAATTTATGTTGTTCGTCGATAACGACCAGGCCCAGCGATTCGAATTGAACTTGTTCGCTCAGCAACGCTTGGGTTCCGACGACGAGGTCGACCGTTCCAATGGCGATGCGTTGCAACAGCTCGGTCCGTTCGCGCTGCGTGATGGAGCCAACCAGCAATTCGATCATGACTTGACTGCCGGCCAACTGCTGCCGAAGCCGAGTGAAGTGTTGCCGCGCTAGCAGTTCCGTTGGCGCCATCAATGCCGCTTGTTGTTTGCTCGCGACAGCGTTGAGCATGGCGTATTGGGCGATGACCGTTTTTCCGCTGCCGACGTCACCTTGGATGAGCCGGTTCATCGGGACGTCTTGAGCCATGTCCGTTCGGACGTCTTCAATCGCCTGCAGTTGATCGCGGGTTAGTTCAAATCCAAATCGCTTCAAGATGCGGGCGTGGATCATCGGAGTGGCCGCGATCTTCGGAGCTGGTTTGTCGTGTTGCAATCGATGGCGGCGCATGGCCAGGGCTAGTTGATAGACGAAGAGTTCCTGAAAAATGAAGCGGTGTCTCGCTTCGTTGGCTTCCTCGACCGTTTTGGGTTGATGGATGGACCGGAGGGCTTGCGCGATGCCGAGAAGAGGAGGAAAGGATTTTGCCTCAGCGCCTCCGAGATTTTCGCTAGCCACAAAATCCACCGGCAAGTTGGCGGCTTGCCTTATGGACTCCGGCAAGGCTTCGTCGATGGCATCCGTGAGGTGTTCTAAAGCGGCAGCAACGGCGCTGGCGACGTGCCGTTGTTGAAGTCCATCGGTCAGCGGATAGACTGGAATCGGTTTGGCTTCAGGCAGCGGTTGATCGGCAGCCAGAATCGTCGTTTCCGGATGCCGCATTTCAAACGAGATGCCCGTCGACTTAGCAATTCCCGTAGCGATAACTCGCATTCCCATAAGAAATTGCTGTCTTCGGAAGGGCTGATTGTACCAAACGCAGCGTACATAACCGCCGCCATCGACCGCCAAAAGCACGCCAACGCTGCTTCGTCCTTCAAAGCTGACGCGCTGATCCATGTCCACGATTTGGCCGACGACACTTGCTCGAATCCCCGGTTCGAGCTCCGTAATGGACTGAAAAGGGGCAATATCCTGATAGCTTCGTGGAAACAAAAAAAGCAAATCAATCGCCCGGCGAACGCCTAATTTGTGAAAAAGCTCGACCCGTTGTGGCCCAATCCCAGGAATAAACTGCAAAGGGGTGCTAACTTCCAAGGGTGGAAGGCTCTGCAGTGAAGCTTTTTCGTTTGCGGGAGGCGACTGAGCGCTGGCTCCCAGTCGGCTCAAAGCGGTTTGAATTGGATCAATTGATGACATGTTTTGAAAGCGAGGTTGTCAGGTTGCCATTCCCACGGATAATGGGTGCTCAAAGTTGACTATTCCAAAAGTTAACTAATCCAAAGGAGTGCTTTACGTCGTGTTTGTTGCCGCATCAACTGATTGTTTCCCAAATCTTCCGTTCCCCGATGTGATTGAGGTACTTAGCGACCTGGAATTCACTTGCGTCGAAATCGTATTTGACGACCTTGGAACACAAATGCCTCCCGCCAGAATCGTGGAGGAATACGATGAATGCTTGCGCTTAGTGCGCGACACGCATCGTCTGGATATTTGCAGTTATACCGTCAGGATCGCCGCAGAGGGGGACGTATATTACGAACGATTTGCGAAAATCTGCGATCTCGCCAAAGCCACGAAGGTAGTTTCGTTAACGATTCCGAGCGGTGAGCATGGTACCCCTTTTAACCAAGAGGTCGAGCACCTTCAAAAATTGGTCGGAATTGCTGGCGACCGGGGCGTTCGAATTGGCCTCAAGAGCCAAATCGGTCGTTTGAGCGAAGATCCGGATACCGTAAAAAACCTCTGCGATTACGTACCAGGTATCGGCCTGACATTGGATCCAAGCCATTATTTGTGCAGCAACAATCGAAACAAAAACTACGAAAAGTTGCTCAAATACGTTTATCACGTGCAGTTGCGAGACTCGAAAAAGGACCAATTGCAAGTGCGTGTCGGCCAAGGTGAAATCGAATACGGTCGCATTATCACTCTCTTGCAAGGCGTCGGATACGATCAAGCTCTCAGCGTGGACATGACCCCAATGGAAGGCATGGACATGCGTCAAGAGTTGCGAAAGCTCCGACTGCTGCTGGACAGCCTGCTGTAGCAACTAAGCACATCGCAATGTGTCTGACCGTTCAATTAGCCGTTGGGCGCTAGCCCCGGTTTTCTAACGTACTCGACATCAGTCGAGAACCGCGGCTCAATTCGGACGAAGAGCAGACTCGGTTTTTGGCAGAAAAATTGGGTGGCAAAAAGATTAAACGCAGTGGTTCTGGAGGAACCCTCGGCCCAGAGCGAATTGAGGTCTAGTGGCGCACGGTTGTTCCAATCGTTGCTTGGAGCCATTGAGATGAATGACAGAAAAATTGGTGACAGGAAAATAATGCCGCAATCTTTCTGTCATCCATTTTCCTGTCAAAAGTGCAATCGAGATTGAGTCCTGAAGGGACGACAGTTGAAAGCCTGGGGTTAGATGCCTGCCATTCGCATTCCCAAAAATCACCGTTCGGCATTCTAATAGTATGAAGGGAATGGCGAGCCCAACGCAAAAGAACCAAAAATAGCTGGATTTTCGGGTAGCAAAATGCTACCATGGAATGAAAGGGCACTAAAATGGGACAGCCAGTCAAACTTTCAGACGAACTAGTCGACGATGCGCGAGCGGTCGTTCCGTTCTCACAGCGAAGTATCGCCGGCCAGATCGAATTCTGGGCAGGGCTTGGAAAATCGATCGAGCCGCTGCTTCGTGGCGACAGCGCCCTTTCCTTGCAAATGGCCGGAGGACAGCGATCACTCTCGCAACTCTTATCAGAAGTCGAAACCACCAAAGGTCGCAAACGTCTTGAAGCCACACTGAACAAGCGTCCCTATCCGCACTACAAGCCAGTGCCTGACCATCCAAACCTGATATGCCGCATCGACGAAGACGGGCGAGAAACAGTTGGGCGCTTTGTCGGTCGTGAGTTCAAAGCGGTCGAGGTTGACCGTTGAGCCTGCCGCTCGAGTTTCTCGATAAGCGCCCGATCGTCATTGCCCTGGCTGGTTCGAATGGTGCTGGTAAATCGACTTTCTACGAGAGCTTTTTGGCAGACTCTGGACTGCGATTCATCAATGCTGATGTATTGTCGGCATCATTGAACGTGAGCGCTTACGAAGCAGCCGAGATAGCTTCGTCCTTACGCTCGGCGCTCGTCGGACAACGTGAGAGCTTTATATTCGAGACGGTACTATCAGATCCCGTTGGCGAAAAAGTTGACCAACTCGCAACTTACGTCGAACTTGGGTACACGGTTGTCCTCATCTTCATCAAGATCGATAGTCCGGAAGAATCGATCCGACGCGTGTCCATGCGAGTGAGCCAAGGCGGTCACGATGTTCCCGACGAAAAGCTCAAAGCACGATTTGAGCGAACACATGCGAATTTGAAGCGCTCTATTGAGCGTCTCCAGCACGTCATGGTCTACAGCAATCAGGACCTTTCAAAATCATTTCAACTCGTTGAGCGTTACGAGTGTGGACGGAAGGTGTTTTGACAGAAGGAAGGGGGCGAGATGGGCCGAAGCGTAGTGTCGCACGATTGTCCCAATCGTTGCTTGGAACCATTGAGACGAATGACAGAAAAATTGGTGACAGGAAAATAATGCCGCAATTTTTCTGTCATCCATTTTCCTGTCAAAAGAGCTCGGAAGCGTAGGTTCCGGAGCAATCCTCGGCCCAGAGCGAACCGGGGCCTTGTGCCCCATGTTCGCAACATGCTTGGTGTGCTAACCGACTACGGCCACATGTTCACTCGCTAGTTTGGCAGAAAAATTGGGTGGCAAAAAGATTAAACGCAGTGATGAGATAATATTTTTGCCCTCCATTTTTTGCCAAGTCGCTTTCGGTTTAACGAATTGATTTTGTGCCGACACGCTTAGTAGAGGACGATGCAACAAGATCTTCGAGACAAGTCCCAGGGAATATTACTTGCGGTCGCGGAGTCGCTTTTGCAATTGCGTCCCCAGGGCTTCAATAGACAGATTGCTCAGGTCGGAATCAGGAGTTACCGCATCTCCGAGTCGGCACATTCCATGTGCCGCACATCGCGAATCCCCGCAAATCTTCGATGCCAACACTTCCAGGGTTCCTTTGTCGGCCGTGTCATTCAATCACACTGCAATCGAGATTGAGTCCTGAAGGGACGACAGTAGAAAGCCTGGGGTGAAGTTCGCATTGCGAACGAAACCCCAGGTTAGATGCCCCCATCCGTTTCGAGCTCTGAAGGAGCGCCATTTGCGGTGTGTGATTCGTCCGGCCCATCGTTTGGCTGGTCATGAATTCGACTCGAACCACACGCTGAAGTGCCGTCGCGTTGCGACTCCCGACACAATTTGCATCGAAGACCACGGATTGCATCCGTGGCTATCAAATGCCACTGCTTCGCAGTTCAAAAAACCTCTGCTATTTATTCACTAGACTTCCAGCTTTCTTCTGAACCGATATTGGAGTTTCTTCGAGCGACAGGCGAATTGAACGCGATTCGACAAATAACGGAAGAGAAGCAAATGTACGATGCGAGAGAAAAAGCCAGTTTGGATATCCAATTGATCCAATAGGCCCATTGCTGCAGAACGCTTGCACCGCGCACCTCGCTGGCTTCTCTATTGTACTTAGCAAGTTAGACGGTGTGAATCTCGATCGATTCTTCCAATACTCTCCCACTCTCACGGTCAACCAATCGAAACTGGTGATGAAGCTGATTGTCATCCCACAAATTTCGCATCAGCAAGCAGATCGAATAGGTTGCCTTAAGGTCGCTATACCCTTGGCCCGCTCTGAGTTGATCCGCGTAGGCTTCGCATGCATAAAAAACATCGCGATTATCGCTACGTATCGAAAATTTTCTCGCGTCGTTCCTACGAGAACCGTCTTGCCATGTTGGCTTAGGCTCGGAATGAGCTTCGGCAAAACGCGTGGATTGAAATTGGTTCGAGCTGAATGTTGGAAGGTTCCGATTGTTTTGTCACCCAGTTTGAACCAGATATGACTATCTTCGGCCTCGGACATGCATTTTGCTGCAGTAGTTGCAAAGGCTTCGGGTGTCTTTGCTTGGGTGAGCTCCTCTCGAAACAATTCGATTCGTTGGTCCCAATCGACTTGGTGCAAATCCGCATACGAATAGTCCATCTTGATCGATTGCTTTCAGCGTCCGATGGCCTCGGCGTTTGCTTTCGCGTCCTGAGCAACCGCTTGTGATGCAAAGAAGACAATCGCCACAGCGATTGCTGCTGCAAGGAAGATGGTCGCTGCGATTGCGCCAAAGATGCCAACGATCGTCAACACGGGGCGATGCATGGTGGATCGCACTTGGTCAGGTAGCCGCTTGAGGCCGAGTTGCTCGGTCAAGTTCGCTTTTTCCATGTCTTGAATGATGCGAGCAAATCGCACTCGTTTGCAGCCGCGACAAAAAGCTAGGTGGTACTTATGCCATGACTTGGCCCCAATGCGAATGGCACCAATCGAAGCAAGAGGCGAGCTGCGTCCGCATTTCGTGCAGCAAATTCGCCAGCCCGGCGCAAAACCGTGCTTAACAGGAAACGGATTTGCATGATCCGCATACTGTTGTGCGACAACCTCAGGTGCACCATATTTTTCAAGGATCCAGTCAAAATGCTCCATTTCCGAAGGGGGCTCGCCCGAACGCGCTAAGGCCTCCGCATCCTCGATGAGAAACTCGCGAGCGTCGCATAAAGCGTCTTCGGGCACGACGCCCGAGAGCTTCTTTAGTTCTAGCTCTAACTGCTCGAGGTATCTACGAACTGGGGGTTGGATGTCTTTTGCCACGACCATGCTTGGGCTCCAAAATAGAATTTAGCCAGTCCCTCGTTTGCGACCATTCCGCGCACCATTCTTGGAACACCTTGCGCCCCAACGGTGTTGGAGAATAGTATTTCCGCGGAGGGCCAGCCTCGGAAGGAATGATTTCAGACGTCAGTAATTCCTGTTTCTCAAGTGATCGAAGGACAGGATACAACGCCCCTTGATTCACCTCGGATGACTCCCCGTCGTGGTTGATCCAACGCATTCCGATTTGATATCCATAAAGAGGCTCGCTCGACTTGACAAGCATGGCCAAAACGGCGATCGAGGTCGTACCCGTCAAGAGTTCTCTTCGGATTTTGCGAGTTGAATCATCCATCGCGTTATTACCACGTGAAACCGAATATGGGTTGCAATCGCATTCTAGTGTTAGGCTGCCAGTAGTCAAGCGTTTGGTGGCGATTTTCGAGCGATGGTCACTGAGCATATCGACGTGTAGTTTACCGGTTAATTAGCCGGCGGACGTTAGCCTGAAATGTTAACACTTCGGGGTAGACATGACTTTCTGTTAAGCTGTTTTTGTTCCTCAACGATTGTCTTGCCCCCAGTTGGCTTGTCCAACTGGAGCAGAACGTTAGCGGCTAGAATCGTGCTGCTTGCGCCAGTCGTCCCCGGTCGGCTTGACGCGACCGGTACGCAAGGTTCGTTAGCTAATGAACCTGATTCACCAGTGACGCAAGGTCACAGGGGTCTTTCCAATCGCCTAGCCTCGGTTCCTAGCTTAAAACCATATTCACCAAGCGGCACGAGGCCGCTGGGGTCTCAACGGAACGAAAGTTACGCATTCGAAAGTCGCTGCAATACCAAACTTTTAACACCCCGGCGTTAGCCCTGTTTCCGATGGTACTCGACATTCGTCGAGATCCGCGGCTAGTGCCATTCGGCTAATTTGTTTATCTACCCCAAAGACTTGTGAGGGCGTGCTTCGATTCACTATCGCATTACAACGTTTGCGGAGAGCGTACAAACCAGGGAATGGAGTACGCCTTCGGCTGACTGTTAAACGAATTGAACTATATGCCCACAGGCGATCGGATGACTACTTCCCTTTTCGGAGCCATTCTGCGCAGGTTGAAAGCAGATGCATTTTGTCGATTGGTTTGGTCAGATAGTCATCGCAACCTGCATCTAGGCATCGCTGTCGGTCGTCGGTCATGGCGTGCGCAGTAAGGGCAATGATTGGAATTCTATTTCCTCGTTGGCGTAGCTCGCGAGCGAGTGCATACCCGTCCATTTCAGGCATCTGTATGTCCGTTACGAGCAAGTCATACTTCTCACCTGTCGCTTCCAGTTTTTCGAGCATTTCCAAAGCGATACGGCCATTGTCTGCGATATCAACTTTGGCCCCGGCCTTGTTCAAATGAAAAGCGATGAGACGTTGGTTATCAATTCCGTCTTCTGCGAGAAGGATACGACTGAAAAGCGAAATTGGTACGGAGCTAATAGGACTCGGAGCCCGTTTTGGTGTTTCGTCGATTTGATGAATCATTAGCGCGCCGTTGGCTGACACGATTGGGATTTTTAGTCGAAAGCAGGAACCTTTGCCAATTTCGGTACGGAGTAGTTCCACGTCGCCCCCCATCAAGTTGGCCAATCGGCGACTGATAGTGAGTCCCAGTCCAGTGCCTCCATGGCTACGCGTTACCGTAGTGTCAGCTTGACCAAATGGCAAGAAGAGTCTTTCGGCCTGATCCTGCGTCATGCCGACGCCAGTGTCCTCGATGTCAACAGTAAGCCAAATTTGGGAACCGCTGTGTTGCGCACCGGTTGCGATCAGAATGGAACCGGCTTCTGTGAACTTGATTGCGTTACCAATCAAGTTCATCAAAACTTGTCGAAAGCGTGTTGGGTCGGTCAAAACTCGCTCTGGTACTGGGGTTGTCAGTTTCGATTCGACCGTTAGCCCTTTCCCGACGGCTCTTGGTCGCATCAAGTTGGCGACCTCGCGTATGATTTCGATCAAAGGCGTTTCGATGCATTCAATCGCCATTTTGTCGGCTTCGATTTTGGACAAGTCCAAGATGTCGTTAATGATGGTCAAGAGATGAGAACCTGCGTTCTTGATCGTTTCGACCGTCGCAATTCTTTGCTCCATTGCAACCTCGCCGACTCTTTCGTCGAGCAGCAGATCGGCAAAGCCAAGGATCGCCGTCAAAGGTGTTCGGATCTCATGGCTCATGTTGGCTAGGAATTCGCTTTTGCTACGACTCGCTGCTTCTGCCCTAAGTTGCGATTCACGGAGCTCGGTGATATCAGTTATGGTTCCGATCATGCGAGTGGGGCGACCATCGCTATCGCGTGCAACCACTTTGCCTCGGTCAAGGAACCACCGGTATTCGCCTGACTTATTCCGAAGGCGTATTTCTAGTTGTTTGACCGGTGTATGTCCTGCAAAGTGATCCTCCTGAGCTTGAGTGACGCGTTGATGGTCATCTGGGTGCAAAACAAACTGAAAAAAGCGGACGTCATGCGGAAACTCATCGAGGTTGTACCCGAGAAGCCTTGCCCATTGTGGGCTCAAATGGAGCGAGTCGGTCGCGATGTCCCAGTCCCAGAGGCCGTCGCGTGTCGCTTCCAACGCATACTTGAGTTGTGTTTCGCTTTCGCGCAGGGCACGTTCGTTTTCAAGTCGTGCCGAAATGTCTCGAATGGACGTATGAATGGCTGGCAAGCCATCGAAACCGATCCTCGAGCTTCGAATCTCCACTTCGATCGACGAACCATCGAGCCTAAGCAATCGTTCTTCGATCATCGGCTCTTCCATCCCATTGAAGATGTTCGTTTGGCGTTGGAGTGCCAGGCTTCGGAAGTCGGGATGAATCAATTGAACGATAGGGTATCCGACCAGGTCTTCCAGCTTCGATGCACCAAACAATCTGACGGCCGCAGGATTTGCAAAGAGCACCTCTGCTCCGCGGTGCACTAAAACAGCCTCGGAAGTCCATTCGACGAGAGTTCGATACCGTTCTTCGCTTTCGATCAGTTTTCTTTCTGCAATTTTTCGTTCTGTGATGTCCGAGTACGTTCCAATCATTCTCAGCGGGTTACCTCTAATGTCACGTCGGACAACCAGCCCTCGATCGTGCACCCACTTGATGCTTCTATCTTTGCAGTAGACCCGGTGCTCGCTTTGATAGTACTTGCTCGAACCTTCTAAGTGCTTGTGAACGGACGCAATAACGCGGGGCCAGTCTTCAGGATGGACGCGTTTCTCCCATTCGGAAACGTCGTTACTCAACTCGGTTTCGACATAGCCTAAGATCTCTTTAAATCGCCTTGAAAAGTAGGAGACGCCCGCTGGAATATCACAGTCCCATAGTCCTACCCCCGAGCCCTCAATCGCAAACTTCCAGCGTTCCTCACTCTCGCGTAGAGCCGCCGAAGCCATAATGCGTTCGGAAATGTCGCGATTAAAAGCAACGACACATTGGCGACCATGGATATTGACTAGGCCAGCTGTCACTTCAACCCAAAAATGCGTCCCGTCCTTTCGCAAATGCTCCACTTCAAACCGAAGCGACTTCTCGCTCTTTAAGCGTTTCAATCGTTCGGAAACATGAGACGCCCCTTCTGGCGTGTCGAGGTCTCCGATTCGCATCGTGAGCAGTTCATCACGCGTGTACCCATGCATGATCGCTGCAGCATTGTTTGCCTCGAGAATTTGACCTTGATTCGGCTCCTCAATTTCAATGACGAACACGGCATCCGGGGTTACGTCGAACAATTCTTTGTTCGGTAATTCGCTTTCGCGCATGTTGCCTGTTCTTTCCTCACGCGAGACGCTTGCAATCCCCATTTTCGAATGGATTTTCACAAGCTTGTAAGACCAAGTATAATAACTTCGTCATCATTTGGCTGGGTGGACCTAGGAACGGGCGGGTGAGTTGTGAAACTGAATTTGACACTTCACCTTCCATTGCCGTAGTTGCGTCCCGTCGAGCGTATGACATTGCCAAACCCCAATAAATAAAACTCGATCTAACTAAACGAAGTTTCCTTGACCAAAACAACACCTCTCACCCTCCATTGGATTGCGATCGTCACTTTGACCATCCAATTTTCGTTTTCGCTCCCGATCCCATGCCCAGCAGACGAGTTGGCAAAGGCAACTCAAGCTCGCTTCGAAAAACATTGTTTCGACTGCCATGCACATGGTTCCGCCGAAGGTGGCTTTGATTTCGAGAAGTTAGCATCCGGCGGATATGGTGCTGATACGCAAGCCAAATGGGAAACCGTTTGGAAAAACATTCGAGCTCAAACCATGCCCCCCGCCGAAGCCGAGGCGCCATCGGTCGAGGAACGCACGGATTGGATCCATTGGATCCAACAAGACGTTTTTCAGCTCGACCCAAAAAAAATCGATCCGGGGCATATCGTCCTGAGACGGCTAAACCGAAGCGAGTACAGGGAAACCATCAAAACGCTGACCGATGTCGACTTCAAAGTAAACGACGAGTTCCCGGCCGATGATACAGGCTACGGATTTGATACCGTGGGTGAGTCTTTGACTCTGTCGCCAGTGTTGCTCGAAAAGTACTTAGCCGCTGCCGCAGACATCGTTTCCAAGTTCGCGCCACTCGAGGGAGCAACTCCACCTGAAGTCTCCTTTTGGTCGGATCACTGGAAACGCAATGCCATCGATGGTACTCCCTCGCGCCAAATTAAGTTTGACGAGACGGTAAGTCTTCACCTGAAGAAGAAAGTCTCTAAGCCTGGTCGTTATAAGCTGACGGTGCCATGGCACCTCGAAAACGCTTGGACGACCACGTCTCAGGATGCCAAGATTGCACTATCCATCGTAGATGCCAACGGAGAGTCGAAAACGCTGGACCAGCAACGAGCCAATTTCGCAACCGGACCAGATGGGACTCTAAGCGGCGAAGTGGAATTGCCGTCGGAGGATATCTATCTGGTCCTCGACTTTCAATCGCTCAATGCGGACACCAAAACGAACGTGGACGACCCAAAGAATCTGCGCTACGATTTTTCGCTTCGACGCACTACGTTTGTTGGGCCATTGGAAGGTGCAAAGCTTGAGTATCGGGAGCCCGCGAGGAAAGTCTTCTTCAATGGTCCACCACCCATTGCAACCGAAAACAATACGGCAGCCAGCCCAGAATTCGCGGCGTCCGTTCGCGAACACATGAAGGTGATCGTTCGCCGCTTTGCCGATCAAGCTTTCCGACGCCCCATCGATGAACCGTCGTTAGATCGTCTGTGCGACATCGGCATGCGAATCGCCAATGAACCAGGCAAACGATTTGAGAATGGAGCTGCCGCAGCCTTGCAATTGGTTTTGGCCTCGCCACGATTCCTCTATCGAGTGGAGCTACCTAGTTCATCGATAGCGAAGAGCGAACATGTCGATTCCGCGGTTGTCTCACGCATCGATGACTATGCCCTCGCAAGTAGACTCAGCTATCTTCTTTGGGGTGCACCACCTGACGAGGAATTGATGAAGGTTGCTGCCTCTGGAACATTGCACGACAAAATCGCAGAACAATTTGACCGCATGACCGCCCAGGACTGGCGGTTACAGCGCGGCATCGAAAACTTTGTTGGACAATGGCTGCGAACGAGAGATGTTCAGGAAACGCAAGTGGACGTGAAGCAAATTTTGCGGCTTCGAAAGGACGAGGAAGCGGATCGAATGTTCAGTTGGAAAGTTCGCGACTCGATGACCAAAGAAACTTACCGTCTGTATCAGTACTTGCTGACAGAGAATCGTCCTGCAGAGGAACTCATCAGCGCCAGATACACGTTCGTGAACGAACCTCTCGCCAAGTTTTATGGTATCGATGGGGTTCAAGGTGATGAGATGAGAAAAATCGATTTGTCGCCAGAATCCCATCGTCGTGGAGTTCTTTCGCATGGGTCGGTGTTGCTCGTAACCAGTAACCCCACACGCACGAGTCCTGTAAAGCGAGGCTTGTTTCTCCTCGACAACTTGCTCGGAACACCGGCACCACCAGCTCCGCCGAACGTGCCAGCATTAGAAGCTTCCAAGTCAGGAGCACTCAAAACCGCTTCATTGCGTCAAGTGTTAGAATTCCATCGCCGCGATGCCGCGTGTGCTGCTTGCCATCAGCGCATGGACCCATTGGGGCTAGCGATGGAGAATTTTAATGCCCTCGGGCAATGGAGAGATGTCGAAAAAGGACGGCAGGCGTTTGGAAATCGTGAGGAAGAACCCGACCAGCCAATTGATCCGTCTGGAAAACTCATGACTGGCGAAACTTTCGCAAGCGTGGACGAGTTGGCCGGAATCCTAGCTGATAAACGGAAAGAGGACTTCTATCGATGCCTCACGGAAAAAATCTTCACGTTCGCCTTGGGACGCGGTATTACTTATCGTGATTCAACAGCAATCGACCTTGTGGTCGAACAAGTGAAGAAAGACAATGGGAGTATGAGAACCCTCTACAAAGCGATTGTCACTAGCGTTCCTTTTACGCATTGCCGCACACCGGATGCGAACGCGACACTTTCAAGCAAATAAGCACTCAAAAGGCGAGGGGCAGGAAAACTGAGGTAGCTGGATCCGCAAGAATTCAGAACTCACTGAATTCTTGCGGATCCAGCTACGATTCGTGGTATGTTTTTCCTGCCACTCGCCAAAAACGACTAACTAGCAGACTCATAATGAAATCATCTCAGCACCGACGACACTTCCTCCGATCCACGGGATTGGCTCTTGCGCTCCCAGCCCTGCCTAGTTTGTTTCGAACGACCGTCGCAGCCCAGGCTGCCGGCGTGGACGCAGTTGCAACTCCGCTTCGATTGTGCTACCTCTACATACCCAACGGGGTCAACATGGAGCACTGGCGGCCGGGAAGCGAAAACGGCGCTCTGAAACTGAATCGCTCAACCGCTTCGTTGGAACCCTACCTGCAAGACCTGCGGTTTGTCTCTGGCCTAACGCACCAACACGCCTTTGCCGGCAAGGACGGCGGTGGCGATCATGCTCGAGCCAACGCTTCCTTTTTGACTGGAGCCCGTGCTTACAAGACAGCTGGCGCCGATATCCACTTGGGTGTCTCCGCTGATCAAATTGTGGCCAAAAAGTACAACAACTTAACTCGCCTGCGATCGCTTGAATTGTCTTGCGATGGAGTTCGACAATCGGGCGGATGCGATTCGGGTTACGCGTGTGCCTATCAATTCAACATCGCTTGGGCCGATGAAAAGACACCGGTTGCGCCTGAGTCCAATCCCCGTTTGATCTTCGAACGATTGTTTGGAAGCGGAACTCACGGCGAACGTCGAGATAACTTTGCTCGCCGACAAGCCAGCCAGTTATCGATGCTCGATTTCCTGAAAGACGAAGTCAAGCAAGTCAATCGACAAGTCGGACGCGAGGACCGAGCAAAGTTAGAAGAGTACTTTACCGGTATCCGCGATATTGAATCCCGCATTGAAAAGGCCGAACAATTTGGCCTACCTCAAGACCCAGACTTCACAACGCCTGCCGGCATTCCAAACAGTTATGGCGAACACATTCGTTTGAACGCGGATGTATTGGCGCTCGCATTCGAAACCGACTCAACTCGTGTTGCCACGTACATGTTTGCCCACGATGGTAGCAACCGAGCCTTCAAGGAAATCAACGTGGGTGATGGGCACCATGATCTATCTCACCACAAGAAAGACCCAGAGAGACTGGAAAAGATCGCGAAGATCGATACGTTTTACTGTGAGCAGTTCGCCTATTTTCTAGGTGCGTTAAAGAACCGCAAAGATGCGAATGGCCAATCGCTCCTCGATAGCACCATGGTGGTCTACGGTAGCGGTATCTGCGATGGCGACCGCCACAATCATGATGACCTACCCATCGTTGTCGCTGGTGGCAAGTCAGCGGGCCTCAAGGGCGGCATCCTGCACAAGGTCCAGGATAAAACGCCAATGGCCAATCTCCATCTCGACCTAATCCGACGAATGGGAGTCGAGCTTGATAGTTTCGGAGACTCGACAGGGCGACTCGACGTGGCGTAGTTTTAGGCGAGCGGTGGGGTCCAATTTGCCTAGCACGCCGCGCAAGCTAGTGAACTGGATGGTCGATTCACTAGCTAGCGCGTTTTGAAGTTGCACTGTAATGAGAAATGTAGCCGAATTCGTGAGAATTCAGACGCTTTGCAATCAAGACGCGGCCAGAATTCTCACGAATTCTGCTACAAAAACACAAGTGTTCAACATCTTGCGCGTCGTGCTAAGGTAGTTTTCGTACTGCCGCTTGCCTAAGACAGGCTGG
>JANPHB010000105.1:0-8780 GCA_031424235.1 Pirellula sp.
CAGATACGTCGAGACTTCAAGAAGGGGCGCATTCCGGCTGACTTGGCACCGATTATGGAACGAGTTGGTTTGTCGGGAGAGTTATGGTGCGACTTGGTGAAGCGGTTCGGCAAGATCTTTAAACGCGTAGCAGGAAAGCCGGAGTCGTTGGCACAAGAAGCGATTCTTCGCGGTCGAACCGGATATCGCACGGGCAGTTCGCCGTTGCCGAGTGCTGGCTAGCGTTTTTTTAGCTGCCGAGATTTCACAATCGCATGTTGGCTGATGCCAACGATGGTGCTTCGTTGTCATTTCAATTCGTTCTTCGGAGGGTTAGTTGCCCGAAGACCGTGTTTTTCTGAAATGCGATACCTGGAGCCCAACATTCTCATTTTGCAACGGTGTTGCTACGATGATAAGTCCAGGTGCAAGTAGCTGGGTGGCCCCTGCATTGGGGCGACAAGTAGCTGGGTGGCCCCTGCATTGGGGCCCCTGCATTGGCTTGTTCGATTTTCTTGTTGGGGAGGAACTTGCTGCGTATCCTCAGTTGGCCGAATTCGGAGACAAGCTAGACCACAATTTCACGACGCATCACATTCTGCAGAAAGAGAACGCTCGTCAATGGATGGCGGAACAGAAGAACGAAACCGTGTTCTTTGCTTTTGCTACGGATATTTGGGATTTTCGACATGAAGGTGGAATGGAGTTTTTTGACACGTTGATTATTGCGGTTCACGAAGGACAGATTCTAGGATTTCAGCGTTTCGCAGAGTGCCCCTATTGATGCATCGGAGATAGTTAGGGATTTCGGTTTTTAGGGTGCAGCAACAATTGAGGACAATTGTGCGACACTGCACTTTCGGTCACTTTTTCAACAAAAAAAGGGACAGGGAGCGATTCAACGTCCGTCTAGGCAGATCGTACCAGCGGTTGGCACCCGAGAAACTGCAAATTAATGGCGTTTTTTTGGTTTCTGAGTAACCTAGAGCGATTGCCCTCCGGCTATGATTTGGCATTCTAGAACCTTATGAGCCTCTCCATAAGTCGATCACCCTTTGACTCGCGAGTAAATTAGCAATGAGATTTTGTGTTGGGATTGGCGGTACCTTGGCGTTGTTCTTCTGCACTCTCATTGGCCCTGCCCTCGGGCAACCTTTTCCCAATAAGAAGTACGGGCAGGAAGACAAGTTTCGACAGTTAGAGGAAATTCTCCCAACGCCAAACGGTTACCGAAGTGCAGCTGGCGAGCCCGGTCCAGATTACTGGCAGCAAAAGATCGACTACAACATCGACGTGACCCTCAACGATGCCGACCAGTCGATTCACGGCAATGAGTCCATTCGCTACCACAATTTGTCACCGCACACCCTTCGTTACGTTTGGATTCAACTCGATCCAAACATCTTCTCGCCCAACAGTGGCGCAAACTCCACGCGGCCTTCCCGTGCTCCTGGAGCAAGAATGTCGACGTTCGAAATCGAGGCCATGCAGCTTCGCAAGAACTTCGACGGCGGTTGCAAAATCGAATCGGTAACGAATCACAAAGACGAGAAGCTGGCCACAACCGTAGTCGACACGATGATGCGAATCGATCTTGGCGAGCCTCTTACACCAGGGCAAGAAACGACCTTCAAAATCAAGTGGAACTACAAGATCAACAACGCTCGGATGCTCAACGGTCGAACGGGCTCCGAGTTCTTCGAAAAAGACGGCAACTACATCTACGAGATGGCTCAGTGGTTCCCTCGCTTGGCCGCGTTTACCGATGTTACCGGTTGGCAGCACAAGCAGTACCTCGGTCAAGGCGAATTCACGCTTGAGTTCGGTGACTACATCGTTCGGATCACGGCGCCTGCTGACCATATGGTGGGTTCAACGGGTGTTCTTCAAAATCCAAACGAAGTCCTTTCGGCTGCTCAACAAGAGCGACTCGCCAAAGCAAAGACCGCGGACAAACCGGTTTTCATCGTTACTCCAGAAGAAGCGAAGGAAAACGAGAAAAGCAAATCCGATAAATCAAAGACTTGGGTTTTCCACGCTGAGAACGTACGAGACTTTGCATTCGCCTCGAGCCGTAAATTCATTTGGGACGCGCAAGGTCACAACGTCAATGGCAACAGTGTCATGGCGATGAGCTACTATCCCAACGAAGCGGAACCACTTTGGAGCAAATATAGCACGCACTCGATCATTCACACCCTCAACGTCTACAGCCGATACACCTTCGATTATCCCTATCCCATCGCGATCAGCGTCAACGGACCGATCGGTGGTATGGAATACCCGATGATCTGCTTTAATGGCCCAAGACCAAAAGAGGATGGGACTTATTCCGCTGGCACCAAGTACGGTTTGATCTCGGTGGTCATCCACGAAGTAGGTCACAACTATTTCCCGATGATCGTTAACAGCGATGAACGACAGTGGTCTTGGATGGACGAGGGGCTCAATACCTTCCTCCAGTATCTGGCAGAACAAGAATGGGAAGATCAATATCCATCGCAACGCGGTGAACCTGAACTGATTGTGCCTTACATGCAAAGCAACAATCAAGTGCCGATCATGACCAACAGCGATTCGATCATGCAGTTTGGTCCAAACGCTTATACTAAGCCCGCAACCGCGCTGAACATTCTCCGCGAAACGATCCTCGGACGTGAGTTGTTTGACTTTTCATTCCGTGAGTATGCACGCCGTTGGAAGTTCAAGCGTCCAATGCCTGCCGATTTCTTCCGTACGATGGAAGATGCCTCGGGGGTGGATTTGGATTGGTTCTGGCGAGGCTGGTTCTACACTACCGATCACTGCGACATCGCGATCGACAAGATCGAAGAGTTCATGGTCGACAAGACAACGCCTGATGAAAAAGCCGCCGCCGAGAAAGCCAAGAAGGCCGGACGACGTCCATCGCTTTCAAAGCAACGGGACAAGGCACTCGAGAAGCGTGCCGACAAGTATCCAGAACTAAAGGATTTCTATAATGAATACGATCCTAGCGAAGTCACCGAAGAACAACGCAAGGCGTTTGAGAAGTTCAAAAGCGAACTATCGGACAAAGAAAAAGCCATGTTGGAATCGACCGATCGCTACTACCGCGTTTCCTTGAAGAATGTTGGTGGATTGGTCATGCCTGTCATTTTGATGGCAACCTTTGAAGACGGTTCGACGCGAGAGATCCGAATTCCGGCTGAAGTTTGGCGAATGGATAACACCCACTGCGACACGATGATCATTGCGGATAAGCCGATGAAATCGCTTGAGCTGGACCCCTATCGCGAAACAGCTGACGTCGATCGCAACAACAATTACTTCCCACCAGTAATGGAGTCGACGAAATTCCAACTGTTCAAGATGCGACGCGGTTTCGGAGGCGAGGACAATCCGATGGGTGCTGCAAAGGCCAAGAAAGAGGCTGAGGCCAAGAAAGAAGCAGACGCCAAGAAGGCTGCCGCAAAAGTTGAAGCGGACAAGGCTGAGGCAGCGAAAGCGGAAGCTGCAAAAGCTGATCCCGCTGCATCTGTGAAAAAAGCAGAAGCCGCGCCGGAGTCAAAGCCAACGGACGAGCCAAAGAAAAAGAAGGATAAGAAAAAGAAGAAGAAGGAAGCTGCTACAGTGTAGCTCTCTACCTAAACCGTGATTTGAGAATCAGTCGGGAGAGGGAGGCCACCGCTCCAATCATGTTTCTGATGCCAAGTAAAAGTAGTTTGGGACCATTGTCCCGAACTAATTTAATGGACGGGACAATGGTCCCATCCTACATCGGCAGGAGCCTCCCCCTCCCACATGCATTCAACCAATTTGTATCAAGCGGAATCCGACATGTTGAAACCAAAATCGTCCCTTTTCCGTCTATTCTCCGCTCTGATCACTATCGCAATCTGTCTTCCATTGTCGTTTGTGCACGCGCACCCATTCCATCTTTGCGTTGGGCAAATGAAGTGGAACGCGGAATCCAAACTGTGGGAAGTATCGCTCCGCTTGCATCCTCAGGATCTAGAGACTGCAATCAGCAAAGAGCGATACGTTGACCAGCCAGGGAAAAAAATCTCAATCGACGACGAGGATTTTCCAGAGGTTGCGCTCGAGTATCTGAATCGACACTTTTTTCTTCGAAGCTCTCCATTGGCCATGAACAAGGAAGAGTTTAAAGCGATTCTTCGCTCACAGGCAGCAAGAAAAGTAGGCGAGGAATTACCGAAGGAGCAGTCCACACTGAAATGGGTAGGCAAGGAAGCAGAACGTGGATGGCTTTGGATTCATCTCGAGCTCACGCAGCCCACGATTGAGCCCGAGCGTCAAAAGGTATGGTTCGTACATCGACTACTCATCGACTCAGTAGACCGGCAGGAAAACACGATCTTAATCGATCCAACCGGTTCGAAAAAATTCTCTCTCCAATTTCGATCCGGGGAAGAGTTTCAAGAGATGAAGGCTCCCAATAAAACGGTTGCCTCGACAAAGCCTAGCTGAGCGTCAGTAGCGTCAATACGAGCGTTAGAAAAATGATGCCTGGGAACCAGACAAAAAGCAGGGACATCATTCCAAATCCGAACAAAAGCTTGAGTGGAAACCCAACGGGTTTGCCCTCAGCCATGCGACTCTGAACGACGTCTTTCATGGTTAGTAATCCACCAAGCACCGCACCAACAAGTGTGCTGGAAGCTAGAATAACAGCAATAATTGCGGGGGATGGAAGCTCAAGGCCACCACGTCGCTTCGCACGGAGTCCCAAGACTACGACAGCCACCGGAGTTGCAAAAGCGCCAATACCAATCTTAAGCCAAACAGATGCTCCACCGGCAAAGAAATCGCCGAAGCTCGATCCAAGTTGGCGATCGTTTTCGTTCGAAGGTCGGAAATCGTTTGGATTTGTAGCACTCTGTGAGTGTTCATTCATGGGCGTTCATCTCAGGTGGGAGGGGTGAGGGAGCCCGCTTTGCGCGGGACTATACAAAGATTTGGTTCACGATTGTAAGCTAAAAAAATCACGTTTGCTACTACAGCGATTCTAGAGAAATGCGCAAACTCTAATGATCAATGTCCTATGCTTTTGTTCTCGGTGAGCCGACCTCACTCATCCTTCTATTTCTGCGGCTCAAATAGTTGCATCCGATAGTCACCTTCCGATGTCGAGACAAGAACATTGTATTTTTCGGTCTTAGGGAATTCGAACGCAAACACGGTATTGAGTGAAGTGATTTTTGGTGATGCGCTGAACAGCTCCAGGCCAGTAGAACTAAGCAGCCGAACTTTAGGTATGGACAAGGTACCTTGTACGAAGAAGACGATCAGTTGTCCTTCCGTCCCTTGGACTATCCATTGATCGGCCCCACCTGTGCTTTGCCCCGAATAAGTAGGACCGATCTGGATTTCTTTGGCGACCTGGGTTTTCAGAGTCAATTGAAATGCGCCACCGCCGCCGTTTCCGACGGACGAGACCGCCAGAAGTGAAACGTCTGGTTTGTACGATGATTGGGTTATCTTACTATTGAGTCCTTCTCCGCCGTCGTCGTCGGTCATTATGAACTAAACCGAGAAGCGAGATGGGGGCTAGAAGCGATTCCCCAGAAGATTGCCCGCGAAAGAAATGATGAGAACGGCAGTCGCGAACACGTTTAACAGTCAGCCGTAGGCGTACGGAGAAGGGATGACAGTACGCCTACGGCTGACTGTTAAACGACTAGCGAGGCGCAAAAATCCAGGCGGTTGCAACGGCAAAGAGGGTGCAACCGAAACAGACGATTTCCCACAAGCTGCTAATCGCTTCGATTGGAAAGAATGCTTGTGTCATGAAAGCGTCTCCTAAGAAAAAACAAATCAATCGTTTGCGCTAGCTCGAAGTACCGAGTTGCGCCGAAACGTTGGTAAACGTGGTTTTCGCATTCTTACCGATATTGGTAACGGCTGTCAGGCAAACGACGACGATCAACGAAAGCATCACTGCGTACTCAACCGCAGTCGGTCCATCTTCACTTTTCAAAAATCGCTTTAACTTCATAGCGAGTTGGTTCATTCGATTGACTCCGACAGATCTGTTAGTACGAAAAGTTGGTCCAGCAGACGGCGCGGATCATGAAATCAACACGTGGATCTCACGCTTTCAACGTAGCCTTTGCTGTACTGTGCATTGCAAGTCCTGCATTTGGAACTACGTAGAAAACTTAAGTCACGCTTGGAAAGAGTCAAATTTCGGAGGACTCGAAGTTTAGGAAATTGCATAAAAGAAAAGAACTTTTGCAGTCTCTGGCGGCACATTTTCGGTTGAGAGTAACAACTGTAGGGGTTGCATGGTTTGCATTGTTGGCAACGAATTTGATTTCAGTTAGGATAATGGCCATGACTAGCATTGCAGAAAACGAAATCGCAACGACCATTTCTTCCAAAATGGAATCCGAAACCGTCGTTCAAAAACCGGCCGTTGAGGTCGCTCCATTGATGATTGGGAGCTTGCGTATCGACCCGCCGATTTTCCAAGCTCCGATGGCTGGTTACACCAATTTCGCCTTTCGGCAAATTGTTCGCGAGTTCGGCGGTGCTGGCTTGCAGGCGACCGAAATGGTTAATGCTCGCGGCTTCGTTTGGTTGGACGAACATGATTGCGAACATCCTGATCGTTTGTGGGGCGTTAAGGACGAGGCGAGACCGTTGGCTGTTCAGATTTGGGACAATGAGCCAGAGGTCATGGCCAAAGTCGGAGCTCGGTTGGCCGGCGAATACGGGGTTAGTGTCGTCGATATCAATTTCGGCTGCCCAGTGAAGCAGGTGACCGAGAAAGCCCACAGTGGTTCCTATCTGCTGCGCGACCCAGAAAGGATGTATGCGATTATTTCTCGGCTGGTTGAGGCTTGTTACCCCACGCCAGTCACCGCGAAAATTCGGTTGGGTTGCACTCGCAAGACCATGAACCATATTCAAATCGCACAAGTCGTCGAAAAGGCGGGCGCGTCCGCTTTGACCGTCCATGGCCGAACGGCGGAAGACTTTTTCAAGGGCTCGGCCGACTGGAACCGGATCGCTGAAATCAAACAGCACTTGGACAAGATGCCGCTCATTGGAAATGGTGATCTTCAAACACCCGAGCAAGTTGTGCATGCATTTCAGCACTACAACGTCGACGGCGTCATGATCGCTCGAGCTGCGTTGGGCCGACCCTGGCTTTTTGCCCAGGCCGCAGCTGCAATAGCTGGCAAACCAATCCCGCCGGAACCCACACTGGATGAGCAGCGAGCTTGCATGCTTCGACACTATGATTTGGTCGTCGAACGATTTGGGACGCAAAAGGGAACGATGTTGATGCGGAAGTTTGCATGCTGCTATGCGCAGAGCAAATATGGTGCAAGGCACTTCCGCACGAACGTGGTGCGGGTCGAAAACCAAGAGCAGTTTTATGAGGTTGTTGAGAAGTATTTTCCGCGTGAGCTCGATCCGTCGTTGATTAAGTCCAAACTTGAGTCCAGAAACGGGGTGCAAGATGTTGAGTCGGCCGAGGAAGGGCCAGTCGAATCTTGTTCCGATTTGGGCGAGGGCTGTTCTTGAACGCCGGTTTCTCACGAAATCACAATTAGATTTGTAGCGGCAGGGCGCGAGCCCTCCGGTTTCGCGGAGTATATACTTGTCAATCACCGGACGGCTTGCGCCGTTCCGCTAACAAGATGAGTGCCATCGGGCTAACGCCCAACGGCTCAAATTATCCTCAAATCACGCGGATGTACCGAGCATGGCGACAAAATCCAACATCCGCTATCTCGATTCAGCGGCTTTAACGAAGCTTGAGCGAATGAGGTTTACGACGCATCGTCGAGTGGAGGGCTCGTACAGCGGCCGACATATTTCCAAGCGGCTGGGAGGTTCGGGCGAGTTCGTCGACTACCGCGAGTACACTCCGGGGGACGATCTTCGGCGGGTGGATTGGAAAGCCATGGGGCGAATGGGCCGGGCTTACTTGAAATTGTTTCAAGACGAGACGGACTTGAATTGTACGATGCTGTTGGATAGTAGCGGTTCCATGCTTCAAGGGGCAAAATCGCCAAGGAATCACCTAGGCTCCAAGCTTGAGTGGGCTCAGTTTTTCGCAACGGCCCTTTCCCATTTGATAGTCCTGCAACGGGATGCCGCGGGATTGGCAACCAGCGTCGACAATTCCGTCGTTTATTTGCCCCCATCGTCGTCGATCGCTCAGCGAGGCGTTTTACACGAAACCATTGAAAGTCTCTTTCCACGTGGAAAAACCAATTTGGAAGAGATCTTGAACGACATTCATTTGCGAGGAAAACGCCGGGGCGTCTTGATCGTCCTCAGCGATTTTTTGGTGGATTCGATGGAGCCTGTTTTGTCGAACCTGAGGAAGTTCCGGATGCGAGGCTGGGAGGTTGTCACCTTGCATTTATTCCATCCCGACGAGCAGCGATTGCCTGCAGGAAATGCTTTCCGGTTCGTTGGCCTGGAGTTGGAAGGGTTTGTCAATTGCATGACATCCCAAGTGCGGAAGGACTACGAGGATCGATTCCAAAAACACCTGGAAAAAACCAGGTCTTGCCTGTTGGGTGTCGGTGCCGAGTATCACCTCATTTCGACTTCGACAAGCTATCTTGACGTTTTGCGTTCGTTTTTGATTCTCCGAGGCTGAGTTTTGCCTAAGCACTTTGCAATTGGTACGGCCAAATTACTGAGCCGCGGGCGCTAGCGCGGATTATTCATGCAGTATACGGATTTTCGATCGTCTGCGGATTTTTTGAGTTTTTGTCACTGATGTTCGGCGAAACCCACTTTGCAGGCAGACCGCCCCCTTACCCCCGAAGTCG
>JANPHB010000106.1:0-72792 GCA_031424235.1 Pirellula sp.
TGGTTTTCGGTTTTTCACATTTAAATTTTAAAATGGTAATTGACTGTGCCGGGGGGGATAGCCGCTAAAACCTGTTTTACTTGGTAAACGTTACCGCGGCTAGCGCCCGCGGCTCATTAATTTGCCTGCACTAATTGCAAAGTGTGTGCCACCAGTTGTTTCGCGAAAGCCCCTTATGCAAAAACACGTTTGGATCATCGACGACGAGCATGCCATTTGTTGGGCTCTTAAGCGAGCGCTGGAACAAGCTGGCTATAAAGCAAGTGCGTTTTCCAACGCAGAAGATGCCGTCTCGGAACTTCCAGACACACTGCAGCTGGATGCCATCATGCTCGACATGCGAATGCCTGGTATGGATGGACTTGCCGCCGCGGCGCTGCTGAAAAAGGAACGCCCTAAAGTACCGATCATCATGATGACTGCGTTCGGTGACCTTTCGAGCGCCATGCAAGCCATCGAATTGGACGTTTTCGAATACTTGACCAAGCCCTTTGATTTGCCCGAGGGATTGAAGGCTGTTGCGAAGGCTATCGCAGCCAGCTCGGTCGTGCCAACAACGGGAGACACTGAAGAACGGCGAGAAAACGACTCACTGCTTGGCTCATCGCCAGCCATGCAACAAGTCTACAAGAAAGTTGCGATTGCGTCGCACAGCGATCTTTCGGTCCTGATTTCGGGCCCAATTGGACTTGATAAAGAATCCGTTGCCGCAGCGATCCATCGAAACAGTCCACGACAGGAATCTCCCTTTTTGGCATTTGTTCCGATTGCGATTTCGCCCATCGCACTGGCCACGGAGATGCTAGGCAGCGTTCAGAGTCAGCACGGCAACGAGCGCGGCGCACACCTGCGGTCTGGGGCGTTTGAATTGGCGGGCAATGGAACACTCTACATTGACGAAGTGTCCGATTTGTCGCTATCGCTACAGGCTCAAGTGCTGCGGGTGTTGGAACACAACCAGTACAATCGGTTGGGAGACGCAACCTTGCGGCAATGCTCGGCCCGTATTATCGCTTCAACGAGCCGCAATCTGCAAACGATGGTTGCAGAAGGAGAGTTTCTTGAAGAGCTGCGTCAGAGACTGGATGTCTTTACGATCGAATTCGTTCCATTGGCTGAGAGGCCTGAGGACATTCGACCAATAGCCAATGCCATCCTGCAAACGTATTCTTCTGCAGGGAACCTCTCCTTTTCATCCTTTTCAAAAGCTGCGTTGGAGTGGCTAACAGCCCGATCTTGGACGGGAGACGTGCGAGAGATGAGGAGCGTGATCGGTCGGGCTGTCGGCCGTAGCCGCGGTACTTGCATCGATGTCGAGAGTTTTATCGACACTGAAAAACCGCTCCCTACCATTTCACCGGCAATGGAAAAGGAACTTTCAGCTGAAATACGACGTTGGACGCTTAGCTATTTAGATCGATTGAGCGAGACTGGCCGGAAAATTCAAGGAACTCAATCGGAGGAACACTTTGGCACGATGTACGAAGATTTTCTCGGGATGGTTGAGCCTGCGCTTTTGCAAACGATGCTCGACGCATCAAACCACAATCGCGCTCTCGTAGCAGCCCAACTGGGAATGCACCGATCAACGTTACGCCAAAAGATGCGGCGTTACGAAATCGAATAAGCTTGCAAAGCAGTTCAATCGTCTCTATAACACGAAATGCTGTCCCCGTCACAATTACTACGCCACGTCTTGCCGTTGGAGTCGAAGGAATTCTTGCCTAGCAAAGTCCTTTTGAACAAAGAAGATTGGATTTTCGTAGTTGTTAACGATTCAAAAGGCAAACCATGCGCTGAAGCGATCGTTGAACCCGTCTACTTTGATGTACCAAATGGGGTCTTTTACTCAGATCAGTCGACAGGGCTTACAAGTATTCCTCCCAAAGATGTAGCGGAAGCTTTTCGAGTGACCACGGACAAAAACGGGGAAGCCGAATTTCGAGGGATACCGATTCGACAATTTGAAGGCGCGTATTGCAACACACCGGGAATGGTGCCTCAGCTTTTTAGATTCAAAGGTAATGGAAGACTCTCCTTTGATTTGCGTCCGACCGGCAACGTTCGCGGAAAGGTAGTTTGCGACGACACCGATATTCCCAGCCCTGACTGGACCAAGAGAAAATTGCTTGTCGTATCGCACGAGTGGCCGTTAGACCCGTTTAAGGAAGGGAACTCTACGCCTGTTGAATGCCACTAAGAACAGCAAGTCCGTAGAGGGTGACGTCAGGCAATATCCAACCCTCATCGTGAAGCAAGAATCGCCTCTCGTTCTGATCTTATCGTCCACAGAGTGATGTCGTGTCTCGGCCTTTTGTCATTACTGTGCACCAGGAGCTTGCGATGAAGAAAGTGATTTGTGTATGCATAACACTTTTCATTGCGCCGATCGTCGTTCTTCTCGGCTATTATGCGTGGGCGATGTCCTATCAGCACGTAACCGAGTCTGAATCGTGGGTTTCCCTCAACACCGCGATTTCCAATCGAAAGCACCTCTTTGAGAACTTTCCAAGCACGACCAGGGCGGTGAGGTACTCGAATACGATTGCAGGCATGCGTGGATGGTGCTTCGTATATGGGGTACGCGCACCGATCGATGATTTGCACGCATTCGCACAAAGCCAACTAAAAGAGTTTTCGGCGAACACTATCCGAACGGATGACAGTTCATTCCCGTTCTCCGAAACAACGGTCGACAATCTTCGTCAGGGATATTCGGTAAATGTCGATTGGCTATTGGAGGCCAAGGATGTCTACGGCGTAAAATACGAAGTCGATGGAAACCGCGGACCGACTATTTTTATCGATGTTGCTTCCGAAACCATGTACTATATTTTCACGGACTAAATTGGAATTGGCGGAAAATAACAATCTGCATTGAGACCTACCATTGTGAAAAGGCCCGGATCTCTCCTACATCGATCGTTCCTTCACGTGACAAAAGTTTATGGTATTCAGGATGAGCTAGTACGTCTCGAACATTCCACGAAACCCCATCGATCAACATCCGTTCGCTCATCAATCGCAACCCATGGCTGTAGTCGACATACCAATCGACATGTCCAACATAGAGCGGCTGGATAACGCGACCGTCGCGGCGGTGCCAGCCATAGATCGCGACTCGATGTGTTTTTTCTTTCAGTCGGTTGGTCATTACTAAATCTTTTTTTATACCAACGACAAGCGGCGATTCTCCTTTGACCGGGATGGCATCGGCGATTGTCTTGTTATGAATAACAAATGCAGCTACTTGATCGCGATCCGAAGTCAGTGGATAGGGCTCGATGCGGCAGTCCGAGGCAGAGTAGACATCATCCGAAATCTTTTCTGTGATGAGCTGACAGTTTGTTTGGTTGCAAATCTGCATCGCGGAATTCGGCGTGAGTGGCATACGAACGAAATCCGAATCCGAACCGATGGCCATATAGTCGCTCATGACGTAGTAAGTCGCTCGACACTCGCGTTCGTTGCTTCCGGAGAGACTTACGCGAATACCAACCAAGTTCCGAGCATTCGAAGGAACATTTCCTGAGAGGATTGATTTGACCGCTTCGGTTTCGCGTTCCTGACGCCCGAATTTTGCGATTCGCTCGCAAAACTGACTCCCTGTTTCTGCATTCTCTGCTCGCGGGGGGAGATCCAGCTGAAGCCCGTTGATTAGCGGATCCAAAATCGCAGATGAGAGTCTGGGATCCATGAACGGTTCCGCTTGAATCCATTCGCTATACAATCGAGGTTCGCTCAATCGAATCTGAGGGACAATCTCGTTTTTTGCAAGTGCCATTCCAACCGCCAAGCCATTCATCTCGCCTACCAATGTCGTGTGCAAGATTTTGTTGTCGGGATTTTGATGGACCAGCAATTGGATTCGACCCTCCAGACCGATTGCATTTCTAAGGCTACCGTCGTTCACCTCGGAAAATTCTATCTTGGTAGAGAAGCTCTTTCGCATTCTCTCCGTAGCTCGATACGTGCCACCGTCAGAATCAACGACTTTCTTGCCGTTCAATTGAATCTCACGATCATCATAGGCAACGACGATCAGAGCATTTTTCTGTGATCGGGCTAACCATTCGAGCAACTTTCGATCATGTCCATCTTCGGTAGAAAAGGAATAGTTGGCATCTAAAAAGATCATACGATGGAGAGATTCCGGCAATTCTTGATGGTCATTTATCCATCCCCAGAGGAACGAACCTCCTCCGCTATGGCAAGCCATCGCGACTTCATGTGCTGAGACTTCTGTCTTGATCGACTCAACAAACTCGGAGATCCAGCGACTGGAATCGGCAGTAGTACGACGGAATTCTGGCCAACTCACCTGCGGAGCTTGAACGACCGCGAGTATGTAATCAGTCGACGTGTCTTGATTCCGTAACCAACGTATCTGTGCCGCAACATGCTGGATGTCATAGCGCCAATCCACTTTTTCGGATGCACGGCATCCCAATGTCTGTTCAAGTGTATTGCCGTTCGGAGTTGCAAAGACCACTAGGCACCGTCGATTCCTTTCGAGTTGCCGCGGGGCCAAAATCAAGCCCCTCACACCGTTGCTCTCATGTCTCCAGCGGATCTGCTCTTGTGTTAGCTCTACGTTATGAAACTGGTTCGATATCGGCTGCGCGACGCAATGAGTGTCCAAACAACAGAGGAAAAAGAGTAGAGCTGAACACTGGGAACATCTACGCAATCGCATCAGAGTCTCGTTTACGTTCATTGTTATCACGTCCCCTATCTCGATTCAGGTCTTTACGGGCCAATTTCGATGCTTTGGCAAGACTTACGTTTTGCGCAATTGGTCAATCAATGCAGGTTCGCGAATTTTATCATCATTGGCTAAATGGATCGCCAGCGAGACGACGAAGGTTGTGTTCGGCAGTTCCTTGTCGATTGTAAGAAACCTCGGGTCTGCTGGTGGTACTGTCTTTGGCGTAGCGTAGAATAGTTTTTTCGACTTTCGCTTTGTTTCGCCACTAACGATATCCAAAACATACGTATCGAGCTTACCAACAATCGTGGCTATTGATCCAACCAGTGTAATATTTTTGAGCTTCCGTTCTGCCAGCTGTTCTTGCAAGAGTTGCATTCGTAGTGCGATGACATCCTCTGGGACTGGCACTGAGACCGTTGCGATTTTCAATTGAGATTTGGCTTCCTTTGGCGTTGCGCCACGGACTGCGGTATTTAATTGTCGTAAAGCTTCGCTGAAGGTTCGAGCTGGAACCGAATCGATCGAAATCAAGCGATAGTTGCTTGAGTCTGCGTCCGTTTCAAAAAAAACAAAGGTGCTACAGACTGTGTTCTCTTCTTCCGTAGTACTCATGACCGCAATTGCGCGAATGGTACCCCATTGCGATTCAAAGTAGTCATTCCACAGCTTCTGCCAGCCAAACTTTCTTAAGATCGCTTCGAATTGATCTTGAACGACGGGATATTCCGAAAAGCGATTCACTCCAAACTTTGCTCCACGTTCATTCATGGCTGATTCGTCGGCAATATCAAACGGCTTCTCTGCTTTGGGGACAACGCGCTCGCGTTCGGCCGTGGTCGGAGTAAACAGTTCACGGGTGACTTGTCGAAATACCTCTGGGCGTTGCGCTTCCACGATAAAGCACTTCCATGCGAGCCAACGTCCCGAAGCGAAAAAATCGACAGGATGAGCTACTCGAAGCTCGGTGCTTGACTCGATTGGAACCGAGTTTCCTTGACAGTCGAGTAACGCTGGCGACTTGCCCTGCTTAAGGTAACCGAGAGTTGGCTTTTGAGTCTTCTTGGCTGGGGAAGCAATGACCATCACGGTTTGCTCCAACATCCGCTCAACTATCGGGTTTTTTAGATAGGGTGCAAATCTCTTTGTTGTAAATGTCTCGCCGCTGATCATTGCCGATTCTAGGTAGTCTCGCGAGGCGGCATGCAGCATTTTGCATTCCTCTTTCAACGCTTGCAACTGCTGAAGCTTTGAGTCTGTCTTGAACTTGGTAGGCACGGATCGCACGAGTTTTCCTTTATCCCAAATTCGGAGAACGGGGGCCCCACAAGCATCGAGTTCCAGTACAACTTTGCATCCAGCTTTTTCAAAGGAAGAGTGCGATGCGATTCGTTCAGGCAACGCGTTGCCCGCAAGCCAATAAAGCATGCGATGATCTTCGAGACCCGCCAACTTCCCTAGCGATTCGAAAGCCTGGTCCACAAGTTCGATCGCGTCCTCGGCGGAAAAACCATACATCCCACTCACCTTTGGCGCGTAAAAACGTCGGTAGGAAGCAAGTGCTGAAACACGTGAAATCAAATCCGCGTCACGGGCCTTGCCACTCGCTAGCGGAATCCGGCCAACATATTCGAGAGCAGCCTTGCGATGCTTGACTTCGATGTCCTCAAGCACCTTGGCGATGCTTGGAAGTTTCTCGGCTACAACCTTCTCAGGCTTTCCACTTATCTTTTGCAACAAAAAGGATAGTTCTCCAGAACCCTCGGCATAGGCGACTGCCTCGGAAAATTGTTGCCAGCGTTCGTCTCCGAGTTTTGATCGGATAGAGCGTCCCCATTCGAGCTTGGTCGGCTCAGCAACGAAATATTCAGGAGTGTCAAACTCATCGAGTTTGGATTGCGTTTTCTTGCCGCACAAGCCCATTAATAACTTATCAAAAGCCATGCCGTTGATATTTTCTTGGCGGCTCCATTGGTTCTCCGGTTTATTTCCAGGCGTTCGCTTTTCGATTTGTTCATATTCGGATTCGGCAGCTTGAACGTACCCATCGCATTCGAGCACTCGATTCAATGCCTCGGTTAATGCACAACAATGGAGCCAAAAGACGGCTTCGGCGATTCCTTTCCAGTCGAGCAGATGCTCAACGTGCCAAGCCCATTGGGGTGCTATGCATGCGAGTTCGACCAGTCGTTGATCCGTCAGCAAGTTCGC
Organism: Pirellula sp.; assembly: GCA_031424235.1. GTDB lineage: Bacteria > Planctomycetota > Planctomycetia > Pirellulales > Pirellulaceae > JBKCUI01. Next base: position 6,920 of record JANPHB010000106.1, read on the forward strand.
GTCACGCAACGGCTTTAGGCGCTGCGTGAATGCCTCTAGTTCTGCTTTCGACGGGGTATGCAAATCGGAGTTCGCTTTCCCCGCACCACCATGACTAAGAAAGACCTGTCGCGGAAATGTCGCTCGCACCAAATGCGTTCGCGTACTAATGCGACTTAGTCGAGTTTTGGTATTTCCACCGGGTTTGGCAAAGCAACTTGATGAACCAGTCTTTTTCGCAACCGGCATGGAAGTCAACTCGGTAAGGAAGGCCACCAAATAGTCGAGACCAACCAAAGCTTCGATATCGTAAACTTTCTCGGTGTACAAACCCATGGAATCTGATTCTCTCGCAAACTCGTCTGCGATCAAATCGTGAATAAGTCGCGAAACGGCAGATCGATATGCTTCGATCGCTTTGTCGCCATGCCGGAGGATATGCGTGGGTTGCTCAAGTATGGAAAGATCTTGGTGTAGTGGCAAGAGTTGTTCGTACAGATCGCCATCGTTTGCAATTCCTAAACCGAAGGCTCGTAAAACCGCGTCATAGTTACGATTGAGCGGTTTCGCATCTTCGATTGGATAGCCGAACCATGCAGACAATTTCCAGTAGCGAGAAAACAATAGATCGCCTTCAGGACGATCTTGTTCCAAGTTGAGGGAATCAAAACGGCCAAAAAGAAATTCGTGCATCCGTCGGGGAGATCCATCTTCGCTGTTCTCTCGCCAATCCTCGTTTGCGAGATTGGAAACATCATCAGCAGGGACTGAAGCGAATACAGCCGACACGTAGTCCAAATGAAATTCAGGTGCCTCGGGCCAAAGGTAGTAATTGACAATTTCTCGCAACTGAGAGGCATCATCGCGATTCGGAGCTGGGACATAGTGCACCAGTGCCAACCAATCCTTGCGAGCTTTCGAACTCTTCAGCCATTGAACAAAGCGATCCGAAGGAGTCTCTCGACAGTACCAAAAAAGTCGGGCCAATTCGCAACCGTCCCTATCCCGACACTCCTTTGGCCGTTTTTGGGTTGCTTCCCATAGCTCCTCTTTGGCGGCTCCGTTTTTTGCCCGCTTCAAAAGCATCGCAACGAGTTTTTGCACGGCTGCTGTCGCAATTTCAATCTTTGCCGGAGCAGGTTGTGGCCATAGTTTCGGTTTGGCATCGAGTGCCCCATTGCGAGTTCGTAACCATGCCCCTGCACCGATCTCTGTTGACACGTGTGCAATCGAGCTGGCCGAAGATTGAGCAGAAGGTAAGTCAGTGGCACTTGCCCCTTTAGAATGACTCTCTTCCGGCTCAATTTTCTTGGTGTCAGCCAGCAACTTCTGAACTTGAGATTTTTCAACAGACGATGGTACTGGAAATTTTGTTTGGTGGCGAAGCAATTGAGATTTGACCCATCGCACGCGACGTTTCGCATCGACCATGTTTTGCAAAAAATCGAGGCCCTTGGCTCGCAATCCCTGCTTTTTCGATTCCAACAACCAAGTCACCACCGGCAAAAGGATTTCATCTTTTGTGGCGAAAAGGCCTTCGTGCAGCGCTCTGCGCACAGGTGAATACTCGTTGGCCATCCACTGTTTTTCCAATCTCGCGAGTTCGCTTGTTTCAAGAGACGTCTGAACAAGCTTCTTTACCACGGCCTCTTGAATCAGGCTGGCAGCGGTGCTCTCCGTGGACAGGTCTATCAGACGAAACAGAGCCTCGCGTTGCTGGACCTTTTCAACGGGAAGCTGATTGATGCGATACGTGAAGATGTCGAAACCATTGCAGCCGTTGCAATAGGGAAGAAGTTCCTCGATCGGCGCGTCCAGCATGTAGACCGGAACAAGATCTTCGAATTCACCAACGATCTCTTCCAAGTCGTCGGCGTCTTCGAATTGACTTTTGAGCTTCGTCTTGGCTTTGCGAAGTCGTTTGGGTAAGGAGGCGAGTTGCTTGCGAATCAAAAGTCGCTCAGCAGGATCGTCAGGCAACACGGCAGAATTGGGCCAATTGGCAGCCCACAGAACAACTTCTAGATCCGTATCCGAAAGAAGTCGGAGCCACGCCGAGGACGCATCTGGGTTACCAACGAGCCGCAACATCCCGGCAGCGGCTTTACGTGTCTCAGCATTGCCTCTGTCCAAGAGGCCGGTAGCGCGTTCGATCATTCTCCCGACGTCGCGAACCCCCTCTGCCCAAAGTAACCAAGTTGTCGCCACAATCTCCTTGGATTGCCATTCGATTGCGAGCAGGCCTTCGTCACCAATCAAGCTGTGCAGCCATTCGAGTACAGGTCCAAACGCATCTGCTTCCAAGGACTCTTCGTTGAGACTGAGCCACCCAGCAATTGCGGTTCGAACTGCCGGGAGTTTCCAATGATCTTTGCGAACAATTGCCCCTAAGACCTCATGCAGCATCTCGACTCTAGCCGTTTTCGCCGCCTTGACAATGGAGCTTAGCAAACCGGCATCGTCAGATGTCTCAAGCAAATTCAAGACAAACTCATTGGCTTCTCGATTTTCCGAAAGCAGCAGGCCCGCTGTAACTTGGCCGCCAAAACCTCCCGCCGGATGCCGTCCCTCAGCCATCAACTTCAACGTATCTAGAACATTGTCTGACACCTTGGAGCGTGACGAAAGGCAAGATGCCAGCAACAATCCGACCGCATGTTGCCCACTGCCGCTGAATTGAGACAGCCCCAACATTGCGAAGAGTCCTGCCTCAGCCGTATCATCGAGATAAGCGCCCCACACCGCAAGCCATTCCAGAGTCAGAACTTCGGGGCGTACTTTCGACACGGCTTGGATGAGATGAATCAACCATTTTGCTTGAGAAGCTCGAACGAGTGGATGGTCGGGCGGATACTGGAAGCAACAAGAACCGCCGCGAGAGACTCGCAATCTTCCAACAAAGCTCCAGGCGCAAAGAACTTCCGAAGCCAGATTCGGGAAGAAAGCTCCCATCAATTGAAGCAATTCATCATTGGACAATGCATAGAGTTGTTGCAGAGCCTGATCCTTGGGCGTTCTAGAAATCTCCTTTAGTTGTCGGCTGTCCATGGGATTGCAGTTGGGGAGTAGCCGAGCCATTTCTTGCATGGTATTAGGCAAGCCTTTTATCCCATCTAGAAATCTTTCTTCAGCTATCCCTTTCCAAACGAATGCTTTGAAGTTGTCTTTGCCTGCTGAAGGTGATTTTTTCTTTGCCATGATGTAAGTCTAGTAGATACGGAGTTTCTAACTTTGGCCCTGAGATTATAATGCCTTTCTAGCTACAGGTTCCCAGTCTCTGGAATTGCAGGCTCCACCACTCCAATCATCTTTACAATGCCAAGTCCCTAGAACTATCGGGAGAGCGAGGCCACCGCTGTAAACATGTTTCCAACGAGTTTACCTAAGCAATTCATTGCTCGGGAGGGTGAGGCTCCTGCCGAACCTTTGCACCGCTGGCTCGGCAGGAGCCTCGCCCTCCCGAAGGTTTTGACTGGACTTGGCTTTGCAATGATGTTCACAGAGGTGGAGCGAGGCTCCTGCCGAGCTTGCGACGCCACGGTTCGGCCAGAGCCTAGCACTCCCGAAGGCGCTCCCATTGGTTTCCGAACGTTCTGGCTGCACAAAAGGATGATTACGGCGCATTAGACGATTCGTGTTGCCCAGCCCAGCCCTTTGAACCGACGTGATAATTGTGGCACTGAGTGCACGATTCGCCTGCTGCATTGGATTGATGGCAGCTTGAACATTGATTCTTTTGCATCGGAAGGAAATCGATTTTTCCTAATTGATGGCAGGATTGGCAATCGTTTAGCTTGGGCAACGTCAAGTGTGGGCCATGGTCAAACTTGGTAATCGGCCGAAGATTGGCGGCTCGCCTGTTTGACTTCCAGCACTCATTCGAAATGCTATCAGACATGAGGACTTCTTGGCTACCTTGGTTGGCTTTGCGGAAAGAAACACTCCAATTCAAGCTGAGCAAAGGCTGGTTTGGCTCGATCGAGTGAAGCGAGTGACACTGTCGACACTGCAGAGCCAGAGCAATCTTTTGTTGTGCTTTTTGGTCGCTTGGTAATTCAATAGAACCACGCCGCATTTCCTCCAACTCAATCCACTTTGACAACCATGGGTCAGCGTGCCCTGTTGGAACGTAGACAATCGACATTCTTTGTCGGTCGATCATCCAACCACCAAACGCAAGTTGGTCCCACGCACGCGAATCTTTGAAACCAGCAGGCATCGGCTTCGACTTATCTGGTGCATTGAGGAGATCGGATGTGCCCTTGTTTAGAAGGTCGTCAGCAGCTGGGTTTAAGAGTGATTTGCCTCCTCCTAACAAAAGATCGTCATCTTGGGATCGATTGCTCGAAGCTTCTCGGAACGTACTAACTCCTCGCGGGACTGATCGTACGGTTTTTGTCCTCGAGTCTGCCACCACAAACCATTCGTCGTAGGCGGCTCGAAACAAATCCGGTGGAATACCACTGGCGAATCGATCGAGCCATGGTTTTCGGCTGGCGAGTTGCTCAGGTGACTCTTTGGTATCAATACTCCCTCCTGGAGTTTCCAGCAACTTCTCAACTGCCGAACGAAAGCCCGGTTGCCCCTCGTTCGCCATTTTCTGCATGAGCTGCTTGGTCATCAGTGAAAGCTTCAGAAGCGTGTCGCGGTCTTTCTCGGTGTTGCTATCCAGTTCGGCTAATCGGCCCGAGCCTGGCAATTCGTCCAAAAGGGCCAAACCACCTGGTTCGGACTCGATGAGAAGCCGCATGATCGGCGGAATGATGCCGTCCGTAAGTAGACTCGCTTGAGTCGGCCAAGGACCGATCTCCATACCTTTTGCCGTCATTCCATTGATATTGATGCTAGGTACTTGCAGAACAATCAATCCGTCTTGGAGCGCCGATTTAACGGGTTCCAAATGGCAGGATGCGCAAGCGCGTTCGAAGGATACGCTTCGGAATACTTGGCCAACCACTCCCACTTGATCAACTTGCACGTGACACGCTTTGCAGTCGAAGCCAGCTCCCTTTTTGGTGAAGTGGAGATCGCGGTGTTTGATATGATCGAAGGCAATGTTGGTGTCGCCTCGATAGGGGTAGTCTTTGAATTCGGGGTGATCGGTAGAAAACGAATGAAACGCGTCGCGATGGCATGCTTGGCAGCGAGCCGTCGTCATATTCTGTAATTCGTGCTTGGAGCCTTGATGTTCGCGATGGCATTGGCTGCACTCGGTTTGGTTTTCCTGCCAGTTGATGGGGGACCTGCTGACCAGCTTTGCCAAAAAAGATTTCGTATTAGGGCGATCACCATTTCGAACAAGTTCAGCCAACGCCGCGCCTTGCAGGTCATGTGGCGAGCCATGAATGGCGTCGGGCATTTCCTGGACATGGCATTTCAAGCAAAGTGTCGACTGCTTTGCGTTAGCGGTTGCGGTTACTGTCAAGGTATCGTTGCCAGGATGACATGAGGCACAGCGGTTTTCTGAATCGATACTATGTAGCCGGCTGGCGGCATTTTGATCAAAAACGAGAAGTTGAGCATGGGCTCGAGTGAGCGGCCCAGGTGCAATCGATTGTTTTCCACCGAGATTGCTCCAGGCGAGACTAACTCCAAGGAGGGCCACCAGAGTTACCGTCATTTGAATAGAACGACTCCACCATAGCATCGTTCGAAGCGGCCGACATTCTTTGCTGCCCGAGTCCGATTGAAACTGAGAGCATCGCTTACCGCGCGGGCCAGCTAGGCATGGTGAGCCTGACGGCGAATTGCCGCATTTGTAGGACTGTTTTGGAAGCCGATAATGATTCATTGGGCTCGTCACCAACTGCTCGTGAATTGATGGGCAATGATCACATGGGCAACTGTGAGGACAACAAAACATCCAAGCACCCAGGTGTGGGACGCGGCCCAAAATCGGATGCGGTTTTGGATGGCGGATTGAAAGTCGAGATCGTCCTTGGAGCGTACGAGAACACTCATGGCTCGACGCTGTGTCCGTCCCTCTTCGCTAAGGTATCGATCGATGTTTTCAAGATCGTCCAACAGTTTGCGTCGTTTGCCACCACTCGGTTGGATTCGGTAAATCCATCCTCGAGGTGTGCTAAAAAAGGCACTTAAACTCGCTTGATAGTGGTCCGCTAAGGCGGCGGTGTTGTTCTTTCCCGCTGCATTGAGGGCAAGCGTGTACGCTTCCTTTGCGATGAGCTTCGACTTTTCCGGAATGTCTTGCCGCAGAATTTGACCGCCAGCCGCCCTGAGCAGTTTGGGCGATGTCCGATTTACGTACCATCCGATTAGTCCGGTCAGGGCTATCGCCCAAAAACTCAACGCAAGAAGCGACTCCAACCAACCAGTGGTCAGCACGCTAGCATGAAGAGCATATGCACCTACGCTTAACAGCCCGAGATAATGGTGCGTCCGTTGCCAAACCGCCAATCTGCCGATTTGAATGGTTACGACTCGTTTACGAACTCCAAGCAGCATTAAAAAGACAGAAATCGCCGCCAAGGAGTAGCCTGTGACAAATGCTTCGTTTTGTAGGTTTTCAGCGGAACGATTTCGAAATGCTCGCAACGTCAACCAACCCACCATGACGATCGCAATTGGAATCAGTCTGCGCCCAATCCGAACGCTCGTGGCTGAAAGGGTTGGAAGTGTTTCCAAAAGAGAGCGAGGTTGCGTCTGTGTCTTGGCGTTCACTAAGCAACCCTCTTATTGAGCCATCGTTCGATAGAGCCCGTGTCGCTCGTGTCAATTCGAAAGAGCGCTTGATGTGGGCACGCGTTTTGGCAGGAAGGACCGGACTTTAGTTCGTGGCAAAGGTCGCACTTCGATGCTTGTAGGATCGGCAGTTGCGTTTTTCGATCGACTGCAGCTCGGCCTTTTTCGTCCCTTACTTGGACCATGACAATGTTATCGTACGGGCAGCTTTCCGAACACGTTTTGCAACCGATGCATGTTTGCGAATCGATGGAGATGACTCCTGAATCTTGATCTCTCGCAATCGCACCGGTGGGGCATCCAATCATGCAGACGGGATCCGCGCAATGCATGCAAGCGTGCGCGAAGAGAAGCGGTCCAAACTGGGGTCCGTTCCTAACAAAACGGGGTGTCCCGCTATGTGTGGTCGCACAAGCCTTGACACATTCGTCGCAACCCGTGCAACGATCGAGATCGATCATCATGGTTTGCTTGCCATTGATGAGACGCTCGTCGACCAGGAACTCGACAAGCGACGTTTCTAGTTTCGAGAGGGTACTCTCGACTTGGTATGTATTCCCCAGTTGCGCTTGTGGCAAAACATCCGAGACCACAAGTCCGCCATCATCATAGCGAGGGTTGGTGATCGGTTTTGGCAGTTCGGAACTGCGTATTTTAGGTAGGATGTGAGAAAGCACCAACTCAGCGGGGATTCGGAGAACATCGACAAACCCAAGCGCCCGAAGGGATTCTTGGTACGGTAAGGGCTTACTGGCGGGAGACCGAAAACGATGCGCCAGCTCCGACAGACCGAAGACGTGACCTCGGCCTAGATAAGCAATGGTTTGGTGCCCTCGACCTTGCTCAAAACTCAGCCTCGCAAAGCCGGCACGGATCAGGATGAGGTCCTTTACGGGATGCCCTTCGGATGCGATTACCGGCTCTCGTAAAATCTGCGTTTGCACGTCCAGCTTTTGAGTATCGCGATACTCAGCAAACCATTCTCGTTCGCCGACGGATTGTATGCTGGTGCCCGCAATGACTTTTGCCATAGAGTCGTCGTCCAGGAAACGCAAAAGTGGCGTCTCTCTCAAGTGCGTTTGCAAGCTGGTTTCGCGAAAACGTACATCCAAATACTCACGAAAGGCTTTGTCTCTTCGCAATATCCGAAGTCCTTGCCATCGGATTTCCAACAGGATAGCTGGTGCATTGGCGACGACCGTGTAGCGATGTTGGCTTCTAGTAATAGCAGCCATCTCACCGAAGATCTCCCCTATGCCAAGTGGTTCGGATTGGAAGCCATCGATAACGGCATTGATGTCTTGAAGAAAGATCCTGCTCTTGCCCTCGACGGTCTCGACTTGTTGGATTGGGGTCGGTCGAATTTTGTCCGCGCTAGCGGTTTGTCGACCGCTGCGACTTCCCTCCCGTCGATTGTTGGTGGCATGTGAGGGGTTGATGGATTTTGTTTTGAATTGCTGTTTGAGCCAATCCATCCAATTCGACTGTTTGGCAAGCTCCGTTGGCTTCCCTCGTGGTTGCCAAAGAGATTCAAGAAAGGCCCGAACGGAGCCGCGCAACACGAGATAGGCACTTCCGCCATAGTCCCCCTCACGAACAATCACATCGCCTGGTTCGTACCTGAGAATGCGACAATCATGTCGAATGACATCCTCCAATGTGCTGTGAGAAGGAAAGACATCCGGGTTCATTTCCGAGAACGGGGGCTGGTTTAGCATCCAGCTGATATCGCGTGTGAGCATCTCAGGATCGAGCGGATGATCCCATCGGACAGGCCGATCGATCGCTATCTGATCGCTAGATTGTATTCTCATAAGCCTTGATGTCCTCGGAACGCTCCTCCGATATTGGCCAGTGCCTGAAGAAGTATGGAAAAACTGAGTTGGCAGTTTCCACGAAAAGCCCTTGCCGGTTCAAGACCATTTTGGGGGTGTTCCTCACCCGAAAAGGCAATGCTGTGCAGCGTTCTGTAGCGAAACTCGTCAAGAGTTTCGGTCGTTTAGACGCTTTAGCCGAAAGTCTTGACGACTTTCACTACACAAAAGCCTGCTAAACGAAAACCTGTTTTGAGCAGCGGTCAAAAAAAATGAGCCCCAGTTTCCCAGGGCTCATCTTGATTTCAGCGGTGCATCTCAGCACCTTTTTTTAGTCGCAGCAATTCACTAGCTCGACGCGCAAGCTAGTGAACCGAAATTATTGCGTCACTGTTTTGGTTTCGGCTTTGGCGGCTGGAGCCATTGCCAACAAGGCTGCCTTATACTTAGCTCGGGCCAAATTCAAGCGTGCTGTTTGCTCGCATTCCGTTTCTTCTTTGTCAACAACGAAAAGAGTTTTGACTTTCTTTGCCTCAGCCAATGTTTTGGCTTCGACTGGGCAGCTACAGCTTTTTTCGCCAACTTTGTAGGAGATCGCGACACCGTCCATCGCCTTTTTGACCTTCGCTGCGACTTCACCAGCAGCAACGGAACAAGTCAAAGATTCACCAGCGATGGAAGTCTTGCCAGAAACGCTACAGGTGCTTGGCGTTGCGTAGGCACTGACAAACTTTTCCGTTTGCGATACAAGGCTAGCAAAAGCTTTTTCGGAGCAGTCAAACTTCTCAGTACCAACTACATACTCAACTTTGCTCGAGGTTTCTGCAGCTGTTGCCTTGGCTGACTCTTCGCAGCAAAGCGACTTGGTACCAACCAGGTAGGTTATTTTGGGTAGCTTGGCCATTCCAGCGGTTACTGGACATGCCCCAGCGTCCGCAGAACATGCAGCGTCGCACTTTTTGGTATCGTCAGCTTGCAAGGTTGTACCAGTAGTAACCAATGCCAACGCCATTAGACCGAGTTTAAAGGACTTCATACTGAACTAATCTCCTGAAAGAACGTTTGAAAAAGGGCCGGGCACATCGTAACTCGCAAATCCTGTCAAATCTGCGCAAGTCTCACTACCTACGAATCCCCACCCCTGTTGGTTCGAATTACGTCATTTGCGCAATTTCTTCCGGGATTGTACCAATGCGTCAATCGATAATCAAGTTTTTGGGGGACTTCTGCGGTACATGAAATTCGCCTGCGACCCTAAAATCACAGCCTATCGGTGATAGCTAACGTAGCAAACCGCTTTCGCCCCTCAATTGGTGGAAATAGTGACGAAACTAAAACGAATTTTGGTAACGGGTGGCGCTGGCTTTCTTGGCTCGCATATGTGTGAGCGACTGGTCGACGAGGGGCACGACGTCATCTGCCTCGATAACTTTTTTACTGCACAGAAGTCCAATGTCGCTCATTTGTTGCCAAGGCCCAATTTCGAACTCATTCGCCACGACGTAACGCTGCCGATTTTCCTAGAGGTCGATCAGATCTACCACATGGCTTGTCCGGCAGCACCAGGGCATTACCAATTTAATCCGATCAAGACCATCAAGACGTCGGTACTCGGCTCCATCAACATGCTTGGAATCGCCAAGCGTTGCGGCGCTCGCATCCTCCTTGCAAGCACCAGCGAAATCTATGGCGATCCACTTATTCATCCGCAACCTGAGTCTTATTGGGGGAATGTCAACACCATCGGTGTACGCTCTTGTTATGACGAGGGCAAACGCGTCGCTGAGACGCTGTTCATGGACTACCATAGGACGAACAAAGTCGACATTCGCATCGTTCGGATTTTTAACACCTATGGCCCTCGTATGCATCCCTACGATGGCCGCGTCGTCTCCAATTTCATCCGACAAGCTATCCAAGGACAGCCGATAACGATTTTTGGTGAAGGCGAACAGACTCGCTCCTTCTGCTATCGCAATGACTTGGTCGAAGGAATTTTCCGGTTGATGAACAACGAAGACAATTTCATAGGCCCAGTCAATATTGGGAACCCGGGCGAATTCACGATTCGAGAGCTGGCCGAGTTGGTGATGGAGATTTCCGGTTGCAAAGTTGCGTTGGAAAAACGCCCATTGCCGCCAGACGATCCAGCACGCCGTCGTCCGGATATTACCCTTGCTAAAAAACATCTAAACTGGGAGCCGCAAGTACCGCTTCGGGATGGCCTCAAAAAGACCATCGATTGGTTCCGATCCATCAACATGGATCACTACAGGCCACCTACGCCAAACTACGTTTAGGCTTCGCGAAGCAAGAAAGTTCAATCCGTCACCTGAAAATTCATTGTATGGGAGGGTGAGGCTCCTGCCGAACCGTGGCATCGCAAGCTCGGCAGGAGCCTCGCTCTCCCGTAGCACAGGCTGCTAGCCTGTGATTTGCATACTGGTACAGGCTAGCAGCCTGTCCTACGTGGTAGTTTTGCTCTGCCGATCGCCTAATTAAAAATGAAGATTCCTGCCCAACGTACACCAAGATCTCTCTCCTGGAAATTGCGAACCCGCGAGTTGCACTTTGGAGCGATCCCCAAAGTCATGGGGATACTAAATTTGACACCGGATAGCTTTTCCGATGGTGGTCGATTCTTTACGGTTCAGTCAGCTATCGATCAAGCCAAGCGGCTTGAAGACGAGGGGGCGGACATCCTTGACATCGGCGGGGAGAGCACGCGGCCCTACAGTCAAATCGTCACGCCGGACGATGAACTCAGTCGCATTGTGCCTGTCTTGGAAAAGCTACAAGGGAAAGTTCAGATCCCAATTTCCATCGATACCACCAAATCCAAAGTTGCGGCGGCCGCATTTGATCTCGGAGCAGAAATCCTCAACGATGTTTCCGGACTCGAGGCCGATGCTGAGATGGTCGAGCTGGCTAGATGTAGGCAAGTTGGCATTTGCGCGATGCACATGCAGGGGACACCTCAAACCATGCAGGACAATCCGGTTTATGCGGATGTGGTGGCCGACATCCTTGGCTACTTGAAGGCGCGCGACCAATGGCTAGTGAATCAAGGTGTTGCACCCGAGCGTATCTGCTTGGACCCCGGCATTGGATTTGGCAAAACGCATGAACATAATCTAGAACTGCTGCACCGCGCGAGCGAATTCCATGCAGCCCAACGTCCCATCTTGATCGGTCACTCTCGCAAGGGCTTCATCGCTAAAGTACTTGGGAACAAAGCTCTCGACCGGTGTCATGGAACTATCGGCGTTTCCCTTGCTCTTGCCCTGCATCGCATTCAAATTTTGCGAGTGCACGATGTTGCGGCAAATGTCCAAGCGTTAAAACTATTCTTCGCAAGTCTTGGTGAGTAGGCCACTCGGCGGCACGAAAACTAGCTTAGCACGACGCGCAAGCTAGTGAATTGGACTGAATTCACTATGTAGAGAATTCGTGAGAATTCAGCCGCTTTGCAATCAAGACGCTGCGAGAATTCTCACGAATTCTGCTACAAAAACACAAGTATGCAACTACAAAACGTGCGAGTCGTACTAATATGCACCATAGCGTTGGTCGACCACGACAAACTCGTATCCAACACCGTCTTTCTTGAGGCGGCACTCGAAAACCGTTTTGACGATTTCTGCAATTTTCAAGTCCTTACTGCGATTCTCCATGTAGAAATTCGCTTCGGCCAGGGCTAGCAACTCTTCGGTCTCGTCTGGGATAAATTTCAGTATCTGCCTGCCAACGATAGGTACTCCAGCGGCTTGCAGCATTTGCTTTTCATACTGTTCTAGAACGTTCGCGTTCGTACTCATGAAGTACAAAATTCCGCGGAAATCTTGAGACGCCCCAGATTTCACTATTGGGGCGCTCGCGACATTAGAAAGGGTGTCGACAGTCACAATCCCTCCACCAATGGCACCAATCTTGATCTGGAAGGACTCGAGCTGACGAGCATAATTACGTTTGTCGCGTGCCGTAAATTTCAGCGTCCAACGCTCATTCCTTGGCGTGCCACCACTACCCTTTCCTTCCACACCAGGATAGCGTTTTCTATATTCTCCGACGCCTGATGAACTTGCGTTCGTTTCGGATTCGATGCTCTCGAACGAGCCTGCGATCTTGCTGACTACCTCCGTAACCAAACTTATTGCCTGATCCGCTGTAGGTTCGTTAAGCTGCTCAACTTCTTCGCGAATGGGAACGTCCAAGCCTTGTTCGAGACTCTTACCTTCCACTCGTTGGCCAACACCTATGGTCGTCGGCGGCGGAATTTTACTTTTCTCCTGTATCGCTTCTCCAATCGAAAACAATACCCCCAACACGATGACCGAAAGCCCAACAAGTAATATCAGACTCAAAAGCAAGCTGGAGACTTGATCCACTCGCTCTGTTTGCATTGAAGGATAATGTAAGTTTGAGAAACCGTTTGAACTTGGCTTCGCGAGAGAGATGGACTTCATTATCGGGCCTCAATTGAAACAGGTATCGGGACTACTTTTTCGCTGGACGTGTTCCTAGGTAGCGTTGATCGATTACAACAAATTCGTATCCGCCAGACTTCTTCTTTTGGCGGCACTCGAAAACCGTCTTTGCGATGTCTGCAATTCGCAGATCTTTGCTGCGTTTTTCGATATAATAGGCCGCTTCAGCTTGCGCCAACAATTCTTCGGTTTCCTTTGGAACAAACTTCAAAACTTGTCGGCCGGCATTGGGGATCCCAGCGGTTTGTAAGATTTGTTTTTCGTATTGCTCAAGAACATTTGCGGTCGTGCTCATGAAATACAAAACACCTTTGAACTCCTTGGAAGTCCCCGATTTTTTGCTGGGAGCGCTCGCAACGTTCGCAACATAGTCAACCGTTGCGATCCCTCCGCCAATCGCACCGATGTTGATCTTGAAGGACTCGAGCTGCAGCGAGTAATTGCGTTTGTCTCTGGCAGTAAACTTCAATTCCCATCGCTCGCTTCTTGGAACGTTTTTGTCCCCTTCACCTTCTGGGCCTGCTTGCCGGCTATCGCCTCGCCCTGAGCCTGTGCCGTTGGCCGCCATGCTGGATTCGAGGCTCTCCAGAGAAGCCGAAATATTACTAATCGCTTCTGTAACCATTTGCAAAGTTTGCTCGAGGGCAGGCTCGGTAAGTTGTTCGACTTCGTCTGACCCTGGAGGATCGAAATCCCGTTCAAACCCTTCGGCGTTTAGACCACGCCCTTCAATCGACTCTGGCTTGACTACGAACGGCATCGTGTAGTTGGACATCGACCTCATGATGAACAGGACCGCAAGCATGAAAACGGCTATCCCGATTAGGATAATCATGCTCAGTAAAAAGCTAGAAGTCTGGTCCACTTTATTCGTTCGCATCGATGATTCATCGACAGCGAGAATGGTTTTCACGGATTTGACAGACGGTGCGGACGACATTGTTTCGATTCTCTGCGAACTGCTTGGGAAAACTCTTTGGAGTAGCTTTTTCGTAATGGACTAGTCGTTAAACACGTAGTCAGGTCGGAGGCTTAAATACCATTTTTTCCACTCGGAGCCTGCTTTGGTTTTTGCCTGGTCCGAGAGTTTGCCGTCCTTGCTTTTTGGCAAATGATATGTGTCGAGCTTCCGCGAGATAAGCCGGAGCGACTGTTCTGCAGTTCGTGCAACTTCAGCATCTGGATCGGTTGAAACAGCGAAGATCAAAGCTGGTACCACATCCATATCGTCACCGCGCCCAAGCATCTTCGCGGCAACTTTTCGCCTTTCGGCTTCCTTGGTGTTTAAGAGTCGCGTAAACCGATTGAGTTGGTCTTTGCGTTGCATTGGATCGTTGGATAGCTTGATGTTGTCAGCGACGAGTTTCCCTTCCATGCCTTTGTCATCCTGCTCAAGCATTTTTAGGGCGTCGTCAACCGAGGTCGTTGTCGATTTCGACATGACTTTACCGCCGTTAACCGTGACCGAATTCAAGTCATCTGGTAAGCCTTGACCGCCCACCACATACGCTTCGTTGAGCGATCCAATTGCTTTCTGGGTACTTCGAATAAGAAACAGAACAGCAAAGCAAGTGCATGCTTCTGGATTCAGCAACGAATCGGTGTCGCCGGTCACTGCCCCCCAGGCTCCCGCAAAATTCCCGTCAGTGCTTTGCGACGCTCTCAAAGCTTCGACGGCTTGGTTGTACCATTCGGGGCTCTTTTGCTGCTTACCTTTGGTTATTTCCAAAAACGACTCGTATCTTTCGCGACTATACATGTAATAGTAGTGCCAAATAGCTCGTTTGTATGGATTCTGATTGTGCCAGGTTTCCCCTTTTTTAGCAGAGTTATCCAAGCGAGTTCGATCGAAGTTGGCTTTGGTCTTTCCAGTATCTGCGAGGATCCGTTTGAACGCGGCGGGAATAATCCCCTCCTCTTCTTGATTTTCCGCAATCTTGCTTCGATACTGCCCGAGCAAATCACCAGCGATCAGCAGTGCGGAGAAGCCGGCAGCAGCCAGAGAATTGGACGTTGCCGCATCGACGGTTCCAGTTCCCGCTTGATAAGGCCAAGATCCATCAGCGTGTTGAGAGGCGGCTAAAAAGGAAATGGTGCGAATAATCGATTCGTCGGGTACTTCAATGCCGAGTTGGCTCATGGTCCAAAGGCAGAGCATAGCATATTGCGTTTGGGAGATATCGCCTGAAGTCAGGTATTGGCCATCTACGAGGTAGCCAAATCCGCCGTGTGGTTTTTGCGAGGCCAGCAAAAAATCTCGAATCTGCCGAATTTCAGCACCGTAGGCCTCGACGTCGACCGAGGCCAAGAGCATGCCTGCAACAGCGGGAACGTACATCGATCTGGTATCGCCATTCTTACCTCCATTGGCCACGGTTCGAGCCAATGCCCGTGACTCGGCAATGGCGCTTGCAACCAGGGGATGTTCGGTATTGCCATCGACCTTGTAAAGCGCATAACCCATCAAATAGTGCATACCTTCGCCGGTGGTTCTGGCCCGAGAGGAACCCAGGAACGCAATCCCCTTGGCGACCATGTCTTGGACGACAGGGTGATCCGGAGTGTATTTTTGTGCCAAAGCGAGGCTTGAACCTGCTGCGAAACAAACAAGCGTCATCGCCAGCAAAAAAAACTTTTTAAAGGGAGTTTTTTGGGCAAAAGAAAAGGAAGCCATTTGCGTGCAATTCCCTGATTTTTGTTGAAAAGCTGAGAAGATACTTGATTCGGCGTAGCCAGCCAATTGAGAGCGTTCTTCTAGGTTATCCGATTGGGACTGGCAAGACAAATGCATTGACCCCGAATTGACAAAAAGTGCAGTCGGAAATACATTGCATGGAGTACGCGTTGGTTAGGTAGCTCAGTTGGTAGAGCAACGGACTGAAAATCCGTGTGTCGCCGGTTCAAGCCCGGCCCTGACCACTTTAATTAAAACGCCACATGGGTGGCCAAAAAACTCGCTTTTTTTCAAGGCGATCCAAATGAAGATTCACGCCCTTTCGATTGTTCTTTTGGTCCTTTGCCAGTGCTTCACGCGGGTTGCTGCTCAGGACGACCAGCGAATGTGCCTTGGTGTTTCGACCATCCCGATAGCCCAGATGGAAGAGAAAAAGGCGAAAGAGTTTTTCGGCTCTAGAGCCCCGAAGGTCGGCATCGTAGTACTGGACAAGGATCCTGGCTGCGAGCCCGATTTCCAGGTGTTTGACATCATCACTCACGCGGATCGTAAAGTTATCAAGTCAGAGGCCGAACTGACTGCTGCATTGTCGGAAATGAACGACGGCAAAAAGCACAAGCTTACATTCCAGCGATCAATTAACGGCAAGTGGGTGAAGGGCGATGTTGAGTTCAAGCCTAAGACCTACAAGCAGCTCGTCCGAGACAATCTCGCCATCGAAAAAGATGACGTGACTGGCTCGACAACCTATCGCGATAAGCGATCGCCTGATTCTCCTGCCTGTATCAATTTGCAATGTCGATTCCGTGTGACCAAGGACGGTGATACGAAGTTGTTCGCTCGCTTCTCTTACAAGGGAGATAGCTGGCTTGGGCTAGACAAGTGCGTTGTCAAGGTTGGCGACACTTCATCCGTCATCGAATTGCCTCGCGCGAAATCCGAAGTCAGCATCCCTAAGTTTTGGGAATGGAGCGACACCGATATATCAAAAGAGATCGAACTGTTTCATTCGATTGGGGTGGCCAAGGACGTAACGGTGCGATTCGTTGGGCACAAATACACCCACGATTATGAGATGACGTTGGGAGAGCAACGAGCTGTTAGAAACATTCTTGAAGCCATACGGCTGGAGGTTTGGAAATGAGCCAAGAACGAAAGTTCAAAACTGGTGATTTGGTGAGGCTTAGAAGTGGAGGTCCTGTGATGACCATAGGCCACGTTTCAGGAGTGCCACCGTTTTCGAAGTGCTATTACTTCCGCGAGCGTGAATTGATTGAGACCCTAGATCTCAATCACCTGATGCTGGAATCCGCTGAAGGCAAGTCAAAGGAATCTGAGACTGCATGATGTTGCCGTCTTTGAACCAGATAACGATAGCGTCGCCACGGTGACCTGTTCCACCGAATGTCATCTTTGGGCTGCCGCTTTTCAACTCAACAACGTCGCCCACATCGAATTCACTAGACATGATCGGACCTCCGTGATTTTTGACTCTTCGAGAAGCTTTTGATTTTCCCTTGAACGACGAACGGAATGATTTGCCTGCCATGGTTGATCCGGCCCTTATTACAACTGCTGAGAATGCTGACGCGTTCATTCGCGATCGTGCCGACGATTTCGAAATTGTCTACATCTTAACCCACGGCTCTCGACCACTTCCGTTGCCTGATGGTACCACGTTTATCGTGTCAGGGGCAATCGAAATGTCTGTCAGTCGACACAGCGTTGTCCTCAACTCAGTCGCGTTGGAGGCCGTTCTCAACTCGCCTCGCGTTCGGAAATTAGCAATACCGTTTCATTTGTCGGATGCGAGGATTCAACGGTGATCTGCTCGATTCGGCCATCCGCGTGCAATTTCAACGTCCCCGGCAGGCACTCTGCTTTGTGTTGCGTGACTGAGATCGTGCACGCTTTCATTTCTTCGTCGGTCAGTTTGCCAGCGAGTGAGCGATGAAACAAATCCATGTCCGCGATTGGACGCCAACGATGAATAACCAATCTTTCATTTTCCATTCCAAAACCTCATTGCACTACGGTAACTCTTAGTTTATCGTCAAAAGGATGAATGACGTGGCAGTAAAATCAAAAGACGCGAAGCGTTCGTACACTGACTATCTGGATCGAGTAAGCGATGCGGTAAAAGATGCATTGGCCAACGGGGATACCGTCTCTTCCGTCGCCAGTCGAATCGGTACGCATCGATCTGTAATCTATGAAATCATGAACGGCACCTACAAGTCTACAATGAGCGCCATGATGCTACTCGCTTTTGACGAGGAATTCGATCTCGGCATCTTCAAATAAAAATTCTGAAATTTCCGACAAAGGGAGTTGACGAGCTTTCGGAAATATCCGACAACGTAAGCCTACTGAATGTGATTCAGTGGGCTTTGTTCGTTTTAGGGCCGTGTGGTTCGCGTGCAAGGCAGCGTTGAGAGTGGCTGTTAAGTGGGGCCTGCTCTCGAAAATCAAAGCCGGTACGGTGGTCGTGTCCAGGATATCGGGCGTGACCTGAATGCGATCCGCCGTACCGGTCTTTTTGCATGCAATGGGATGGAACTATGTTTAATTCGTGTGCAGTTGCGGAAGCTATCGGTGGTCCTGGCTTTGAGGACGATGGCGATTCAGTTGATTCAATCGTGGAGGTTGAGATGCGATCTTCACAACCACTGCCGGACAAGGCTGGCATCATTCACGGAACCTATCTGGTTGGTTCCAACGGCTCGCACTTGATCTATATGACGGCCGATGGCAAGTACCGAATGATCTCGATGGAAGTGCTCGATCGAGTTTGTCAGCGCAAGGCCAAGTCGAGTGCCGATCGCGATGCTGAGCTCATTGAGGCCAGTGAGCCGTTCGAGGCCTAGGTCATTCCGGGGCTATGGTCTAACGGTTTATGACACTCGACTTTCTATCGAGAAGTGGGAGTTCGATTCTCCCTAGCCTCATCATTTTGATATCTGCAGTCCAAGCCTGGCCTCATTGAAGCGGAGCAACGAAGTCGACCCAGATGGCGGTTAGCGTTGAATAACCGTTGCCAATTTTTCCGGGCGGTGACTGCGATGACGGCACGTTGCGGGCGAATAGGTCGCAACGTGTCTTGATCCGGTTCGAGTTAATCGGCTTAGCGAAAGGAAGGGCGGGAGAGCGTTTTCGAAAACTCGCTCCTGTCACCGGATCATTTTTGAATCATCGGAGGCAAGAAAGGTGGCGCATGACAAAGTCCAAAGTCCAAAGTCCAAAGTCCAAAGTCCAAAGTCCAAAGTCCAAAGTCCAAAGTCCAAACCCAGAACCAAGCGAAAGCAACCGGTTAAGGACTTCAAGACGACGTCACAAAAGGCCTGGGAGTCGGATGCGTGCCGTTGCTTCTACTGCAAGTCACTGCTGTTGATCACCGATGCGTCGAATAACTATGCGGTGTGTTCCGCCAATTGCCCATCGCGATTGGTGGTCGTAACTGATGCTCAAAGATGCCGAATCCGCCGTGCGTGGAATTGGCAAGCAATGCTCGATAAACGTTTCAATTCTGTTGGCAAGGAGTGCGCGAATGTTAGTGATCAAGATACCTGAGGGTGAGCATGTGACGATTTATGACAAACTTGATGGGGCAGTGCCACCGATCAAGATTGTCTTGACCCAAAACGGTCAGGTCGGAATCGAGGCGGATCAACGCTTTGGAATCGTTCGCAGCAATGCGAAGACGAAGACAGTGAACCCGTACCGAAGAGAGTCGGAGGGAGGCACGGATGCAAAACCCATCTCGGCGTAGGCCAACAACACATGAAGATTCGGTGTGGGGCGATGATCATGGGCAATACTGCCTATGTACAAAATGCCGACAACCAAGATGCGAGCGGCCTGACCCGTACCGTCGCGTGCTGTCATCTGACGACCAGTATTGGTCGGGTTACTTCGATGGCACTAACTGCCAATCTCGAATCGATCTTTGGGTGTTTTGGGGTGTTTCTCTTTTGATGTTTGTGTGTGGGCTCGTGGTGGGCTTACGTTGGCATGGCATGGAGTGGTGATATGAGTTTTCGGGATGTGCGGCTGGCGCTGATCAAGGCAGGTGACTTGATCGCGATACTTGGGATCAAGCGAAGTGAGATTGATAATGTGAGTGTCCATGGGCTGCTTTGTCTAAGTCCGTCAATTCGCGTCACACCGGAATGCTTTGTGCGACTGTGCCGAGTCAATCGCATCATTCCAACCATCAAGAGAGAAGGCGAGTTTCTGTACGGTGACTTTCGCTATCGCGGTTTTGCGATCACGGTCGTCGTTTGGGAAAAGAGCAAAGAGCCGAACACCCTTGAGCATTGGCGGGTGATCAATCAGTACTCGCAACCGATGCTTGAGACCAAACGGCCAGCGATCGGAGTGAAGCGAGCCACGATCGCGGACAAGCGACGACTCATCGGATTGCCAGCTCCACAGGTGGTCGATGTCAACTAGCGTTCGAAGCAGGCAAATTGTCTTCTGGCATCCGATCGGTCCAAGGGCTGGTCGGCAGAATACTATCTCGCTGGCCAAATTCCGATTGGAGGCCAGCGAGTACAAACGGTGGCGGCGGCACATCGGTCTGATCCTTCAGGCCCAGCGGCTGGATGTGCCGCCGCCGGCGGCGACGCTCAAGTGGATGGCGTCGATTCCGCGGAAACAGCTTGAGTACTTGCGCCAGCGACTTTACATCGAGCCCGTCGAGTACGATCGCGGGAGCTTGGTCGAGTGGCTCGACGAATACGAAGCAGCTCGGCAACAGGGAGCCGCCTCGCTGGCCACCGACGAGGCTGTGATGCGAGACTGCCGGCGACTGGTCGGGACCGTCGTTTCGGACGTGCGTCTCATCGATGGGAGCATGCTCCAGGATTTGCTCGGCGAGCTATCGGAGCAGCATGCCGAGAATTCGCTTGCCCGGATGGTCAAGCATTGGTCGGCGTTCTTCATTTGGCTGCAGGATAAGCAGCATGTCATCGAGTCGAATCCGTGCCTTGGGTTGGAGCGGTCGATCGAGGCTAGGCCAAAGGATGACGTGCGGCCGGAATGGATCGACAAGCTCGTCGACTTGTGCACGTCGACCGAAGAGCGGTATTGGCTCCGGTTGCTGCAGTGGACCGGATGCCGACTGCGCGAGGGGCTCTCGCTGCGAGCTGGTGATTTCGATTTCGAGCGGCGGCGCATCACGATCACTGAGACCAAGAATAATCGCATCCGGATCAATCCGCTGTATCCGGCCGTGGCGGAGCTCGCCGGCGAGCTTGTGCGAGGGCTTGAGCCTGGCGACCGAGTGTTGAAGCGTATCAACGGTAACACTTGCTATCGATGGCTGCACGAGTTGCGATCGCGGGCGGGTGTTCCGCAATGGAGGCCATCGCACAACGCGATCCGCGGGACGCGTGCAACTCAGTTGGCCAGCGATCCAACTATCACGCCTCAGCAAGCTGGGATGTTGCTCGGCCATTCGGTGGCCGTGGCCAGGCGGAACTACGTGAGTGTCGAGGAACGATTGCTTGAGAGGTTATCGGTATGAGATTTCTGAAATTTGGTGGGCTAGGAATTTGCTTGTTGGCCTTGTCTTTGTTCTTCGTCAACTGTGTTCACAACCCAGATGATCCCGATGCCCGATTTCCCTTGGATATTTGGCTCCTTATGGCTTCGTTGATTAGCGGTGCGGGAGGAATCACGGCTGTGGTAGTTGGAATGGTGGAGATAAAGAAATGAGCGGCCTGCAAGAGATTCCACCGATGAGCGATCCTTTGGGTAAATACTGGGATCAGCCGTGTCGCAGCAAGATTTTAATCGATGACAAGATCGCGTTGATGGATCGTCAGACGTTTCGTGAGCTCATGGCCTACGACAATTCAACTCCGTCTGGGGTATACGTCGGCAAGATGTGGTCGCGTTCGATCTATGACCGCAACGGTGAAGCCCATCGGCTACTGCTATGGTTTGGCGAATCCGATGATCCGGACCGCTGCAGCATCAACTTTCGGGATGTTGTTTTTCTATGAAGCGACTCTCCGATCAAGACATTTACGAGCGCTACGCTGAGCGGGCCGCGATCCTGGAATTTGATGGCGGTCTCTCGCGCGAGCGTGCAAGCCAATTGGTGTTCAACAGCGTTGGGGCTTGGTGCAAGCTGCAGCGCATTCCATTTCCGCAACTGATTCGCGACGACTATCGCAAGGTGATCGTTGGCGACCGAAAAAGGGGTTCTCATGGCGACCGATGATAAAGACTTACCGTCTAAGTTCCACGCGTACGTCGAGCTAATGATCGACGAAAAGGGCGTCTATCCGTCTCCTGGAATGGCATTGCGCCAGGACGGGAAAATGGAGATCGCGGCGATCACTGATGCTCAACTTGCGTACCGTTGGTTCTGGGAGCAGATCACACAGCACAACGCGGTCGAAGTGATTTTCGGCCTCGATCGCACTGCCAAGACAGGCCAAGGAACCGAGTTCAACGACGTGTTGACGTGTTGCCATTGGCGTGATGGATTGAATGGAAGTCCCTGGCAAGCAGCCTATCGGATTGGTGTAATCGATTATCAGCATGATCCTCGAATCGTTCGCCCATGGAATTGGACGAATGAATTCTGGTCAGAGCGGATGGGGACGGAGATCAAAAACTGCCGTCCTGGCTTCCGCGTTCGCACTGAGAAAGCGAAGGCGTGACGATGCAAATACGCGTCCAATTGAAGAATTTGGCTGAACAGATGACCGAAGTCGCGTGCGAGATGGATGAGAGCACTGATTCAATCCGCGAAAAGGCAGTTCGATTGCGAGCTGCTCGTGAGGTTGTTTACCAATTGATGGAAGAAATCGAAATCGAGGAGCAAACCGGAGGTTCGGACCATGGCTAAGAAGCAATTGATGCGAACAGCTCCTGGCTTGGTGGAGTGTACATCGCGGACTCGACGGATGAAGCGGCCGATGCGTTGCTCATCCTGTGGCATGACCCAAGGCTTCCGTCGGATCGTTGTATTCGACCGGAAGAAGGGCAAGCGTTGCACGAAGTGCGCGGGGAACTGCTGATGAAGATGAATAAGCCTGATTCAATCTCCCGTGCATGTGCACTTATAGATGCTAGGAAGCAGATTGAACAAATGAGAGAGCAATTGCAAGGAATGCACGACATGATTCAGGTCCTGACGAAGCAAAGATTTGCATTGGCGAAACTCTCTGCCACAGGCCCCGCGTTTTTGAATCCGCTCGAAGCCATGGAAGCCGAAAGCATCAGGGATGAAATCTTGAATGTACTCGATATGAATCCAGACGGAACCAAAAAGCGATGAATGAAGTATCGATTAAATGTGATCAGTGTGGCAATGAGATTCATTTGCATGTTTCTGGAGCTGCAAGAGCGGCAGGGTTGGGGATTCCGCCTGTCAAATTGATTTGGCCAAACGGACAGGTCGAAGAAGTCAATTGGTCGCGACTCAGAGGGCTAACGCGGGAAATCAACGGCGAGCACTGCCGTCCAGTATCGATGACATGCGACATCGATCTGAGCATGATCACTCATGAACCAACGAGACGTCGAGTCTCGGAGCACTTCCGGCAATTCGGAGTTCACGTTTTAGCCATGTAGCATACGTTGCTACATCGCGTTTTTCAGTGGTGATTTATGACAGGAATTATGACATGAATTTTGGACAGGCAATCGAAGCATTGAAGACAGGGAGCAGAGTCAGTCGGGCTGGCTGGAATGGCAAAGGCATGTGGCTTGGCCTGCAAAGGCAGCCGGAAGACTTGGTTACGAAGTTGCACCCATACATCTTCATGAGTGACGTGAATGGTGTTCTGTTTCCGTGGAATCCAAATAACCTGGACATGCTCGCTGAAGACTGGGGCGTCGTTGGAACTCTCGTCCAATAACTTTACAAAGTTGATTCGAATCTACCAAAACTACCATGAGCTCTAGGAGGGCAAGCCATGAAATCAGGTCCATAGAAATTCACTGACCGACGACGTTGACATTGAAGAGCGAAAGTGGGATTGCAAGCCCGCGATCGTTTGGGCACGTCATCGTCGGACAATTTGATCAGCCATCGCGAGCAACGATGTTCAAAAAGCGACTGCCCAATCGCTATCGTTCGCTGTACGCATGCTACCTAGTTCACTCCGTGGACTGGGCTCGGTCGCGGCTTGCCTTTGGAGGGCGACAACGGCCATTGAAAAAGCCTGAAAACGATAGTCGTAGTAGGACTATTTTTTCCAGCGAAAACACCACGGAAATCGCCCGAATTACAACGCGAATTACAACGCGCTTTTGAAATGCCAAAACTGGCTCTGATCACGAGGATTGGGACATGAACAACGATGACCGACCATTGCTCGACCAAATCGAGGCAAAGGACTACGAAGCGAAGCAAGATGAGCTCTCGCGTCATCAACGACTCAAAACGACTGAGGCAGCGCTCAGAGCATTGGGCATCGCGAAGGAATCGGCTCGCGGTAAGTTGCTACGGTTGATAGTCCGCGTTGCCGGGCTGGGCGTTCTAACTCGGTCCAATGATGAGTTGGCTCGTGAGATTGAATCGAAATTCGCTAGCGATGCAACGCGGGCAGCCAGAGGACTCTCGCGTATGGGATTGATTCGCAGGGGAGTCTTGCGAGGCGAAAACGGTCGGGCCGTTGGCGTCGCGCTGCAGGTTGATTGGGGGAGAATCGCATCGCTCTCAGATGCGAATACTTTGGTGGATTGGACCCAGACAAGTGACCAGACAAGTGACCAGACAACCACCCAGACAAGTGACCAGACAACCACCCAGACACGTGACCAGACAACAACCCAGACAAATCCAAATCCCTCTATATATGTCCCTAATCCCTTATCCCTAGATCCCTCATCCTCATCCTCATCATCCCCTGGCGAGACCGAGCCAGATGATGATGACGATGAAGGTTTTGGAATGGATTTAGAATCGATCGGATTGGCCGCTGTACGGCTCCGCGATGTCGCTGTCGAGAAGGGCTCGAAGATTCGCGCGGAGCAAGCTCGCGACGATATCTGGCTTGTCGCGTTCGTCGGACTGCGTCTTGAGGGTTCGTCGATCATCGAGCGATGGGCGCGAGCGGCGTCGCGTTCGCATCCAGATGACTTTCCAGATTACTTTTTTTCGTGCGCTCGCAAGCTCTGCGAAGAGCATCGAGTCGAACTCAGGCAGTTGCGATCGCAATGTCCGCCTTGCCCAAAACCAAGTACTGGCCTCGTTGGCCAAAAATAAAGGGCCGTGAGTTTGTGCTCACGGCCCTAGCAATTGTCACCATTTTGAGAAGGTATCAGAATTATGCACACAACAATAACCAAACGCCAGTCCGGATCGAAGAAGACCAAGGCCACTATCCCGATCTTCCCAAATCGAAGCGAGAAAAATGATAATGAAGATTCCGGAGCCGAGCTCCCATCGCTCAAGCAGCACGATCGGATCATCGAGATCGAGCTCGCCAAGATCAAGCCGCATGAACTCAATCGCGATTTGGATAACGATGCGTCGATCGACGAGCTCGCTGAATCGATACAGGCCTTGGGCCAAATCGAGCCAGCTACGGTTCGCGAACTATTCCAGGGCAAGTACTCGTTCGAGCTGCTCAGTGGCGAGCGTCGATTCCGAGCATTGCAAAAGCTTGGTCGATCGACCATTCGTGCCGTCGTGGCTGGTGATGATTCAGTGGAGGGTTTGGTAAGGTTGGCGGCCGCGAATAGCCAACGGCGAGACCTCAATGCGATCGAACGAGCTGAGTTGATCGAGCGACTCATGAAGCCGGTGAAGCAGGGCGGCTCCGGATTGTCCCGCGAGGCGGCCGGAAAGGCGGTCGGGCTCAACAGCGATAGCGGTACCAAGAACGCTCTCCGGATGTTGAAGCTGCCGACGTCGATCAAGTCGCTCGTCGTTAGCGGCGAGCTCAGCGAACGAGCTTCTCGCAAGCTGATTCCGTTTGTTGATCATCCGGCGATTGTGAAAGAGATCGAGAAAAATCTCAAGCATGAAGAGCATCGCGTCGAGCTCGCGTCGGAAGAGGGATGGCCGTATTGGCTGGACACGGCCGTGGAGGATAACACTCGACCGATGGACAAGAAAGCCATTCAAGCCAGTGCGCTCGTGAAGGGATGTTGGGCTTGTTATCCAATGTTGTTCGTTCCAACTGAAAAGGAGCTGGAAGGGCTTGCGCCGTTCGAACTGCAGGATAGCAAAGAAACGCGGCGGCTGACTTCGAATACTAGGCTTTGGGATGAGCTGCAAAAGCCATTGGTCGAGGCGAAGTACAACGATTCGCGATCGCCACAGAAATTAGGCAAATCGACTAAAGAGACCAAGGCAGCGGCCGACAAGAAGCCAACGCCAGCTCAGGAGAAAGCCGAAGCGGCTCGCAAGGCGAAAGAGGCCAAGGAGCGGCTCGACAAGTTCACGGTCACTTGGATCACGTACGCGTTGCGATGCCAGCTCGCCTGCCAGACCAAAGAAATAACGAGGTATGCGACGCTGGGGTATCTCGTTCAGGCCATGGGAAACAAGTACGACGTGTCTCATGCAATTGATTTGGCGTATCCCAAATCAGGTTTGAAAACGAAGAAGGTCGGGGATGAATGGGATTGTCCGTCCGCAATGATTGAGGCGGATGAGTATACCTGGATTGAGGACTGGTGGGAGAGCATGCTTTGGCCAGAGCTTCCGTCAGGAGAATTGCCCGACCTCGAAAAACTGCCCAGTGTTTCCGGGGAATCGGTTCGAGCGCTTGCCGCTCGATGCAAAGTGACCATGAAGGACTTTTGGAAGAATGCCGCCGAGCCGGATAGCTATCAACGTCTCTTGCTCTCGATGTGGTTCGGGCGGCATACTACTGATCAGCTGCTCGCGTTGTGCGAGACGATGGGCAAGAAGGCAACCGTGAGCAAACGGTCGGAGCTTGTCGAGTTTCTGATTGAGCAGCACTTACCGAATCGCCTATTGCCGATACCGAAGGGACTGACCGATGGAAAGTTTTAGGCCTGACCGGGTGAGTAAAGCCAAGTGGCATTCATGGTTTGCATCGCATGTTCAAAGGGAGGTGTCCAACGGATTGGGTGTTCCCAAGGGCCTGTTGAACGGGGAAGCAAACTACTCATCGTCACGCGGGAAATCGACACACGTCAGTGTATTGTTGGCCATTCGCGGTTTGCGCGAATGGCAAGCAGCTTTGAAGCGAGCGGCCCAAATGATGGCCGCATTTGCTCTTGCATTCGTCAGTCCGCGTGAACAAGAATCAGCGTATCTCGTACATCACAAGCGATTGCCCGGAAGCTTGAGAACGTCACGACTTCGCAAGAAGCGAAGAACGCGTGTTGATCATTGGTATCGCAAATTCAAAAGGAGTAAGGCATGACAACGACGTCAACGAGCATGTTCCCATGCTGGGCAATTGTGGAGGTGATGGGCCATCAGAAATTCGCCGGGATGGTCCATGAGCAACAAGTAGCCGGGGTGGGCATGCTCCGAATCGATGTTCCGGCCGTGCCTCAAGAGGGTCGATGCGAGCAATTGGAGCCGTATACGAAGCTTATCGGCGTAGCGAATCGGGGTCTCAAATCGAGTCGATGATATCGATGATGATCACGTCGATCAGTATCTTGATCACGATGATGATCCGATCTAGGTTCGTATTCGGGAGATCGTCGATCTATGTACGCCAATCTCGTTCGCGATTTGGTTCTTGACGCATGCCGGATCAGACTTAATCGCCTTCGCGATGTCTGATTTAACAGTCGGATCAAGCTGAAAGTACCTTCGAAGATTGGACCTTCGGACTTGTGAGTAAACACGCCAATATGTCGAATCAATTATGAAGGCGATCCGTTGGACGCTTTCTCCTTCATTCCACAAGGAAATTATCCTTTTCAGCACGGCGGGATCGTCGACGTCGACAGTGTGTTTCACCATAGCTCGTGCGTGACCTCGCATCTTGGTTTTTGACATTTGGTGCAGGTGCAGTATCTCATCACAACTCGATTGAATGGGATGCCGTCAATTTCACCATTCGAATCGTAGCTGACCTTTCGATAAAACTTTGTCCGTTGGCTGCTGTGGCAATCCGGACAACGGGAGTCGCTGCGAGTCACCTGCCGGTACCGGCGATTCGGGATTCCCTTTCGCGATCGCGGTGGCCTAGGCTTGGGCTTGGGCTTTGGTTGGAATCGGAGCGTGGTTCCCGTTTGTGCTTTGGAGCTCGACTTTGCCATTTGTTTTTTGCTCCTTGCGATTGCGGTAACCGCCTCGATCCGTGAGGCCTAGGGTGATGCGTGCGTGCCGCTGCAGCGACACCTTGGCCGTGGTGGCATTTGACTTGAGTTTGGCGAGCTCGTCGGGGGTCACCCGGACGTAGATGACACGGCAGAGAGCCGAGTCGTTGTCGCTCGTAGTGGACGAGGCTACGAGTCCCGGCGGGCTCGACCCCTCACCCCCAGCCCCTCTCCCCAAAGGGGCGAGGGGAGCAATCGCGTTGGGTGGTTCCGCGGAATCGGTCATTTGGACAGCTCCTTGATAATGTGCCGTAGCAACGGACGATTGAGGAGCACGTATTGACCAGATTTGAGACCTTGGATCGCGTCGGGGATCGAGATGCCGCGTACTTCGGGAGCTTTGGCCAAGGGTTCAGAAACAATTGGGGACAATTGTTCGACACTCTTGTCGAGCTCGTTGAGCGCGCGACGGATCGCGGTGCGAGATGGGGGTTTGGACATTACGTGACTAGCTTCGACGTACGTTTAGGTTTGCGCTTCGCTCTGCGTTGCGCTGTGGGCAGCAAGTGGCTGAGTCGAGCTCCTCGAATCGCCGCCAATACTGCCGTCCAATACAAACCATCCCACCAGTGATTATCGGGGCGGTTGGGGGGAGATGTCCAGACCTCTATCCGACGATTGTCGCTCCCCTTCACGCTCGGTACCTCAGCGCGACAGTGCTCAGCGAACAATCTATGCTCGGTCTGGAGCTTTGGGCGATATAGCGAAAGCGACCCTGGGTCTCCCGTCGCGACGTTGAATCTCGCGTTCGTGAAGGACTTGTAAGCGTTCGTGTCGGCAAACGCTAGCCTACCGCCATCCGATGCCGTCTTGAGCAAATAGTTGTCGCCTCGGAGCTCGCCGTCTTTCTTCGGCCAGTCATTGATGCTGCGTTGCTCCGGACCGATGCCCTTGCCCTGGCAAGCCAACAACAGTGTTCGATTTGGGTGAGATTGCACGACCGATCGAACGGTGCGGGTCGAATTCCCATACGCTTGGTCGATCCCAAGCAGTTCGATTGCCAGCGATCGGTTCTGGCCGCTGTACGATTTGGCGGCTAGGTGAGTGATCAGGGAATTGAGGCCAGCCGTCCAACGTGCCTCCTGGCCCATGCCTGGATACTTTTTCGAGAGCGTGTTTTGAGCCGATCGCAGTGAGAAGTGATTGGAGACTTGCTCCGGCCAGGTGCCGTACTCGAGTATCCAGCCGGAGAACGTATCGCGCTCCCATGCGACCACGAGCCAATAGAGCAATTCCCCCTGCACGTCGATAAAGGACGTGATCATGTTCGCCGCCGGCGGGAGCTCTCCGCGCGTGTAGTTCGATATCTTGTTCTCGAGCTGGTCGATGGTGAGCAGCTGCACGTCGGTCGCGGTACCGCGTGGATCGTTTTGATATTCCGAGAAGAACGAAGTTGGATTCGTCAGGAACTTGTTCATAGCCGACTGCAGGCCGCTGATCTCGCCGCGATCGGCTTTGAACCTGGCTGGCCATGCGATTCGGTGCCCTGCGTCCATGGCGTCACGATTGGCGACGTACCAAGCCGTGGCGAGCTCGATCGTCTTGAGAGTCTTCATGCTCTCGGAGAGCTTGATCCCGTATTGCTCCCAAAGGGCCATGTTCGTTGGCCATTCGTAAATGGTCTGGTATCGCTTGCCCTGCCATTCCGGGAACTTGTTATCGTCGAGCAGCTGATCGGCTAGGTCATCCTTTTGAATGACGGTCACGGCCGCGAAGCCCGCGATCGAGATATCCGGGCCCGCGAGTTCGAGAATCGCGTTCTGGATGATGTTGAGTCGGTTCTCGGTCTGAGTTGCCGAGCGGGCGGTCTTTTCGTTCTGCGGATCGTCGAGCAGGAACAAGTCCGGGCGGAGCTGCTCACCCTCGACCGTGGCGAGGTTCTTGCCTCGGATCGAGCCCATGATCCAACAGCATTCGATGACCGCTCCGGACTGGGGAGTATATGTTTCCGAATCCTGCTCCGGATCCTGCTTGCCACTCTTGACGGTAGGCAACACCAACGCGTACCCATTCCAGGTCATGCGTGTTGGTTCACCGCAACAGAGTTGGCCTTTGCACTTGTTCGGCTTGCGATCGAGTCTCCGGATCGGATAGCAGACCTCCGGGAAGAGATCGAGCAACGTCTCATTCGATTCCAGGAAGAGCTTGATATTGACCAGCAACTTCGTCGCCGCGTTCTTATCGCATCCGATCAGGCAAACATACTTGCGACGGCCGGTGAGGACTGCCCATAGCAGAGCGATCGTTAGGATCGTGCTCTTGCCGCTCGATCGAGGCATGGCCAGCGCAAAGAGTCGACCGCGTTCAATGCAGTCTTGGATCGTGGCGATCGCTTCACGCTGATCGTCGGAGAGCTCTAGATAGAATGCCTTTGGAAAGCATTCGAGGCAGAACTGGAGAAGTGAGTCGGTGACTCGTTGGCGGAGCTCCGGATCGCCAACGGGTGGAATTGGGCCGATGTCGCGATCGTCGCGAGATTGAGCGGCCTGGCGTTTGCGCT
Source organism: Pirellula sp. (assembly GCA_031424235.1). Lineage (GTDB taxonomy): Bacteria > Planctomycetota > Planctomycetia > Pirellulales > Pirellulaceae > JBKCUI01. The sequence continues at coordinate 37,355 of JANPHB010000106.1, forward strand.
CGCGTTCTTTGCGACGTTCATAGGGGGTGAGAATTACCTCCTGATGATGTGACGCGCTCGCTTGCTTAGGTGCCTCGCCAGAACTTTGGCTTCGCTTCGTTCGGTTGTGTCGCATCTTCGATTCGTTTCTCAGTGATGTCGAGCTCGATGATGACGTTATGGTCGCGATCGCGAATCTCGCGGAGCAACGTGACGAATGAGGCTAGGTGCCATCCGACGAAGATCACGGCGGCGAGAGTCAGGAGAGCGTTTACCCCTCGCCAAACGCGGAGTGATTCCGCGGAACTGTTAGGTGGTCGATTCATTCCATTGGCTCACATTGCGTTTGATTTCGGTGACGTCCCCGGCGACTGCCTTTACGTCGGAATTGAGGGCTTGGAGCTGGCCGGATATCTGCCGGTTCGTCTCCTCGTTCGATCGCATCATCGAGTTAGTCGTCTTTAGGTGCTCGATGCCAGCATCCTTGAGCGGAACAACGACCACGGCGAATAGGTGCTTGGTGCCCTGGATGATCGCTTTGCAGCTCGCCCATAGAGCCAAGCAGCCGCCGATGACTAAGACGACGGCGAGACCGTTGTTCATCCATTTCATGGCTTCGTCCATGATGATCCTTTCAGTACCGTGTTTGGGCGTGAGGGCGATTTACTCGGGCTTGAGGGCGGTGCTCGCAAAACCGCGAAGCGAAATTAAAAAGGTCAGTACACCGCTGACGATCGACAAACCGACTGCTTTGCCAAAACTGAGCCAAAGCAATCCTGCTCCGAATGAGCCGAGTGACATGAGAATGGCAAAGAAAAAAGCGGCGATGAAAACGCCAAGGAGTCTAGTGAAGTACTCTTCCTCTTTGGACAACTCTGGCAAATCGTTTGGTTTCATTTGATACCTTTCAGGTAAAGCGAAAACCGGGGCTAGCGCCCACCGGCTGATGTTTCGTAGTACTTGGCGTTGAATTGGTCTGGGGTCATGTAACCCGTATAAGTGAACTGGCGTTTGGAGTCTTTGACTTCAAAGCGTGGTGTCTTCATTAGTCCGCTTGTCTTCTCCTCAATCGTCCACCCTGCCTTGCGAAAGTGGTGAGATTCTCGAAGCTTCCATTCGTCGCACCAATGACATGAGGGATGAGTCCACATGGTGATGGTGGGTTTGATTGGTTTTGGAGGATCGGCCTTTGGTTGCTCGATCGACTTGATTGGCTCGGGCGGCTTGTAGGGCAACCTTGGAATCTCATACGCTTCGGGATCGTCGAGCAATGACTTTATTCCTTCGGTCAGGATGGGTGCTGTGATGACGTGCTCGTGGGGGTAACAAACACCACCGGGGCATTCGAGAACGTCTGCAGGTGGGAGTGAGGAAATGGTCTCCTTGCCGGTTCCCTTGCAAACATCGCAGGTCAACATCGTGCGGCCGTCGCCTACCTTGCCGACTCCTTTGCAGTTCTTGCATTTGCCGTCGGATGGTGATGGGCCTGGTGATGGAGCTGGTGAGGAGTCGATCGAGGCCTGGCCTAAGGTGACCGCAGCGTGAGCTGAGTAGTCCTCTCGAGTACTCGGCTTGGGAGGTTCGCAACCGCACATTAGAAGTGCGATCGCAATCGCAGAAACGTATTTTGAAATCATTGGATATTACCCTGCGAGGCTTCCGCCCCAGTTGAGTAGCTTTCGACGTGGCCAACCGTTGACCGACGATACGGCAAAGACCTCGCGCTGGGCGACGTCTCGCGATTTGACCCAGAAGGCTCCTTCCGGAATCATTAAATTGCCTGTGATTGGATTCACCGCTCCGCAGCGGATCCACGCGGCTCGTTTGGCTGGCGGTACCAGCCTTGCAGAATCGCGAACGTCTCGTGAGCCCTTGTTCCAGCGTGCCCATGAGTTGAGCTTTAGCTCAAGCGAGTCTCCATAGATTTTGATCGTGTCCGGCCGGTCGTCGAATCCGATATCGGCGATCGCGTGAGCCCAGCCCTCGCGGGTGCGTTGCGAGAATCCGTTGGCGTCTCGATCGCGGGAGAAGCTTTCGCTGCCACATGTCGACAATCCGTAGCCATTGGCTAGAGCGTCGCGTCGTTCCTCCGCCGAGTTGCACTGAGCATAGGCTCGCACCAAGTGAGATTTGCCCGCTTCGGCAATTTTACCCGTTGGGGGTGTCGCGCCGAATAGTTCCGTTTGCTTGCCACTGTAAGTCGACAGGTCGATGCCGAGATCGGGATAGTTCTGTCGGACCCAAAGTCCGGATTCGCGTTGCATTACGCGGGCGGCTGCCGCACATGACCAGCCGTGGCCGGAATGGCGTCGCCACCAGTAAATGGCTTCCGTGGAAAAAACTCCCTGCTCGATGGCTGCGGGTGTCACGTGTGGTATCGCTTCGAGCAGCTGCGTTACCTCATCGGGTCGTGCTGCGACAACCTCACAAACCATCGAGAGCAGGGAGCTATTCTTTTGGTTGTGCGATACGCAATCGCCAACCTCTTGAGCGGGACCGGGCCAACACCCGGGGAACTGCTCCAGGACGAAAACCCATGGGAAGATCAGCTGGCCCTTGCCACTGTCCGCCCATGCGTTTGATGTTGCAGCCTCGCCAATCGAGCCGAAGCCGGTGAGGGCTTTGTTCTCGGAGATCAACGCTGCAGTCTCTTCGGGCTCGCTGTATGCGCCAGCCAGGCCGGACTCATAAGCTGCGAGAATCGAGTCGACTCGATCGAAGCTGAGATTGGCTCCCCAAAATGAGGAGCCCTTTGGAATGATCTTTGGACCCATGGTATTTATTTGGCTCCCAATGCATCGGCGATCGATCGGCACGCAGCGACGGCCGTGGCGATGTCTTTGGCGTCCAATGGCCGATCATCCAAGCCGAGAGCTTCGGTGATGACCTTGTCCTTTGCCGAGCCGAAGCCAGGGACCGCTCCGACCATGTTGGTACCGCGAATCAGGTACGTATCGGAATTGATCAGCCAGGTCCGGAGCTGGCTGGATTGCAGCGAGCCAGGCTCTACTCGCGAAAGCGTTTCCGCGAAATCGCTGTAGAGATTTGCCAGTTTTGCGACGGCCGTTTTGTCGCCAGCCTTGGCCACTTGCTGCATCTCCTGCAGGGATGCGCTGACGGTGACCTGTGGCTTGGAGTAGGGACTTGGCTTGGGCTGGGGTGCTTGGTTAAAGAGCCATGCGGCCAGCACGATTCCGCCGATGATGAGCACCCATGGGGTGCCCTGTTCATTATTGTTGGTCGTGGTCATCGAACGTGATCCCTTCGAAGGCGTTGATTTCGCGATAGTTGATCTCGAACTCGGAGAGAGTCTCCGGCGGATGCGTAACCTTGTGCTTTTGCCAGATCTGCCATAGCAGACTGATGATTTGAATGATCGCCATGATGGTCATGGGATCGAATCCGTACTTGGCCGGATTTTCTCGAACGAGCTTTTCGGCGACGTCGATGTCGCCGTCGGCGTCGAGCCAGGCGGACCTTGCGCCGGAATAGTGAGCGGCCAGCCTGCGACGTTTTATGAGTTTCATAGTAAAAGCCGTTGGGCTGGAGTACTCGAGGGATACAGGCGGCAAGCACGAGCAGGATTGGCCATGCTTGCCCGGTTACGTAGGCGATCGCTACGACGGTGAACATTGCTGGTTAAGACTTGGGCAAGCCGGGATCGGGCTTCGGTAGGCCTCGAAGCGAATCGCCAACGATCCATGAGACGATCAGGCCGACGATGTACGTCACTTGCTCCTCGGTGATGGTGATGCCAATGCGGTCCTTGAAAAGGACGAAGATGATTCCGGCGAGTGCTGCGATGACTCGCTTGGAACCTAGGAGCTGCTTGACAATCGGTGGCATTGGTTGCTTCCTTGCAATCGGGATTTAAGTGGGTCGCATCTGCCGGATGCGACTTAGGCGGTTACTGGCGTGGCTGGTGGCAAGATGGTCATCTTTGAATTGACGACTTTTGCAGCCGCGGCCCTCTTGAGGGCGTCTGTTTTTATGGTGCCCATTTCACGGAGATATTCGTCTTCCCATGGCACGGTCGCACGTCCGTTGACCCATGCGAATGTGAATCCGTGACGGATGCAGGATGGGTGCTTGCTTTCGACGAGCTCAGCTTCGAACTTCTTTTCCAGCTGCGATTGGCGATCGCGACGAGTCTTGGCTTGCCGCTCAAGATCAGCGGCTTCTGTTTCGAGCTTGGTGTATTCGTCCAGGTCTGCTTTATCGATTGCCATTGGTCGCACTTCCTTGTGGACTAAAAAAAGCATCAGGCGAATCCTTTCGCCCACTCTCGACTGGGATGGTCGTGAGAGCGACGCTTCTTGCGTTGCGATGCAATGGCGAGGGATGGATTCGAACCACCGGTCTCCAGGTTATGAGCCTGGCGAGATAACCACTTCTCTACTTCGCTGGGGTAACGATATTCGAGATTCATCCCATGGCAAAGTAGGCATAGTGGCTTGGGCGTTACTTTCTGGCTACGGGGTCAGAACTAGCAATTCACGCTCTTTGGCGTGGCTGGCATCATGGGTGCTTCACTCCCATTCATCAGTCCCGTAACACGAGCAACAAAATGAAATCTGTCACGTTGAAAGATCTTAGAAGCGTCCCTGCAGGTGAGTCCGATGCACATCAGGCGATCGCCAATACGGTTGCTGCTCATGCGGGACTACCGGATTCTCACCCACTCCACGTACCCCAAGCGATCGCAGACCTATGTCAGACGCCATCACCAAGTCAGACGCTCCAACCGCCATCTGGGTCGACCACAATGGCCGCCGTTGGGACTTCTCTCTCAAAATCTCCGACCGGAACCGACTCAAGCAAGCCGGAATAGACCTGTTCGACGCCGAACAGATCAAGCAACTGTTCTTCAGTCCACTCGATACGCTCGAGCTAATCGCGGAATGTACGCGAGGGCGTTGGGAACCGCAGCACTGCGAAACGTTTGATCAAAAACTGACTTACGAGCAATTTGCTGATCTGCTCACCGCAAATGACGAATCGCTCGACAAGGCAACTCTCGCGTTCATGGTGGCGCTAGCGGATTTTTTCCGAAGGCTCGGCCGAAAAGACACCGCCGTGTTGGTCGAGAGAGCTTATCAGGCGGCTCAGCAGATCGGCGAGGCAGCAGTGGCTCGGATCAAGACGCGATCGCCAGCGATGGTCTCGAAGATCCACGAACAGACGATTCGAAGGCTCGATCGAGAGATCGACGCCGCGCTCGCGAAAGTCGAAAAAGAGCTCGCGAGTCCGAGCGACTCGTCAACGAGTGGGCTGGAGTCCTAGCTCTGGATCCCGGGCCGTTCTCGGTCCGGGTTCTGCAGCAAATGTATCTAGGCCATCAACGCGAGCACTGGGATCGAATTTCGATGTTGCTGTCGGTGCATTGCGAAGGGGTCCATCCGTTTGATTTGAACCCCTATCGCAAGCGGCCGGATGCGTACGGGAGCGCGGCGATCGAGGCAGAGTACCACGCGAGAGTGAAGAATGATCATCGTTGACAAGTCGATTAAAGATCGGTTCTTCGACCGTGCACGTGTGCAGCAGTCGATCTCGCGGAAGAATTTGCGTGTCCTGAGCAAGGCTGGTGCATTCGTGCGCCAGCGAGCTAGGACGAAGTTGCGTCGACGTAAGCGGTCTGCGATCGCAGGCCAGCCGCCATCGGTGCACTCGTCGGATTCATTTGCGACGCTCAAGAACATTCTCTTTGCGCTGCACCGTGATAACGAGTCGGTGGTCATCGGGCCGCGATTCGTGAAGCGGCTTCGGCGATCAAGTCGGCAGACTGTGCCAGAGCTGCTTGAGGATGGCGGTACCGCCCAGATCACGATGACGAAGATTGGTGACAAGTGGCTGCCTGGCAATCGCGGGATCAAGGGAGCTCCGACCAAGCAGGTAACCGCTCACTATGCGGGGAATCCATTCATGGGGCCATCACTTCGTGAGGAAGCGGCCGCCGGGACGATTTCGAGTTTGTATTTGTATGGCTAACACTCCAACCCCTCACCCCCAGCCCCTCTCCCCTTATCAGGGGCGAGGGGAGCAAGAAGCAATTGGGCAATCAGCATGGCTGCAAAAGACATTGAGGCGGGACGCGCTCACGTGCTCATCGCGATTCGCGATCGACTATCGCAGGGGCTCAAGACTGCTGAAGCGAAGCTCCGGGCGTTCGGCTCCTCCGTCGCTCTTTCGGCCGCTGTGCTCACTGGTGGCATCGGAGCTGCCATCGCTTGGCCAATCAAGCTGGCTGCCAACATGGAGCAGACCAAGACGTCGTTTGCGGTGTTCCTAGGCTCGGCTGATCTAGCCGATAAAAAGCTCAAAGAGATCGAAGCCATGGGAGCGGCGACGCCGTTTACGTTTGATGAGCTGAAGGATGGAGCCAAGACGCTTCTTCAGTTCGGTGTCAGCGCAGATGCCTTGATGCCCTCGTTGAAAAATCTTGGTGATGTATCTGGAGGGGAAGCGGAGAAATTCCAGCGATTGTCTCTTGCGTTTGGCCAAGTCATGGGGAAAGGTCGGCTCATGGGTCAGGAAGTAAACCAGATGGTCGAGGCTGGATTTAATCCCCTGCAGGAAATTTCTCGCACGACGGGTAAGAGCATGGCCCAGCTCTCAATGGACATGGAGAATGGCAAGATCTCTTCGCAGCAACTCGCGGGTGCATTCGCGAGTGCCGCTGGCCCAGGGGGACGTTTCAGTGGAATGATGGAAAAGCAATCGCAGACGTTGACCGGATTGTTTAGCACTATGCAAGACAATGCTGCGATCGCTGCACGAGCGTTTGGCGATGCGATGATGCCAGCTCTCAAGTCAGTCGTGCAAATTGGGATCAGCGTCTCGAAGTGGATCACCGACTTTATCAAGAACAATCAAGCGTTGGTTGCGATCGCTGGCAAGGTCGCGTTGGTTGTCCTGGGCGTTTCAGGAGCCATCGCTGGTATCGGTGCTGTGATTCTCGGTGCAAGTTTCGTCGTTGGCCTCATGGGTAGCGCATTCGCGACGCTGGCTACTGTGATCGGATTCGTATTCTCGCCCCTTGGTATAGCTATCGGGCTGCTCATGGCTGCAGCGGGTGTGGCGATCTACTTTCGCAAGGAGCTCATGGCCGCGCTCACTGGTGTGGTCGCTTACTTCCAGCCCCTTATAACAAGTGTTATGCAGTTGTGGGGAATCTTCACGGAAGCGTTTGGCGGTATTGTCGCTGCGTTGCAAAGTGGATCGCTTGAGACGGCAGCTGCGATCGCGTGGGCAGGGTTCAGTGCGTTGGCATGGACTGCGATCGCTGACATGATGGGGGCATTTGACTCGCTGCTTGGTTTCCTTGAGAGCTACATGCCCGGCATTTCTGAGATGTTCAATTCGATGTTCGCTGGGATTGGTGCCGCGATCCTTGCAGGGCGTTGGGACTTGGCGGGTTCGCTTGCGATGGCAAAACTCTGGCTAGTGATGACCAAGGGGATGAATGCGATCGCGTTCGCCTGGGACATGTTGGTGACCGGATTTCAAACGGTGTTCGATTCGATATTCACCGGGATCAAGTCCGCATTCTGGACAACGGTGTATGGGATCGCAAAGGGCATCGCGTGGCTGAGCGCCAAGATTAGCTCATTGCTAGGCCTGCAGGACCCGTTGCAAGGGGCTGCTGAGGGACTCAAACAGATGGAGCAGGAGCAAGCGACCGCTGATCAAAAAGCAGCATTCCTACGAGATCAGGGACGCATGAAACGGAATCAGACTAATGCCGACGGCCGTGGCCAAGCGGAATCTGAACTGACGGCAAAGATCGCTCGCATCGAAGCCGAGATCGCGGCCGCCTCCGCTGGAGCTGGATCGCCTACGTTGAATGGCGTTGCAGACGAAGCACGTCAGAAACTAAAGGAACAACTTGCGCTCGCCAAGAAAGAGCAGGAGGCAAAAGCTGCGATGGGCACCAAGGCTGCTGAGGGGCCGCAGGCGTTGGCCGGTGCTGCCAATACGAGCAAGGCAGGCGGCGGCAAAGGTGGAGCGGCGAGCGGTACGTTCTCGGCGATCGCATCCGCTCTTGGCAATCGCTCTGGAGCGAATGCGGCCGAGTCGACGGCTAAGAACACCGCTCAGCTTGTGCGACTGGCAAAGAAGCAACTTGAAAAACCCGAACCAGGATTGGGATAGTCATGACGTTCAAGGTCAAAGAGATCAACGGCGCATCGGGTACCGAGACGCCTATCGGATTTGATTCGTCGATGAAGCTGCAGTATGAGGCGTGGGGGACGACTCCGGGCGAACTGGCTGACAATCAATATCTGGCCAATCTCCTGCAGGCGGTGCGGGCTTATTCACCCACCGAGCTCAATCAACTGCCAACGGGATCGACCGGACGCCCAAACCAATTGCGTCGCGGTGCGATCAGTTGGAATGAAGACGAAGACTCTGGGCTGAAGAGACACTTCATTTTCGATGTTGAGTACAAAGCGGCCTCGCTGCCCGAAGAGGGCGAGTCGCTTATGCAATGGTCGTTCGACACGCAGGGCGGGAATGTAAAGATATTCACGAGCCAGGCGACGACACGGTATGGGACGGGTGCGCCGAACTTTAACAATTGCATCGACGTGAATGATGATGCTGAGGTCCAAGGGGTCGAGATTGTTATTCCAGCGCTGAAGCTGTCGGCTCGCAAGCGATGGGTGAAGGACAATGCGCTGTACAAATGGGATACGTTCCAGACGTACATTCGCAGCTTGACTTCGGTGACCGGCTCGACCAACAGTGCGGTTTGGCAGGGATACGCGATTGGCGAATTGTTGTTCCTCGGCGCAACGGGTGCATTTCAGGACGGCAAGGATAACGAGATTGAATACCATTTTGCGGCCTCGGCAAACGTGGCATCTTATTCGATCGGTACGATCGCTGGCATCGCGAAAAAGGGGCATGACTACGTTTGGGTGCGGTACGAGCATGCTCTCGATTCCAGCCAACTAGTACGCAAGCCTAAGTGGGCGTATGTGGAACGGGTGTACGGGCAGAGTGATTTCACGTCTGTATTAGGGATATCGTAACCATGGGCCAATTGAGAAAGGGAGCGGGGCTCGGATCGGTCTCGGCTCGCAAGCTGCAGCGAGTACTCGAACTACAGAACGAGAAATTTGGCCCGGCCTCTCAAGGCGGGATCGATGTTCAACGCCAGTACATCTACGCCATCGGACGGAATGAATGCGGTTTTGACCTGGTGCCAGGTGCACCGGTCCGGATCGGTAGCTTCACGCCTCAAGAATCGACCAACGTGATGCCTCGCATTGGTTGGTACGGTCTCACCCCTGCGTATCTGCCTCGATCGACTACGGAGTACTCGGACACGCGAGAGAACATGTGGAGCATTGGTGTTATGCTCGATTACTGCGCAAACCTCAAGCTGGCCCGGTTCGCTATCTCTGGAGTTGTCGATTGCAAAATTGATACGCCTGGCTGTTTCGCTGGGCTTTATGAGTCGAGTGATTCATCGCATCAGTCGAAGGCCAAGGGATCCTACGCGATGGGATTCGCTCGTATCTCGGCGAGGATCGATGCGAACTGGGCAAAGGTCGAATTAGGGCTATGCCAGGCGGAACGCACGGGGACCGCTATTGGCTTGATTCCTGTGAGTGCATCGCCAACCGCACCGACGGAAGTGGCTGTGTTGGTCGATGGCCTGACTGGTGCATCGATCAACGCGTATACTACCGTGGTCAATATCGGGGGAGATTCAAAACTGAAGCTCGATCCCGTGAACGGTCGATACCATGCCTTGAAGATATGCTAAGGGAACTGCAATGGGATCGATAGGAAGCTGCGCCAAGTCGTGTTGTTGTGTGGCAGCGTGCCCAAACAAGATCGCTCAGATCAAGCTCACTTTGGGAACGGGTTACTCGCCACTCATTTTCACTCGTGATGTCGATGCTCCACTGACGCAAGACTGCTTGGTGTATCTGCTGGCTGGTGATTGGTGCAACTACCTGACCGACGATAAGGGGACCGGAAGCTGTTCGCGACTTGGTACGATGCGTGATTGCCGTGTGACGATCACCCATGACACCGCTTCTGTCAATCCGCTAATCTTCTCATGCCCTCGGTTCGATGGCTCCGGCTGGTATCCTGGCTCGGCCACGATACAAACGACCACTTTGAGTGATGGTGCAGTGCGAGAATACTATTGGCCGAACGAGATATTCGCCAATGGAATCGAAACGGGGACCTACAACGGGACGGCCTTTACGTTTCGGCCCGGATCGCATTGGAATGCTACCAATGTGTGCTTGTCTGACATCGACTTGGCTGCAGCGATCAAGGCTTCGCTGGTGACAAGCTTGGGCGGCGTTTATCCAGAGTTTACGGCTAGCCGTTTCGATGTGGCGGTTACCCGTGATGGCCTCACCTGTGGCTCGTCGCTCGATCTGTACGGTCAAAGCGTGGTGATAACTGCTAAATGCGGCGGGCTATTCGGTTCGGATTGCTGGAATGTGACAATGACAAAATCCACCGCCATTTCTGCGGCGGTCGTTGAACTGACTCGCAATAGCTTGAAGGTTACATTCCTGCAGAGGCATCTAAAATCGATGGCCGTTGGGACAAACTGCAATTCCCCTCCGAGAACAACTCCGCCAATAGACGATGTCTTGGAGATGGGGGTTAGCAAAGTTGGATTTCAGATAGGTCTCCCGTACGGAATTCCAGCGGTGGAATGCTTTTCGAGCTACGATTTTTCAATGACGTTGCCCGGCATAATCTTCAGGCCGTGGGCCACTGCCGAGTTTCCAACGTGCGACGGAAATGACTTCGATGTCGTCGTTGGGAATATCGACGGGACTGCCGACCCAGTAACGTTCAACGGAAGGGTTGAATTGATTTATGCATAAGACGTTTTTCGGCGAGGTGCATTGGGGGGGCGTGCAAAGGTTGCCGAGCTCGCATGCGCCGATCACACTTGAGGAACTTGGACGAGCTCATTGGTTTCGATTCCATAGTATGATTTGGACGCCGGAGGAATTGGAAGCCTGGGAACGAGACATTCCATCATTCGGATGTGATTGCGGTCCACACTACGCAAAGTTGAAAGAGGCCAATCCGGTTCGATTTGGTGATATGGACCGATGGAAGTGGGAGATTCACAACTCGGTAAATCTCAAGCTTGGCAAGCCGTTGTTCCATTGGGATGAATTGTATAAGCCAATTCTTGGCCTGGTTGCTGTCACTTCGCTTGCGCCACACCGAAAGGAACGTCAATTAGTTTGCTTGAATTCGTGGCGTCGGTTCGGCTTGGATATTATGGCCGTCAACAGCCAGGCGGAAATAGATTCGATGCGAGACGATTACCCCATTGCCAAATGGATTGCTGCCGAGTTTGAGAAGACGCCGAAAATCAATTCGTTGATCGACGTATCCGCGATGGAGGATACTGCGATCCTAGTCATCAACAGCGACATTGAAATCTATGGCCAGCAAAGCCGGCTGACGGATTTGGTGGCGAATCGCCAGAGCGCTATCGGCATCCGTCATAACTACGATTTTCGACCAGGATACGCGATAATCGAACCGTGGGGGCTAGATGCTTTTTTGATCTACCCGGAACAGATACCAAGACTCTCGAAAGTGGATTTTGCGATAGGAAAGCCAATGTGGGATTACTGGCTAGCGGACGAACTTGAAAAGCTTGGCAAATGCGATTGGATCGGAGAGCCGTATTTTTTCCATCGGTCGCATCCAATCGCATGGACTCAAGAAGAAAGCACCAAAGCCCACGAAGCATACGCAAACCGCTTTCAGCCTGTGGACTGGTCTAAATGGAGACGTTCTAAACCATTTTCAAATTGAGTCGGCTACAGTTGCAAAAATCGTTTCCGCGGAAACGGCTAGGCTTTTGGCGGAGCCTTGGCTGGGTACATTTCCTGCAGGTGACGGCCGAAGCGTTGCATGATCGTTGGTACGTCGATCTGAGAGTACTGGAATACTCGAGTCTTCAACGTCGTGTAGAGCTGGGTGACCATGGAGCCGACTCCGACCTGAATCTCCGGCGTGCCGATGAAGCCCGCGAGATCGAACATGTCGTTAGCGGTCATGAACTCGGCGAGCTCGGCTGCAGTCGGTTCGCGCTGGACGTTGTCCTTGAAGACTCGCTCAGCGAATTCGGGGGTAACGAACATGAGGACGATGGAGCTCTTGACGATCTGTGTTTGGAAGTCAGGATCCTCGTACAGTCCGCAGAAGACCGTGACGCAATGCTGATCGGGCTTGTTGTAGGGCATCCGGACCTCGATGCGGTTCACTCTGATCGAACCGCTTGGGCCAGCTGCTTTGCTTTCGGGTGAGTCGTCGGAGTAGAACGGTAATTGCTCGTCGATGACCTGATCAAGCTTGGCGAGCCAGGCGTCGATGACATTTGACGGGATAACCTCGCCCATCACCGGCAGCCCGGAGTGAGATTTGGTGGGCTGCGTTGGCTTGGCAGTGAACGAGTACGATTGCATGCCCGCATCGCGTGGAGCGTTCTCCGGACCGATGAACAGGGTCAAATCGGCATTGAATGACGGTGTCTGCTTGCCGATCGCATTGAAGCTCTGACCGGTCCGGCGATCTTCTTGGACGCCAACGAATTCGAATGCGTTGATATTGATCGCGAAGGCGGTGAGGTAAGTGCGAAAGAAAGTGTTGGCCATGAATGAGTCCTTAGTTGGAGAATCCGAAATTAAGAAGCAACGAACGAATCGCGTTGCACAGTGATTGAGTCGTCGCGGGATCCGTTGCGGCTGCTGGGAGCGTTTGTTGGATAATTGGAGTTGCGCCGAACACGGACCATTTGGCACCGGTGGGTGATGCCTGCGATCGCGTGGTCTCTTGCCATGCCGCGAGGCTAGTATCGAAGCACTGGGTTTGGAGTACTTGGGCCGATGGCTGTTGGAAGCGTGATTGGGAGAAGCCAAGAGACCCTCCTGAAACCGTGACGCCAGAATCGACTCGCAAAACAGAAGGGCTTCCAACAAGCTCGATCGCAGCAGTTGAATTTGCACGAGTGATTTGAAAAGTAGCGGTGGAAGCCACTATCCCGGTCATTGTGGTATTACTCGTGAATGTAGCTGCTCCACTTGTGTCGAATGTCACGGCCAAAGTACCGGCAGGGCGAATCGTGATTGGTACGGCTGGAGCGGTTAGAATGTCAAACCGTCTACCGTTGGCGTGAGCTAAGTCCCAGTGCTGAAACCCACCAGTTTTGCCTTCCGCTGTTTCAACTACCAGAGTCATAGATTGGGCGGATTGGCCTGACTTGAACGTGAAGGTTCCTGCGTATGGAGTTTGCCAACGTCCCCCTCCCGTCGTCGGGTTGTCGAAGTAGTTTGCAGTGGAACCACCAACGAACATATTCCCAGTGCTGGTCAGTCTCAGCATCAACGTGCCAGCATTATTGATATCGAAAGTCCCATTGTCAGCAATTCGATAGTCATTGGGTGTTCTAAGCACGGCAGTTGCTACAGGCAACGGAGCATTCCCACCGGCAGAGAATCCGTTAACTACCGATTGTGCTCCACCTGAAGAATCTATCTTAAACTTTAAAGCATTAGCACTATCACGACACTCGAAATAAGTGCCGGTGTAGGACGGGAAACCTCTCAGCCCAAGCGTCGTCTGGGCTACCGAGTCGGTTTGAATACCTACCTTGGGAGTACCAGAGAATAATGTCTCTGACCCTATACGCACATCACCACCAGCCGCATTGATCGCTAACGGTAACCCACTTCCGTTGTATGATCCAATACGAGCAATAGTAGGGGCGACTTGTATAAAAAACTGGCTAGTTCCGTTGTTGAAGGTATGGTTGTTACCTGAGTTGACCGTCACCGTTCCGCTCAGCGTCGCATTAAATGCAGCTATTGAGCCTCCCGCTCCCGCAGCCGTTGTACCAAACTGAATCACTCCAGCAGATTGCTGAGAAATAGTGCTGGTTGGTGTCCCTGTTGAAGCCGCAGAACCAGACACCCAACCAATAAACCCGTTGTTGAATAGATACGAACCACCTGTTGCGGTGCGAACCGCAAAGGCATCCCCTCCAGCTACTACACTTCGATTGATCGCATCAACATAGAAAATCTCGGTTCCTGCCAAGTTCTTGACATTGAGAATGCGTGATGAGTTAGCAGCATTTTGCACAACCAACGTATCTAGCGTTGTCGTCCCTGAGAATGTTGGCGACGAACCTATGGCCGTCCCAATATCACCATTCTTCACAACAGGCCCACCAACGCTGCCAACAGCAATTGCCAAGGCGGTCGCAACGCCAGTGCCGAGACCAGTCAAGTCACTCAATGGGTGCGAGTGCGCAGACGGTGGAAACACGAGAGGCTTGCTGTTGATCGAGGCCCATGTGAGCTCAGATGGCTCAACGAAGTTGAGTAGAGTCTTGATCGCTGGCTTGGCTAAGCCGACAGGGGCGGCGGTCGCACCGCTTACGTTTCCAACCAGGGTGCCGTCGGCAACTGGCGAAACGATCCCAGATGGCCCACGTAGGACTGTTGCGTTTACCGTTGGTACACTGACAATTCGGAACTTCATTTTAGATGTCCCTGAATAGGTTTACGTCACCGTAGAATGCGGGAGTCTTTGTACCGCCGGACTTGGCGACGAGCTCGCAATCCCAGACGTAAGTACTCGAGTCATCTTCTAGTTCGGCTCCGCAAGTGAGACCGGCAGTGATGGCGCGAGCCATTGCCACACGCATGGTGCCTGGTACCGGGAATGTGCAGACGAATGGAGTAATGACGGTGGCGAATGCCTTTTTGCGGAGATTCGCAACGGCATCGTAGAGGGACGTGTCCAGTGGTGTATCGTCGTCGTTAGTGAGCTCAATATCGATCTCGAAGTCACAACCTTGCTTGAATTCAAGGTCTAACTGCTGGCCAATATTGCTGATGACGAGTCTGGTGGTCATGGTCTCATTGCTCGATTGCTTGTCTCACGTCAATCCCCAGCCCCCCGGCCCCACAGCCCGCGACGGGGCGAGGGGAGTAAGAATCTTTGAGGGATTAGCCTGCGGTTACGGCGATGCTGATGGGTTGCATGCTGAAGTCGGTGCCAGATGGCTGCTCGTCTTCGACTTCATTGAGTTCGGTGTCGTAGGTGACACCTTCTTCGTCTTCTTCGCTGATGTCGAATTTAGTGACGACGACTGGGCCGCGGACTCCGATCGCGTTGGCTCCGGAGGGGAATGTGCCGGTTGGCTGCACTATGCGTTGATTGAGGAAACAGACGTCGAGCACGGTCTCGCTATCGAGTGAGGCCTGAAAGAGAGCGATCACGGTATCGGCCGCTAGCTTGGCTGACTTGACGTGGTACTTGAAGGTAAAGCCATATTTGAGGTAGCCGGTGACGGTCTTGACCGACTTGGCTCCGCGATACTTGCGGTCGGATGTGCCTCGCGATTGAGGCCGCTGGACGCCGCTGATGCGCGAGATGTGCACCCAGACGGGCGTGCTGAATGTGCCTGTGTTGACGTAGGCTGCTCGGGTACGGCCAGCGCTCATGGTGATCTCCTTAGGCCCCGTATCGGAATTTGATACGGGTCAGTGACGTGAAAATGGAATGTTCGATTAAGTGGTTTGGCAGATACAACGGCATGTCGACGAGCTCAATGGCCACGCAATCAGCGATGGCGACGCCTCGCATTGCTCCGTCCTCGCGGAAGAGTGCGCGGAAGCTGTCGACCTCGTTGATTTGCGAGTCGAGCCAGGGGACGTTCTCCAACGGGATTGGATATCCTTCGGTTGGATCGGGGAGGCCATGCTGATATACGATGTCGAGGAGTAGGTCTCGGCGGTCGGTCAGGTTGGTCTCTTTCAGCTCGTCTCCCTGCAGGGCGACGAACCATTTGGCTGGTATGAGCTGCTTGCTGTCGGTTACAGGTGAGTAGCGAGCTGACGCGGCTTTACCAAGTGCGATGAGCTTGGTGACCATTGCATCGCGTAACGGCAGGATTGGATGCATGGCTAGGCCTCCTCAACGAAGATTCGACGCCAAACTTGCGAGGCATCGGACCAACGCCAAACGAGGTTCTTGCCCTCGCCTGGTGTCAGTTTGTACCGCTGTTCGCCTCGCATGATCCAATGACCTTCGGTTGGGATGACTTGCTGGTTGTCGATGCTGAGATCGGCTGGATCGATTAGCCAGTTCCATTGACGGGCGGCTAATCCGATACCCTCGCTGTCGATCCGATTGGCTTTGGGCATCGTGAGGACGGCCAGCGCGATCGCGATCGACTGCGTTGTGGTGACGTGGTACACGATGGGCTCGCCCTTGGTCGCCTGCAGCGTTCGCCAAGCGGCGAGGTTTGCTGCATCGGTAGGTGTGGTCATCGTGTTGGTCTCAGGTCAGGGAATCAGCTTCAACACTCACTACGCAACGGCCGTTTCGGCGACGCCGAGTGACTCGACGCATACGATCGGGATCCCGTTCCAATCGACTGGCGTTGGGGCGTGCACCGTCATGAGCTTGCCGCCGCCAGTCGTGTTGACGGTCGATCGGGACGCTTGGAGCTCGCCTCGAGAACGGGTGTTCATCACGAAGTGAGTTGGCGGAGCTGCTGCGGGGAATAGATTGAACAGGTTCTGCAGCAAGACGTCGGTAAGGGTTGCTCCGGTACCGACGTTTGCGAGTCGGCCGATGCTGCGAGCTCCACCGACTTGAAGGCCTAGCCAACCATCGATTGGTACGATGTAGGCGTTGTACTGCTTACTAGAACCGTCCGTTAGCAGAGTAAGGTAGTACGGATCAATATCGATCTCACCATCATTGCCGATGACGGCACATACGTTTTGCTCGTCGTCCGTCGTCCGGACTGCATAGACGCTCGTGCGAGCTGCTGAGCCGCCAGCGCTGATGCACATGGAGCCGAGAGCGGATAGGGCCTGAGCGAATCCGTTGAAGCCGCCTGCGCCACCGTTGAGTACTTGCTGCTCAGCTTTGAAGAATGCAGCTCGTAGGTTTCGCTGGGCCTTGCGATTTAGATGGTATTCGACTCCCTTGCCGGATTCGGCAAGCTGCTTGTCGAGCTTGACCATGGCGTCGAGGTAGGACAAGTCCAAGTTAACTTGAGTATCGGTGTCGGCGACAACGTCGATACCGGCATTCGCAGCGCGGAAGCCGACGACTGGCGCACCGGTTTCCTTCAGGTACGAGTGCTTAGTCCCGTTGGATGCGAGGCATGCACATAAAGCAGCGAGAAACGGTGCTTGGTTGAAGATGTCGGTGCATCCGGCATCGCGTACGCTGACGTCGTTGATTTTGACGATGTCAGCTAAGCCAGCGAGGGTATCGGCCATGTTGGGTCATCCTTGACAGAGTTTTGATTGGGCGAATTTTGTGGATCAGGACAGGGGGAGATCGCATCCGGCAGATGGGACCCACGTTTTTTCGACTACGAGTTACGGGGGCGAACGAATTGGCCGAAGCCTTTTGCATCTTTGGTGCCATCGCTCTTCTTTGGCGAGCCAACGTCGATCGAGCTGGCCTCGCCGTGTGTCAGCTGAGCTGCTTTGAGCTTGCTGGCGGCTTCGTCGCGTTCCTTGCGAGCGGTTTCGAGCTCGGTGGAAAGCTTGGTCGTGGCTTCGGTGTGAGCGGCTGTGAGCTTGGCGACTTCGTCGGTGTGGCGTTTGCCAAGCGTCTCAATGTGCGCGAGGGCGGCATCGCTCATTGAAAGCTTGCTTGAAAAATAGGTAACGCCGTCGGTACCGAACTTGTCAACGAAGGCCTTGAGCTCTTCGCGTGCGTCAGGTGCCTGCTGAGTGGTCGTCGTATTGGTCGTGCTCATTGGATTGGTCCATGAAAACTTGGTTGCGAGGGATTTCTCATCAGAGCTCGTATTGGAATCGGAGTCGTAGCCATAGGGACACGCCGAGCATGCACGGAGTAGCCACTTTCTGAACACACATAGGGGGCCGACGATGGTCTCGCCGTTGACTTCGGTGGAAAAGCCATCGGGAACCCATTCAATGACGGCTTCGTCGAAGTAAATGGAAGCCTGGTAGGGGATGCCCTTGTCGAGCCGCTTGAGGAGCAACTCGGCTTCGTCGTCTGGCTGCACGGATTCGACGCGGCCTCTGAGGCTGAGACCCGAATCGTCGACGATGAATTGATCGGCGAAGCCAATGATGTCGTCGCAGTCGTGGCAATAGTCGAGAATGATCCTCTCTGCATGGATCATTCCGGCGAAGTCGTGCACACAACGGCCCCAATACCAGTGATCGAGTACCTTCTTGGTACGGGCAAGCATTTGGATCGGCCGCGATTTGGTGTCGCTTGCGGGGGCGTCTTTGGCTGGCTTCGCGAATTCAAGGGGCGTGTCGAAGCGGAAAGCGTTCGTTGGCGGCGTCTTACTTCTTGGATCCTGAGTCATTGCTCGCTCCATTGGGCTGGTTGGATTGGTTGGCTGTTAGGATCGCGGCCGCAAATGGACCTGGATCGAAATTGAGTCGCAGTGGCTCGCCGAGCTCGGTCTGGCCGCGATCGCGTGCGTACTTGAGAACCTCGATCAAGTCGTCGATGTTGTCCTCGATGTCGCCGGTACCGCGTTCCTTGACGATTCGCTGCGGGCTGGCAAGTCCGCTGGCGATCGCCATGAGGTCGCCGGTGATCTCTTCCACCGGTTTCCACCATGGCATGCCGAGCGGTACCCACTCGTACTTGAGGTCGGTGCGTTTGAGGCTGCGTGGGAGCTTGAGCTGACCATCCATGATCCAACGTTGATACTGGAAATCGGTCCATCGCTTGCGAGCCGCGATTTGATCGTCGCGTGCGTCGAGACACGATCGCTCGTAATGCATCCACGAGCCGCGTTGGCCCGAATAGTTTGTGAAACTCTCATCGAAGAACGAATAAGGGATGTCAAGGGCCTTGAGGCCAACGGCGATGACGAGCTGAGTGAACTCGCGGAGCTCATGGCTCGGCGTCTTGGATTCAATGAGCTCGATTTTTTCTCCGGAATCCAGATCGAGGACGGTCGGACCGTTGGTGAGGTCGATGGTCCGCTCCTTTGGCTCCGTTTCCGCGGAATCGTCTTCCTCGTCATCGGCGTTAGCTCCGGGGAGTGCCTGGTCGAGTGCTTGCGAGTCTGGGTCGCGAATCAAGGCGAGTGCGAAGAGCTGCTGGATCTTGGCTTTGATCAGCGAGTACTCGAAGGCCTCGTAGACGTCGCGGAATGGATTCAGGGCGGCGACGATCGGCGATACGCCACGACGTTGCTCGGATGCGTATCGTTGAAAGAAGCCGTACTGGATGAAGTTCTCGGCGGGAACGATACGCTTGAAATCGTAGCCAGGCCCGCCGCCTCGAGAACGTGCCCAGATGGCGTACTTGATCGCCAGGCCTGCGGAGTCGCATTGCGTGCCGTCGATCCACTCGTGGGGCCCAAGCAGCTGCTCCGGATTGCGAATCAAGTCGGCTTCAATGCCTTGAATCCGGCCGTCCCGGAGAAGGAGCAAGCCGGTGTCGCCGTCGAGTACTCGGCGAGCTTCGGCCAGGCGAAACATTTTCTCTCGAGAAGCACGGCCGCCGCGATCGAATACCAACGGCATGGATTGCTCGGCGACCATGGCCTCGATCTCTTTGTCGAGTACTCGGTCTTTGGTGCGAGAGTGGAAATCGAAGCGACTTACATAATCGAGATGGCGCCGGACCATCCACGCAGCGATCGAGAAGTTCCTCGCGATGTCATTGGCGTTGGCCTGCAGGCGTCGACGCTTGCCACCTTTGAGGTGAGTGTCCTCGCGCACCATCACCGACGGGGATTGCTTGCGCCGCCCTTTGGGTTCGAGGGCATCGTAGCCCCCAATGGCGCTCGGCGTCGAACCGGACGCGAATTTGTTCTTCGCCCGGCGATTTGGAAGGGTCGTTTGCTTGCGCCCGAATGGCCAGAACATTGCTAGCCTCCTAGGTTGACCCGGTAAGCGGTTTGCTTTCGAGTCTTCACGCCAAGCTGTCGCTCAATGCTTGCACGCTCGATCCGCAGCTGCTCCGGATCCACCGAGACGGTGACATTGTCGACTGTGACGGACGAAGCGCCACTGGCGAGCCAGGCGTCGAGCTGGGCGAGTTTCTCTTTGAGCTGTTTGGTAGTTGCCATGCCCGGACACTACAGGAATGATCGCACGGCAACGGAGTGCTAGTACATTCGCAAGCAACAAAAACCCAGGCAAGCAACGATTTGCAAGCAAAACAGGCCGGACAGGCAAGCAAGTGTGTGTTCTATTGCGACTGTTCCCGTAGGGGTCACCCAGCCGGATCCGCTGGAAGGGACCCGTTGACGTCGCCGCTGGCTACTCGCTTGCCTGCAGCGACTTGGTTTCGCATTCGACACCAAACTTGATACAAAGGCGAGCCATCGAACTCACCTTGGTACATATCAATGATCTCCACGCAGCGTTGGCGCTCGGCTTCCACTGCTTCCGCTACTTTATCATCGTCCTGATTCTTCATTTGGTCGCCTTGGAACCGAGTACTTTCGCAGAGCTCGGTGATCGATGTAGTGTTTCCTGACGATCCTTGTCCCGCTCGTGTGGCCGAGTGATTCGGCCGCTGCCGCTTCGCCGTCTACGATGTAGATTTCAGTGGCGTTGGTCTTTCTCAGTGTACCAAGATTTTTGCCCGGCAACCGTTCGAAGCCCTGAGTTGATGCCCCCTGGAATATCAGCTCCATCCACCGACGAATGCCTCCCCAGGTCAATGGGAATATCCGTTCCCGTTCCCCTCGAATCGCCTCGATTGCTACGACAGTTTCATCGCTCAGGAATACGATGTGGGGCTTGCGTGTTTTGTGTTGCACCAGGAGGATGCAACGGTCAGCCTTACTGAACTGAGTCCACCGCACCAAAAACAAATCACTGGGCCGGAGTCCTGTGTCGTACGCAGCCAGCAGTAGAGCTCGAAAGTACTCGCGAACAGGCAGACCCATTCGGAGCTTTCGATCGATGCGATCGCAGGACGCGAGCAGCAATCGAAGCTCTGCGAGTGACCACGCGAATACCGGCTGCTCTTCCGACTTCGGCCGTCTTAGTCTTCGGATTTCATACGATGGGATGCCCTCGTTTTCAGTGAGATAATTCCAGACTCGGCACAGCGCACGACGATAGTTTCCCGCCGTTGTGTTGGTGACTTTAGTCTGTAGATCCGCCACGAAAGCATTGAGTCGTGGTGCGGTAAGATCCTTGCATTCTGCCGGGGCTCCAATGAACTCGGAGAATCGCGAAACGGCTTTTCGATATTGTCCTATTGTTGATTTTGCAAGATCACGCTCCGTCGCGATCTGGTCGACAGCGGTCGCCAGATGCATGTTTTGGTCCTTTCGGGGTCAGGGTTGAAACCCAGTCTAATTGCTTGGTTGTGAAAAGCAACGGACTGAAAATCCGTGTGTCGCCGGTTCAAGCCCGGCCCTGACCACTATAATATTTATCAATGAAAACATTGGTTGGAACGCGATAAGCGTATCCGGGCAAATTGCCCGAGCGGCCCTTCATACTCGAGAGAGCGCACTGAAAAACGTGCGGAAGGAGTTCGCTAATATGGCACGTCCAAAGTCGGAAATGCCAAGTCTTCGACCACATTTGTCTGGTCAAGCAATCGTTCGTCTCAACGGTCGTGACTTCTATCTCGGTCGATACGGTAGCCCCGAGTCCTTGGCTCGGTACGCTGTGTTGATCGCCGAGTACCAAGCCAACGGAATGTCCGTCCCGGCAGGATTCAACCCTCGCTCCATCGATCAACGTGCTTCGGAATTACTATCCGATGCCGAGGTTCCAGCGCAGCTAAGTCAAAGCCCATTGCTGGTAAAGCATGTGACAGCGGCTTACCATGAATTTGCTAAGACTACGTTTTGTAAGTCACCTGCCGAGGTCGAGCGCATGCGTTGGCTCCGGGACGAACTCGACAAGTTCGACGGCAACACGATCGCGTCAGCCTATGGCCCAAGGGCGTTACGAACCCAACGAGATCGCTGGGTCGCTGGCGGGAACAAGTCTCGTGGCTACTGCAATCGGCTAACCCGCCTGACTGTCCGAATGTTTCGGTGGGCGGTCTCCGAGGAGATGATTGCTCCCGAACAGTTAGTCGCTCTGGAATCGCTGTCCCCACTGCGAGAAGGGCAGACCAAGGCCTACGAAACCGATGCCGTTCGTCCCGTCCCAATGCAGGATGTTCGAAAGACAGCGAAAGAGCTAGCTCCGATCATCAAGGCGATGTTACGGATTCAACTTGGGACCGGTATGCGGCCTAGTGAAATCTTTAATATGCGGCCCATGGATATTGATCGCACAGGCTCGACCTGGATTTACCGTCCACCCAATCACAAAAATCAAACCAAAGGCAAGACCCGAGCTATCCCGATTGTTGGCGATGCAAGGGACGCGATCATCGACTACCTAAACCGCCCGGAAGACAGGCACTGCTTTTCCCCGAAGGAGTCCGTTGCTTGGCATAAATCGATGAAACGAGCCAATCGCAAATCCAAGGTTCAGCCGAGCCAAAAGGACCGTTCAAAACCCAACGCAAAGCGGAAGGCTACGGACAAGTATTCGAATGCGTCATATCGCCGAGCTATCGTGCGGGCATGCGAGCGAGCCGGGGTCACGCCGTGGTTCCCCTACCAGATACGGCACGCGGTGCTTACGCTCATTCGTGATGAGCAAGGCCCGGAAGCCGCTCAGGCTTTGGCTGGGCACAGTCGGATGAGCATGACAGAGCATTATGCGAAATTAAGTGAAAGCAAAGCGATTGATGCCGCTCGCCATGCACCAACGCTTAATGAGCACAGCTGCTGAGTCCGGCGATTGCAATTGACCTGGCATGTTGAGCGTGGGCTGTACGAACTTGCAGCGCACGCTCGGTAGTCGGTAGGGAGAGACGGCAAGATTGCCAGTTCGCGGAGGCCAGCCCGCTCTCTGCCGATGATGCTGGTAAACCTGCTCAAAGTTATACGCGGCATGCTTTCTGGATAGGTAATAAAAAAAACGCAGCGGTGGCTGCGGTTTGAGTCGATGCTGGCCAACCAGCATCGGAATTACTTTTTCTCCAGCGCCCCCTCGGTCGGGCTTGTTAGGTACGCGAACTCTGGTTTGTGCTGCATCAACAGCGTTACGCCGTCAGATGAGATGTTCCAAAACGTCTTGGCTTTTTCGGAATCTCGCGTAACCAATCCCCGCTCTTCCAAATCGATTAGCAGGTTCGACTGGGCAGTGAAGAACGGTCTACGTCTGCGACTGCTCTCCTGCTCATTCGGCTCAAACACAAACCTTGCCAAATCATTCGCTTGCTTGGGCCCTGGCGGCGACACTATTGCCTCCAAAGTACGCAGGACGACCCGTCTGGCGTCCCGCCCTCGCACTATCTTACGGAAGCTATCAAATTCAAACATGCTTTAGCTCCTCCGTTTGTTTGACAATGTAGCGAGTCAGCGCTTCCGTTGATGTGTACCAATTGCGTCCAAGCCTGACACCATCCAGCTTGCTCGTTCGAATCCATCGAATAATGGATGACTTGTCCGGGTGCCGGCCAGTGATCTTTGAGATTTCCAAACGAGCCTGTGCGATGCTCAGGACGGATTCCGACAATACTCGCGACACAACGTCAGACGAGTTTGTGCTGTTGGTAAAAGGTGTTGTTGGCTTACGCATTTGTGCAAGCCTCCGTACTAATGGCTACGCCCTGAAAGCCGCTCATCAACAGCGAACAATCGCTGTGCAACGCTCCAAGACTGAAGCGACTAGACCACACAGCGATACATACAAACCCCCGTGCCTTAAGGCACCGTCTCATTAGGGTTCTTGCACGAAAGCCCGCTGTAAAGCAAGTAATCGACGTACGCGCGCTACCCGAGCCAATTGAATGGTTTAAGACCATCATTTTTTCTCCGCTAAAATTCCAAGCCTACTCACCCAGAGGTGACAATCATTCACTGCGTACGACGCACCTAAGTAGCCGGAATTTGTCTCGTGCTAGCTCTTCGTTCTTCTATCTCCTTCTTTGTTTATTTGTTTCTTTGGTTTGCCGAAGTGAAAAACACGAAGCTCGAGTAATCGACGTAGTCGCGTTAGCGCTCAAATGTCAGGTTAGCATTCTAGTGTCATCCATGTTCGCGGGTCGTGCTCTTTGGGTTATCGACCCTCCAAGGCGGATTTTAAACACTTGGTAGAAGTGTGCAAGTCGCGGCTTAATAGTTTCTCCAGTCAGATACGTTATTTGGGGGAAACCGCCAGAAACACAGCGTTTCTTGCAATTCCTGGTAGTGGCCGACTGCACGACGTGGAAAAATATTTTTTCGCTGCGGCTAGACAGTTTGGATGCACCGAATGCCTGGTTCGAAGGCGACACATTCGAGAACGCCAGGAAGGCACTCAAAACGCGATTTGCGGCCATGTCGTTGGCAGACGCCCCGACGCACATCGAAACGACGCCAGGCGAGGCCAGCGACGTTCCCAAGCCGGTCGCGGTGCCACTGCACCGCTCGGATCGCCAGGCAGGCTACATCCCCAAGCTGGTGGTGCAGCTGCTACTGTGCCAGTTCTGCTTGCCGTACCACACGGCGTTCTGGCTGTACGCACAGGGCTGGGTGCCGTCGATGTACTGGGACAACCTTGGCCGCCTACTGCTACGCACGTGTGGGATTTACCATTACGACGTGCTGATTATTGGCGACGGATCGGGTGGCCAATGGGACAACGCATGCGGCTGGTCCGGCGTGCTCATAGATCGCGCTACTGGCAACAGACGGTTGCTGGGCGGGCACGCCAACGCTGGCTCAATCACCTACGCGGAATCACAGCCTTTTATCCAAGGCATGATGTGGTACGACCACTTCTACGGTGAGAAATTAAACCGAGACAGGGTTGGCCTGTGTGATGTCCACGTGATCACCGATAACCAATCGGTAGCTGACATTGGGAACCAAGCAGTGCGTGCCAAACGGGAGAGCAGAGCTATGCTCTACCTGACTACATTCATTGCAACTTATATGAAATTGAAATATGGATTTACGTTTCATTGGTTGCCAAGGAATGAATTCAAGCTAACAGAGTTTGTAGATCGATTGTCCAAACAACATCGTATCACAGCCCAAACGGTTAAACCTGTTATACACTCTGTGCCAAAGAGTTAATGTTTTTGCCAAACGGTCGAAGGGTCTTTTTCGACCGTGGCCAAAGTGTAGATGACTTTTGATTCTGGGTCAAACGGGTTAGTGTTTTTGGAGTCACAGCAGACCCCACCCAAGCGGGGTTGCGATTAGCAACCCGACGCTTGGGGTTCGAGAGCTGTCTGGAAAGCGAAAGCGTCTTCCAGACAGCGATTCAGGGGGTGTGATTTATTTTTCTGGAAGGGGGTTCTAGGGGGAAACCATTTTTTGAAAATTGGGGGGGATTTCAGACCGGTTAAAACAATTGTTGTCGGATTCAACATTCTGGATTTTGCGGTTAGCGTAACTAATACTGCGTCAGACTAGTATTAGTATTTGCTAATGCCAAAAAAGTCCAAAATCTTTCCAAAATTCTTCCTGACGGGTCTGCTTGGCGATCTGTTTTTGGTCCCCTACCCGGGGTCTACAGCGATGCTCGTGCACCGGTTCCGGTCGCTTGGCGAGCCGGGTTTGTAACAACTTTACATATCAAAATTCTATTACAGTCGAGGGTACATATATGACCGCTACTATGGTCGAAGTTATCACAACAGATACAGCCGAGGAGTTTGACTTCTATGTCGACGTCGAGCATTTGATGCTTGATGTTATTAAGAGACAGGCGGGCAGTTTGCTCAAAGCCGGGCTCGAGGGCGTGATGAACGCGATCGATGCTGGTGCCGACAAGTGCGACATCCTGACGTCCACTGGCACGGTCGTCATCCGAGACAACGGACGGGGTTTCCAGAACCACAAGCAGATCAAGGATTGGTTCGGCAAGTGGGGTGCGGTGCATGCCGCATCCGAGCAGAAAGACTTCGGCCAGTTCCGGATGGGGCGTGGGCAGATGTTCGCCTACGGCCGCAATGTGTGGCGGAGCAACCAGTTCGTCATCGAGGTGGATATCAACCGGCTGGGTGCCAGCAAGTATCGGGTGCAAGAGACCGAAGATCGTATCCAGGGCTGCGAGATCACGATCGAGCTGTACAAGCCGCTGGAGGAGTACGGACTCGGTCGGCTGATACGCGATCTTCGGGACCAGACCTGCTGGGTCGACAAGATGACGATCACTGTGAACGGCGAGTCGGTGCTGGGTAGTCGTCCCAACGCCACGCTGGCGTTCGAGACGCCGGAGTTCGTGTTCTACACCACGCTCGCCGGTCACGACACCGGTGTGCAGGTCTTCAACCAGGGTGTCTACATCCGCCAGTACTCCTCCTCGATTTTTGGGCTCAACGGTGTGCTCAATTTCAAATTGAAACCGGAGGTAAACTTTGCCCGCAACGACATCATGGACAGCTGTCCGCGATGGCAGGCGGCGCAAACAGCTTTGCACAAGTTCGGGTTGAAAGACGTGGCGGCTAAGTCGCGGTTGTCGGCGCCAGAGCGTACCAACGTCTGTGCCAAGCTGGCTGCAAACGTGTTGAGCACGGACAACTTTGAAGACCTGCCACTGGTGCGGGTTGGCACTGGCAAGGCGGTGTCGCTCAAAAAGCTCGTGGCAACGCGGTTGCCCGTGGCTACGACGGATCAGGCCGATCCGGCTGGGGATACGGCCCACCGCCTCCACAAAGCGTTTGTGGTGACGCAGGAGACTCTGGCGGACTTCCGCTGCTCCGATGTGCAAGAGTTCGTGAAATAGATTGCCGATAAGTTCGGGCTGCCGGACAATCGGTTCAAGACGATCGACCTGATCGAGGCTTTGGGCGATGACGCGAGCGCCAAAGTGCTGCCGGTCGAGACGTACTCGAAGCGGGAGCAGAAGTGGCTGCGGAAGCTGGCGGCTGCGGCAGCAATTGTTCGGGAGTCGTGGCATCGCCACAGCCTGATGCAGGTCGGCAGCTCCCCGGTGAACCGGGCGTGGTGGTCGATTTTGGATAGAAGTAAACAAACCACAGTCGACTTTATTGATTTGCTAAACAAAGCGGCTTCAAAACCAACACCAACCACCCGGGAAGGGGGCGTGTCAAAAACAGGGCATTTGGGCCAAAAAAGCTCGGCAATTGCAAAACAAATCGTCGCAAGTCCTTTCTGGAAAGGGATTTACTGGGCCGGGCTTCCGTGACACTCCTACTGCGGGATTCTTACGACACGGGCCCAGGAGTAGCTTCAAAAACTGCAGCCACGATGGTTGTCGGAATTTTGGATTCGGCGTCGCGGCCGACTGTCGGCAGTTGATCGTCAGAACCTCTTCGTCTTGTTGATTGGTTAAGCAAAGCGGCTTCGAAAACCAACACCAACCACCCGGGAAGGGGGCGTGTCAAAAACAGGGCATTTGGACCGAAAAAGCTCGGCAATTGCAAAACAAATCGCCGTAAGTCATTGCTGATAAGGGGTTTACCGGGCCGGGCCTCGCGACGCTTCAAAACAGTCGGCTCGTGGGGATTCGGCTAGAATGCTGGTAGTGTTTGGCCACTTTGTGGCGAGGCGTGATGCCCCAGGGTCGAGCATACCATAGCTAAAAAAATGCCGGCCGTTTTTGACCCCTTTCGGCCGAAGCGCTACTAGCGCGGATGACGTTAGCAAAAGCAAACAGGCCCTTGTGGTGCTCAAGCACCACAAGCCACAGACTGAGCCAAGTTCAGTGCCTACGTCGAGAAACCGGCCAGCGGGGCCATCACCCTAGAACCAGCTTCGCCGCGATTGTGAAGTGACTTAGCAAGCGACGAGTGGAGATAATGTCCCGACTCGCCGCTCACCTAGTCGCGGCCATTATGCCGCTGCATTACTTGGCCAAATAGCAAATCCAACCAACCAAAATGACGCAGATAAAGAGCCATTCGGTGTGAAAGTATCCGGTTACTGACGAAGTCACTATCAGCATAAGTACTGCCATTCCCAAGCATTGCCACGCAGCACTGTGTTGAGCTGGTGTCGCCATAATTTAATCCTGTTATCCCGTGATAAACGCTCCCCCAACGCATGAAGTCGTAGCCCTCGGATTCGTTTGGCTTGGCAGCTCAGCGATCCTTTGGCGACGAACCGCATGGCTGCCCGTGCGTGGGCGGGGGATGCCAAAGACGCAATCAAGTCGCCGGATTAGCCGGCGGTTCACGCACCCGAGCGCGAACGCCCCAGTGATTTGACATAGTGCACTCCGTCGAACAACGTAGTAAGAAATCGGCTGGCAGATACGCTTCGCAGCCGCTAAGCCATCCGTTGGCAAACTCCGCCAACAGCAATGACCTCCACACCTTATGTGACGCTTTTCGGGGTTCGATTTAGGTGGCAAGCCGTGGCAGATCAAAATCGGTACGGCCTCCAGCTACACCAGACATGCTGCAGTCAGCGGGCCACCGCCCCAGCGACAACAGCATCCCCCACGCCACAGTCGGCTGTTCGACTGATGATTGACCCGTTGGCTGACATGTCCCACGGAGGCGAGACCGTTCCGCGTCAAAGTGCACGGGTATTTGCACTGCCCCCACCAGCAACTGCTAGCAATTGCTACAATCGTCCAAGACCAAACGTGTCACACGATCCCGTTAGGCTCGTTTACGAGACCAAAATCAATGAATACCCAGCCAGTTTCGGTTTTGACGATCGATGATTTAGCAACCTACCTCAAGGTGTCCAAGTCGACGCTATACAAGTTGGCCCAGGGCGGAAAGGTGCCTGGCCAAAAGGTCGGCAAGCACTGGCGTTTTCGCAAGGAAACCATCGATCAATGGCTCGATCAGACCAACGACCTACCGGCAAAACCAAGATAGCTACCGCTCAGTCCTGCTCCCTGAAAATCGCCCATGAAACTAGAAGACATCAGACCCGGATTGCCGCTTGTCGGTTTGGAACCATCCTCGGTTGCAACGGTCGCCGCTGTCAATCCCGTCGGTCTCGAGTCGGTTACCGTCTACTACCGGACACACGATGGCGGCTTAAAGGAACGACTGCTTGGCCGGGCCGATGAAGCGAACATTAGCATTGCGACCGTGGAGCGTCCCTGGTCCTTTGACGGTGACGGCGAAGCGTTCAAGCTAGCAGTCGAAGCCAAGCGTATCGACCTCGCGTTCCTGTTCGACCCGATGATGGCGGTGCACACATCGAATGTGGAGCCGCTACCGCACCAAATCACCGCAGTTTACGAGTCAATGCTACCAAAGCAGCCACTGCGGTTCGTCCTGGCCGACGACCCAGGTGCCGGCAAGACCATCATGGCCGGCCTGCTAATCCGCGAACTCATCATGCGGGCTGATTCGCGTCGCATCCTTGTCGTTGCTCCCGGCAGTCTGGTCGAACAATGGCGAGACGAACTCTTCGAAAAGTTCGGGCTCCAGTTCAACGTGTTCTCTGCGGCCTTGGAAGCTGCAACGCCAACCGGCAACCCGTTTGAAGACCTCGATCACCTCATCGTTCGCTTGGACCAAATGGCCCTCCAGTGGCAGGTCGTCGTACCGGATGAAACCAGTTTCCTGGAGTTCCCGCATTGCAGCCTTATTAGCATCCACGTCCTTAAACAGCCCGATCTGCCAGAGCTCCTTCCCCACGAGCTCGTCCTTCGAATAACCCAGCGTTTCGGCTATGAACGGGTTGGCCTCGGTGATCGTGGCGGCATGGGCGTCGAGGATTAGTATGCCATCTTTGGCCGACTCGAATAGCCGACGATAGCGGACCTCGGAATCCTTCAATCCAGTTTCTGCCTGCTTGCGTTCGGTAATGTCACTGGCAGCGCCGAACCACGCGATCACATCTTCGTTCTCATCAAGAATCGGGACAGCGTCCAACCGATGGAGCCGTCGGGACGCAGGATGCGATGCTCCATCTCAAACAGAGTCTTCCCGGCGATTGCATCGCTGATCGCCTGTTTGATGCGGGGGTGCTCCTCGCGCGGGATGTTCTGTTCCAGCCACTCCCAGTTGGCGACCGGCTTGTCTGTGCTCTTAACCAACTTGCGTCCGTTCAGCGGCAGCATCGTGGACCAGTCGGCGGACATGCGGTAGGCGATCTCGGAACTGGCAACGGCCAAGGCCTGATAGTTCCGCTCCAATTCATGCCGCGCCTGCTCGGCTTGCTTGCGTGCGGTAATGTCACTGGCAGCGCCGAACCACTCGATGATTTCACCCTTCGCATCCAGCAGCGGGATCGCATGCGAGGACGTCCAGCCCACGCTGCCGTCCGCTTGCCGGACTCGATGCTCCATCTCGAAGTGGCCCTTTGTCCGAATGGCTTCGCGGATGACCGCCAGCACCTGCGGCTGATCCCCTGGGTAAAGGTATTCCTCAACCCAGTTGACGCTGGGCGGGGTCGTATCAGCGACGAAACCCTGGCCATTGAGATGGAGTATCTCGCTCCAGTCCGCACTCATGCGATATACCGCCGCCGAACTGGCCGTCACTAGGGCGCGGTAGCGTTCTTCGCTCACGCGCAGCGCTTCTGCAGCGTGCTCCCGCGCGGTCACGTCCTGGAAGTAACACACCACGCCATGCTGCCCGTCCGGCAGGGTGACGCGCTGCGTCTCCCATTCGAACGACTGCTCCACGCCGAGGTCGTGCCGCTGTTCTGAGAAGCGCGGCGACACGTAGCGCTCTCCCGTCGCCAGCGTGTGCCGGAAGATGCTCGCGATCTGCGGCCCGATCTCCGGTCCCCACACGATCCCCAACGCTTCATCGAAATCGCGCCCGATCAGTGGCGCCGACGACGCGAAGAACGGCAGCGACTCCGCGTTCATGTGCGTCACGCGGAATTGCGCATCCACCACATACACGCCGCCCGGCGCCTGGTCGATGATCTTGGAGAACAGCGCCGTGTTCTGGCGCAGCGCCTCCTCGGCCTGGTGCCGCTTGGCGATGTCGCGGATGGAGGCGACGAGCCCCGTGATCGCGCTGCTGGAATCGCGCAGGGCGCTGGCGCTTGTCTCGACGTGCATCTCACTGCCGTCCGGCCGGCAGTGGATCAGCTCGCCGCGCCACGCGCCCCGCTCGCTGAGCGCCGTCCGCATCCCGGCTTCGGCTTCCGGGCTCGGCCAGTGCGGGGTGAAAATCTCGGCGATGTTGCGGCCCAGCACATCGCCAGCGCGGACGCCGTATTGGTGCTCGGCGGCGGCGTTGAGGAAAGTGACGCGCTCCTCGATATCCACCGCGATCACCGCATCGCTGACCTGCGCGAGCATCTCGCTGCGGAAGCGGTTTTGCTCGGCGTCGAGCACTTGGAGGGTGACGAGCTGCGGGCCGGCGTCGCCCTCCGCCACGAGCGCATTCACCTCACCGGCGCGGAGGGCGCGAAGCATTTTCTCCGCCTCTTCCAATCGCGCGCGCAGCTCGGCGTTTTCGGCGCGGAGGGCAGAGTCCGTGGAAGCTGTTGTATTCATTGTCAATCCAATCTCAGGAATCTTGTTTCTCAACCTTTTCCCGCAGATCCAGCCAGAGCAGGATGCGCTCGGGCTTTAACATGTCGCCGATGAAGCGGCGCAGGGGGAGGCGGCAGTTTTTTGTCAAGGTCGGCGCGGCGATAATCAGCTCGCCTTCGGCCAGCATGGGCTTTTGGGAGATGCCTACGATTTCCAGGTCGTATCGCCCTTCCAGATGCTCCTCGCAAATCTTGCGGATGTTGACGACCGCCGTCATTCCGCGGTCCTTAAGCCAGCGAAAAAGTCGACGCAACTCCGCGCGGAGGATGGAGTGATTCGGCAGCCCGGCGAAAAGCGCCTCCACCGTGTCTAGCACCACCCGCTTCGCCCCGATGGAATTGATGGCGCGCTCGAGGAATTCCATGGCAAGCATCGTCTTTCCGCACCCTCCGCTACCGCTGACGATTGTCGGCCGGTCGGAGGGGAGCCCGCTGGACAGTACGTTGTCCAGACCTTTGGTGCCGGTCGTGGCGAAGGTCTCGGGGGTGAATTGTGTGAACGCGATCATCGCCATCTTACTCTCCCAAAAAATGCAACCATACGCATGAAGGGGTGAGAAGTTTTTTTCGACTCGCTTGACGTGCGGTTTGTGCCCAAAGCTTACCAGAAATAAAGTGTTGCATCGCCAGCATCGCCATATTTTCGTTGGATAGACAATCGTAGCCAGATGGCCGCATTGACTCATTGAAATCGCTACCGAACGATTGTGGTTGCCTCAACTGAAATGTTACCGAAACGCGACTCCCGTAGATGAAATAACGAAGTTTCTTTCCTGCACGCAAGGAGCGACAATGCGTCCTGCATTGGAAGATCGACGCAACCTACGTCGCTGGCACGCACGTTTGTGTGTGCGACGCGAGTTTTGGCATCGATTCGTACCAGCTAAATGCATTCGTGTTCTGAACGAAGCGCCAAAACGATAACACATTGGCCGCTCCGGCGTGTCAAACCGGTGCGAGTTGGCCGATTAGTTAGGCAAACTCACCTTAGTTTGATGCGTCCCTGCCCCAAGCTTGCTTCCAAAAGAGGAACCGCCAGATACGGCCCCGCAGGCTAGCCAGGTGGCATGGCATAGGGTCCGGCGAAATCCGGCCCCAATGCAGATCGATGGTTATCCGCCGATTTCGTTTGGCCGCGATTCACGCAGCACGGTCAGTATGTCACGCAGAGTCTGTTCCGTGAGATTCAACAGCGATTCCCGGAACACGCAAAGTGATTCTTGCCAAGGGTGGCCGAAAGTGCCGAACGGAAAGTCGGACGCAAGGATATGTGATAGTCTCCATCAGGATAGCAGTCAATTGGACCAGCGCCATCTGTGCGCCGCGGATCGAAACGGTAACAAGTATGGTGCCAATCCAGAAAGTACGGACACTAGCACCACCCACCTAGGCCCAATCTGTTCCTTCCGATGGCGAAGCCGTGTCCTGGGGACGTGGGGGGTTGCGGGTCAGCGGCCCTTCCTCATCGCCTGGTACTTGTCGTCAACTTGCTTCGCGCTGACCATCTCGCCCTTCATGATGTGGACGTTCGACCGGTGAAAGTAGTTCGAGGGCAGGTTCGGGTTCAGGCGGACGGCCGTGTTTGGGACGGTGGTGATATGTTTACTGCACCGCCAGAGCAATGGCTGAAAGCAAACAAGCCGCACCGATGAGCCGATTCACCAGCAACGCTCTGGTTAACTGGCCTTCATCGTTCTGAAGGTACCGCCCTACGCTCCACACGAGCAGCACGCTCAGGAGGCCGCGAATCGAATAAGTAACGTTGGTTTGTGCGGCGCGTCCATATACGACGAGACAGCCGATAAAGAGAAGGCCTTGCAGCGAAAGAAGCAATGCACCGACCGAAAGCCAAGCCAACGCAAGTCTTGAGCGTGAACTGAGCGCTGAAAGAAAACCACGCAAACAAGCGAGCGAAAAAATGGCATTGATCCAAAAAACACAGGGGAGCAATCGACCGACTCCCCAAGCTTGCCCCCATTTCGCCGCGAGCAGATCGAACGCGCCGAAGGACATAGCTGCCAACAAACCGGAAGTAACTGCAATTGTGAAACCGCGTGAACTGCCGCTCCTTCCTCCCCGGTTTAACATGGTTACACCGAGAAGCGAGAGCGCGACCGCAGTCCAGAGTTGAAATGGAATCGCCTCACCCACCACGATTGGGCTCATGATCGCTACGACCAACAGTTTGAGCCCCATCACCGGCACTGCGACGGAAACGTCGCCGCGGCTCAACGCCATGAACTGAGCCAACATTCCAACAAAAAGACAGATGGCAATAAGCATGGGTTGATACCATAGCTCCATTCGCACCGACGGACCACCGACAAACCACAACGCTGAATAAATCGCCCCGGCGGAGATATTCACCACGAAAGCAGTTTGCCAAATATCCACGCCCAGTTGATTTGCTCGTTTCAATGCCAATGCTGCGAGTGAGAAAAGAAAAGCCGCAACTGCAGGCAACACGATCACACCAACGTCAGGAGAAAGGTTAAACACGTTGGTTACCGGGAGAACGTTGTTCAAAGGCACAGAAAGCGAATCAATCGTCAATGGACACAGCCAACAGAAGTCAACGTAGTTGGCACATTCCATGTGCCTTTCACCAAAAAACACTCTCAATACCCTCCAGCGGACGGCACTGTTACGTTTATCGACTGTGTCTCAATGATAACTGTGCACAGCTATTTCGAGTAGACGGGCAGTACTCGTACCTCCGCATGCCCTGCCATCTAATAAGAGAATGTCAGCCAACCGCGTTTTTCTGCACGCAACCGAAGTTCCTTTCCGTTGTGCGTGATCATCTTCGAGTCATGTCAGACTTGCAATTTCTCATGGTGACCGGATTACCAAACACACCGAACGGGTTAGCTTCGAGGAGTTACATAAAGGGGCGGAAGACTTGAAAATCGTTGTCTCGTTTGCTCCGGCGTGTAAAACCGGTGCGAGTTGGCGATCCGACAGAACACGCGTCGGTTTGATTCCCACCGACTGCGTAAACGAATGGCTGAGCTGTGTTTATCAGTTTCCTGGTAGCCCTTGGAGGGTTGGCAGGACTTCGGAACTCTCGACGTCCTGAGTGGCGATCTCGTCCGTGATGTCGTCCGGGCCGAGGTGTGTCGCCTCCTCGCCCCCAGTGGACCGCTTCATTTCCGAAACTTGTCGTCGGTGAGTCAAATTTTGTCGCCACGTTCGCCAGAGCGTGGGTGCGGCGCAAGTTGGCCCACGCTCTCGGCGAGCGTGGCGACGGCCTGAGGCGTCGCCCCGTTGGATCTTCCGTTCCGAAACTGGCTGCCGTTGAGTCGCCTCTTCCAAAGCCGCCAACGCCGACGCACGGAACGTCCCTTTGATCCCGCCACCATCCAAATTGAGAATACGAGACAACGATTCAGCCTCGAAAACTGTGTCAAGCCCATAACCACGCAGGATTGTGACGAATGTTCGACTATGACACGAATTGCAACCGACTACTCCGCATCCTTGCCGCCTGAACGGCACACAATGCGGCCCTTCGCCGCCTGCAGCGCCGACGAAGTTTTACGTGGTCGACGACTCGACAAAAGATCGCACTTATCAGTATGCCAGCAGCGGCGAATTGACCATCGATCACTTTTCGATAAACACTGGAAATGCATCACCACGCGGAGCGGCGAGCAATGCTGCAGGTACAACCGTATGGGTCGCAGACAAAAATCGAAATATCTACATCTATAACAATAACGGGACTTCCCAAGGCTCCTGGACAGCGAGCTCACTCTCCTGGACCGCTCAAGTCGAAGGGGTCGCAACCAACGGAACCGACGTATGGATCGTCGACAATTCCACCGACCGAGTATATCGACACACGGGTGCTGCGAGTCGAATCTCGGGGAGTCAATCGGCTGCCAGCAACTTCAAGCTGAACAGCGCGAACTCGTACCCCAAGGGAATCGTCACCGACGGCGTCAGTATTTGGGTTGTCAACGAC
>JANPHB010000107.1:0-29711 GCA_031424235.1 Pirellula sp.
CTTGGCGTTAAACATTCTGCAAAAGGACACTACGATTAAAGATGCAATTCGAGGCAAGCGTAAGCGATGTGGCTGGGATAACTCTGCGATTGAGAAGCTACTCGCAGGTTATTCATGCTGCTAACGTGCGATTGCCCTGGAGCATACCCCCAGTTCTTGCTGTGCGGCCAAGAAGGCAATGCGCCCAAAACCATTAAAATTAGAATAACAAATGGCTAACTGCCATCGCAAAAAGTGCAAATGCCACCGCAATCCAGTTCATGAAGGTTTGAACGTACCGCATGGATGAAGCACGACGATCAGGATGAAGCCAATACTCGCGATGTGGGATATTGACCATCGAGCCGGTAACCGTGCGGCCAGTAACGTTATAGCGATCAGCAGAAAAGGCATCCCAATCTGAAACCCAGACATCATTATCGTGGCGTTGGTCTTGGTCATCCAGTCATTGGGAGTGCCTTCCAAATTGAAGTGGGTCGCTACTCGATCGGGCAGTTGCCCCCAGTACCAAGCATTTTGAGCGACAGCAAGCAAAGCAATTGCGGCGGCGGCGAACAAAGCAATTCGTTGTGAACTCATGTTGAAACCCCGAGTCTATGGCAGTGGCGTCGTGTGTCTTTCATTCTGTTCCCTCCGCCGCACTCGGACGGATCCATTTGGACCAAGCTTTGGGTATTAATGGCAATCCGGCAATCATAATCGATTTGATTGTGGCCATCTGTCGAGCGTTTGGTATTCGGATTCGCAAAGACGACGTTGTAAATGAAGATGGTCGAATTGAACTTGCAAAACCCGAATACGTATCTGTCGCGAAGCCTCCAAAAACTGGGTATTGTCGCGATTGTGCGTCAGAGGTAGAAATCGATGATGACTATCGCTGTCCAAAATGCGGCTGGCCATTGTAAGCTGGAATTGATCACGATGAACAGAATCGTGTACCTAAAGCGCCGGTAAGGTGCTTCTACTTTCGATATGTAACTTGCCGCGACTGGGGGCGATGGTCGTAATTTTGCAGACGCAAGACTCTGGAGTTGCCCACATAATGGTTTGTTCCTGATGCCGAGTCCGTACGATAGGCTGCTTTGGCCCAACTCGCTCCGGTTTGACACGCCGGTGCTCCGTATTGGCACGCAAGAAAACGATTTCAGACGTACAAAACTTTGGGGGAATCCGCACAACGCTTGGTGGAGAAGTTGTTTGGGGGCACAGAAATATTGTCTGCCGTGGAGCGGTTCAGCCCAACGCACAATCTATAGCTCCGTTCCGCTTTGTTGCATTTGGGATAGGTTGTTATTCGTTATACTGCTTGATCGGTCAACGTGGCACCAAGTCGTAGCTGCGATGCGGCATAGTCTTTGTCGGCGTTGAATGACGCGAGTTTTCGGTACGGCAGTCCGGTCAGAAGTGGCAATATGAAAATGCTCTTGGTTGTTATTGGAATTTGGGTAGCCCATGTAACAACCGCATTCGCGCAGGACGATTCGATGCTGGAGCAGTTGATCAAGGAAACTGAGTCGAAAGCGACTTCCGATCGAGTGCTTGCATTCAAAGCACTTGCCAACTACTGGGATCGACGCCAACAATCCTTGGCGGGTTTTTCAGACACACCGATGGAGGCTACTGCACCGAAGATCCAAAAGTCACCGATCACCGATGTGAATCTAAACAAAGTTGCCGAAGCCATCGAAAGAGGTGTCAAAGATACTGATTCGGAGGTACGTAAGGCCGCAGCCATTACCTTGGTCTACGCACCGCGATCGTCTGATGCTGTGCAGACTGCAGTATTAACTTGCATCAATAGCGATGACTCTACGGTCAACTGGTACGTGATGCAGCAGAAAACGAAAGTTTGGCCAAAAGTTGATTTGGTAATCGAAAATCTAATCCAAAGTCTATCAAGCCAAGATTACAACAAACACTCTTTCGCTAGCGATTTGCTGCGAAACTACGGTGAACAAGCCCGTTCGTATTCAGAAAGAATAGTTGAGGCTATCCTCAAAGGTGGAAGCCATAAGGATCGCTCATTTAAGATGTACGTGCTTTACGACATTGGGCTCAACGAGAATGCGATAAGGACATTGGTGAACCGCGCAGACGAATTGACCGAAGAGGAATCAGCCATCGTCGCACTATCACTGTTGGAATATCCTGATGCTCTACAGGTGCTTCAGGCCAAGCACCCAAATCTGATCCAATCTCTAGAGCAGCATGACGCCCGGTTGTTTCCATTTTTATGCAAACATCAATACGAACCAAACAAGACTCGAGCGTGGCTGGCATCGGCAGAGTCACTCCCGGCTAACATTATGGGAATGTTGGGTGAGCCTCGCTTTATTGAAGAAATCACGAAGCTTGAAGCAAATTCGAGCACCCACGAAATATCCTTCTTGTCCGCATGCAAACGTGCGTGCGGTGCGAAGGCTGGCTTGGTTGTTGACGTCGACTCAGAACACGCTGTTACGTTTCGACCAGCATCCGCTTGGCCCGACACAGATGACAGACGACGCAGCAAGACTGCTGTCGGTCACGGCGATGGAGTTGCCAAAGTGATGGTGACTGGTGAAATACGGGGGACGGATGGTTCTCATCCAAAGACTGTCGGCTTTTATCGGACGAACGATTCGATGCTCTTGGGAACGAAGCTGGACTATCGCAAACCCATGATGTACGACCATCAAAGCGGTCGGTTCGTTTTTCTAACTACCGTTTTTGCGGCCTACAGCATGGGAGATGATCAACTCGAATCGGGGCCTTACCAAACCGGTAGTGCACAAGTTCGAGTCGAAGCTCCTGGTTTCAAGCCCCTCGTTGTACAGTTCTTTGACGAGATGCCTGACATCCGGATCACGCTCGACAAGGAAAAGTAGCTAAGGCTATTTACCAACGCCGACTACAACCAGGCGGATCCGTACTTCGACGCAAAGTTGGGGCCGGGACGCTTCAATCGGGTGCGAGTTTTGGTGGACAGAAACACTAGGACGAGGTTGTGTCATATGATTTTGCTGCTTGGCTTTAACTGCGGAGCAGTGTCATTTGATAGCCACGGATGAAATCCGTGGAACATGTAGACCAATTTGGCGAGAGTCGCGTAGCGACGGCATTCTCACCTTCTCTCACGAGGCATTTTATGACCATCAAATCACTCGGGTAGACTACGATGCAGAGCTTGTGTCGCTCCTTCAGAGCTCTGTGGCAGTTGGGGCATTGGACCTGGGGTTTCGTTCGCCCTGCGAACTTACCCCAGGCAAAAAAATGCCATCGCATTCGCGATTGAATCACAACACAACTCGCACCGGTTTGACACGCCGGAGCGTTGAATTGGCATAAGTAACAACGATTTTCACCCCTTCCACCTTTTCTGTAGCTCCTTAAAGCTAACGCGTTCGTTGCTTTTGGCCCGGCCTCCATCGGTTCCAAAAAGCACGCACGTACCCCTGCATTGACGTCGACATTGCAGCCTCGATCACCAAGTAGGACTGCCGTGCTGCAGTCTCCAAACGGAATTGTGATGACGAT
Source organism: Pirellula sp. (assembly GCA_031424235.1). Classification (GTDB taxonomy): domain Bacteria; phylum Planctomycetota; class Planctomycetia; order Pirellulales; family Pirellulaceae; genus JBKCUI01. The sequence continues at coordinate 3,517 of JANPHB010000107.1, forward strand.
TCGGTATCTTTGTTACGACTCTGGACCCTGACGAAACTAGGGCGATAGCAGAGCTCCAGTCAGGCGTTCGCGACGGTTGCGGCCCGAAAGCGATATTGACCGAATGCTCTTTTTCGATTATTCCCGTCCAGCAGGTTCGTTGAGACTGACCGAAAATTGCCCGCCTTATAACATCTGTTCGCCCATCGATTCAGCATACTGGCGGCTAAGAAATCGGCCCTTCCACATCGCCGTGCCAAGGAATCCATATGACTTGTCAAATTTCGCGTACCCGATTTATTTCGATTACCTTATTGGGGTTGCTCCAAGTCTCTACCGTGGGTTGCGGCACTATCCTGTACCCAGCGCGCAGAGGGCAACCGGCAGGTCAATTAGATTGGGGCGTCGTCGCGCTGGATGCGGTGGGACTTCTGTTCTTCTTCGTGCCTGGCGTTATTGCGTTTGCCGTCGATTTCAATAACGGCACGATCTACTTGCCTTCGGAAGGGGTAGCAGGACCAGCACAAGCGTCTACGGATCATACTCAGAAAAGCCCACTGACTTCCATCACGACATCGCCACAGCAATTGACTCCCCAAGTGGTTGAGCAAACCCTCGCCCGACACACCGGTCGCGACATTCGTTTAGTTCCCGGAACTTTTCGGACGAAGGTCCTTGACCGATTAGATCCGTTTTGGACAACTCGTACTGAGTTTGAAGTAGGCTAGACTCCAGCGAGAACTCTTGTCGCAATCACGATTTTCGCCGCCAAACACGGGAAAACGATTGTGAGAACTTAACTTTGCTGGCATTGTGAAAGCTGACTTTAACGCTTGTGAGGGTCGATCTAAATATTCTGACTATGCATGGCCGAATTCAGGGTTAGCCAAATGATGTTGCATTGATTCAATGCAGCGACACAAAACTAGTATTCATTTTGATCCGCTATGCGGCAGCGATCACATTAAAGCTTGCTCGGTCATTTTGCATGGACCAGCAGGCTTTTTTCGTATTCAAAATGCATGGTTAACTCTACTTCAACGTCCAAATAGGCCACAGCGCAGTTGCGGAAGAACAGTTTTGGTTTCTGACTGGGCCCCTTGCGGCAGGGTTGGTCACTCCACAGTTCGTGGGCCAGCCAAGAATTCAGCCCCGGTTCAACCATTGGAAATGGTTTTTGCGAATCTCGCACCGGTTTGGCACGCCGGTGCTGCGGATAGCATTCGAATACTTCGCAACTGTTGGGCGACCGGAGTGAGTCAGTAATGATCGAGCCAGCCTAAGGCTTCTCTACTACTTCGCCTTATGGCTCAGCTACGTTGTCACGTTTTGCCTCTGGCTACTTAACAGGCGGAGTTAGGGCCAAGCGGAAACCGAAATCACTGCGGCCTCGAGACGCACTTCGAATTGCGCCAACAGCTTGCGTAACTCCGCGTTGTGTTCCGAACTACATAATGTGCTCGTTCCGCCTCGCTGCGAGATTTTCGCCAGCTTCTCAATCGCACGTGCATCCTGACGCTTCAATGCGGCCTCTCGTGCCGCTCAGAGACGGCAATCGAGACTTATCGAAATCACGGTTGCCTAAGGACGTGCAGAGATGGCCTCCAGACCCGGCATCGCCTTTTCCAAGAAGGTCCGCACATCCCCCACGACCCGTTCGACAACTGCCTTGTCCGCGCCTTTGCCCCATCGGTCATCGCCTCCTCCAAAATAGAATCCGTGCCCGTAGCCTGGGTACTCTCGATACTCGACGTGCACACCCGCCTCCCGCATCAGCGGCAGTAAGATTGGCTTGTTCAGCTTGTGGAGTTCGTGTTTGTCTCCATGCAAAATCAGAACTGGGCTGCGTATGCCCTTGAGCTTTTCCAGGGTGAGCTCTCGCAAATTTGCGGTGAAGTATTTCTCCGGGTTCGCCATCATTTCTAGCCGTGGGCCATAGTCTCCCGTAGTCAACATGCCCGTGTAAATGACCGTTGCGGGCTCACCCGCGACCAGCGCGCGGACCTGCGGGTCGCTTCCCAACTCGAGGGCGATGCTTCCGCCGCCACTGCCGCCATAAACGGCGATGCGTTGGGGATCGATACCGGGAAGCTTTGCCGTTTCCCGGATAGCCGCCCGGACATCTTCGATCGGGCCACGAGATTGAACGTCTTGCTCGTAGGTGCGGAAGGTGGTCATAATTACAGCGTAACCCGCCGCGAGGAATCGGGTAATGACTGGATTGGCAGTGATATGCTGGCGCAAGCTGGCTTCGGGAAACTCTGCTAGCCCGCCGTGAATGAAAACGATCGCTGGAAAAGGACCAACGCCCGCGGGCTTTCGCCAAATGGCATGGGCAGCACGACCATCGGCGGATTGCGCCTCGATGCCCTGCACCGGGCATTCGGATTCGGGAATAACAATCGGGTCTACTGGCCAGTAAAATACTGGCGCTGCGCCGTCTCCCTCCATACCCGCAGTGCGTTTACGGTCACGCGGATCTACCGATCTCTCGGCAAACGATTGGGCTTCCTCCGGCGTGACCAAGCCATCACCATTTCGGTCCGACTGCTTGAAAAAACCGAGCGTCCCGGCTTCAGTAGCATCGAGCTTGCCGTCGCCATTTTTGTCGAGTTGCTTGAATCGCTCAGTAAGAGAAACATTTTGCGCAATAAGATTGCCGCAAGAGAACGCAAGCACCGCGAAGAGCGGCAGCGTGAAGAAACGATGGAGTTTGTTTTTCATGGTGTAATATTCGGCTTCGGATGGGGTTGGGAAAAATCGGTCCATCCGGGTTTCCTGTGGATTTGGGCCATCCGATCGAGCGGCAATGCCGCTTCGCGTAGACCTGCAAGCATCATGCATGGATCTTCAGTCGCATTTTTCACCCACGGCAGCCCGCGCTGTCCTAACATTTTGAAGTTCGTAAAGAGCCGTCTAGTTCTAGTTATGCATCTTCTCGCGAAAACAGATGAGAGGAATATGTCGTTCATGGCTGTTAGAGCTTCGTAGAGTTATTGCTCTTCAAATCCAGTTCCGCGTACTGAACTGCCTTTATGTCTGCAAACGTGATTTTTTTACCACTCGCCAGTATACCAGTATAACGGTCACGTCCGCGTTTGTGGCTTTGACAAGCCCGAAGTGAGCGTCGAAAGCGCCGCCGTTTTTGTAGCGGTGATTGCTGTGAATCCAGGGGGTTTGCTTGATGCCTTCGGCGGAAACTTCGACTCGGGGCACCTATGAAATCCATCGCTGAACTGGCATAGTATATGGCTGAGAGAACACATTCGGGCTTCTGGAAACATCCGACCCTTGCCTAGTTGAAGAAGAGCCAAACTGGCTTGGTAAACGATTAGATCGTATAATCGCCGGATAACAATGGATCTGCATAGGGGCCGATTTCGCCAAACCCCTACCACACCAGCTAGCATGCGGATCCGCACCAGGCGGTTCCTCTCTTCGAAGCATGCTTGGATCAGAGACGCACCAAATGGAAGTGAATTTGCAGCAACAGCCAACTCGCTCCGGTTTGACACGCCGGAGCGTCGGTCTTTACTCGGCACCCAGCCAAACATTCGCCCCCAAATAGCTCGCCTGCCCATTCAACCAGCCAGATGGGGTACATTGAGAATGTGTTTAACGGCGCCGCGCCGGAGCGTTACTAGTTTGTCCTTTTGAAACTTGATGCGGCTACATGCGCCTGGAAAACCCGTACGTTTCAACGACCGTAATATCCTCTGGAGGGGAGACATTGCGACAGGCGAAACGAACAAGTTCGTCTCTTTGCTCTCTGGGGCTGTCGGGCCGAAGTATAGGTCCACCGATCCGTCCGCATTGACCTGCAATCCCGGGCTCTGGGAGGACCGGGCGCCGTGTGACATCTTGCGAATGAGCGCGCGAGTGTCCCGATCGTATAGGGTCGACGACCAGTACTGCCTGTGGTGATCGCCGAGGATTGTCCAATTAAAGCGAAGTAGCGCCGTTCGACTTTATTGATTTTGGCCCTCGATGATTTTGTCGATTCATGGTTCAGCGATTTTGGGTGTCCAGTGAGCGTCTAGCTTAGTGCGTAGCGCATTGACGACTTCCGGATGATTGCTGGTGAGGTTGGTTAATTCCTTTGGATCGGCTTGCAGATCATAAAGCATCGGCTGCGCGTCCAGGAGTGTTGTTTGGAGGTCTGGCTTCAAGTAATCATCGCTTGGGATCGTTTTCAGCGTCCCCTCGGCCTGAAACGTGCGGGGAAGGATGAGACGCCAACGACCGTCGGTGACCCATCGCCACAATACGTTTGCTGCCGGATCATCGAGGTTCTGCGATCGAATTGTGAAGCACTCGCCATAGACAAACTCCCGCGACTTCACGGCCTGGACATCAAGTAGATTGACGCCGTGCAAACTTTCAGGAGCTGGCAAACCGAGCGCTTTAAGTATTGTGGGCAGCAAGTCGATCGACGATGCCAAGGTCTCGCTTTTTGCAGGTGCCACTCGGCCTGGCCAACGCACCATAATCGGAGTTCGATGACCGGCATCGAAGGGTGTCGTCTTGTTGCGAGGAGCGAAACCCGCACTGGTTTCCGACTGCACCCAGCCGTTGTCGGTTACATAGATCACGATCGTGTTCTGGGCTAGACCCTCGCGATCCAGATAGCCGAGCAACTCACCGCAGGTTTCATCGAACCATTCGCACATGGCCCAGTAACGAGCGACATGGGGCGAGTCGGTCTTGTCCTCATATTTCTTGAACAGACGCTCCGGTGGCGTGTGCGGGGAGTGCGGCATGAAAGGTGCATACCATAGCATGAAGGGCTTCTGCTGCTGGCGTGCATCGGCAACGAAGTCATAAATCGGCTGCAAGCCTTCCCGGCCAATCTTCAATCCCGCATCGCCATGACGCGATCCTTTGGTCATGCCATGGGTAAAACCACCGCGGCTGAAGTCACCTTGCCACCATTTGCCTGTTTGAAAGCTCACGTAGCCAGCGCGGGAGAGCAACCGAGGCAGAGTCGGCACGTGGTCTAAGGCTGCGTCCCATGAAACCGTAATCGCCAGCACCTTGGTCGTCTGAGATAATTAATACGATGTTTGGTCGGTTCGGCTTGTCGTCGGCGGCGAGCAATGACGCCAACGGGAGTACAAATAGCATGGTCGTGAGAGTGAGAAGGGTATGCATGTTGATTACCTTATAGGTTTACTTCTCTTCTGAAAGCAACTGCAGGGCGTCAACAATGACAAAGCCTACGGTTTGATGGTTGCTCATGGTGATGGTCGTCTCAACTCCGCTTTCCAGTTGCACACTGCCAACAGATTTGAAATGTTGGCCCGACGGAAGTGGCTGAGTTTGATCCACGGTAAAATGCTTAATGAGAGAACCGCTTGTGACGATCACGGGAACATTTGTCGCGCGGGTCTCGTGTGCCGAGTAGCTCATTAACAAGCGATAGGCCCCTGATTTCGGTACCTTGATTTGAAACGTAGCGGTCGCACTACCGTCGCCTTCTGTTTTGTCGCTTGGCATGCCGCTGAAGACATAGCCGCCTCCGATGTGCGGTTTGAAATTCGCCGAGTGGGACCACTTGCCCATCAGCTTCGCACTTGCATCATCGAGCACGATTCCCGGCAGCGTCTTTGCGTCAATGAAACCGGCTGCTGATGGCAATTCGGAAACGTCTGGCAATTCCAGAACCTGCTTCTGAGCCAGTAATCGCTCTCGAAGTTTTGGATACGGCAGCCCCTGCAAAGGCGCATCCATATGGGCCGCCAATGCTGCGGCGATCCCCGCGCTTTGCCCGATAATCATCCAGGTTCCTTCGATCCGCAGCGACGAAATGCCGACATGCGTGCACGACAGAGCCACCGGCACGACCAGGTTGTCGCACTGCTCAAGTTTGGGCACGATTGAGCGATACGGGACGTGGTAAGCATAGCCCTGCTTAAGATTGGCCCGCCTTACCGGGAAGATCGTCCCCTCATTGATAACGCCCCCGCCTTTTAGAGCGATGCGTTGACAGTCATGGGAGTCGATCGGGAACGATGAGATTGCAATCGGGTCATCTTTCTCCGGCGTGTCGAGTATGTCCTTCTGGCTGATGACATACATCCCTTTCATTCTTCGCGACTCGCGGATGTAGAGCGCGGGCGAGAAGTGGTCGTAACTCGCGAACTCGTCTTTGCACAACCCAAGCTTGGAATACTTGTCGCGAATGGTTGCGGGGACGGACTGATCAGTCGTCAGGAAATGGATCAACTCGAGCGTGTATTGTTTATGTTTTTCCCAGATCTTCTTTCGTCCCTCTTCGTTGGCCGAATGCCACTCGATTCCACCGCCGATCACGCCGATCGAGAATTGCCCGCCGATCGAGTTGTTGCCGTCAAGCTTGTTGCCGGGCAAAGGGTAAAGGTCAAAGCCGACGCGTTTTTCTCCCGCCACCAAAGCGCGCCGGACGATCTCGAACACGGCCGGATCATAGTTGGCCGGCTTGGGCATTGGCACGCGGTTGTCTGGAGCCTCGGTCAGACACAGCCGGAAGCTGTAAGTCATAACGCTCTTGTCACCGGCTTCTTCTGGCCCTGAATTCTCGGTTGTGAGCAGGGGCAACAGCTCGCCTTCGTCGTCGAAGCCGTTGATATCCATCTTCTTTTTTGGGTACTGCTTTCCGGCCAGCGACTCGCCGTATTCCTCACGGCCTTCACGCCCGATCGTCCAGTCTACACCCGCGGCCGCCATGAGGTCACCTTCATAGGTGCCGTCAATAAAGACCCTAGCAGCAAAAGCTCGATTCTTGGCAACCAGCGACGTGATCCGTGGGCCGTCTTTCGTAACCGATTGTAGATAGCAATTGGTTAGTACCTTCACTCCAGCCTCGTCGAGCATCTGCATCGTCACCCGCATGGCGACGTGCGGCTCGAAGGTCCATAGAGCCTGGTCCTTCACCGATGGATCGTAGGGAGCATTAAGCCCACGACTTGTGTAATCTTTGACCACGCGAGTGTGCCATTCATCGAACAGCCCCATCACAGTACTGCGGACCATCTGGTTGGAGTCGCAGTGGCTCAACCCGCCAGTACTCATCGCGCCAACGTGATCACTCGGTTCTAGCAAAATCACCGAAGCCCCTTCGCGAGCAGCGGCAATGGCGGCACAGAATCCGCCGGGGGTCGCCCCATAGACAATGACGTCGGCATCGTTTTCGGCCATTACTTTCTGACCTATGCTCGCGATCAAAGCCATCGTAATCAGGAAGCGTCGAATCAAGGGTGTCATACGCATTTGCATCCTCCATCAACAGCGCACTGCTTGCACCAGGAAGCTTCCGTCTCTGGGCTTGCATGCGGCTAGAGTATCTTCTTTATGGCCACGGCATATCGGCCATCAATTGTAACCTAAGGCAGGCTCATTTGCTCGCTCTTCGACGAGCGGCAGGCAAGTTAGCTGGGACGACAACTTGCGTCGCTTGCATCGACCGACCGCATTGTACGAGTGAAGGAGGTACATCTGCGGATATCATTTTGACTGCGAGGAACGCTCGAATTTCGGCCTGCAATAGGTCGTCGTTGATGACACAGGACGAACCGCCCTGATGCAGTTTGGACGCAAACCTAACACCGGTTTGACACGCCGGAGCGTCGGTGTTTACTCGGCTCCCTGCCAATCATTCGCCTTCAAGTAGCTCCCTTGACCATTCAACCAGCCAGATGGGGTACATTTAAGATGTGTTTGCCGGCATTGCGCCGGAGAATTACCTGATTTGTTAAGCGATGAGACGTTCATCCAATGAGATTGCTGCTCAATCAACTACACAGATTGTTTCAACGAATGCGGACTGGGCACTCGTCGAAGACAAATGAACGTCCACGCGGAAGACCCGAAGTGCGCAAGCTACCCATCTAAGACTCCTGACACCTTTGTTTTGTTCCAACTGTTCTATGGCGTGGAACCAATTGCCCCCCCACTTCCACTATTCTTCTTCGAACCGAACCCATTCAATATTTTTCGGGTATTTATCTGGTTCCAAACGAGTCGAATGCAACAGTTGTACTTTCCAGCGGTCGTCCTCTCTGACCACCACTGCGCTTTCGAGCCAAACGACGGTCCGAAGCCCGCCATCACGAGTAATCTCAGCCTTGTTCCAGTAGCTCACCCAGGCCATGTCCCCTTTCTGTCGAGCTCGAATCTGGCTAAAGAAGTTTTTACGCTCATAGGGTTTGCCCTTGGGCTGGACCGCATCCACGAGTTCTTGCATCGTCCAGTCTTCGCCATGTTCGAGTAATTGGAAGTCCTCTGTTGAAGTCTCTTGCATAGCCTTGCCATCGTGTTTGGACATCGCGGCAAACAGTTCTTTAACCGGTTGAAATGCAGGGTGGTCCGCCGCTTCAACAATCTCGCTCAAGAACAAAACTCCACACAGCCAAAATCCAACATGCAAAATTTCGCGCACCAAACCACTGATTTTCATGATTTCTACTCCGATTATGTAAATGAATCGAGGACGATCTGAGAACAGAAGCCACCCCATTCCGGGCCTGGGCTTCTCGATAAGCCTCCATGGCTTTCGGGTCAGTGGATGGGTAGTCGGCAGCGGGCACGCGAGAACCTCGTGGCGGTAAAACGGGCTGTTGAGTCCTTCATGGTTTAAGTCCTTCTGCAAATGAGTTTGTACCAGATCTGAAACGCGTTCGCATCCGGTTCTGTTGAGAACTGGGCTAACGTCGGCGTGCGCGTTCTGCGACGTTGCATTCCCTGTCACACGTGTCTTCGAGTGAAACAAACCATTAGCCGTTGGGCGCTAGCCCCGGTTTTCCACTTGCTCGACATTCGTCAGCGACTTCTATCGGCGTTATGAACTTACTTGAATTCGGTTGCCGAGAAGTCCATGCGGTACAACATTCCTTCGTAGCCAACTAGGTAAATCTCGCCGTTTAGGTCTTGGCCAAAAGCGACAATTCGTTGTGGCGCGATGCCAATCTGACGTACTTCTCCTAGCTCACGGTCCTTTTGCGAGAGAGCAAAGATCCGTTTCGATTCGTAGTCGCCGAAGATGTACTTGCCATAAAACGAGGAGTTTGAATCCGCCCGATAAACATAACCCCCAGTAACCGATGGACCGTATCGGCGCGCATAGGCGAAGACAGGCATCGTGTACATTTCATTTGACCGACGGAAGCGATTCGAAAAAGGTTCAAAGCCCTCGAATACGTTCCATCCATGATTCTCTCCTTTTCGAACGATTGTTACTTCCTCGCTTCGATCTTGGCCTACGTCACCGAGCCACAGATCGTTCGTGACCTTGTCGAAGCACAAACGCCAAGGTGCTCGAAAACCAAGCGCCCAAATCTCGGGAAGCGTATTCGAGTCATGGACAAAAGGGTTATCGTCCGGGATCGCATATTCTTTTCCGTTGGCTTTGCGGTCAATGTCGATGCGAATGATTTTTCCAAGCATTTTGCTGCGGTTCTGAGCATTGCCGTTGGGGTCTTCCTGAGGACCACTATCGCCAAAACTAACATACAAAAAACCATCTGTTCCGAACTCCAGCCATCCACCGAAATGGCCGCCGGTGTCTTGTGGTACTTTCACCATCATTGTTGCCTCGCGGCCTGAATCGCGTTGTCGATCGTCCGACGCTTGATGTTCAAATACCGCTGCAACCATCTTGCCCTCGACGGTGACGCGATCGAACACGTAGTATTTTCCGTTGGACAAGTAACTCGGATGAAATGCGATACAAGCCAAACGTCCAGCATTGGGTGGTCCAACGCCAAGATCGAGAAAGAGTTGTTTGCTATACGCGGTTGAAGCTTCCGAGGCTTTCGGTTTTCTCAGAGTCCATATCTTACGATTTTGGTGTTCGATCACTACGAGATGTTCGCCCGAACCTGGCAAACTACTCAACCAGACCGGATGTTCGAATTGCATCGATTCGTCGATGATCGGATGCAATTCAATAGGGCGAGGCAGCGGGTCGATATGATTGGGCATTCCTTTTTGCGTTTTAGCTGAACTCTCGTGCTGCTTTAGACTGGCAAGAAATTCAATGAGATCGTTGAACTCTCCCTTGGAAAGTATGGATTGCACTCCATGAGGCATGATCGAGATGGAACTCCCACGGCGTTCTTGAATCTCTTTGAGTTGTACTGATCGTACTTGGCCGGTTGCGACGAGAAGTTCGATGGATTCGGCTTTGGAACTTCGAATCACACCCGAGACGACTGAATCGTCGTCCAGCAAAATCAAGGTTGTTTCGTAACCTTCGGCGATCCTTGCCGATGGAGTCAAAACCGAGTCGACGATCTCTCGTCGTCCGAATTTGTCTCCTACCGCAAACAGATCCGGAGCCAATCTGTTTCGAGAACCGTCGACGCTATGGCACTTAGAACATGCAACACGATTCGAATCGAAAATCGCTTTGCCTTTGGCTGCGTCCCCTTCTTGAGTCAGAGCATACTTGGTGTAGTCAGCGATATCGAACTGCGCTTGGCAGAAAGCCGCATCCAGGACAACCGCGTGAAAGAGAATCGCAAGTAACAGTCGCACGGAGAGAGCTTTCACAAAAATCTATCGCAGTCCAGATCGCGGAGTTGCACGAGTATCGACAAAGGGGCACGAAACCAATGCAACTACCGATGCCACTATTAGCGACATTGGCAGGATTGCAGATCCCGGCAGTTGTCTGCTTTCCACTACTTTATCTTAGATGTTGTCCAAACGCTAGCTTGCATGTGCCCGCATTACGGAAGCCACCGTTGGTGTAAATCAATTAGGAATCAAATGCAAAAAAATTTCTGTCGAGCGACCAAACGTGTCCATGAATATTGCATAATAGCAAGACGATGAATTAAAACCCAAACTCATGAGGAAAACAATGTCTCAGTTTCGCCACGGGGATGTTATGGTCGAGGAGGTCGCGAAGCTTCCTGAAAATCGCCGCAAGGCACAGCACACGATTCTTGCCCATGGTGAGTTAACAGGGCATTGCCATCGAATTGCTGAGCAAGGTGCAGCATCCCTGTACGACACGCCGGATGGCATGTTTCTTCATGTGACCGCAAATGAAGCAACGCTCGTACACGACGAACACGATGCAATCAAGCTGAAAACCGGCTTCTACCGCGTGTGGCGACAGCGTGAATACTCACCCCAAGAAATCCGCATCATCAGGGATTGAAGGCATGTCGATGACACCAAATCAAGCCCGAGATCACATTCTTGCGGGTTCATCAGAGGCTATTCGTATTGATGGCAGCATTGACTTGAGCGGCACGGACCTAAAAGAAATATCTTGTTCCGTCTCATGCAACGACTTGAATTTAAGTGGCACGTCCATCCAGGAACTTTCGTCCAAAGTGAAGGTGCGATCACGATTGAACTTGGACCATTGTAAGAAACTGGAACGCTTGCCTGCCGGACTTACTTGCGGTTCTCTCAGCGTACGTGGCTGTACGTTTTTAGAGCGTTTGCCGGAGCATTTAACCACTTGGTTTTTGAACGCAAGCGATTGTCCGCGACTGTCGGAGTGGCCGCAGGAGGCGGCGATTCGGAATGGCAATGTGAGCTTACGAAACTGCTTAGAAATTCGTTCGCTTCCCGATTGGTTGGGACCACTAGGGCAATTGGACTTGGCGGGTTGCGTGAATTTGCATCGCTTGCCCGAAGGACTTCGTGTCACGGGTTGGATCGACATTGGCGGATCAAGCGTTTTATCTCTTCCGCAATCACTTCAGAACGCTCCTCTTCGTTGGCGAAGTGTCCGAGTGACTCACGAAATCGCTTTTGAGCCAGAAAAGATCACATCGAAACAGGTTCTCGCTGAAAAGAATGCTGAGCTTCGTCGCGTCATGATCGAGCGAATGGGCTACCTGAAGTTTTCTGAAGAAGTCGGAGCGAAAGAAATCGATCAGGACACGGACGCCGGAGGAAAAAGGCAGCTCTTGATCATTGAACTCAACGAAGATGAACCGCTCGTCGGGTTGGCTTGCCGATGCCCATCAACAAACCGGCAGTACTTTTTGCGTGTGCCTCCCGAAACGAAAACTTGTCATCAGGCCGCTGCTTGGATAGCAGGTTTTGACGATCCCGAACTCTATCAGCCGATGATCGAAACTTAGGCACGCCTTGGTTCGATTGAGTTGGCTAAATTGGTATGTCCTTCCTTTCACAATCGCAATATATGATCATTAGGAGCAACGCATGAATCGACGTGAGCTGGTTTTCATGGACTCGACATCTAACAAGTTTTGGAACATCGAGCTCGCAGGCGATTCTCGCACCGTCACGTATGGCCGAGCCGGTACCGAGGGGCAATCAAAAACGAAATCGTTTGCCGGCGAAGAGGCTGCAAAGAAGGACTTTGCGAAATTGATCGCCGAAAAGATGAAGAAAGGGTATGTCGATGCTGATAGCGCGACGGCATCGACCGGCGATGCTGGCGACGCTCTTCCTGTACTTGCGTTTCGTTCGATCTTGAAACACGAAGATATTAGTCACAATGCGAAAACATTCATAGGCAAACGAGTCGCCGACTATGATCCGGAAAAGAAGCCCGCCGCAGGCGGCAAGACCGTATACCGCTTTCGTAGTGACTACGACGAAGCCAATTGCATTCCTCACTTGACTCATTTTCTGGAGACAAATGCCGCGGCGGAAGCAATTGGCATTGTGATTGGAAATTGGGCAGGAGAGGACAGTGATGGTGATCCTTGCGAAGTGATCAAGTTGCTTTGCGATAAGTGTGATCGACTCAGTAGCCTAAAGGCGATCTACCTTGGAGACATCGTTTCCGAAGAAAACGAAATGTCCTGGATTCATCAAGCCGATGTGACTCCCTTGTTAGAAGCGTTTCCCAAACTTGAATTGCTGCGAACTCGCGGCGGCACTGATCTCGCCATTAGCCAACCCAAGCACGCAAGTTTGCGCGGCTTGGTCTGCGAGTCCGGCGGGTTGTCCGCCGAATTCGTACGCTCGATCGGAAGAGCTAAGTTTCCGGCATTGGAGCATCTGGAACTTTGGCTCGGCACGGAAGAATATGGAGGGGACAGTACAGTCGAAGACTTGCAGCCGATCCTCAGCGGCGAATTGTTTCCAAACCTGAAGTACCTTGGTTTGCGGAATTGCGAATTCGCTGACGACATTGCTGCTGTGATCGTCAACAGCCCTCTCGTCAAGCGGATCGAAACGCTGGATCTTTCATTGAGTGTGCTCACCGACGAAGGTGGACGGGCACTCCTCTCCCTTCCTACCGATGGGCTCCTGAAGCACGTGAGTCTGCACTACAACTTCCTGACCGGCGAAGTCACGAAGCTGCTCAACAAGTTACCTATCAAGTTGGATTTGTCGAAGCCAAGTCACATGGAAGAAGACGACGAATGGCGTTTCGTGGCTGTCGGTGAATAGATCCATGTCCTTCCGACAGCAAGCACATTGGATCCTCGGCGATCCGCAAAGTCGTAGAGTGTCGGACTATCGCGAAACGGCTTTGCAATTCGGGCTTCCAGCGCCGCGTTGCATTGATTGGATCGACGTGATCAAAGAAGGTGCGGATTTACTGAACTGTATTTCAGTGGATTCGCGATTGCGAATCGATTCGTTTGGCCAGCGGACGGATGTGATTGCCGCGCTGATCAGCCATGGTGACGGACTTGAATTTCCGCAAGTCGGACAAATCCTTTCGTTGGACCACCAATACTCAGGGTTAAGTCGAATTCTGCGAGTCTTAAACGATTGGTCTATAAGCCGTCCGGACGTCGAGCTTGACCAACAGCCGAGCGAAATCGAAGTCATGTTCGATAAATGGGCGACGCACAGGCGTTTTGCTACTCACGGGGAGTTACGTTCACATCGGCCGCAAACAACATTGTTGCCGATCGAGCCGAGTGCCTTTTGGGACTCGTTACAGCCGTTTGTCCAGAGTTGTGGAGGACGTGTTTTCGTTAAGCCACGATATGCTTCATCGGCATCAGGTGTCTGCTATTTTCGAGTTTGCAATGGTCGACAACAATTGATCGCTCCCATTGAGATAGATCGCAATTTAGGTCGAGTCCGCCTCTTCAATTCGCTTCTTGTTCGCTCGTACACAAGTCCACGCGACATCCAAGATATTTTCAGTGTCCTTGCTCCTCAAGGCATGATAGCAGAGGCTGCCGTCAATAAAGCGCGCGTCGACGGCGATCGGTTTGACTTTCGTGTGGTCGTCATCAACGGAAAAGCGGATCATGTAGTTGCCAGACAAAGCACTTCGCCAATCACCAACCTGCACTTGGGTAACGCACGAGCTTCATTGCACCGCGTCGAGGAAGCTGTCGGTGCCGATCGAGTGCAAGACTGTCGTCAGTTGGCATTGCGAGCAGCAGATTTGTTCCCAGGCGCACTCTACTGTGGCGTGGACATCTTGCTGCCGCGAACTGGATCGCCGCTTGTTTGCGAAGTTAACGCCTTTGGAGATTTCCTGCCGGGGCTAATCGCAGATGGTCGATCTGTTTACCAAGCAATTTTGAATTCGAGTCGCCGCTGTCGAGAGGCTCTGTTTTGAAAACTGTGTCTTCTATCGTATTTGACCTCGACCAGACATTGTTCGATCGACAGCAAGCGTTGGATGATTGGATTTCCAGCCTGACGCTCGGCAACGCCGATAAATTACGCTTGCGAATGCTTGATCAAAACGGATACGGAAATCGTGAGAGCTTTTTCACGGCGTTTCGGTCGATTACAGGGCGCGATCTAGATCAACAAAGTTTCGTTCGTGCATTGGTTCGCTACATCCTGCCAGATTACTCTTTGAACGTTTGCTTAAAACGCTTGGGAGAAAGGTACACCATTGCCATTTTGACAAACGGTGGGGTATTCACTCAGCAGGCGAAGATCCAGTCACTCTTACTGGATGAAGTTTTTCCTCACAATCGGATTTTTATTTCTGAGGAGATCGGTTTCGCGAAGCCTGATCGACGTGCGTTCGATTTCGTCGCGAATGCTCTTGGAGTTCCAGCAGGCGAATGTTTGTACCTTGGCGATTCGGAAGAGGTCGATGTAGAATCAGCTAGATCTGCTAGATGGATGGCGCATCTTGTTCGCAGTCGCACTGAACTGATACAGCACTTGGTTCAATTGCAAGAGGTTGTTTCATGTTGAATCACATTGGACGCAGCGATATTCTATTCGTCACTTTGGACACGCTGCGCTATGACGTGGCTCAAGCCTTGTTCCATAGTGGCCGACTTCCTAATCTCGCTGGCTGTTTATCCGATCAAGGTTGGGAGCGTCGACACTCTCCGGCCACTTTTACCTACGCGGCACATCATGCGTTTTTTGCAGGGTTTTTGCCCACACCGATGACCCCAGGGGTTCATCCGCGGTTGTTTGCTTCCGAATTTGGTGGGAGCGAGACGACAGCGGAGCAAACGTTTGTCTTCCCCGAAGCAACCCTACCTCAAGCCCTTTCAAGGATTGGTTACCACACCCTTTGTGTCGGCGGCACCGGATTCTTCAATCCAGAAAATTCATTAGGGAGAGTCCTTCCGGGTCTGTTCAATGAATCGCATTGGTCGAAGTCGATGAGTGTTGTCGATCGCGATTCGGCACTGCACCAAGTCGATTGTGCGGTCACGGCGATCCAACTTCAAAAGGAAAGACGCGTGTTTTGCTTCATCAATTTTTCAGCGATTCACCAGCCTAACTGGTTCTACGCGTCGGACATTTCCCCTGTCGATGGTCGCGACACGATAGACAGTCATGGAGCCGCATTGATTGAAATTGATCGACAGCTTCCTCGCTTGTTGAATTGCTTTCGCGAACGCGGCAGTTTGTTCGCGATTATTTGCTCGGATCACGGTACGGCTTATGGAGAAGCTGGTTATTGGGGACATCGCATTGCTCATCCAGTTGTTTGGGAGGTGCCCTATGCAGACTTCCAGTGGTAGCCGCGGACGTAGGTTGATTGAAGCGATCGCCAACGATCAGTACGCCGGTTACGCTTACGCTTATCCGCACAAAACGTCTTATCGGACACTGGATCCGCCAGTCGAATTGTCCCGCGTTTGGGCAGAGGAGAATACATCGCAACTGTATCTGTACTTGCATCTACCGTTTTGTGAGATGCGATGTGGATTCTGCAATTTGTTTACCGCTTCCCAGCCTTCTGATGAGCTGGTCGATCAAACGCTCCGTGCCATTTCGAAACAGTCCGCAGCGGTTGCAAATGCCATTGGTCCCCAGTCCATTGCGCAAGTTGCAATCGGTGGCGGAACACCAACGTACCTCGAAGCCGCCGAACTTGATCATGTCTTGAAAATGATCGCGAGGGATTGGCCCGTTTCGATCGGGAACGTGCCGTTTTCGATGGAAGTCTCGCCAGGGACCGTGGATGCGACGAAGCTCAGATTGATGGTCGATCATGGAGTTGGAAGAGTTAGCATGGGTGTGCAGAGTTTTGTACAGCGTGACTTGAGCAGTTTGGGACGTCCGCAAAAGAATGAGGAAGTCGAGAGAGCGATTGAGTTGATTCGTGAGTCCAATGTCCCGATCTTCAATTTGGACTTAATCTATGGAAGCCACGACCAAAGCGAATCGGATTGGATACGAACACTCAAGCGAGCACTCATCCACCGACCGGAAGAGATGTTCTTGTATCCGCTTTACGTTCGCGAATTAACTGGACTTGGGCGAACCGGACGCAGCCCTGCGGTCAATCGTCGACATCTTTACCAGCTTGGTCGCGACTTGCTTTTAACGGCTGGATACAAGCAGATTTCGATGCGCATGTTTCGCCGAGCTGACGTCGATTATTCGACCCAGCATTGCTGTCAGGAAGACGGCATGATCGGACTCGGTCCCGGAGCTCGTAGCTACACGTCCGGCTTGCATTACAGCAGCGAGTACGCTGTCAGTGGTACCCACGTCCGAAAGATCATTGCCGATTTTAATCGAAGGGACGAACGTGACTTTGCCGTAGCCGATTATGGTGTATGGCTCAGCCGTGACGACCAGTGCCGTCGCTATTTGATCCGATCATTGCTGCAGTCGGATGGTCTGGAGCTGCAGTCGTTTCAAGACAGGTTTGGGAGTGATGTGCGGAGCGTGATTCCTCAAGTCGATGTGTTGGTCGAACTTGAGTACGCAGAGTGGACCGACGAACATCTAAAGCTTAACGTCGATGGTCTAGCCTATAGCGATGTCATTGGGCCTTGGTTGTATTCGGATGCGGTGATAGCCCGAATGGAGGAGTATGATTTGAGATGAATATCACTCGTATTCTGTATCGTGGTTCATTGTCGAGCTGCAACTATGCTTGCGGTTATTGCCCGTTTGGGAAGACCACCAATACTCGAGAAGAACTAAACCGAGACCGCAGTGAACTTGATCGATTTGTAGATTGGGTTGCAATCAGTCGTCGACCGATTGGCGTGTTCATCACGCCTTGGGGGGAGGCTATCATCCACAGGTATTATCGCGAGGCAATGATTCGCCTTTCCTTGATCGAAGATGTTCATCGTGTTGTCATTCAAACAAACTTGAGCGGGCATCTTGATGATTTGCGCGAAGCACGCTCAGATCGACTGGCCATTTGGGCAACGTTTCATCCAAGTGAAACCGATGTAACGCATTTCCTGAATCGATGTGCGACATTGCGAGAGTTGAAAATTCGGTTCAGCGTTGGAGTGGTTGGCTTTAAAGAACATTTTGAAGTCATTGCGGAATTGCGAAGACGATTGCCGGCCGATGTTTATTTATGGATCAACGTGCCAAAGAGCAGCGGAATCGACTATTCGGAGAAGGACCTGAAGTTTCTAAATTCGATCGACCCATACTTTCGCTGGAACACACAGCGTTGGCCGAGTCAGGGCAAGCCATGTCAAACAGGGCTAACATCGTTCACAGTCGACAGCCATGGTGACGCTCGCCGCTGTCACTTCGTAAATGAGGTTGTCGGAAACATCTACCGCAACGACATCTGGAAACTTTTGAGCCCAGAAGTTTGCCCAAATGCGACCTGCGGATGTCACATTGGCTACGTCCACCGGGAAGACTTCGCTCTCCATCGAATCTACGGAGAAAATGTGCTGGAACGTATACCCGCTCATTGGCCCGAGATTGATTTTGAGATGTCGATACCACCTTCGTTCAAGAGCCTTCCCGTTTTGACTTAGAGCGGGCCCAATGCACCCTCGATCAAGACTGTCGCTTTGCGGCTCGCCACGTGATGCCAGCGAGAGGAAAGGTGTTGTCCTAAAGTGCAGATTCAGACTGATGACTGGAAGATATCACGATTGCAAATAGTATACTGACAGAATCCGACGAACACTGACCAGCCAATTCATTCGCCGTAATGGCAAAGAGAGTTTGAATTGAAAAAATCGAGTAACAAAGAAACTCAAGGTCACACCGAGAAGAAGAATCGCTCTACTATTGCTGCAACCGAGTCTGCAGCGGCGTCAAAAAAGGAGAGCTTGAAAACACCCGCGGCCATCATCGCTGATCGAACAATCGAGTTGGACAAGCTGGCCAATGCCGTGGAAAAAGCCAATGCTAAGGCCGTGGCTGCGATGTTTGAAGGCGTTTCCGAGACCGAGAGAAGCAGGGTTCGCGCGGCACTACTCGAAATTCACGGCATGTTCGGTTGGAACAAGGCAAAGATCAAACCTTCCGCCAAGAAGAATTACTCGGTCGCAGAGTGTAAGAAAAAATGCGGATACTATTTCGACTGCTTTGTGCCAGTTGCCGTGGGAGGTCCACGCGACCAATTGGATTACGCAATCTCCAGGGCATTATGCGTCTGGCCCAAAGAAACATGCAAAGTCCTTAGGGATCGTTCTGAAGAATGGTTGATGCCGTACTTAAAGGAAAAGGTCAAATTCGACACGTACGAACAATGGATGCTACTTGTTAGCGAAGGAGTCTATCTTCCAAAGCTTGATGAAGCTGGTGTACAAGCCTTGATTCTTTCCTTCTACCAAGATGCAACGGCCGCCAAAATCAAGAAAGTCTATCGGAAATTCCCATGGGTTTCCGATATCGTTTACCAAGTTTACTCGTTTGAAAACTTTTTGGTCGATGCGAATCACTCGGCCAGTTGGCAACCAGGCTTACTCGAGTTTATCGACTACTTAACTGACCAGAAAGTTTTGGATCGCGGCAAACTAATCGATGCAGTACTCCACGGAATGCGTCAAGTCCCCAAGGCTAAGCATATAGGTGCGTGTCTTCAGATTCTTGAGTACGTTGAACCGTCGGCCGCAGAATGGACCGCCAACCAAGGTGAGCTATGTGCGGCGCTTGAAACCTGCGCACCGTCTGGCCAAGTGTATTTGCTCGAACAATTGGAACGATGTTGCTCGTCCAATGGATTCGATGGGACCTCGGCAAGTCTGGCCATCGCCGCATTCTTGCCTGACGCGAACATCGCTGTCGCACGGCAGGCATGCCTGACTCTTGTCGCCATGGGGCAAAATCTGGCAGATCGACGGACCGTTGCATCGTCTTTGGCGCAGGCTCTTGTTCACAAGAAACGGGAGATCGCAGAATTGGGCCTGAAGAGCCTGAGCTCGCTTTATTCCTCCCACTACGAGGATGCGGTTCATGTTGTTAACTCGGTTCTGCCTGGTTGCTCGCGAGTCATCAAAAAGCAGATCCAAGAATGGCTATCGGGACAATCGAAACCTCAGAACCTTGAGAAGACAGAGAAGGCGGATGAGTCCAAGAGCGTCAGGGTTTCGAAGAGCGAGAACGCGATACCAAAGAAGACAGCACAGCTTAGTGAACCATTGAAGCGAAGCCGCGAAACAATCAAAAAATTTCGAGCAGAGCTTCCAGGTTTTGCGGCCAGTGTAACACTTGAATCTCATCTGATGGTGAATAACTATCGCTGGAAGAAACGGAAGAATTGGTCACCATCAACTAGCGATCTTTTCCTTCAATTGATTTCGTTGCATTTTGGCTTGCCAAAGACCCACAGCGCTCAGGATATCCTGGCTTTGATGAAAGAACGCAACGAATTTAAGTCGGATGACTACTGGTGGGGTGACTGGTCCAATTCGTTCACGACTGCCGTTGTGCTTGAGGATAGAGCATATGCACAGAAGTTGGCAAATTGGATTAGCTTCAAACGCGGCGAAGCATGCTACAGTCTTGATAACATCACGCCAGGGATTTACTACTTAACCGTCTTGCTGACCAACCCATTTCGGCATGAAAAGTTGGTGTTAACCAAAGCAATGCAAATGTTGCTAGAGAAAGACAATAAGGCCGAGTGTTGGCTGGATGCCTATCAAGCTTTTGAAGCAGCGCGAGAAGAGGAATTCATCAAACGCTTTGAAGTCGCAGCTCGGAAATATGTTCAGCAGTACGAAGCGTGCATGAAAACCGGACGTTCTTATAAGGCTACTCCCATAAGTGAAATTGGAACTCTGCTGTGGCATGCCGCCAAGCGAAAGGGCATGGATGTGAACCGATTGGGTTGCGAATCGATGGCGGTCATCATGACTTCGCATAGTTTATTGGATGTCAGTGAACCTGATCCAAGCGATGCTCTTCCATTGCCCATTCCAGTCAACAGACTGTCTGATCACCTTGGAAAAGTGGCTGAGCTATTTGCGGCATGCAAAATCAAGTATGCCGTAACTGCTCCATACACGGAACGAAACCGCGAAGAGATCAAGGTTATTCGAAGGCAGCTAGTCACGGAGTTTTCCGAGGAGACATTCCAAAAACTGAATCAAGCGCACGATCCGTTTCAATTCAGTTTAAGCCGGATCGCTCTCGAATCGGTTCGCAGCTACGAAGTCCCACTACTTTTCGACATCAAGAACGCTTGTGGACTGAACCATGTGCAGTTGCCGAAAGACGCAATCGAAAAAGTGCTGTCGATGGCAACTCCAGTGAAGCAGAACGGGATCGTTGTCCCAACGGTATGTAACGAGCACACTGTCGCCATGGCATGCCCTATCATTGAGAAATGGAAGACAATGCAGCCGTCACATTGGATTGGTCTCGACCCTTTACGTAAGCACAACAACCAATATAAAGAATACCGCCAGTGGGCGGTTGCGAAAACGAAGGCAAAGCAATTTGATTGGAGTTTAGCCCAGCAACTTGCCTCTCAAATACCTGATGCCGATGAGATGTTGGCTTCCATTGCGCCAAGGAGGGCATAAACCATGAAACGACTATCTATATCATTTTGCCAATTCTATCTCGAACCGGGAGCAGCATACGGTTTTTCTGGAAGCCTATTGTCTGAATTGCAAAGAAGACTTTCACGAAAATCGCTACCTTCGGAGAAAATTCAAAAGAAGTATCCTGGTGCAGAACGACTGGATTTCAGTCTATCTGCTTCTTCGAAGATTATGGAGGGAAACTTAAGGGCAACGGAGTACCATCGCTCGAACAAGGAGGTTGAGTGTTACTTGACTCTTACTTTTTCAGCAGGAGACAGATCGTGGAAACGTCGATCGGCATCGGGCTTGAAGAGTTTGGTGAGTTGTGTTGAGACCGTATTTGCTAATTTTGAACTTGAAGTACCTGCCTCCTGGAACAAGACTGAAATCCTGGAATTCTACCTTCAAGCTCCAGAGCGTTGCGTAGATCCCGTTGGACGATCTCAGGAAAGGCCAAAGCGTTTGTCAGAGAAGACTGCAGCCAATGCAGGTACGCCCAAAAACTGGGATGTCCCGACGAAGAATGCTGATGACGAGCACGACCCTTTCAACAATCCTCGCCAACGATCTAGTCCGACCTTCTTTACTGCTCGAATGAAAGGTCGACTTCAGCATGCGTTACGCGTTGCGGGAACGCCAACAACGTTTAGCCGAAAAGTTGCATTTCGCACGATCGGGGAGAACCGACGCGAACAAGTGGAAGCATACATTGATGGGCAAGTTTCGAAGGAACAGTTTGTGGATGTCCGATTTGAAGAGTTCATGAAGGGCTTCACGGTTTCAAACGCGGACGTTCGACTCCAGGATCCCGCCGAAACAGAGAGAGGGCGATATTGGTACAACCTCCATGTTGTCTTGGTGACTGAATCTCGTATTCTATTTACGGACGGAGGGTCGCTAAGGCTGTTGGCGGGAACCTGTGATAAGGTAGCGATCAAGAAATCGTATGGCATATCGAGACGGTCAGTGATGCCTGACCATATTCATTTGAGCCTACGCGGTGATGTCGCGCACAGTCCTGAAGATGTCGCTTTGTCGTTTATGAATAACATCGCGTTTGCATTTGGGCAGAAAGCGATTTTTCGACCGAGTTATTACGTAGGAACATTTGGTGAATATGATATGGGGGCGGTGCGTTAACAGGAACCAATCAGGATAGGTGGGTGGTCGGACCTTGGCGTCTAGCTACCAAACTTACGCTCCCACCGGACAAGCCGGTGGGGGGCGACAATTGGTTGCACTCGCGTAACGAGAGTGGTGCTTGTCAGCATTGCAAAGGGAAGTCGCGAAGGAAGAGTTTGGCTTTTTGAACCCAACAATCATGAAGATGGACGCGCTTGGAAAAACTCTTTCATCCCGTTCAGCCCGTCGCTACGTAAGATGATGGATGATTGGCTTGATCGAGAAGATCTCTGGAGCATTGCCGGAATACGCGTTTAAAATGCGTTACGGTTACAGTCATTTTCTCCGAGCTACTTCAGACGGATCAGAACTTCGTTCCGTCGCAGTGGGCCCGGAGTGAAGGGTGGATCGTAGCCCGCAGTTTCCACACCGCTGGATTCGACTGAGTCGTCGGCGACGAGGCCTTTGGTTTCCATCCAGGTACGAAGCTTGGCTTCCGATTCTTTGGCTAGCTTGGCATTGAGCTGTCCGGAGAATCGCAGGACGGCAAAGCGGCCTCCTACTCGTTTGCGAACGTCAACGCCTTCGCCCGTTGGCGCTGGTACTCCGTCTTCGGCTAGCTTTTTTGGCATTACGAAACCCATTTGGACTGCCGAGTCCGCTTTGTCGTTTTCCATAAAAACCGGCGTTGTCATCGAGATCTTTTTCTCGGATTGATTCGCACCGCTGATGTAACGAAACAATTTCATGAAGCTGCCATCACGACCTTGGGCATCTAGCTTCGTTGTGGTGGCGACGAGCATTAGGTCAGGGTATTCGCGTACTTCAAATTTTCCGTCGGAAGTAACAACTTTGTATTCCGCCGACTCGTAGGCAGCCCTCGCCATCGAATTCCAGGCGAAAAAGCCGGCTGCTATAAGAATCGCCATTGCTGAAAGGTAAATCATTTGACCGCGTTTCATTTGCTTTTCCCACAAAAACATGACCCAAGACGCGATTCGATGGCGAATAGCGTTCCAGAATACTTTAGGAGGTCGGCTAGCGGCGAGCGATAGGACCGATTGGCCTGTGTCGTTTGACCTGCTCCACTGCTTGGCAGCAGTGGCTACAATATGCAGGTAGCCACCGTCGCCAGACAGTGGAGCGTCTAACTTTCCTCCTGCCGACCGCTTGGCAGCGGTGGCTACTCTCATCGTGCCACCGCTAGATTGTAGTAACCAACGCTACCAAGCGGTGATCGCGGATCTGTCTAATCCAGCAACTCTTTGCCGTTGCGTGTAATCATCTTTTCCAGCTTTTTTGAGTCAACAGGATCGAACATATCGCGACAGTTCGGGCACTCGGATACGTGCTCTTCTATGGTGAGCAACTCATCGGGTGAGACTTCGTTCCGTCAAAAACCCAACGAACCACCGGGCAAGCCGGTGGGATTCCTGGGTGTTGTGAACTTTGGCGAGGGTGTATTGAGCAACCGAACCATCCACCGGACAAGCCGGTGGGATTTGCAATCCCGCTGGCTCGCCCAGCGGTATGTTCGGCTTTGTACTACATAAGCATGACATCTAACGAACCACCGGACATCCCACCGGAGGCACTTACCAATAGTCTAGCCAAAGCGAATCACTGATGGGTAGCCCTTGGGGCGTTAGGCGAATGTGGCCTTCATGCCATTCCATGAATCCCAATGCGATGTGTTTGGGCAGTTGCTGTGCGATGGCTTCAATGGACTTAGGTTCACCGGAGCTGGCGAGCGAACTCCATTCGACTCCTTTTAATTGACGCATACCGAAGATAAATCGCTCGCGGGTTCGCATTGACCAGTCCAATGTTTGCGACTCTGCTACGGGTGACAGTCCGGTCTCCATTCGCTGAAGATACTTGAGAGTGCTTCTGTGATTGACCGAACGTGTGCCATCAACATAAGCCGCAGCGCCTGGTCCAAAGCCTAGCCAGGCATCGCCCTTCCAATAAGTCTGGTTGTGGAGACACTCGCTCCCAGGCTGGGCAAAATTCGAAATTTCGTAGTGTTTCATGCCGTGCTGAGTGAGTGTTTCGATAGCGTAGAGATACATCTCCAGTTCTGTTTCTTCCGCGACAGCTACGATTTGGCCTTTCTGAAGCTGCGACCAGTATTGTGCGCCTTTCTCGTAGGTCAGGCCATAGGTGGAGAGATGGCTTACGCCTCGCGACGTAGCCGCTTGTAAGTCCGACTTCCAAACTTGCATGTCTTCACCGGGTACCCCAAAAATCAAGTCGACCGAGACTTCATCGAACCATTGGGAGGCGATGTCGATGGAGTTAGCAAGTTGATCGCCCGTATGATCGCGACCGAGCATCTTCAGTTTGGCCGAATCAAACGACTGGCCCCCTAGGCTGATGCGGTTAATGCCTTGATCGCGTAGGAGAAGACATAGATCCCGATCGACGTCTTGCGGATTCGCTTCGATACTCCATTCTCCATCGTCTGTCAGAGGAAGCCATTGGCGGATCACCTCGAACAATCGCAACATCGGTTCGCGCGGTAGCAGCGTTGGTGTTCCGCCACCAATGAAGATCGTGTTTACCGTGTTCGGGCGACCGAGAGCAGTTAGCTCACACGTGACGGCCTCGACATAGCGATCCACCAAGTCCAATCGATTCGCGACGACGGTAAAGCTGCAGTAGGGACAACGAGAGTGGCAGAACGGGACATGGATATATGCTGCCTTCGGGGTTGATAAGTGCTCACTTGCACTGCTGTTGGATTCCATGGTTTCAAGTATACCTTGGTTCTAACAATGCTGGGAGCAGTTGCTCCGTTTATTTGCTATGGCTTTTTTCCCGGAGCCTGCGATAGAGCTGTCGAGTTTCATCCGGTGTAAGTGGGCGTTTTGACGTGGCGAAAAGCATTCCGCCGTAAGTTCTGACGCAGTCCTGTTCTGCTAATGTCCCAATTTCACATTCCAACCAGAAGTCCCAAAGATCCATTGCGGCATTTTGAGTGCTTCGCATGCGCACTTCCCACCACACATTATCACGACGCAAATATTGAGTGTGAGCGTCAATCGAGATGCGTGTTCTTGGACCATGTCCTTGGTTCGCTTGAACTACTTTGAGAATACCTGAAGTGGGGCAAACATACATTGCGTTTTCGTCCAGCTTATGCTGCCTTCGCCAACCGGTTCTGGTATAGACTGTTGCGCTATCATGGACGTCCACATGGAGCTGGACATAGTCATAAATATGCGAGAGCACATGCGCCTGGACTGCATTGTCGAATGAGACGTGTTCGCACAATTCCTGATGCACTTTGTTCCATGGCCGGCCAACATTGGATCGCAAGAACCGACGCATCGGTCCGAGATGTTCGTTAAGCCATTTGTCGCGACCTTTCCAACGGCCAAGCATCGGTTCACTCAGAGGAAGCTCATCCGCGGGCATCGACTGTAAGTATTTGCGATAACCTTTCTTTCGCGAAGGGCTACGCGAGCCGAACCTGGGTCTTTCGACAATGACCTTGTCCATGTCCGAACGCATTGTTGGCAATTTCCTTGAGCAAAATAATAAAACGACCAACGAAGTGTGATCAGAGAAACTTCGGTGCTCTAACCAGTTGAGCGACGAGGACTCATGCGAGTCTTCGATGGGAATCGAACCCACATCCTCCGAATGAACATGTACTCCGAATCGGCAGTTGGTCGCTTGATTTCATTGAAATGTTGGAGCGAATTTTGGTCGAGAGTTGTCATGCACCCGTTTCAGAAGACGATCTACGGATCGAAAGGTTCGCGGTGCTAAGCACATCCGCTTGTGTTTTTTGCGTTAATGGCACTTTCTTTGCAATCGGTTAAGGCGAATTACTGAGCCGCGGGCGCTAGCGCGGATTATTCATGCAGTATACGGATTTTCGATCGTCTGCGGATTTTTTGAGTTTTTGTCACTGATGTTCGGCGAAACCCACTTTGCAGGCAGACCGCCCCCTTACCCCCGAAGTCG
>JANPHB010000108.1:0-1605 GCA_031424235.1 Pirellula sp.
AAAATCAACCAATCGAAATGATGGCGACATGGGATACCCCGCCGATCAACTCATTCGAAACATTCGTGTTGGATTACTGAGGACCGGCTGGATTTCCGAACCTCGCTTATTTCAGACCGCCCGTCGCGACTTTCTAGTGATGGTTGTTTCGCCCCACCAACAATCACCCAGTCTAGTCCGTGATTATTCCTCCCCGCATGGTATCAGAAAAGCGATACCCAATTGTTCCTCGTCAACGGAAATTCCGATCAGTCCCATGGTTGGGTATGCGTCTTATACGGATATCACAAATGTTCTGGCCAAGAACGCAAAAATGATGTCTCGGGCCGAAAAAACGGCAAGTTCACAGCTTATCGATTACCTCCAATTCAAAACCCGAACACTTCCGGTCGCTCGCCATCAATCCGAATCCGTGCAACCTCTACTGGTTTGCGATTGATGGAGCCGCGAACCCCATCAGATGCAATTCGTGTTGCATCGCGACAAACAAGAAGCTCCTGCCATTGACCCAGGGTTGGCAGACGAACCTTTTATCATTTCCAACGAACCATTTTAGGAAGTGAAATGAATGAAGAAGGCGAACCGAACTAATCGCGTCAAAAATGAACTCCAAATCCCGCAACGTCCGGACCGAGATCGCCGAGTCCGGCAAAGTATGCGACTTGCGAGAGTACTTCGCCTGCTAAGCCTGATCCAGTCTCGCGGTCGCTGGGATCGTCGATCGCTTGCAGAGGCACTCGAGTGTTCGGAACGTACGCTGTACAGGGATTTGCAAAAGTTGGAGTTCGCGGGGGTACCCTATTTCTGCGATGAACAAACCAAGTGCTACCGAGTTCGCCAAGATTACAACTTCCCGGTTCGTTCACTGTCCGCAGACGAGGCCCGGGGGCTTGCCATTGCAACCAATCTCGCGTCTGCGAAGGGAACTCAAATTTCGAAGGGGGCATTGCCAACCACGGAGAAGGTTCTCAGTACATCCTCCGAGCAAATGCGAAAGACTTTGATCGATGCGATGGCAATGATCAAGGTTCTCGACCTCCAGTTGGTAGATCACACGAAACATCACGAGATCATTCAAACCATCCAGTTTGCATTGATGGATCGAAAAATCCTGTCGGGGATTTACGAGTCACCATATGAACTGGACGAACGCACAGGGCAATCGCTATCGCAGCGATTGCTTATCCATCCCATTCGTCTTTGCCTCATCAAACGTGCATGGTACCTGCTCGGTCGGCTAGATGGAAAACTAGATGCCATAACGCTTCGTGTGACGAGATTCAAAAGTCTACGCCAGCTCGATCGAAAATCCGACTCTCCGGAAGTGTTCGACCTGGAAGCCTATTTCGGAAATGCTTGGAGCGTGTATCGAGGAGCAGACAATCACGATGTTGAGCTTCGGTTCTTTGGGAACGCAGCTCGGATTGTCCCTGAAACAACTTGGCATTCCACTCAGGTGATTCGACGCATCGATTCCAAATCCATCTCTGTGACCTTCAACGTCGATGGACTCAATGAAATTCTCAATTGGCTACTGCGATGGTCTGGAGAAGTTACAGTGATGAGGCCAGAGATTCTCAAAGCTCAGTTTCGAAAGAAGCTCGA
>JANPHB010000109.1:0-5976 GCA_031424235.1 Pirellula sp.
CATCCACTGCATCGAGATCTCATCTGACTTCCGTTTTAAGCTTCCCACATCAGTATTCAATCCTGGCGTGAACCAGAACCAAAACCAACGCGATCCACTTTCGCCTATATCTTATTGCGCTCGTTCGAAAACAGTTTTTGATCTCCTGCCAATCTCACTCAGCCAACACCCCGAAGAGCACCAAGCTAAACAAAACCAGCGGATGAACACAGAACCGGTTTCAAACTAAATTGCATTGTCCATCCACTCCCAAAACTGCCTAAACAGCCCTGAGCTGATGAACTTTAAGATGCCATCTACCAATCCAACCATATTGTCAAAGATCAATTTCCCGAAACCGTTTTCATCGCGTTGGCGACTGTCCCGGTCACGGGAGCGAGAATCATCCAGATTTCGGAGCCGGCCGCAAGGCCTTTTCCAAAGTTAATTTCTGACTAATTCCCGAGTGGAGGTGAAGGGACTTGAACCCATGACATCTTGCTTGCAAAGCAAGCGCTCTCCCAACTGAGCTACACCCCCGTTTTGCGAGTCCTCGACAAGTCGACAACTCACCAACTCCTAAAAACCTACCACACTTCTTCGATTTGGAAAGTCGAATTAATCGCCTTTCTTCGAACATCGTGCACTAGGTTTCCCTAGTGCGCGTGCCTGGATTCGAACCGGGGACCTCGTCGTTATCAGCGACGCGCTCTAACCAACTGAGCTACACGCGCAATTTTCGAGTCAGCCAATTGGCGACCGGAAATTTGGAGCGGAAATCGTAACCCAAGGTTCGTGACTGTCAACGCTTATTCTTAACAAGACGAAACGTTTTCAAATCTGTCGGCCCGTGAGTATCGATTTTCGGCCGAACGAACTTGAGCCAAACAGGATGATTTTCGAAGGAAAACCGCCCCTCTACTGAAATTACGGGCTACGAATCCGCTAGCGGCTTCTTCTTTTCTGTGATCACCTTGGATTTCGCCGACATTTCGGCGTTCATTTCGATGTAATCCTTCCACTCCTCTGGAACGTTGTCCTCATGAAAAATGGCCTCGACGGGGCATTCAGCCACGCATGCCTCACAGTCAATGCACTCTTCTGGGTGGATATAAAGCATTTTCTCCCCCTCGTAAAAGCACTCGACTGGGCAAACCACGACGCAATCGGTGTATCGGCAGCCAACGCAAGGTTGGGTAACAATGTGGGCCATGGCTGAAAAACCTTTCTCAAGATGGCTGGATTTTGCTGGAAAATATCGACTGGAAATACTTTTGTTGGTATCCGAGCCCTTGCGGTGCACAAAAAAACCCCGCAAAACGCCCAAACTCCCCCATCGGCATGGTAGGCATCCATGTTTGGAGTGTCAAGCAACCCGAATCTGCTTGCTGTCGGCAAGCGTAGCACCTAATATTGAGTGATTCCGAACAATCCTCCCAAGCTACCGTAGCTTGTTGTTGCCTCAATTCCAGAACAAACCAATCAACGTGGCTCTATCCAACCTAGATCGAGAACTCCTTCGCGATTGCTTGGCTAAAGCTCCCGACGCTTGGGAGAATCTGACTGACCGCTTCCTGGGGCTCGTGATCCACATCATCCACCATACAGCCCACGCAAGAAACGTTCATCTTCCCCACGAACTTCAAGATGACCTCGTTGCGGATGTGTTTATTTCTTGGATCGATCGAGATTTTGCCGTACTGCGACGCTTTCGAGGCAATAGCTCTTTAGCTACCTATCTTGCTGTCGTATCACGCCGAGTTGTGTTGCGTCGCATTTCTCAAATGAGACTAGAGCAGCTGCAGCCATCACTAGAAGCTATGCAATTCGACCCATCTGAAAACGAAACAGATAGTTACACCCGAGAGGAAATCGAACAACTGCAAGCCTCCATCGAAAAGCTTTCGCAGAACGAAGCCCAAGCGGTCCGGATGTTTCATCTCGAAGGAAAAACCTATGCTGAAATCAGCTCTCACATAGGCATGCCTGAGAACAGCATCGGCCCATTTCTTTCTCGAGCTCGCGACAAGATCCGACGATCCGTCTAAAGGCGTGCCGGCTTGTCGAACGATTTGCCGCCTTGCGTACGCATTACTCTTCATCTTAAGCCCGAATGGCGTCGAGTTAGCAAGTAGTGGAACCTCGTAAGAGTTCCTGAAGTGTCTAGAACTCCAGGAAGTTTTACAACTTCCGCTACGAGTAATCGCCTAATCGCCGTCAAAATTTCGATTCTTCCGAAACAGCTCCTCCTGCAATCGTCCTTACCTAGATAGGACAAGCGAAATTTTACGGTCCCCAGAAAATCGCAGCATCTTCAGATTTGCATTTTGCTTTGACCAGACGTGTCAAATCGCTACGCGATACTACCTGCACTGAGGTAACGACTCCTACAAAACGAAAGCTTGCATTTCCTAATACGAAAAACCATTTCTCGAAATGAGAAAGCCCTGCTCCTCACTCCTACTGAGAACAAGGCTTTTGAACAAGATTGAAGGAATATCCCCAAGAAATGCAACTTTTGCCAAAGATTTCGCCAACCTTTTACCACTCTACAACGAAGAACTTGAATGTATTTCGAGACTTTTCGAAAAACGAATCGGTTTTGCGAACCATTGGAACGGTGTTAGCACTCACTGAGTTCTGAACAACTCGGCGACAACTTGTCTTGCCCAATCATTGCTATCAAACATCAAGGAAGAACTGAATTATGCTAGTACTAAGTCGAAAAGAAGGCGAACGGATCTCCATCGGTGACAACATCACCCTCATCGTTTCCAAAGTCAGTGGAAATCGGGTGACCATCGGGATCGAAGCACCTAGAGACGTCAAGGTTGTTCGAGGCGAACTCCAAATGCAAATTGTCTCCGAATTCGAATTGGAAACGACACCAAGCACTGACTCAAAGCCCCGGGCGACCCTGCGTGACTTTGCCGCGTCCGTCCTGCCTCTCCAGCGGCAAGTCGGATGAGCCAACCACGTCGCCAAGTTGTTCATGTCACAAGCAAAAGCATGAAAAATTTCGCCTTACTTTTGCTGGACTGATTAGCTAGATTCGTCTCAAACGGAAAAGGATCTAGCTAATAATGGTTACCCGAATTTCAAAGCGAATCGTTGAGAAGCAATCTTTAAAGCCCAACAATCGGTCATTACGCATCGAACGGTTGACTGAACGTTTTGCTCTGACGGCCGAGGGGCAATCCTTCGCCTTAAGCCAAACGATTGACACGTCTGCCATAGGCGGCTCAATCACCGGTAACATTCTCTGGGGTGATGGCACATCTAGCGCTGCAGCAGTCGGAGCAGCACCTACGGCCGGTCCTCTTTCAATCCGTCTTGACTACTCGATGGACTCTTCTGGTTTTTTTGCTAGCCAAGAACGACGAAATAGCCTGCAGTTTGCTGCCAATTCTATTATCAGCAAGTTTTCCGACCAACTGACCGCTATCCAACCAACTGCGGTAAACCAGTGGACCGCCAAGTTTTTAAATCCTGCGAACGGCGCACAAGACACTCGCGCCAATCTCTCCATCGCTGCTAATGAAATCCTCGTCTTTGCTGGCGCCCGAACTCTTGGCGCTGGTGAACTCGCAAGGGGCGAAAAAGGTGGCTTCACCGCTACCTCCACCAGCCAAGCGTTCATCGACACTGTCAAAGGGAGAGGACAATCTGGAGCCCTTACAAGCACCGCAACGGATTTTGGACCGTGGGGAGGCACCATCTCCTTTTCGTCGACAACCAACTTCCATTTCGGCCTGACAACGGACGGACTTGACGCAAGCGAATTCGACTTTGTCTCAGTGGCATCGCACGAGCTTTTGCATGTATTGGGCTTTGGCTTGGCAAACAGTTGGAACGCGAAAGTTGTGGGAGGTTTTACAGGCCCCAATGCCGTTGCAGTCTCTGGCAAATCACCGGTCCCTCTGAGCGACGCGAGCCACTGGGCATCCGGAACAACGAGCAACGGCCAGATTGCATTAATGACCCCTGAAAGCACGAACGGCCAACGCAAACTTCCTACCCGTTTGGACTTTGCTGGAATGCAAGACATCGGGTGGCAGTTTATTGCCCAGCAAGTTCAAGTAAATGCCTCACACACGTATGGCGACAACGGCTCTTTTCCTGCAACGATCCAACTTAGCGGCTCGACGATCGGTACCCTATCAATCCCGTTCAACGCTGCAATCACAAATGTTCCACCAACTCTAGCGCCGCAGCAAAGCCAAAACGCAGTTCAAGGACAGCCGCTTTCTATCGCTCGCATCGGGCAATTTACGGACCCCGGATTCGGTGCGAGCCAAGCCTCACCACCCCTGGCAGAGTCCTTTACCTATTCCGTCAACTGGGGTGATAACTCGCCTCTCACCACCGGCTCGGCAACCATCGAAACATTGGGCTCCGTTGGCGTGAATACCCGTGGTTTTTTTGGCTCAAACCATACTTATGATCAAGCAGGTAGTTTTACCGTAACTACCATCGTCTCGGATGATGATGGCGGCACTAGCCAACAGCAGTTTACCGTCGCCGTCGGACCTCCACCCAGTCTCGAATTGTCGATCGATAAGTCGACTGTTGCCGAAGACGCAGGTGCAAACGCCGCCACTATCACTATCAAGCGAGTCGGCTTTGACACCTCCGCGGCCCTTTCGGTCCTTTTGACAAGCAGTGATACTTCGGAATTGCAATTACCAAGCTCAGCAACTATCCCCGCTGGCCAGTTTTCGATCACCGTACCCGTTCAAGCAATCGACGATACCTTGCTCGATGGCACGGTACGAGTCCTTTTGAGCGCCTCAGTTGGTTCAATCCTTTCCAACAGCGTCCCGGTCGACGTCTTGGACCGGGAATACATCCTCCTTTCCCTCAATCTCTCAACCATTGCCGAGAACGCGGGCGCGGGGGCCGCCACCCTCACGGTGTCACGGTCCAACACGGACCTAAACCAAAGCCTGACCGTACAGCTAAGCAGCAACGACAGCAGCGAAGCGAATTTGCCATCGTCCGTGGTCATTCCAGCCGGTTCGTCGAGCATCACCGTCGGAGTGGATGCGATTGACGATGCGATTTTCGATGGTCCCCAGTCCGTGACCATCACGGCTCAAGCCTCTGCGTACGCCTCCGCATCGCTTCTGTTAACCGTAACCGACTTCCAGCCCCTTTCTCTCGTTTTGCAGGCCAATGAGCTCAACGAAGAGAATCCAGCATTGAGAACCACCCAGGGCACCGTTTCCGTTCGCTCGCCAGCACCGCCCGGCGGCTTGACTCTGCAACTCTCAGCCAGCGAACCGAGCCAACTCATCATCCCAGCCTCCGTTGTCATTCCTGGGGGAGCCACGAGCGTTCCTTTCCCAATCAGCGCCGTGGACGATTTTGCCCCCCAAGGGAGACGAACGGTTCGAATTAGCGCGACGAGCATCGGTGTGTCCGCCGCAAATATCGATCTGGTCATCACGGATAACGACCCGGCCTTTTGGACCAATCCGGTCTTAGCAGTTGACGTTAACAACAATCAAGAAGTAGACCCGCTTGACGTTTTGGCCATCATCAACGAAATCAACCTTCACGGGACACGCAACCTCGACCCAAGCTTAGATCGAGCTCTCCCATTCGTCGACGTGAATCGCAACGGCCAAATCGACCCGCTAGACGTTCTCGCCGTGATCAACGAAATCAACGCTGCCAAACGCTAAGCGGACGGTCAATCAACATCGCCATCCGTTCGTTTAGGTAAACGAAGCAAAATAGTCGTCGAGACTATCTAAAGTCGAATCGACTTTTTCCTTCTCCTTCGTCGATGCACCATCAATCATCACTGCTTGAAATGCGTTCCCGATTCCACGAGCCGAACTGGCCGCCCGAGCCGAACCGCCAGCCCCCGAGCCACCAGCCCGTGCTGCCGGGGCTGCAATATGCGCCACAATCCCGGTCGTCTGCTGGTTGTTGCGAACTAAGATCGTGTCTTGAACACTGACGCGTCCATCCCTGTTCACATCATAGATG
>JANPHB010000110.1:0-28598 GCA_031424235.1 Pirellula sp.
TTTAACAGTCGTATCCAATCGATCAAAAGCGCCGCGCGAGGTTTTAGAAACTATGAAAACTACCGAACAAGGATCCTGTTCTTCTGCGGAAGACTGGAGCTAATCCCCAATGTTTCCAGCCACTAAAATTGGCGAAGAACCATCTAAGCTGATTCCGGCCTCGACTTTCTGGATAGTGGGTGAGAAAAACGCGTTTGCGGCCGAGCCTTGTAGGCTAAAAAACGTTTCGCGATTGATTGCAATATTTGCTTTTTCCCCATCCTTGGTTGTCACTCGAGGCGCTGCCCGAATCGTGATGTATCCCTCCTGAGCCAACAGTCGGACGAAAGCCGAGGTCACGGCGAAATCAGAGAATGCGTTTCGAGCGCCCGAGGGACTTGAGGAACCTGAAAAACTCAAGCCAGTCATACCTGCTTTGAGTGAGTCGACTCCGTTTACACCCACAACGTGATTCCAGTCTAGTCCGAAACGGAAGCCGCTGTCAGGTGCTACAACGCAAACAATCGCTTCAAGCTCGATCTGCGCGACTGGAGTATCTATCTCGCGGATCCTTAACAGGATATCTTCACCTATTTCCGGCGGAGCATCAATCAAGATAAGGTTTCTGTTATCGGAACTGTTGACAAACTTTTTGTGCCTAGATGGCAGCAGTAGTAGGATACCTTTGACATCGTGATGCAGCGGTTCGTACTGATATCGCTTCGAAATTTTCGAATACAAAGGTGAATCGGGGTCGGGTGGTGCCACATAATACGTCCCCTGTTCATGCGAAAAAAACAGTCCGAGCGGGGCGAGCACTTTGGCTAAGGCGACATCAAACGTAGCGTTTTGAATTTGGACACTGGTAACACCGCCTACCGTATCGTCAACAACAACCGTTTGATTGCAGTTTGTGGCAAGGACTTGGATTGCTTCACGTACATCGGTCTGGTCGAACACTTCATTGATATTGCCCTTGGCTACTCCTATTGGCGATGCCTCTTGAATTGTATTTGTCGTAATTGGGCGCTGAGAACTAGCCAGAATCACAGAATCGCTTGACTGTTGAAGTAGGTTCGACCATGGCTCAGAATAGAATTGCGGCTCCGAAGCAAAAACCAAGGCGTCTTGAGCATGGTTGGAAGCTCTCGCCGATTCGCCCTGAGGCAAGAGTTTTGGCAAATCCTTGAGTGGACTGGCTTGGGCATAATGGGAGTGATTAGCAGGATGGTTTGGCTGAATGACTGAAGGCCTTCTATCAGCGTCCTGCAAGGCTTCGCTGTACAGGTCTGCGATCGACTTGCGGTTTATCTTGTTCATTCCCAGGCAGCCGCATACCCCCAAGCAGCAAATGAACGCGCATACTCCTGTAGCACCCTTCATTGGGTTTCTCGAAAAGAAGACAGCAGGAGGAATTTTCATTCTAAGGTGACATACTCTTGTTGCAAATCCAGTGCTTGATTAACTAGCCTCTAGGAGGCTTGCTATACGTATCTATGAACAGTGCACTCGATGAAAAAACGTATAGGGACGGACGCGATCGCTACTGTTGTGGAGGAAGCGGTTGAGGTGCCTGTGGAGCTTGACCGCCACCGAACAGTGAGCCGTTTCCTAGGCCTGGTATCTGAAAGTTTGGCAAGTTTGGCAACTGAGGCAGGTTTTGCTGAACGCCCTGCTGCATCTGCTGCATGCCTTGTTGCAATGGACTTAGCTGCTGCGAGAGCGGGCCCAGCAGCTTGCCGATGCCTTTGTCGATCTCTTTCTTCGCGGCTCCCTGTAGTGCCGACGTTGCCAACTGCTGACCGATCGATGCAAAACTGCTCAAATCCAATTGCGGTCGCTGAATCGTGCCACGAACTGGAATTTGAATCTGTTGGCCAGCCAGAGATTGCAGTAGTGGAGTCTTATCGACCCAATCCTTCAAGATAGGAACGGCTGCGATCATCTCAAGCTGGCCATCAATGCCGACGGAGCCTGAGGTGTTGATCACCACGTCACCAGCTTGGATTTGCATGTTCTTGTGTGCCACTCGACCTTGCTGGACGTCAAAGCCAATTTGTTGTTCAGGCAACTGCAACCAAGTGGTTTGCTGGCCACCGCCATCCGTTGCTCCAGCACCTTTACGCAATGCGCGAACTTGTTGGACCAACGCCAACAACTGATCCGCTAAAGGACCGGGCCCAACATTGGCGCCATGCACTTGCAATTGGCCGCGAATGGTTTGGCGTTTTAAATCGGTTGGAACGATAGACGCTTCGTCGATTTGCAAGCTCAAGTTACCTTGAACACTGGCCACGTCGGCCAGGATTGGCGCGACGTACTTGAGCCAACCTTGGCACATTTGCCGTGTGATGGCAACATTCTCGATGACCTTTTCAGGGCTCTGTACGATGACAATCGGACTGCCTGCAACGTCGCCATCGAGATTCCATCGCAAGGTTCCTTGCGAGACTGGAATTTCAGCTCGCGATAGGAATCGGCCATTTTCGATTTTCAGAGGGAAGTCGGCTTTTCCAATATCGATGCCGATCACATTGGCTTGGTCCCAACCGATCTGCGATTTGGCTTGCAACGATTCCGCCCAATTGCCGCTTTCGCTTGAGGTCCATGTGACTTCGACAGGTTGGGTGCGTTGACCTTGTACGGCTAAGTAGTCACCGGTCCATGGCCGAAGTCGCTCTGCGACTCGAGCTGCATCGTAAGTCATGTTGCCAGTTGAGACCAACTTACTGGACTTGCCCTGTGTCGTCATGCTCGTCTTACCTTCGTAAGCGACCCATTCGGTCATGAGTGCAGCTCTGGGAACCTCTAAATTGCCGGAGCTCACTTCGTATCGGCCATCGACAATCAACTTGGCTTGCGGTTCTTCCCATAGTACTGATGGTACACTCGAGCGATTGGACACTGTGTTGACGAGCTGACCGGACGACGGTGACGGAGCTGGGTTTCGTTGTACGGCGCGAATGTTCTTCGCGTCCGAAATCAATTGCCAAGCCAGCAGTTTTGGATCGACTTGCCACAAGATCTGGCCTGTCACTTCACCTTCAACGGAAATATCGCTTGATGAACTTGCAGACGGGCTCTCGTAGTGGATTGCAGACATGAGAAGGCTCGGATTAATACGAAAGCCGGCTTGCCCTTGGCGAGCCAAATCGCGATTGGGTACAGCCTCATCTTTGGCTTGCAATGCAAACGATTCTGATTGGATCAGCAAGTTGTCAACTTGCAGTCGTGCGATGTTCTGTGTGTCGATTCGGCCATCGAATTTGCCCAGCATGCGAGCTTCGCGAAATACGGTTTCACCGCTCTTGACCATGAACGGTTCGGTCTTAAAGTTGGCTTGCGTCACTTCCAAGTGATTCATGTCCAATGCACCATTCGCGTCCAGTTCACATCGACCGCCAAGTTTGACACCAGGATCGACGCCAGCAAACAATTGCCCGCGGCGTTGCCAGCCTCCGAGATCCCCTACCAATTTGAGCTGAATGCCCGCCGGCGGTAGTTGTGCTATTCCGGGAGTTGATCCAACGAGTGAAATGGGCTCCAGTATGTTCGCTGAGAGCAATTCACCTGTTGCTTGGAGCGATGCTTGTCCGCGATCGATCTGGATGATTCGCCCCTGGTCGACGCGTGCAACAACTTCAAAGTCACCCGTCCAAGCTGGTTCATCGAGCTCGCCATACTTGTTAACGATCTTGACTTGTGTGGTTTGGAGCTTGCCATTGGCGGTCAAGCGATTGCTACCATCTTGCTTCCATACAGCGCGACAAGCTGCGGAGCCGCTTAGGCTTTCAACGGGAAGTGCGAACCATTGCGAAAGGCGTTGTTGCATTTTCGCGAGGTCGAACTGTCCATCAAGTTGGCCTTCTTGCAAGTCGCCCGCCCCCTCAATCTTGCAAAACTCAGAGGTACAGTCCGCCTTGAAACTAGGATGACCTTGGGCATTTGGGATAACATCGACAGATGCTTGGAGCGCTTGGTCCCAGCGCATAGTCGTTCCCTGCACGTTCGCTTGCAGTCCACCCAATTGCATTCGATAGCTGGTCGTAGGTGGTGCTGCGAGAGTGGCTCCAGCGACTGACGCCGATTTTCGTTGGCTCGCGCTAAGTTCCGCATTGCCCGCCAGCAATTGAACTTGGTCCTGCATTTGAATCAAGTCCGGTGCCACTTGAATCAAGCGAGCTAAGTCCACATTGCCTTTAAGCTCCAAGTCCGTGTCTTGCAACCATGGTTGAGTGACCGTAGGAATGGCTGGAGGCCATGGCATGTCGGCATTGGCTGCCAATGAGCCAATATCGCATTGAAGAGTCACATTCTGTGTCGTAAGTCGATTTCCGACGAGTTGGACGTTACCGCTGAGCTTGATTTGCTGAAGTCCTGCCCCTCGTTTACCTACAAGCGCCGGAGCGATGATTCTTAGCGAGTCGATCTGAGCGGTCTGGATTTGAGCCTCAATGTTGTTGTTGCTCAAGGCGATGTCAGCTTGAACAGTCGCTAGTCCGAGAATCCGCTCGATCGGAATTTCCGGCATTCGACGCTTGACCAAACTAAACCACTGCATCGGCAACCCGTTGGTTGATATGTTCATCTTCATGGGGGCCAAACCATCAGCAGTCACATTCGCTGCCGCGGTCATAGGTTGAGTTCGAATGGTAAATTGGCCTCCCATTAGCGCCTCACCAGGCAACGCGTTGGTTTGTTGAACCAAGCCGACCAGGGTCATCGGAGGGATCGGTTGCTCTTTGGTTGGGAGTGGAATGTCCGCTTCGCTCACTTTAAAGTCCCAGGCGGTCAGGTCCACGCTGTCGCGAGCGTGCACGAATGCGTCTGCAATCCGAATTCTTCCGGTTGGGAGACTAGACGAGGATGAGGTTGATGGCGTGTTGGGTTTACTGGAATTGGAGCCCAGAAGCGGCTTGATTGCTTCCTCAATGTTGGTTGTGCCAGGTTGAACGTCGACAACAGCCTCTGCCCCTCGAATCGTGATGGTGCCAAGATTTTTGTAGTTCGTTGCAAGTCGAATCAAATTGAGTTCAGTCTCGACTTCAGCAACCTTGACCAGTTCGGCCCCTTTGTCGTCGATCAAACGCAGACCGCGCACTTTAATCGATCGCAACCAGCCACCCTCGATGCTTGCCAAGTCAATTCGCATCGGGGCGATACCCGCGTTGCGATTGATGGTCGAAACAACAAGCTCTCGATTTTGCAATGCAATCGGCACTCCCACAATGATGGCAACGAAGCTCAAAAGCAGGCCGCCGAGAAGAATGTGTCGCTTCTTAAATCGTCTTCGCCTGGCGGGTTTGTTGTAAGCAAGTTCGGCGTTGGTTTGCGGATTCATTTCCGAGTCGTCCTTCCGTGGAGATTTCGGTTTCGCTATCGAAAGCTATCAAAACACAAGTAACTGGAGCTATCGTCCCGGAGTTTAGAGAAATGGACACGAGTAGGTCGAGAGCGAAATACGTGGAAAGAAAGGTGGTTTATCACAAGGCGAACCTTAATTGACACGGCCGACAAAAGTCGTTCTTCGTTTTTGTGAACCTCAGGCGCTAGCCGATTTTTGCCAGTCGAAAAAACTCGGCTAGCGCCTCAGGCTCACTTTTGTCGGCTTTGACCCGTACTCGCGACTGGGACAAACGACTGCCAAGAAAAACCGTACGGCAGGCTTTCAACTGAGGAAAGTTCCAGATGCAGGGTTCTGCGGTGCATGTTCGAATCCGGCTTACTCGGAATCGAAGAATGGCTCAGCAGAGGGCGCATCAGCATAACCGAGCCGCTCGAGCAGTGGATTTCCGTTATCTCAGATAGGGATGGCTCCTGATGGTGCGTGAGTTTGCCCGCTAAATGCGACCCTCTTTGCACCAGAACTGGGCCATTGAGATCGCACATGGCGTCGATGTGAATGCGGACGGTGAGCATTTTTTCCAGCAGCCAAGTTGGGGCCTCGACGTGGCAGACACCTGCTTTTACTGTCGGCTTTGAAAAACCATCGATCGATTCCAGAGCCAGTGGCTGATGCTCCTTAACCGCAATGGTAAGGTCCTGATGCCATGGAAGAGACCAGGACAATCCTGGCGGCTTATCAAAATACAGACCGCGAACGACACCGTAACTGGCCCCCAAGATACTGGAGCACGCCTCCGCGATAACGGGCAACGCAAGTAGCTGTACCACCTCAGGAAAGATGGAGAGTAGGTTTCTCGATCCATAGGTCACGGATTGCTCAGCAACTTTTGCCTGAAGTCGACCGTGCGATGTTGATCGTTCGATCGCAGCCGAAACACGAGCAGCCCAATCCAGACACATGTTCTGGTTGAGGCAATTCTCCAAGACAAGAAAACCGTCCGAATGCAAAATGGATACAACGGAACTCACGGTTACCCTTTACCAAACCTGCCGTAAACCTCAGGAGACATAGCTTCGTCTGTTTGTTCCGACTCAAAGACTGGCTTGGTAGGAACTGGGTGAAAGCGAGGCCAGGGTGGTGCGTTGGCTGCTGCTTTCTTTTCGTTTACCCAACCGCAAACCGAGTCCTTCATCGCTCCACAGCGTTGAGCAGGCCAGGCTACAACAGGCCGAAGTCGGCTCAGGCACCGTTCCGGAACGTCGCCAGCATCGCAAAGATCACAACACTCAATTGCCCCACCGTGGGTCACACCTGCCGGGTGTGACCTTGAAGAGAGGAGTGGTTCACAGCAGTTCGTTTGATGGCCACAATTCGATACTAAAAGAGAATCATTTAGCGCAGGATGTCTGTAAGAGACACATCCCGTCGCTTGAAATGACAGCATAAATACAACGCAAAGCCATATCAGCTTCGTTGATGCGTTCCATGTTTTCATGCTGAACCCCTCGTCACAATACAATCCATTCGCGGTCACAATCTGCTATCGTCACGGAAGGTGGCGAGGATTGAGGTAAATTTAACGATTGCGAAAGAAGGAGAGTGTCGAACAATTGTCCCAATTGTCCCAATTTTTCTTTGAGCTGGAGCAGGCAAATCTGAGCCGCGGGCGCTAGCCGCGTTAGGTTTTCCTTAGCAAACAGGGTTGGCGCGGCTCGCGCCCGCGGCTCACATTGTCAGCGGAACGGGCAGGCCGTCCGGTGAAGGGACTTTGTTTAACAGTCAGCCGCAGGCGTACTGTCCAAAGAACGCGGTACGCCTTCGGCTGACCGTTAAACGACTAAATCAACAAACCGGCTGCGAAAACCGGAGGGCTCGCGCCCTGCCGCT
Source organism: Pirellula sp. (assembly GCA_031424235.1). GTDB lineage: Bacteria > Planctomycetota > Planctomycetia > Pirellulales > Pirellulaceae > JBKCUI01. The sequence goes on from JANPHB010000110.1 coordinate 7,214, forward strand.
ACAAAAACTCGACATTCGTCGAGCGCCGCCGGATTAAGGCAAAAAAAAACCGCCGAGCGGAATATACCCCTCGGCGGTCTTGAGTTTGTTGCTGAGGGCAGATAATCGGCAAGATACCGAACGCCCTAGCAGAGCAACGGAATTACGAAGGAGACTTTGTGGAAGTCTTCTTAGCAGCCTTCTTCTTGGCTACTTTCTTCTTGGTTGCAGCCTTCTTAGGTGCTGCTGTCTTCTTGGCAGCTTTCTTAGCTACCTTCTTCTTCGTTGCCCCAGCTTTTTTCTTGGCCACTGATAAATCCTCCGAAAAGCGAAATTCTTAGTTGCCGCACCGATCGAACATCAGAAGCAGTAGATGAACGATCCATGTCTAACAACCAGTACAAAAAACCCTCTGTCGAAATCGTTTGACTGTTGACGTCGTGTCGTAACGCTCGACGAATCGAGCATCCATTCAAGCCAATCTCTTCAAAGGAACAACATCCACTTCGACTATTTGTATAAAAGTCGAAAGTTAATGCAACATCTTTTCGACAATTTTTCCACATAAATGAAACCAATTTTCCACAGCGACAACCGCCGATGCTGCTCGAACGATGCTGTAACGTCGATTGTTTGACGTCCCAATTTGCGATCCAAAACATCGCGCTAACGATCTTCGATCGAAGCAGATTTTTGGTCGCTAGATCGCACTCATGAATGACTTATTCGATCGATCTTTTGTTGTCCATGCAAGTGCGCAGCGAGTCACAATGTCGTTGCGTCGATTCGATCGCAAACTCAAAAAACCCAATAAATTTATTGCCATCTCGCAATCACGCATGGTCTGATGCATCGATGAATCTCGTTCGACACGAACATGTTCAACATAGCATCGCAGGCTAACCGACAGAGCTCGATCGATTGCGAGAACAGCGTGCGCAAGGACTCAAAAAATGAGTTGCATCGATTCAAAAAAACATCGTCCAAGATCACGCAACGATGCTTGCATCATCGATCAAAAATCGATCGATCAACGTCGAAAAAATATTTCAAAATTTTTTCGCGAGATCACCAATTTCGAGGTCCGTAACCGCCTTGAAGGGCCTGAATGTTGTTCATCACCATCGATGCGACGAAGATCGCGTTGAGCTCCATGCCCCTATTCGTGATGCACCAATAAGCGATCACGACACCAACTACAGCGCTGAGTGCATGCGCCTCCATGAGTCCATTCGTACGTCGAATCATCCCGATCACGTGCTGAGCGATCTGACCTCCATCGAGAGGATAGATCGGCAGCAGATTGATCAGTGCCCACCAGATACTCGACCTGATCATGAAGTGAATGACCGCATAGACATGGGGATTGCGAGGGTCGCTTACTACCAAACGAAAATAATCCGAAACCCATTTGAATTCGTAAACAAAAACACCGCAGAAAACCGCAGCGATGCCTACAACGGCAGCCAACATCAACTGTAACGCGGGACCAGCAGCCGAAATAATGATCTGATCCAGATGGCTCAGTTGGGTCCTGCGTCCATTGCGTCCCCAAAGCAATCCGGCACCTGGTATGGCGAGTCCGCCCATCTGATATAGCACAATTTCGCATCGAATTCCAAAATAACGAAACGCTAAGGCATGTCCAAGCTCATGCACAAGGATCGAAACAAAGGTGACAGCGACCCAAATCATGAGCAACCCACCCAAATTCACTGGGACGCCTTCCAAAGCATAGCCTCTTTGCAGTGACATCGCAGAGCTATAGCCAAGCGCTGCGCTGACGGCCCAAAAGAGCCATGTCACTCGCACAGGGAAATCGAATATTTGAAATCGCCAGTCGTATTGGCTTGATTGCGGTTCGCCCAGCAACATTTCGTCTGTTCCTATCTAATTTTCCAAGACTCTCTCAAGCTGCAACCCAAGTTTTGCGCCGTTTGGGAACAGGTGCAATGTACCAGCGGATCAGGCAATCGTAACTGGCAAACTATCTATTCCGCTAATGCCTGATCCCGTATCGCCCTGACTTTTTCCATCAAAGTGGGGATGATCTCGCTCGGTACGAAACGATCCAATGAACGTCCGTGCCCCAGACTCGCAATCTGCTTGATCAACGTGCTCGACACGTGTGCGTAGACTTCGTCTGCCATGAGGAAAACCGTTTCAATGTCGCTATCGAGTTGCCTATTCGCCATCATCATGGTGAACTCTGCAGCGATGTCCGTCAGCGGCCTAACGCCCCGCACCATCACTCTTGCCCCGATGTTTCGCACAAAGTCGACTGCCAATCCGTCGAACCTTTCAATCGAAACATGCGGCAAATGTCGGGTGACACGGTGCAACAAATCGATTCGCTCATCCGTCGAGAACAAAGATTGCTTTGCGGAGTTAACACCGACACCGATGACAAGTGAGTCGTACAGCCTCGCACTTCGCTCGATGATGTCCAAATGCCCCAGAGTGACTGGGTCAAACGAACCGGTGTAAACTGCTTTGTAAGGGCTGAGCTGGGTAGTCATCTTCGATTCACCTCGTGGCGGGAGCGTCTTACGAAAATTGGGATAGCGTTTTTTGCTTGCTGAACGTCAGAAACGATGATAAGTAAAACACGAACATGACCATCGCAATAAAAATCGCGAATGCAATGCCCGCGAACGGTTGGCTTCGCGTTGAAAACGAGTTGTAGGGATTGTGATTTGAGTCGACGTTCATGAATCGAAGCCTGCTTAGATGGTTTTGTTCGCTCGTAAGGTCGAAACCAAACGATCAATATCTTCTTGATTATTGTATGCGTGCGTTGCCACTCGCAGACGCCCGTGCCTAACGCTAAGCACAATTTCTTCCTTGAGCAAGCGACTTCGAAGTTCGTTTGGGTCGACGCCTGGCAATTCAAACGTCATGATCCCACTCAGTTCTTCGGAACTTTCGGAGCTACTGTGTTCGCTCCTTGCGCGATAGCAATGGGCACCGACTGATTTTAGCTCATCTTCGATTTTAGCCGCATTTTCTAAAACCGCAGCAGCGATCGGGTTGACGGACTGGTTGCAACCGTGCGCCAACAAGACGGCTAGACTCTCACCGAACCCAATCTGTCCCGCGTGGTTGGCCGATCCACCTTCGTATCGTGATGCATCATTCTTAAGTACCATGTTCGCTGTTTGAAACTTTCCCGCCATTTGTAGAGACCCCCATCCCTGCATCAATGGCTCTAGCCGTTCCAGGTTTTGGTCCCTTACGAAAAGCAAACCAGCTCCTTCAGGACCAAGCATCCATTTGTGACCGTCCGCGGCCAAATAGTCGATGGGGATCTGCTGAGTATCGAGGGAAAAGACTCCTAGCCCTTGAATCGCATCGACGAAAAGTTGTGCGCCCGCTTGATGCACCATTTCACACAGTTTGGCCAAATTGATTCGAAAACCGCTGAAGTACCCGACCCAGCTTACAGCCACCAATCGCGTTGTCGCATCCATGGCTTTGCGAATAGCGTCCAAGGAAACGACGCCCGATTCTGGCACAGAAACCCTGCGCACTTCGACGCCGCGCCGCTCCAAAGCCATCCAAGGAAGCAGGTTGCTTGAAAACTCGTTTTCCAAAATGACGACACTGTCGATCCCTTTCGAGCCGGACCATCGATAGCCTTGCGAGACCATGTTAATGCCAAAGGTCGTATTGGGGATCAGAGCGATCTCACTAGGCTGGCAATGGATCAGTTTCGAGGCCGAAAACCGCAATCGGCCAGCCGCCGCAGACCACTCCGGCCAGCACACATCCCCTTGGAAAAGCGACTGGTCAACCCAGGTTCGGATGGCATGCGCGGCAGGAGAAGGGAGGGGGCCCACAGCGGCGTGATCGAAGTAAGCGTACCTCTGAGAAACCGGCATCAGCTTTCGAAGCGACTCGCTTGCCGAGGTTTTTGGTTCGTTTTTGTCAACAAATCCGCTCATTCTGTCCTCGTCGGGTGGCTTTTTGGATAAAAACAAAACGTCTGGAACTTGCCCGATGACAGTCCAAAAAGTTCAACTATACTAGCCGTCTGCGACCCAAGTTGTTTTAGCAACTAAGAATGGTCATTTCCGGAGAAGATTCCGGCCCTTTTCGAGAGCTGTATTCCCTACCGGGTCACAATGCGTCTTAATTCCAGCAAGATTACCCTTTCCATCAGCCACCCAGACACTGGGAGCATCCCTGAAAAGCACCGAGGAACTTGATGCCCAGAATGTTGTGTTTAGGCGGTCTAGTGGTCGCTGGTTTAGTATTGCTACTCTTTCTTCTCGACTTGATCATGAGTTTGGCTGGAATGGGTTCGTTATTTCGTTTCCCAAGCCTCTTAATGGATCTCACGTTCATGCTATGCTCTGGAATACTAGGGTATCTATCGTGGATGTCCTTAAAAGAACTCAAATAACACGAAGACTCTATCTTCGTCGTACAACTCGTTGAGTCCCCGTCCTATACGGGGCCGCGGCGAGGACATCTCCGTCAAAACAACTATGCGATTCGACCCTGAAGTCTGGTCTCTCGATCGACCATCCCTTGGTTCTTTGGACTCTATTCTCGTAAAGCCCGCCAAATCACTCCCGTCCTGTTTGGTAGTAATGTGCCACGGATTTGGCGCACCAGGCTCTGACCTAGTCGGTTTGTTCGAAGACATCCTCCATTTTCTGCCTGAGAATGCTTCGAAACCTGCCTTCTTATTTCCTGAGGCCCCTATCGACTTAGAAGACGAGGGAATGTTCGGTGCTCGCGCATGGTGGCGAATCAACATGGCAAAGCTGATGCAAATGTCAGCCACAAACTCATTCGAAGAAGTACGCAATTCGGTGCCCGATGGAATCGATGAAGCGAGAGATAAACTGTGTAACTGCATCGACGCCTGCCGCGAACAGCAAAAATGGGGCAATCTCCCGATCGTGCTCGGAGGATTCTCTCAGGGGGCCATGCTAACGGTCGATACGGCTCTAAGAGGGACCGTCGCTCCGGTCATAGGGTTGCTGGTTTTCTCGGGAGCCCTCATCTGCGAATCGCTATGGCGCAAGGCAGCTTCAGAGCGACCACTCCATGTTCCGGTTGTTCAAAGCCATGGAACGGTGGACCAAGTTCTCCCGATCGCAACCGGCCGATGGGTCCACTCACTCCTAAACGAGATTGGATGCGAAGGGGAATTGGCAGAGTTTCATGGCCCCCACACGATCCCAACCGACGCTCTGGAAGCCACGGCTAATCTCTTAAGCAAACTTTCACCGCCCACTCAGCAATAAGCGATCGCCGGGTTCCGAACTACCTAGCACGACGCGCAAGCTAGTGACTCCTTTGGCCAATTCACTAGCTTGCGCGTCGTGCTACGGTAGATTTAGGCCCGCCGCTCGCCTAAGCGTTCGCCTTCCGCACACAAGGCAATGCAATTTGAGTTAAACTAGGAATCTCAAAACCGTCTCTAGTTGAGTCGTGGACTCAATAAAGAGCGCCCTATTGGAATCCACTTTTGCCGTTAAACTCTTACTACGCAAGGTAAAAAATGTCGTTCGATCAAAATCCGTATGCTTCATTCAACTCTGCTGGCCCCGCTCTTGAACCAAGAAATCTCAGAACTGCCGATCTGGGAAAGCGATTTTTAGGAGCATTGGTTGATGGCTTAATTAGCATCGTTTTTCTTGGCCCAGGCTACGGAATCATGATTGCAGGCGCAGCCATTGCCGATCAGAACGGCGGTCAACCGGGCCCGCTCTTGTTTGTTGGAATTGCGTTTATGCTTTTGGGAGGACTTGCGTTGCTCGGTACCCAGATTTACTTGGCCGCAACCCGAGGACAATCCATCGGCAAGTATTTCCTCAAGACCCAAATCGTGGATTTCGAAACAGGCGTACGTGCCAATTTCGTTCAATGTTTTTTGCTTCGATCCGTTGTGAACGCACTCATTGGAGCAGTCCCATGCGTTGGGGGGATCTATTCAATTGTCGACATCTGTTTTATCTTCCGCCAAGATAAACGGTGCATTCACGATCTACTTGCGAAGACCTGCGTCATCGACATATCGTGAGCCGAATAGGGACGCGGGAGGTAAACTCCGGTATCATAGGGTGAAGCTTCGAGACTGCTTGATCGCGGTCTTGAAACGAATTCCTCCCGCCGTTGTCCCTTGCAAAAGGCTTCTCGATGCACTCCGTTGCCACTCCTCGACGATTCGGTCCGCTTCTCATTGCGACTCATCTCGCATCGGTCATTCTTCTGTGTGTCTTTCATGTTGCCGTTGCTCATGGTGTCGAATCGCCGGCACCGAAAAAACATCCAAACATCGTCTATCTCCTATGCGATGATCTAGGCGTAGGTGACCTCAAAGCATTTAACGCCAATAGCAAAATTTCAACTCCGGCCTTGGACAGGTTGGCGGCTCAAGGACTGCGATTCACCGACGCGCATTCCGGCTCCGCAGTATGCACCCCCACTCGCTACGGAATCATCTGTGGACGTTACGCATGGCGAACCAAATTGCAAAATGGTGTCCTCGGCGGACTTAGTCCAAGCCTCATCTCTCCCAATCAATCGACTGTTCCCAAATTTCTTAAGTCCAACGGCTACCACTCGGCATGTATTGGAAAGTGGCATTTAGGACTCGACTGGAAAAAGCTCGAAGGAAAAAGTGTTTCGGAGCTCACCATCGAATCGTTGGAGCAAAACCGAAACGTCGACTATAGCCAACCCTTTGAAGCAGGACCCCTTCAAGCTGGATTCGACGAGTACTTCGGAATCAGCGCTTCGCTCGACATGGTCCCTTACGTTTACTTAAAGGATCATGCGGTCACGGAATTGCCAACGGTCGACAAATCGTTCGGCATGCGATCCGCCACACACAAAAGCCATACACGCCTCGGACCAGCAGCGCCCGATTTCACCGCCGACGATGTGTTGCCCCGACTGACCAGTGAAGCCATTGCTTATCTAGAACGTCGTTCGCAAAACCACCGCGACCAACCTTTCTTTCTTTACGTCCCATTTGCCTCACCCCACACACCCATCGCACCCAGCCAAGATTGGCTCGGAAAAAGCGGCCTAAATCCTTATGCCGATTTCGTCATGCAACAAGACGATTGCGTCGGACAAATCCTTACGGCACTTGAGAAGTACAGACTCGATCAAGATACCCTCGTGTTCTTCACCAGCGACAACGGTTGCTCGCCAGAAGCAGACATCCCCAAGCTTCGCGAGATGGGGCACGATCCATGCCATCCCTTCCGCGGACACAAAGCAGACATTTACGAAGGGGGCCATCGCGTTCCGATGATCGTGCGTTGGCCCGGTGTCATTGCGCCCAACACAACAGCGACGCAAACCGTCTGCTTAACCGACCTATTCGCCACTGTTGCTGAGTCGATCGAAGTCCCGCTGCCGGCCGATGGCGGTCCGGATAGCTTTAGTTGGCTCCCTCTCTTCAAAAACCCGAACGGCCCGCAAGTACGACCGTCGACTATCCACCACTCAATCAATGGTTCCTTTGCCATTCGAAAAGGGAGCTACAAACTTTGCTTCTGCTCAGACTCGGGCGGTTGGAGCGACCCCAGGCCCAAACCAAAACCAGATTTGGAAGCAGGGCTTCAACTGTTTGACTTGGAACAAGATCTCCATGAGACAAAGAACCTTGCAAAGGATCGCCCGGAGATCGTCAAAGAACTTGCGATAGAAATGGAACGATGCATTGAACAGGGCAGGAGTACGCCCGGAGCAAAACTCTCGAATGATGTACAAGTCCAACTCTGGAAACGTAGCAATCGCCCCGTATCGTTCTCGAACATCACAACTAAGATCGAATTTCAAAGCCCCAGAAACAATCAGGTCTTTCAGCGACAGTCAAACGTCCCCCAACTTTCTCACTCGCATCATGGAGGCAAACCGGCTCGTGGATTCGCCGAAGTGCCTATCCGTTGGAGCAAAGGCAACGAGACTTGGTCACGTTTCGAATATCGGCTTCGAACCCATGGAGACGAAACCTCGATTCCAAAGTGGACGACCCTCGAAAAAACGAACGCGAGCAATCTAGACACTCTCACGGTTCCGGTCTCTGCAGGAGGTTGGTATCGCATCGAAGTTCGACTACTCGATCAAGAACAAGTCATTGCGCAAGGGGAAAGTGGGCAATTCGGAGTTGGTGAATTATTCCTTGTTGCAGGCCAGTCGTACGCAACCAATTGCAATGACGTGAAGCTCACGGTTGCCGATCCGCAAAAACGCGTAGTGGCGTACGACATGAGCCGATCCTCTTGGCAAGTGGCCGACGACCCACAACCAGTTTTCGATGGTAGCGACGGCGGTTCGATTTGGCCTGCAGTAGGCGATTCGCTCGCTTCGATCTTGCAAGTTCCAATCGGGTTTGCAATCGTCGCCATCGGCGGAACTTCCTCAACGCAATGGTTACCAGAGGGGTCATTGCATCCTAGATTGATTCAAGCGGGCAAGGAGTTGGGAGCGTTTCGCGCGGTTCTCTGGCAACAAGGAGAGTCCGACGTGATCGAAAAAGCAACCTCAGACGCATACATTCAGAGGCTTCTAAAAATTCGCGAATCGGCCGAAATCGGTTGGGGCATAAAAGGCAATCCTTGGTTTCTAGCCAAGTCCACATTGCATCCCACGGTATACAACGATCCTCTCTCGGAACATCGTATTCGATCCGCCATCGACATTTTGATCGAACGACATGGATTTGAACGAGGACCGGATACCGATATGCTCGCCGATGAAAATCGCGGGCCTATCGATTCGCGGAGACACTTTAGCGCAATAGGACAGCGCAATGCGGCAGCCATGTGGTTCGCAACCTTGCTATCCTATCTCCAACAGCCCCAATCGCCCTACGGGGCCGCCATCGAAGCGTTACCTGGGATGCATTTACTCGAACCCACTTGGAACTCAAGCGTAGTTCATCGAGAAAGCAGTGTCCTGCTGCAGCTTGAAAAAGACGGGCCAATCACTGCTCGCCTTGCATACCAAGCGAGCGAAATCCTCTCCATCGATAGCGCCTCGCAAGCCAAAAAGTTTGAACTCGGAAAAGACTTTAAACTAGGCGATGACAAACGAACCCTTATATGGCTCGGTGCACCATCGAATGAACTCATCACCGCCGAACAGATGTTCCCTCCAAAAGATGCACCTAACAGCTATCGACATCGCATCGGAAACCCTGACCAGAATTTGATGTATTTCCCTGGTCGGTGGTTTCACGATCGCGATTTTGAAGTGACTTATGTTCGAGAAGGATTCAAGACACCGAGCGAAAAACCTCAGGGTTCAGCAAGTCCACTGCTTCCATTGACCATGCAGAAGCTCAAGTCGGGCAAGCCACTTCGCATCGCTGTCAGCGGCGATAGCATCTCGACGGGCTTGGACGCCTCGGGTACGACGCAAGCACCACCCAATCAGCCTGGCTATCCGGATTTAGTCGCCGCCCAATTGAGAAAAAGTTATGGCAGCGAAGTTTCGCTGACCAATCGTGCGGTAAGTGGTTGGAGCATTGCGAACGGAGTTCAAGACTTGGATGTTTTGCTCGAGTCCTCACCAGATTTATTGATCGTCGCTTATGGAATGAACGACGTTGGTCGCCGTGATCCCAATTGGTTCGGCCAACAAGCAGTAACCATTCAAGAACGAGCCAAGGCGAAGCTGCCTAACATTGAGATCATTTGGGTTTCCACCATGCTGGGAAACAAAGAGTGGATTCACACGCCTCGCGATATGTTTTCTAAGTACCGGGACGAGCTTGCAAAGCGCACAGGTCCTGATGCTGTATTAGCCGATTTGACGGCGGTGTGGGAGGAACTGCTAGAACACAAGCACGACTTGGACTTAACCGGCAATGGGTTGAACCACCCCAACGACTTTGGTCATCGTTTGTACGCGCAAGCGATCCTGCAAAAGCTCACCCACAAATAGACCGTGGGTCACTCTTGCCGAGAGCGACGATCTGACCTTTCCTCGTAGCGGAAGTTGTAAAACTTCCTCGAGTCAAACTCGTTCCCAGGCTCCGCCTGGGAACGTAATGCATCGGAGGCTCCTGCCTCCTGAGTTCACAACTCGAAAGCAAACGCGAGGCGGAGCCTTGAGAGCAGTGCGTTCCAAGGGAGAGCCTTGGAACGATGGTAATAGTCGACAACTGTCGAGAACCGCGACTATCGCCAATGCTGCTTACTTTGTTAGCGGAACGGCGCAAGCCGTCCGGTGATGAGGGTTCGTTTAACGGTCAGCCGTAGGCGTACCGAGTGCTTTTGAAAGTACGCCTACGGCTGACTGTTAAACGACTAAAGCAACCGCAAGCCGTCCGAAGACTTGTGCCTGCTGCATTCTCACCCTCGAGGGTGAAACTTCTGATGGATTTTCTTTAACTTACTATTCTCGACGTGCGTATAGATCTGAGTCGTTTGGATACTAGCATGTCCAAGCATTTCCTGAATCAGCCTGAGGTCCGCACCTCCGGCGAGCAAGTGGGTTGCGAACGAGTGCCTTAATGTGTGAGGACTGACTTCGGCATCGATCCCAGCCCGAATCGCAAAGCGTTTGATCAATTCCCATATCGCTTCTCGACGCATTCGCTGCCCGGTTCTCGAGAGAATGAGCCAAGGGGAAACCGCCAATTCTCGATGTGCGGCCAGAAGCGGTCTGTACTCCGCCAGATAAAACTCGATGGCTTCGATGGCACGTTCGCCGAGCGGTACCATTCGTTGCTTGCTCCCCTTGCCCTCAGCCAAACAATAGCCGTCCTTCAAGTTAACGTTGGCGACGAGCAAGTTGCTGATTTCGGAAACGCGACACCCGGTCGCATACATCAATTCCAAAATGGCTCGGTCTCGAATCCAGTGTTGGTCAAATTTTTGAGGCGCCGCCAGGAAGCGATCGACTTGGGCGATGCTTAGAACCTTGGGGACCCGTTGCCAAACTTTGGGTGTCGTCAAAAGTTCTGCTGGATTGTCGGCGATGGCGCTTTCTAGCTGCAAAAATTTGTAAAACATGCGAATGGCCACGATATGTCTGGAAATGGACGTGGCGGCCAAGTGTTTGTTTTTGAGAAACGCAGCAAATTCGGTTAAATCGGAAATACCGAGCACCGTTGGGGAGCGACCGTCGAGCCATTCTTTCATATGCTCTAGATCACGACGGTAAGCTTGTACGGTGTTTTCGGCCAAATGGCATTCGCTACGCAGGTAAACCGTGTACCGTTCGATCCAACCGGCCATCGTTTCAAACGGTTTAGGCGACTCGGCGACCGCTTGTTTGAGTTTTTTTAACTTGCTAACAGCCATAATTCAAATATCCGGTCGCCATAGTCGATCAAACGAAATACGATTGTATGCTCTAAAACGAGCCGTAAGCGTTAACGCATTGTAGTTTTCAAAGGGAAGTCGGGTATGAAGATACTGGTTGTCGGTGGAGCAGGATACGTCGGTTCGCACTCGGTCAAGCTGCTGAGGTCGCTCGGGCATACGGTTTGGGTCTACGACAATCTTTCCCGCGGCCATCGCGAAAGCGTCCCAAAAGAGCTCCTCATTGAGGGCAATCTGACCGATCGCGCGTTGCTGATGCGAGTCATGCAAGAAAAAGAGATCGACGCGGTTATGCACTTTGCGGCTTATGCGCTGGTAGGGGAGTCTGTGCAGCATCCCGCCATGTATTACCAAAACAATGTGACGGCCACCTTTGAATTGCTCGAAGCCATGCGGGCGGCCGGGGTTTGGCGATTTGTGTTCTCAAGCACTACGGCCACCTACGGGCAACCCGATAAGATGCCTATTTCGGAAGACACGCCCCAAAATCCAATCAACCCCTACGGCTTCACGAAGCTTGTCGTAGAACGCGCCCTCGCAGATTACGCGCACGCCTATGGCTTTGGAGTCGCCGCCCTGCGTTACTTCAACGCTTCCGGCGCATCCGCCGATGGCTCGATCGGCGAAGACCACGATCCAGAAAGCCATCTCATTCCGATCGTCCTGCAAGTTGCCTTGGGACAGCGCGAGAGTATCTCGGTATTTGGCAAAGACTACCCAACTCCCGACGGAACCTGCATCCGCGACTACATTCACGTCGAGGATTTGGCCACCGCCCACGTTTCAGCCCTGTTGAAGCTAAAGCCTAGTACCGTTATGCAGATGAACTTAGGCTCCGGTGTCGGACATAGCGTATTAGAAGTCATCGAAGCATGCCGCAAAGTCACAGGCCATCCCATTCCGATTGTCTACTCCGATCGTCGTCCAGGCGACCCAGCATGCTTGATCGCGAACAGCAACTTAGCCCAAACGACCCTCGATTGGAAACCCAAGTACATTGAAATCGAAGGCATCGTCGAAACAGCTTGGCGATGGCATCAATCACACCCGAAAGGCTATGCAACAGTGTAGAGCGATTGTCCCCAATCGCTCCGGCAGGCTCTGTTCAGAGTGGGCTCCACTTGCCGAGTGGAGCTGTCCATCCAAGACATGCTGCCCCCGGTCCTTTACGCTTGTCGAGCCGCAACCCCATGAAACCTTAAGCCTAACAGAGTCATGCAAGATATCATCATTGAAAAGCCTTATCAGTTTGTTCCACCGCATCGTGGAAACTTCCTGCCGAAGGCGATTCTCAAACTCGGCTTAGTCCCTTGGTATCTAAAGAAGTACGAAGGAGTCGTCTCGCATCAATTGCGAGGCGTTGACCATTTGCGTGAGTCGATGCGGCAGGGGCATGGAGTTTTGCTCGCTCCGAACCATTGCCGCTATGCAGACCCGTTAGTCATGGCCTTTTTGGCACAGGAAGCACAGGTGCCAATGTTTGCGATGGCCAGTTGGCATTTGTTTGAACAGAGCCGGTTGCAACGCTGGGCCTTGAGCACGATGGGCGCCTTTAGCGTCTACCGAGAAGGGCTCGATAGGCAGTCCCTCGATACGGCCATCGACATGCTGACCGATCCCAAGCGACCGTTAGTCGTTTTCCCAGAGGGAACCGTTTTCCGAACCAACGATCGTCTGCAACCATTGTTGGATGGTGTGGCCTTTATGGCCAGGACTGCGGCCAAACGTCGAGCCAAAGACGGAGGGACGGGCAAGGTTGTGATCCACCCAGTCGCCATCAAATACATATTTCATGGTGATTTAGAGAAAGCGGTCGACCCGACACTGGATGCGCTCGAGAAGCGACTGACGTGGACCTTACTCAAAGAGACAACGACCACACAACGCATCCATCGCATCACCTTGGCCATGTTGAGCCTCAAGGAGATTGAGTATCTTGGGGCCGCACAACAGGGGAACATCGAGGAACGCCAGCAACGCTTGGTGGATCATTTGCTCTGTCCGCTGGAGCAGGAGTGGTTGGGCAAGACGACGGCTGATACGATTATTCCGCGGATCAAAGCATTGCGAATGAAAATTGTTCCCGAGTTAACGACGGGTGAATTGGACGGTGCCGAGCGAGAGCGGCGCTGGACACAATTGTCCCAAATCTACTTGTCCCAACAAATCGCCTCCTACCCGCCCGATTACGTCGTATCCCCGACCACTGATACTCGAATTATAGAAACGGTTGAGCGGTTGGAAGAGGACATAACGGACCGAGCCGGCGTCCACGGCCCGTTGGAAGTGATCATCCAGGTAGACGAAGCCATCGAGGTGCCGACAGATCGAACGCCAAGAGGAGAAGAGGACCCGATCATGAAACGATTGCGAGAGCGAATGCAAGCGATGTTGGACCAGTTGTCTACGGAAGCCAACACGGTTCAATAGCCGACAGTTCAATAGCCGATACGGTTCGATCGTCGAAAAAGACTTGAGCCAACAATTCCATAAGCCAAACCACAGCGTGAATTGTTGAACCTGCAAAAAACGACCTTTAGGGCTGGACGTACTGAGCGGAAAGCGTATTATTACACCGCGGGATGGAGCAGCCCGGTAGCTCGCGAGGCTCATAACCTCGAGGTCGTCAGTTCAAATCTGGCTCCCGCAACTCCACAGACAGGTAGCGAACAAAATCCTACCCACGAGTAAACGAAAAGGCTGGTACTGTAATGGTCCCAGTCTTTCTTCGTTTAACCCCAGTCTTTTCGTTATTCGTCGACAGTTCCGTAGTAGCTCTGTCGACTCTCTTCAGCGCTCTCTACCTCATAACCTGGACATCGTTCAATACAACCGACTTCGACCAATCTGGCCAAAAGTCTCTCCGATCTCTGATTTTTCGACCCTGGGGTTATGAGCTTTTCATGGTAGAGACTCGCTTTTTAGATCGGATTTATCCGCTAGTGGCTGGAATCCGCTCCGTAAACGAAAAAAGCTCATAACCTGGAGGTAGAGTGTTCAAATCCGTCTCCGAGTAGATCCTCCCCCAAACAAACAGAATTGGAGGTTAGCGGGAGAGAAAGTGGTTTTTAAAGCGCGCATTCGCGGCGTTAGTTGGCTGGTTGCAGGCGGATTCAAAGATTGTGGAAAGAGCCCGATGTTCACATCGAAGGGACAAAGCTGTGGATACGGTCTAATTCCCGGCTATCATTTACCCCTGGTCACGATTGCCTGTTGTGAAGATGGTTCCTACCAGCTTGAGGATGGGCACCATCGGCTCGTTGCCTATTGGCTGAGCGGGCAGGTAGTGCTTCAGTCGCACCAGTATTTTTTAGTCCCAAAAGACCGATGGAAGCCTCGGTTCGGACAAATAGAAAAGCTTTTGGATCGTGTGCTTCACGCGATTACGAACAAGGCGAAACAATGAAATCCACTGCCGACAAAGCCGCTTTCCCCACAGTGTCGTAGCTCGTATTGCTGGTGAAGATCTCAAGCCAGGCGACTTCGTGACCGCGTTAACCGAGATGATCGAACTCCCCTCCTTTCTCTGGTGCTGCGACTAAGCGGCGGCTCCGAAAGACGAACTAGTGCGGTTGCGCTACCTGCCCCGCGAGGCGCGCGAGCCATTCAAGGTAAAGGTGGTCTGCTTGCCTTTCGTGTATACCAAACGAGCCAACGGTAAGCTGACGACGTTTGATACTCGCAAACATCAACTTGTTAAGCTCGACAACTTGAGCGGCAAGAAGGTTTGAAAGCGCATGCGCTGCAAAGCTTGATGGCAACCCGATAATCCAAAACCAACAACCAATCAGCCCTCAGTGAAATATCGGGATCAGCGGACCGCCTGGAGGGAGACGCGAAAACCCAAGTCGTAATTTAGGAGGTACCGCCAGTACCCAAGACGAAATGCCGACCGGCAATCAGCAGCGTAGCTATCGCATCCGCCTCCACGGTAAACACGGGCAGAACCAGAGTCCGCCCCTTGCGGATCACGACCACCGACGAGCTCCTTTCCATACCAATCCGAACACCATTCCATTACGTTTCCATGCATGTCGTACAAGCCGAAACGATTCGCGGGCTTTTGTGCTACCAAGTGTGCGTACTTTTCTGTTTTGGTGTTTCCACCATCACGGAAACCACCCCACCAACCGAATTCACTCAATTGAATGGCATCACCACCAAAATTATAAGCAGTTGTGCTGCCCGCACGACACGCATACTCCCATTCCGCTTCCGTCGGTAAGCGATACGCCTTACCCTCGTTCTCGCTCAACTTCTTACAGAACTCTACCGCGTCATCCCACCTTACATAGGTCGCTGGGTTTTTTGGGCCCTGTTGTACGCCGACCCTACCCTTCCAAGGCGTCGTCCCCATTACACTAGTCCATTGCCCTTGCGTAACTTCGGTGACGCCAAGAAAGAATGGCTGACTGATCGTTACCGCCACCTGACTTTCGTCTTTCATACGTCCTGGTTCATCCGCGGGGCTACCCATCGTGAAACTGCCCGACGGAATGAGCGCCAGCTTCATGCCAATGCTATTCGTGATCACTTCGCCAGATTTCGACACATCAGCGATTGCTGGTTTTTCCGATGCTACTTGTCCAGATGAGATGCTAGCCCACGCTGACAACAACATGCTTGCGCCTAAAACACACCATAATGATCCAGGCAAGATTGGCATAATTCGCATCCCAATTTGTTAAAGAGTTCTGACGGAGCCAAAACGACGACGAGGCTACCACGACATGAGCCTAGTTTAACGGATTCGCATCGGCTACAACATCAGCGGCTTCCGCGTGGCCCTGAGTCCGCGTGCTAAGCAACCGGAACCGGCATTACGCAAGTGAGCGAAGCTCTCAAACTTCGCCTCCGCTAACAAGCTCCAACCTATCTGATCGAGCAAGCGTAGTCTAATCGGCTGGAGCCAATGTCCACAGTGGGGATGGTCCAACTTGTTAAGGCAGATTATCGCTAATTCGATTGTGTCCACATGTCGATGGGAAGTTTGCGGCTAGGGAAGGGCTAGGTTGCTGGCTAGGCCGATCCTGCAGGAGTACGACGCTTCAACAGTTGATGAGCTAGACGTGCATCCAGGCAACTAATTTGAGAATATCACTGATAGCTAATGTGGGAAGCTAGCTGGTGGCCAAGATGTTGATCGATAGTTGGAAGTAAACAAAGTCAGCTGGCGAGATTTGGATGATCCAATTACGGTCGTTTGATTCGGGAAACGAGTCCGTCCGACTTGACTGACACACCATGTACTCTGCTTCTTAGCTGCTCAGGGTTGGGTGCAAATGCTTCCGCTGTCTTCAAGTCGACGAAGTTCTCGTTGACCAACCGAAACAGGCTATCGATAAAAGTATGCATTCCATCGTGCGTTGAGTCCGCGATGATCGCGTGCAAGTCCTCTTCTTTCCCTTCGCGAATGCGCTCGCTTACTGACGGTGATGCAAGCAAAACCTCAGTAGCTGGAACCACCTTGACACCTGGTTTAGAACTAGGCAACAGCCTTTGCGCCATCACGGATCGCAATCCGTTTGCCAGGCATGCTCGTATGAACGGATGCTGATCCGTCGAAAAGAACTCCAAGATACGTGAAAATGCCTGTACAGTATCAACGGTGTGGAGTGTAGCAAACACCAAATGTCCGGTCTCGGCAGCCATCAGTCCGGCAAGCAGCGTCTCTTTGTCTCTCATTTCGCCGATGACAATAAGGTCCGGGTCTTGGCGAACGGCACCTCGTAGAGCGGTTGGAAAGTCGACTACATCAAGCCCCACTTCGCGCTGACTGATGACACTCTTTTCTGGAGTAAAGAGATACTCGACTGGGTCCTCGATGGTGATCATATTGTAAGCCCGCCGATGATTCAGATGGTTAATGATCGACGCTAGCGTCGAGCTCTTACCGCTTCCGGTTACGCCACAGATGATGACCAATCCGTCTTGGACGTGATCTGCGACATGTTCATAAACGGGTGGTAAATGCAGCATCTCGAAATCAGGGATCTTGGAATTGACGCGTCGAATCGCGGCATGCAGGCCGCCTCCAGCATGAAACACACTGCAGCGATATCGCCCGTGATTGTATGTGTAAGAAAAATCGACACCGCCGTCAGCGTCCAGTTGGGCAAGTAGCCTCAACGGAATCAAAGGCTTCAAAAGGCTCTCGGTCTCTTCGGTCGTCAGTATGGGTAAATCGACTCGATGAAGTGTTGCCGCTATTCGCAGCATAGGCGGCGAACCGATTTTAATGTGCAGATCGGACGCTTCCAACTGCGACATCTTCGCAAGCAACCGGTGGATCATAAGTTCATTTTGTATAAAATCGACTCACTGAATTGGGACACATAAAATCATGCGACGAACATGGTGCAATCATTGTACCCATCCGATATCGAGCCGTTCCTTGTGTCCAAGATGGATTCAAGCCGCTTGACCGCCGCATCACCATGCTTCTGCCGGCCCGGAGAAAAGGCTGTCGACTGGGAGGAGCATGTTAGCGACGAGCAATATCGCAGGTGATTCTTTGCGTCCGTCAATGGGAATCCTCCGGGATTTATGTCATACTTAATCGGTTCAGCAGAAATCAAATACGAGTACGCTATGGCCACCGTACTGTAAATAATCGCGAATCCCAGGTACAGCGACATAAAGAAAATGCCGGCTCTTGGCAGCGTCGTCGGCAGATACGGTCTGGGTGAAAACGAATGTGGCTAGTACCCCAAGTACGGTGCCAGCGATAACCATAGCTTGTCGGATGAAAACTCGGCGGGCCAAAATGTTACCTTTGGTGATAGTAGCCGCTTCGGGGCAAAAATGAGTGTTCACGAAGCACCGCATGAGCACTCTGGATAAATCTCCTCGGCAGCTGTACACCACTATAGAGCATCGGCGGATCGATGCGCAATGCGTCGTCACCGTATGCTAAGCAGTGGTCTAGAATTTTGTTTGCATTTGCGAATGCATTGCCGAAAGGAAATTCCCTGACTATGGCAAATGCCCGACTGACGACTTCGACGAGTTTTTCGGAAATCACTCGCGCCGCCGCTATGTTTCCCTCATCCAACTGAAACAACATCTCGGCCAGTTCGCTTGCAAACGCGTTCGCTGTGCTTAAAAGAAAGCCATCGTATGGTCCGCCTGCTTGACGTAGCCAAGCAGCGTAACCACCTTGTTCTGAACCTCGCACCATGAAGACGCCACCGAAATTAAGGCCGCTTTGGGCAACTTTATCCAGACCACTGGTGTCCTTAAAAAGAATGAAATTCGGAAACTCGCTCGCAAGTCCAGCGACCGTCTCCGCGCTCATTTCGTTTTGAGTGACTTGCGGCAACTGGTACAACGCGGTCGGCAATCCACGCTCTAGCACAACGGACAGTCCATCGCGAATTGCTTGCTGTGTCAAGTCGCTGCCTTTAGGTGGGCAGATCGTAAAGCCAGCGACCGCCGGGTGTTCGCGGATATGATCCATAGAGTCGAGGCACGCGAGCACATCGTCTATGTTCGTTTTAAGCACCCCGACGAGCACATGTACACCAGACTTCTCAGCTGCGTCGAGAACAATTGCGAGCAACGCGAGGATGTCCGCGTCGTTCATCTCCCAACCTTCTCCGGTCGAACCCGGCACGAGAATGCCATGCACTACCGGCGATAGTGAGGCTAAGTGCGATCGGATGCGCTGAGCATCTGGTTCACGGGCGACACGAAAATGCGTAAGCGTCGGGCACCAAAGAGAAGGAATCCCGTTTGGAAATTGCTGCATTTGAACAGCGTGACGAATTGTTTCGGTTTCTGTCATGCGAGTGCCGTACTTGTGTAGATCACTCCGATTCGCATCCAAAGCATTACGGTGATCAATGAGTCAGCCGCTCCGCATTCGGCACATCTTTTTGTGCTGTTCTCACGACGAGTCGCGTTCAAATTGCCCTCTGTAAATCCCTAGGCGAACAAATAGTATGCCGACGTCGGCATATTGTTTTGAAACGTTCGGCATATCGTGGCAGGTCATGGCCGAACAGTCAATCATTTTCTAGACTCTCTTTGCTTCTACCGGAATTGACGCATTCCACAGTTGATGAGCTAGCGGTTCATCCTGCCGAATTTGGGAATCTCGCTAACCGCACCACTTTGTGGAAATCGCAGAAGCTTGTCGGAAGGGAATCGGATGCTTGTACGTGTAACAAGAGTTCGCAAGTTGCTGCGCATAATGGCCCTCCATTTGCGGCGAATATCCAGCAATGAGCTGAATTCGTTGACTCGCGTGTCCTAGAAGTCTATGCTAACGATACCTTCCAGTACCCCACCTAGTTCGATCAACTAAAGCCTATCCCACCGAGGTCTAATCGATGAAACAAATCGCTATCTTCTTGCTGGCTATTCTCATGCTTAGTAATTCTGCGTTTTGCCAAGACGAACCGAAGCTTATGCGATTAGGAATCGTGGGACTAGATACGTCGCATGTTCCAGCATTTACAAATTTGTTCAACAATCCAAAAGCCGTAGGGGATCTCGCGGGGTTCAAAGTTGTTGCCGGTTACCCGGGAGGAACGGACATGCCCGCCAGTCGTGACCGCGTAGCAAAGTTCACGGAAACAATTCGCGACAAGGGCGTTGAGATCGTCAATACGATTCCGGAGTTGCTTGATCGTGTCGATATGGTGTTGCTTGAAAGCGTTGACGGTCGAATTCATCTACAAGAGGCTCGCGAAATCTTCAAGGCTGGCAAGCCCGTCTTTATTGACAAGCCCGTTGCAGGCACTCTGGCGGAAGCCGTCGCAATTTTTGAATTGGCAAAGCGACACAATATTCGCTGCTTCTCAAGTTCGTCGTTGCGTTTTGGTGACAATATTCGCGAACTGGTTGGAAATCCTGCGGCGGGTGAAACGCTGGGAGTAACGACTTGGGGACCTTGCTCGTATCAGACTGGCACGCCAGACTTATTTTTCTACGGTATCCATGGTATCGAAGCTCTGTTCACTTTGATGGGGACGGGATGCGTTACGGTCGTGCGAACGAAAGGCCCAATGCACGATCAAGTGACAGGAGTCTGGAAGGACGGACGAATCGGCACGTATCGTGGTATCGTCCAAGGTAATTCGGACTCAGGAGCCGTGGTCTACGGAAGCAAGTCGATTCTTCAAAGTGAAAAGAAAGGTGGGTACGAACCGCTTTGTCGCGAAATCGCTCGGTTTTTTCGAACCGGTGTCGTGCCGGTAAGCGCCGAAGAAACGATCGAAATTTTTGCTTTTATGGAAGCTGCCGACGAAAGCCAGCGCCAGGGCGGTAAGCCTGTGAGCTTAGCCGACGTATTGGCAAAGGCTAAGGCGGAATCGACTCAAATCCTTAAGTGATCATTGTAGAACGATTGCCCCTAATTGACTTGAAGTAATAAGAGGCGATGAACAACTGAGGACAATTGTTCTACACTTACGTGAGACTATCCTGAAACGGCAGGCTATGAATACTTTAAATCGACGACGCTTTTTCGAAGACTCAATTATGGCTGCAGCTGCAGTCAGTTTGCCTGTGGCGCGGGTGGCCTCAGCAGATGCTGCGGTAAGTGCGAATGAGAAACTTACCGCAGCAATCATTGGTTGCGGTATTCGCGGCAAAGCTCATGCGCAAGAACTAGCCAAGCTAACAGACTGCGATATTGCCTACGTGTGCGATCCTGATTTGGATCGAGCCGATGAAGTCGGTGCGTTGCTCGTAAAGATGAATCGCCCGATGCCAAAAAAGGTGCAGGATTTGCGATTGGTATACGATGAAAAGTCAGTCGACGTCATATTCGTCGCGACTCCGAATCATTGGCATGCGCTTGCAACCATTTGGGCCATGCAAGCTGGCAAAGATGTCTATTGCGAGAAGCCGGTCAGCCATAACGTCAGTGAGGGGCGTCGCATGGTGCAAGCAGCTCGCAAGTACGGTCGAATTTGTCAGGCAGGAACGCAAAATCGATCGCGAGGAGCATTAGCCCTTAAACAAGCGAACGCTTGTTTGTCGGAGCCCCATTTTTGCAGCGCAGCGGTGACCGAGCCAGCGGGGCTGGTTTGATTTTTCTATTTTAGGCTGCTTCATCTTTTTTCGGTTTCTAACTTGGTTTGGCGTTGCGGTTA
>JANPHB010000111.1:0-10258 GCA_031424235.1 Pirellula sp.
ACGCATCGATTCCAAATCCATCTCTGTGACCTTCAACGTCGATGGACTCAATGAAATTCTCAATTGGCTACTGCGATGGTCTGGAGAAGTTACAGTGATGAGGCCAGAGATTCTCAAAGCTCAGTTTCGAAAGAAGCTCGAAGATGCGTTGTCGATGAACGCTTAACTTCTAGCTGAGTCCTAACGTCCAGACACTGGCTAACTTTGCCAACTCTTATTGGCTTAGTCCATTCCCAGTGCGACCCATGTATGTCGCAAACTCGGGTAATCCTAGTTAGTGCGTTGCAGAGTGTCGGTCACTCCAGTCAACGCATTGTTTAAGTCATCGCTTTTAGCTTGGAGTCACTCATGAATCACTTTCCATTCCTATCGTCAAAACACAACTCAAGAAATGGACGTCGCGTAACTCTTTTGGTTTCATGCCTTTTTGTTCTGATGCTCCTCCCCGGATGCAATTTAGGCACCGCTCAAAATGTGAGCAATGCTCAGGCTTACGTGGAAGTCGAACTGAAAAAATGGATTGGCGGCGAATCTAATCTCGTGAAGGAACGGTCGATGGCAATCGGAGCCATCTTCCTCAAGCGTCCCATCGCTTATCAAGTTTTGTCTGTAGTCGAGGCCAAAACAAAGGCTCTCAAAGCTGGCACGATTGACCTCGTCGACTCAACCAAAGGAGTGGACAAAATTTACCGTCTCAATGTGGAGCTCCAATTCCGCGATAGAAACTCTAGCATCATTCGAAAAAGTGTCGAATATCTCGTCACATGGCAATCGGATAAAAACGATTGGACATTTTGTCTCCGAACTGAATAGCAAGAGGATTAAGAAGTGAAAAACATTCTTCGGACAATCCAGTACCAATTTCGATCGATGGTTACGAGGCGGCCCAACTATCTTGAGAACCAACCAGAGACTCTCGCATATCGCACAATCGAACCTTCGATCGCGGACACGGATGATGGACAACGCAAGTCACTCGCAATGTCTGAACTCTTTTTGTTCGGCAAGGATGGTTGGAACGAGGAAGCGTTGATTGTTTGGCTACGCAGGTCGAGGAATCCGGGTGTCCACTTCCAACAGTTACTCGACTTGGCATCGACAATCAAAGATGATTTCGTGCCAGATGAACTTACGACAATCGAGCTTGTTGATCACTGAAAACCTGACTTTTAAAGACGCGAATAAATAATTTCCGACACTGTTGACCAAAGGTGTCAACTGTTTGTGGCTATATATTGGCAAATTGGTATTGGTGCCTCGCATTCATCGGCGAATGACGAAGTGACACCAACGCGTCGAGTCGACATAGGAAAGGATCGTTCAAGTATGGAAACTATAGTGTATCGCGGGAGCAATGAAGTTGGTGGCAATTGTGTTGAAATACGCGGAAAGTCGAGTCGCATCATTATCGACGTGGGTTTGCCTTTGTTCGATGAACTTCGAAATCCACTCGATGCTTTCGAACTGAAAAAACTCGGTGCTGAGGAGTTAAGAGAAAAAGGAATACTCTTGGATATTCCAGGGCTTTTTGAAGTGGATCGCGATCGGGCTCCAAGTATGTCGGAACAACCAGCGATCGATGCGATTCTTCTCTCTCACGCACATTTCGACCATTGTGGTTTGCTTCCGTTCACGCGATCGGAAATTCCGGTCTACGCGTCTTCGATCACTTCCAAAATGATGCTGGCTGGGAGCCTATTTGCGAATCAAGTCTGCCTTCCGCAGGGGCGACATCGTAAAATCGAGGACAAGCAGACGATTGAAATCGGTGAGTTTAAGGTAACGGCCTTCTCTGTCGATCACTCTATTGGCGGGAGTTTGGCATTCCAAATTAAAAGCGAATGGGAAACAGTTCTTTACACTGGTGATCTCCGCATGCATGGACGAAAACCAGGGATGATGAAGGAGTTCATTCAGTCGATGTCACGGCAGAGAATTGAAGCTTGTTTGATGGAGGGAACCCACATCGGATTACCCAATGGTTCAACAAAGTCCGAATTTGAAATCGAATCGGAGTTTATTGATGTCATGAAAAAGTCCCAAGGATTGATATTGATGTCGTTTTCGCCCCAGCACATCGATCGGTTGGTCGGCTGCATTCGAGCCGCTAAGCAGAGTCAACGCACTCTCGTTGTCGATGCCTATCCGCTTTGCAGCTGTTGACTTTGAATCATCAAATTGCAAATCCCTCTGCTTATCCCGAAGAATGGAAATTTCTATTTTTCCATTCGACGCCTTGCGATCCTCGATAGCATGAATTGAGTTTACGACACATTCAAAAAGTGGAAGCAATCCATTCCCTAACGGAAGCGTCGTATTGCGAAGCCTTCCCCGAAGATTGGTTTGAACTGTCATTGCAAAATTCCTTTGGTTTTTGTTTGAATGCTCCGAACATCAACGATTAATGTTATCGCTTCTCGGTCAGATCCATCATAATTTTTCGTGGTTTGCCTTCTCTGACCTACTTGTTTAATGCCGTAGCGAGACAAGTCAATTGACAACACAACGATTCAATCGTTCACGCCGTTGTTCCCAATCAGGCATAAGTGATTGTAGCAGCCGGTAAAACCCAGGGCTGTGGTTGTGTTCCTTTAAATGGCATAACTCATGAACGATAACGTACTCGATGCACATTTTTGGAGCGATGACCAGATCGGGATTCAGCAAGATTTTACCATCGCTCGTGCAGCTTCCCCATCGGTTCTTCATTCGTCGGAGTTCAAAAGTCGAAGCAGTAACGCCAGTCCGTTCAGATTTCAGTAACATGGCATCAAACAATTCTTGAAAGATCACTTTCGCTCGTTGCCGAAACCACTGAGTCACCATCAATTTGACTCGTGCATGGCTGGATGGATCTTCGAGGTAGACATTGATCTGGCCTCTCGCCATTTGAACAGACTCTTGAGCGCCTTTTTGGACTCGAAGTCGATACTGGCGTCCCAGGTAGCGATGTGACTCACCGCTAACATAACGGCGTGGTGGGATGGTTGGCAAGTAATTCTCGAAGAATCGCTGTTGCTGAACAATCCATGATGCTCTTTTATGCATCTTTTGCTCGACGGCGACATCTTCTGTGTTTGTTGGAGCCGTAACTACCACAGACAAATCTGGATGAATGTCTATCGAAAGTGTTTTGCGGTTAGAGTACGACAGTTGGAACTCAATTTGCTTGCTTCCAAATAGAATCGACATTGATCTTGCTTGATCATTGGGCTCATTCGCTTCCTGGCGAGTAATCACGACTGCGTTTCCCTTCGCTTGGTAACTCGTATGATCGACTCCAGCAACTCATCAATGTCAGTCCCCGTCAGTGGCAAGTCATACCGGCCCTTAACGCTGAACATTAGGTCGTCGAGATCATTCAACATGGCATTCTCAACATCCCGGTTGTTGATCCAGTCTCGAATCCTTCGTTCGTCGATGATCTTTCTCGCCTTCAATGCAGTTTCAGCAGCAATTTCAGCAAGGTCCGTTCGACTTTCTCTCGGAGGCACGGTTTTAGCATCAAGAGCGAACGAGTATCCCAAGGAGTTCATCGATCGTTTGACGGATGGGATTGGCAAGTCCATCCCATTCCTTCTCCTGAATAAAGACGATCTGGAAAAAGGCTTTCGAACGGTGAACACCGGCACAATAGAAGGACGACTTTCGCTTTGTGATATCCTTCCGCAAGCGTTTCCGGAAAAGCCAAGAGACCGTAGCGGTATTCCAAGGCAAATCAAAAATGGTTTTGGAGTGTACACCAGTTGATGCACTCGTGGTGCAGGTTAAGCGGAATTCGGGATCGTCCCTCATCGAAGCTTATGCGGACAACCTCATTTCCGATCTTCGAAATCTGAAAGAGCGACTTCAAGTTTTCTTGGACAAAATGGAACGCCTTCGCGGTTGCTTCGACTGTTTTCGCCCTTAGAACCAACTGTCCAACAGAAAAAATTTAGGGTAGCGAAATCCGGCCAAAATCCGAGGGGCGGGATTTAAACGGATCTCGCCTCCCTGAGCATGGGCTACATCTTTCTGTCCTGCATAGAATTTGCACCAAGCGGACTGCATTTGCATCCGTCCATTTTTCTGAAATTCATGTTGGGAGAGAAACTATGTCGAATTTGCGGACGTTTGAGGACATTTTTGGTGCGGACTGGAAGGAGACGGATGACCAGATTGCGGAATTTGAGAAGCAGCTTCTGGACGAGCTTGAGCGACTTCGAGACGTAGCAAGATTGAAGTGGAGAACCGCAAAACGGATCTGGACTCAGGAGAAAAAAGAGCTTAATCAACAAGCAAAGGTCAACTGCCTCAATGAAGTAGAGCGATTGATGTTCGAAGACGCGAAAAGACTTATCGGTCTCTTGCTTCGATTCGCAGAGTTCTGCGAAACTACCTATCCTAAATCCCGAAAATTCAATCCGTTAGACGCTCCCCCAGCCCGGCATTCGCAGAAGTCCTTCATTTTAACTCCCAAGGAGCGGGAGCAGTTTGTTGCTTCCGCACGCCGAGTGATTCCGCATACCACCCCTCTCAGATATGACGAGAAACTCGCTGGTTCCATGGAAATGCTCGATGTTCAATACGTTCACCCAGGCCAACATATTGCGGATCACCCACAACTCTTTCGGCAAAGTCTTTTGAGTTCGGTTGCAATCTACTTCGAATACTTGTTTTCCGGGAAGGAAGCGTATTTGTATCGTACCGCCCACTGGCATTTTTCATCGGCGTTGCGGGATCTAAAGAGGATTGCAAGCACATCTGCACACAAGCAGTTCCTGCCTCGCAATATCCGCCGTAACAAAGATATTGGCCTTCCTGTTGAACGTATTACCGCGGGCCTTTGTGAATTAGTAAAGTTGGCTTATGAGAACGGAGAAACATCAGATGAAGCTGCCGCGTGGATCAACCAGGTTAATCTCGGTGAGTTTATTTCGATGAGTCAATCAGAGCTCTCGAGACACCTCGCAGGTCGCATGCCAGATTTCAAGAAACTTGGGCTCTCGCAAAATGCATCCTTGACGCAGTACTTTATGAAGTTCTACGAACTCTTTTCTGGATTTGAGAGTGTGCTCTTCGAAATTACAAATCCGAGAATGGAGGGCAACCCACAAAGGGAGACGGACGAGGAGTTTATCACTGAGGTGTTTCGCGGTCAGGTGTCGCAAATCGATTTAAACGCTGCGGGTATGCACGAGATTTGCCGCAGAAAGAGAAGAAGGGAGAACAGAAAGCGAAAAGTATCGCGAAGTATACCTGAATAAATTGAAAGACTTTTATGCAATTCCTTGCAAGGTAAAGTCAACATTCTTTCAATCATATGCAGCTTGAGGAGAGTCCCCCCTGCATATTGCGCCCAGTAGGTAGGGAGCGTTCCCTACTCGACAGAATAAAGGACGGTGGTCCGTTTGAACGACGCGTACGCAGTACGCTTCGCCCCGATCACTTTCCTTTTTTGGGTACATGGTCTTATGAATCCAGTTGCAATGTCGAGCAAACCATATTTGGAACCAGTTGTTTCAGGTGTCATCTTGAAAAAGCGGGATGTGGCTCGACGAAGAGCCCTTGGTATATGGCGAGACGCGTTGTACTCGCTAGACGATCTGCGTGACCATGGCTATAGCGATGCGACTCTTCGAGCGGCACGTCGAAGAGGACTGCCGGTTCGTTACATCCATCGACGCGGACACGTGTTGGGTGCGGACTGGATCGACTACGTGTTGACGCATGCGGATTGTCCTAACGCTCCTGCGACTGCACCATGGGAAGAAAACCCGGACGACGGAGACACGAACAAAGAAGGCACCGCAAACGAACCATGAAACGAAACATAGAGAAAGTTGTCGACGAGCCAACCTTCGTACGGATTGCTCGCCCAAACGGTCGCCCCCTCCAGTTGCGGTTTACCGACCCAATCACAAAACGCGACGTACGCATATCGACGGGAAGCTATGACGAAAAGGAAGCACAGCGTCAACTTAAGGAGTTAGAAGCTAAGTTGTTACTTGGGATACAAACCCAACCAAAATGCGAGGCAGGCCCTGATATGCCATGGGAAGCGTTTCGCGATCGATACACGACGGAACACCTTGCTCATCAAAGGGAGTCAGCAGCATTGAATGCGGAAAGTCGGCTCGATATCGCATTCAAGATTGTGCAGCCTCAATGTTTGAAGGATATGGCGACCGCTACTGCCTTAATCAAGCTAAAGAACGAATTGCTTAGCGGCGCGTCTAGCCGCAAGAATCGTAGTCGCTCCATACACACGGTGCGAGGATACATGAAATCGATTTTAGCTGCTCTCAATTGGGCTTATGATCGACACTGGCTCGATACGAAACCCAGAACTGAAAAGTTTGGGAGGATTAAGCAGCGAGCGATGAAAGGTCGGCCCTTGACAGAAGCCGAATTTGTCACGCTCAAAGAGTCTACACCTCATGTCGTGGGGCTGAATGCGGCACCGTCTTGGCAATTCCTTTTAGATGGCCTGTGGGAAAGTGGTTTTCGATTGGGTGAAATCATGCGATTTTCATGGGATGATAAGCAAGCAATTCATCCAATCTGGCCTGCAAAAGGGTACCCCTACATTGTTATCCCGGGCGACGCTCAGAAAAACGGAAACGATGAGACCATCCCAATGCTTCCTGGACTCAAAAACCTGCTGCTAGGGAAAATTCCAGAGGAGCAAAGAACTGGATGGATCTTTAACCCGACTACGGTAATCGATCCTCGCGTACGAAAAATGAATCACTCACGTCCTGAAACCGACTGGGTGAGTCGAGTGATCGCTAAGATTGGCTTCCATGCCAACGTGCTAGTGAGGGGGAGCGAAAAGGATCGCGTCGCATTCCTGACTTGGAAGAATCAGACAGCAGAAGTTAGGAAGGCCGCTCCGTACAGCGGCCCAACGGTAAAGTTTGCTTCTGCACACGACCTACGGCGATCTTTGGCGGAGAGGCTTCGCGAAGAAGGCGTAAGCCCATTAATTATCACCCGTGTGCTGAGACACTCATCCTGGGAGGTTACGAGCCGCTTTTACGCCCCAGGTGAAGTTCAGCGAGAAGCACTTGAACTACACAAGCAACTCGAAAAATGACGGGACGTCAAAAGTGTGCCTGGCACACTTTGCAGATTGACTCGGCAACAAATGAAGGATAAATTGCCCTAAGTCATTGCCCCGTCTGCACTTAAGAAGTACACCTATCTGGGTTCGAACCAGAAACCTTCGGTTCCGTAGACCGATGCTCTATCCAATTGAGCTATAGGTGCGATACACAATGTTCTACGGTCTACAGCCGTTCTGGGCAAGGCCTGTCTGGCCGGAATTTCATACTGGCTTGGCGCTACAATCCGCTAATTCTTAAATGGAGACTGGAAACCGCTGCTCGGCGGGAAATACGTTGGTGCCTGTTGATAATATTCGTCCTGGCCTGCCGGCAATGCGTTGATTGGACCTACGCCAAAACCATTAACCATTCCGTTGTTTTGGCCCCAACCTTGATTTGGGTTGCCATTTCCACTCCATCCTCCATTTCCATTCCCCCCCCCGTTGCCATTGGGTGCTAGCTGGGCGTTTCCGTTTCCGTTTACGATGCCGAGGCCAATTGCGTTGCCGTTAGGATTTGCCATTTGCCCAGCTGGTCCTAACCCTGGATTGAGCATGCCCGGATTGAAAGATCGTGGAGCAATCACATTCCATTGATTGCCTCCGACGACGACTTGAGGTAACTGAGGCCCCCATTGGCCATAAGGTACGCTAAACGGCCTGTTTGGGTATCGCCACTCGCCATAGGGACGGACCGGTTGTCCCCATTGTTCCGTCGTATGATAGTGGTCCGCGCTGAAACCTACTTGCAAGGAACTTCGACTGCTTCGAAAGCCGCTTTTCACGAAATCCGGACGCTCGTTGGACTGAGGTTCGACCTCCATGGCATATTGATCCACGCGTTGCCCTTGATGGTCGTGCGTATATGTTGACGCCATCGTCGTCCAGTCGGCTGCAACCGGTTTAGCTGTCTTCTTCGCTCGCTTGATGGGTAGAACTTCGCTCTCGCATGTAGCGTGTCCCATCGCAATTTTAGGCGGTGATTTCTTCTCTGGCAGCGATTCGGTCTGCGCGTTACCAACGCAACTCAGCCCAAAAGCCGCTAAGCCAAAAGAAGCGATTCGCAAGATGGAGTTCGATTGTGTGCTCATAGATCTCAGACTAGTCGCCAGCAAATCCATTCCAACAGTTTGCAGTCTGTCGTTGAGGATTTGATGGTAAACGAATCCGACTGTATCGGTTGTGAGGACGAAGCGTGACGCTTGACCCCGTTATCTCTTCGAGAAATGATTGATAAAATGCGAATCGTTGCCGGGAATAATTCAATGAAAACAACTCTTTGGGGCGAGCAACCAAAGCCTGGACTCCAACGAACCACAACCGACTGCGGGCAAATTATGAAGCATGACCTCGTTTCCATCAGTAAGTTTCTCAGCCTTGTGCTTCGACATCAACCAGAGGTTATAGGTATGAAGCTCGATGCTGAAGGTTGGCTGCCGATTTCAGAACTCATCGCCAATGCAAACGAGCGGGGCAAATCCATTTCTTTGGAATTGCTACACGAGGTCGTCGCAAAGAATGACAAGAAGCGATTTGCGTTGAGCGACGACGGCTTGCGAATTCGCGCCAGCCAAGGGCATTCTGTCGAAGGTGTCGAACTCAATTTGGCCCCCAGAGTACCACCGGGTGAGCTGTATCATGGAACGGTCGCGAATTTCATAGAACGAATTCGCCAAGAAGGACTAAGCAAACGTGCTCGCAACCATGTCCATTTGTCAGCGGATCTCGAAACCGCTCGCAAAGTCGGCTCGCGGAGAGGAATTCCAATTCTCCTTACCGTCGATTCGGCTAGGATGAACGCGGCTGGATATCCATTCCATTTGTCCGCGAACGGAGTTTGGCTAACCGATAACGTCCCAGCTGAGTTCATCGATTTTGAAAGAGCATAAATGACTCGCTTACTACTTGTATGAACGCAAAAACCTCGGCGATCGTTGGTTGCATTTTAGGAACTGCCCTGGGCGATGCACTTGGGCTGCCCTATGAAGGCTTACCGAGGAAACGTGCGGCTCTCATGCTCGGTCCGCCGGATCGATACCGATTCTTTTTCGGTCGTGGGATGATATCGGACGATACTGAGCACACGTGTATGGTAGCTCAGTCAATGATCGAATCCGGAGGGGATGTCGATCTTTTCGTCAAGCGGTTTGCCCGGAGGCTCCGCTGGTGGTTGTTGGCGCTGCCAGCTGGCGTTGGCAAAACGACGGCAATCAGTTGCGTCAAGCTTTGGCTCGGATACTCTTACGAAAAATCGGGAGTGAACTCGGCTGGCAATGGGCCCGCCATGCGAGCGGCCATTTTTGGCGCTGCCATCGATAATGAAAATCTGATGATTCGTTTTGTGCGAGCTTCATCCAGCCTCACTCATCGCGACCCCAAGGCGGGTTTTGGAGCGATCGCAGTTGCCTTGGCCGCGCGCGAGTCACGACAAAACGAAACGGTCGATGCTGAGCGTTGGCTGAACGCGTTGAAACGAGTTCTCGGAAACGAACACGAAGAACTAATTGAACTTATGCAGCGAGCCGTTTCCAGCGTTGAAGTAGGAGAATCGACCCAAGACTATTGTTTTTCGATCGGCCAGTCTCGTGGTGTTTCAGGCTACGCTTACGACACAGTCCCAGCCTGTATTCATGCGTGGCTGGGTCATCCCCGCGACTTGCAACGGGCCTTAACCGCCATCATCGAATGCGGTGGAGACGCCGATACCACGGCGGCCGTCGTGGGCGGCATTGTGGGTAGCGGAGTGGGGCAGAACGGTATCCCGGCAGATCTCCTTCGAGGGCTTTTCGAATGGCCCCGCAGTGTCCGATGGATGGAGCGGCTTGGAGGCGTTTTGGCGGATGCGATGGCGCAGGAAACGGCAAAGAAATCGCCTTGCGTCAATCCAGTGGCGGTGCTACTTCGCAATGTCTTGTTCTTGAGTGTGGTGCTATTTCACGGGTTTCGACGACTTGCTCCTCCGTATTGACGTGAGCTGCGAGACGGTCCAAGACTCCACCACAGGCGTCACCACGTTCACCGAGTGTAATGCGATTGTCCTCAATGAATCCTGTAAAGCCGTCATTACCTTGCATTGAGTAGAGCTTGAGTTGCGACGTGTCTTGAGCCGTTGAACTTGCGTTTTGGCCTGGGTTTTGTTGGCCCACGAACATGCTTTCGATATCGTTTGAG